>JAEWSP010000016.1 GCA_023459795.1 Bacillota bacterium
CCTCTGGTGGAACACAAAGAGGATCCAGCGGAAATTAAATTGGATAGCACCTCATGAGGTGCTATCCAATTGGTATGCCAGTGCAGTATGATGTTTCTAAAGTCCAAGTTTAGGGGTTCACTACAAAATGGGCGGCTATTTCTTATTTCATCTTTTTCTCTTGCACCATCGATACTTAGGATCTTTGAGACGCTCTTCAGCAAAATGCTTCTTGCTATCGACTAGGCTTAACTTATTTGCCCCGCCATTCTCGTCTGGGCATTCCTCAAACCCATCGTCTTCCTATCCACAGACTGGGCATATGTCATAAGACGAGGAATCAGGAAAAGTGTATTCGCCGCAGACCGGACATTTGTGGGGGACCAATGGAGGACGAATTGAGTCAAGATAATCGAACTTTGGATTCTCTTGCCGCTTTTTTGCAAACCAAGCCTTGTACTCATTGAGAGACATGACATTACGGCCCTTTTTCTTGTCTGGGTCTTTGGCTTGCTCTTTATCTAGGTGCCATCCGCAATATATGCAGAAATCTTCTTCGCCTTTAGGATCATCGCGGTCTGTGAAAAGATATTCCCCGCAGACCGGGCAAAGAATGTACCCATCATCTTCTATATGTTTTTTTATGTTCTTATCTTCCTATTTTTCTTCATCCATAATGTCAGACAAGGAAAGGCTATATGTTTTAATGAGCAGCATTAGTTTCTCAAAGCTCATTTCATTGATGCCTTCCTCGATTTTGTTGATGGTGGATTTAGATGTATACCCTAAGGATCTGGCAAATTCCTCCTGAGTCATTCCGTTCTTTTTCCTAATCTCTTTGATTCTTTTGCCAAGCTTCTTGCTCATTCTGAAAGTTCCTTTTTTATGGCCTCTATGATTGAGGCGTCGAGTATCTTAGACATTTCGAAGGCTCTCCTTCCAACATAGTTCAGTGAGGCTCCGACGTGATAGCCCTCTTTTTCGTCTATGATAAGGAACCGGTCGTGGAACGAATCGGTAAAATGCGTGAAAAGATTGCCGTACTGCTTGTTGAAGGCTTCAATCTCGGCTTGTGACAGTCTGGATTTGGAAGAGTAGTATATATCGGCTTTTACTCCAGGCCTTTTCTTTGAGATTATGTCCAGGGCTTTCTTGTCACAGTAGGAGTCAATCAGCAGAAGACTGGATGAGGCCTTACATATCAATCCTTCAAGGAAGGAGAGGGCGTCATAGAACTGACCTTGGAAGAAGATTCTTTCCTTTGGGTTTTCATCGTTTATCTTTTTCTCAGCTTTTGATAGCCTGTCATCCATGGAATCGACGCGGTTTACTAGATGGATGTAGTTTTCATCCGTGAGGAGAACTCTCTTTTCGTTTAAGGCATAGCCCTTGAGCATGTATTCTCTCAAAACCGAAGTGGCCCACTTCCTAAACAAGGTTCCTCTTTTGCCATTAATCCTGTAACCGACAGCAATAATAACATCAAGATTATAAATTGGAACCTTCCTTGAAATTATCCTTGTTCCTTCTGCTTGAGCTTGTGCGTTTTCCGCATAGGTTGATTCCTTGTCCAACTCACCATCAGCATATATTCGTGAAATGTGACGGGAAATTCTGCTTCTATCAACATCAAAAAGCACAGCCATTTCTGCTTGACTTAACCACACGGTATCTTCGTTTGGTGAGACTCTGACATCCAGATTTACATCGCCATCATCAAATTTCACCATTTCCAGATTTTCCACGGTAATACCCATATTATCAGTATAATAAAAAGTAGATTATAGGTCTACAAATTTAAGCAATAATGAAGTGTAATTATATTAATTAACGCCTTTGTAAAGGTTCGAATAAATACATCCTTGCCCCGCCAGTGGCGTTGTATCCGAACACTGTATGTCTATAGATACGGGTTCGGTGTAACATTCAGGATGGATAGCCGTAACAAGGCTATCAAAGTTCGGGATGATAAATAGCCGCTCAGAAATGGGCAGCTTTTTATTCCCAATATTAGTTTTCCTGCTTCCAAAACAACATGATAAATGGTACTATATAACCGCAACTGTTGACAGTTTGGAGGATATTTGCGGTTATGGAGTACAAAAGAGAAAAATATGTTAAGCAATTGCTGGACAAACGCGGCAATGGGCTCATAAAAGTAATCACCGGCCTTCGGCGTGGTGGCAAATCATATCTTCTTAACAATCTCTTTAAACCAACCCTTCAAAATGAAGGAGTGAATCAGAGCGACATTATTTCCTTTGCGTTCGACAAAGATTCTGATCTCGACAAGCTGCTTCCGTTTTTCTCTGGAGAACCTCTCATGGTAAAAGAGGGCGTTGAGGAAAAGGTCAACTCCCACAAATTCCGGGCCTTCATCAAAAGCCTCCTTCCAAACGATTCCAAGCACCACTATCTCCTGCTCGACGAGATTCAGCGCCTTGAAAATTTCTCTGGAACGCTCAATTCTTACCTAGACGTGAAGAATCTCGATGTTTATGTCACCGGAAGCAATTCCCATCTCTTGAGCAGCGAGATTGCCACCGAATTCAAAGGCAGAAGCAGCCTCATTCATTTGTTGCCTCTCTCGTTTTCGGAATTTGCGGAAGGCAAAATGGAGGCACCTGAAAAACTTTGGAGCGAATACATGTTCTACGGTTCCCTTCCTATCGTGGTTAACGAGAAAAGCGATTTTGAAAAAAGGAACGAGCTAAAAAACCTTATCGACAACGTGTATCTCAACGACATCGTAACACATAACGAAATCAGGAATGACGCCAACCTAAAGAAGACCTTGGAGGTCATAGCAAGCTCGGTTGGATCTACCGTTAGTTCCTTGTCTATAGCGAACACATTCAGGTCAAAGAAAAATGGCAGGATTGACAATGAGACGGTTGATCGCTATCAAGGGTTCTTCGAGAACTGCTTTTTAACGATTCCCTGTTTCCGTTACGATATCAAAGGAAGGCAATACATCGAAGGCAAATCAAAGATATTCTTCGAGGATCTTGGATTAAGGAACGCCCTGACCGGATGGCGGGAAATCGAGGAAAGCCACCTTTTGGAAAACGCCATATATAACGAACTCCGTTATCGTGGGTATGAGGTTTCTGTTGGATCCGTGGAAATACGAGAAAAAAGCAACAAACAAGATGTCAATGGGAAAGACATCTATACGAAAAAACAGGTCGAAGTGGATTTCATTGCGGTGAACGGAAGCGAGAAGTATTACATTCAATCCGCCTACACCGTTGCCATGGCGGAAAAACGCAAGCAGGAGATTAGGCCATTAGTGAACATAGATGACAGCTTCAAGAAAATAATCATAACCAAGGATACAATAAAGCCTTGGTATGACGAAAAGGGAATCCTGACCATCAACTTTTTTGATTTCCTGAAGAGCCAAGATTTGCTTGCCATATAAATTGCGAATCTCAAAAGGGTCGGAAAAATATCTCACCGCTCCGCCATTCGCATCTAATACGAGCACTGTATGCATATCAGACAGGGTTCGTGGCAATCGCACAACTCCCAAATGGGAGAAATGCGGATAAAGAAATGACCGCTTAGGCGGCCGTTTTTTATAGCACTTCCCGGATTCCGGTTTTTCTTGATTCAGTTCTTCTTTTCAACTTTTCTGAAATCAACAAAATCTAAATGCCTATGGATTGTTAGGTATTTGTTGCTTTTTAATTATTCAATAATCTTACCATCAAGACTTTCTTTCTTATCATTTAACTTATCATTTAGAAAATCCGCTTTCCTTTTCAAACAAACAGGGCGGCAAAGCTATTGGAGAGAAGAGGCTCCGATGGCTTTTCCTTTCTTAAAATTAGCGGCATATAGTGATATAATGCCTAAAGTTGAAAAAGGGGTGTCTATATGCTGAAAAGAGGGTTTCGTGGTTCTGCTTTTTTTCTTATTTCCTTTTGTTTCTTATTCGATGATGGCTATTACTATCTAAAGTAAACGGAAATGATTCATGCAGTCAACCTTTGCAAGAAATACGGCGAACTGACTGCTGTAGATAACATCAGCTTAACGATCCAGGAAGGAGAATTCCTGATTCTTTCCGGAGAGAGCGGAAGCGGAAAAACGACACTGCTAAGTATGCTTAGTACCTTGGAAAAGCCAACTAGAAAAGAAGTCTATTATGGCGATAGCAACATCTATTCTCTTCCTGAGAAAGAAATCTGCGATCTACGGCTAAAGGATATCGGCATAATCTTCCAAAGATTTTATTTGGAGATGGATTACTCTGTTCTGGAAAACGTCCTTCTTCCTCTCCAGATTAGAAGAGGGAGTTCCTGGAAGGAAGCAAAAGAACAGGCAACTAAGATTATCGGAGAAGTCGGACTTGGCAAAGTCCAAAACAGCTAAGCAAAACTTCTCTCCGGAGGGGAAATGCAGAGATGCTGTATTGCCAGGGCTCTAGTGAATCATCCTAAGACCGTTTTTGCAGATGAACCCTGCGGGAATTTGGACTCCAAGAACGGTTTTGCTGTTATGGATCTCTTGCAGAAAGAGAATAAAGCAGGGCAAACCATCATCCTTGTTACCCATAACAAGGATCATTTTCGGCATGCCTCCAGAATTGTAGAACTCAAAGACGGAAGAATCGTATCCGACACAAAAGATGAGTAAATTGTTTTTCCGGGAAATCCGGCTGAACTTCCGGAATTACATCGTTTATATGATCGCCTTCATCTTTTTGTTTTGCTCGGAACTTACGATACTCAATACGGCTTTTTCCTTGAAACGGAATTTCTATCGGGCTTGGGGGAGTTCAGAGTTCCAACTCCAGGAGAAATATCCGGATCTTATAGACTTGGAAGAAGAAGAGAAGAAGGACGCTGTTCTTCTTCTAAATCTGGTACCGGGGATTACGGACAGCGAAAAAGCGGAAGAGAAAGATCCTCTTTCCTTTCCACTCTTCTCGTCCTCTGCAGCAAAGGAAGAAGAAATCCCTTCCTATAATTCCCTTGTCTACAAAGGGAAAGCCTATTCCTTGTCCGACGAAGACCTTGAAAAACAGGAAGAGGATTATTCTTCTAGAGGGCTTGTAGAAGGAAAGGATTATACGGTCAAGCGGATGCAGTATAACGGGTCCCTGTTTTTCCAGGACAACGATCTTTTCTATTCGGAGTACGGATTTGAGAAAAACGGCAGTTCCTCTCCCGTAATCTATATCAACTCCATTTTCAGTCAAGAACTCCAGGCAAAGAAGGACGACAAGCTGACAATCAGGACGGCTTATAAAAGCCTGGATCTATATGTCGGAGGTGTCTTTCCGTATTCCGGCTCGGATAAGGCTTTCTTTCTGTCTTCTTCCGTACTGGACCTTTTCGGATACAAGGAAAACACACAGACGGTGGTCGATTTGAAGAACCTCTATTCCTATGATTCTTTAATAGCATTCCTAGAAAACAGATACCAGCTTGATCCGGAAGAAGTAAAAGACAAGCTATTCGAAAGGTATCGGGATGCTATCTCTACTATCTCCTTGTCTCTTCTACTGGTTGCAGCAATGCTCAGCATACTTTCCATATATATCATTTGGGAATCCATTACAAATTCCCTGCAGGCGAGGATGAGGAGCCTCTGCCTCTATAATTCCTTCGGACTGGAGTCCAAAAGGATTTCTTTCCTGATGGTAGCGGTGAATCTGTTCTATGTTTCCGTGTCCTTCTTTACCGGAATGCTTTCCTATCTAGGAGTCAAAGGCGTTATTGCTAAGGTCTTCGAATCCCTGTTTTGCTGCAGCTTTGTTTTCTGCTATCCCTATCTTTCTTTTGCCTACTATGGATTCCTTGTCCTTCTTGTCGTTCTTGTCAGCTTTGTTTTTTATAAGAGAAGGATGTCTCTCGATCTTTCCCGTCTATTAAAGGAAGAGGACTCCTAGATGAAACATAACCTGCTTGTAGATATCCGAAGGCACTGGAAGAGTTATCTCTCCCTCTTCTTCCTGTTCCTAGCCTCCTTGATGCTGTCTGGTTCATCGGTGTCTCTTTCTGGAATTTTCAATGATTATTATCAGAAGGAGTTGGTCCAGCTGGTTGCCTTGGATTATTTCGAGACTTCCGATAGCTGGATTGACCAGGCATTCCTAAGCAGTCATTTTAAGAGTGGTTCCTATGAGACTTTTGATTTCGATACCGCCGCTGCTTTTCAGGACTCTTTTTCTATAGGCGGAGAGAAGGAACCGACCTGTGATTCTGCCCGGATTGTCTCTCTCCCGGATGAAATTCCGGATAATATCCAGGCCTTGGGTTCGGGAGAAGAAAAACTCTTCCTAGGTTCTTATCCAAAGGAAATGAAAGTCCTTCTTTGCTTCTACACGGCCGATGTATTGACTAAGGACCTCGGACTTGAAAGCAGGGAGGACCTGCTTGGGTCCCGGATTTCTTTTGAATCCGGGGACTCCTGCTTTTCCTTCTCCGGGTCCCGGATCTCGGGAATCCTGAGCAACTCCTCTTCTTCTTATTTCAGTTACGGAGAGCATACCTTCTTCTTGAATTGCAGCGACCTTATAATCACCCGGAATACTTCCCAGTTTACGAAAGAGAGACTCTTATTTCTGAAGTCCTTTGAGGATTACCCGGAATTCCGTAGTATCTTAGGAGACTATTCCGTGAAATACGGAGGCTCCTATGAAGCCTACCTGGAGCTAACCAAAATGCAGGCTTTCGTCCGCCTGATTCAGCTCTGTGTCTTTCTGCCGCTAGGGGTTTGCCTGCTGCTTCTCTTCCTTCTCTCCTTTCGGAAATTCCTTGGGAAGGAGAAAAGGAGTGCCGCTATCCGGCTCGTATCCGGGTATAGCCTCAAGAAAGTATCTTTATCCCTGATAAGCGGAATCCTTCTTCCTCTTATCCTGGCCTTTGTTTTGTCCTTGGCATTGGATTACCCGATTGCCTTGCTCTTTACTGCCCTCTTCAAGGGCATGAGCATCTATGGATCGGTTTCTTCTGCAAGGCTTGCTCTATCCGGGTTCTTCCTGCTCCTAGGGATTCTGCTGCTGCTAGGGATCTATTCGATTGCAGAGCTTTGGAAGACCAGGAAAAGGTGCCTTTTCGAGATTGCCCGCTGAAGAATATTGGCTACCGGAACTTGATGCTGACCTTGACGGAGAAGGCTTTTCCAGGGTGGCTGATAAGCATCTCTCCCTGGTACTGCTTGACGATTCTCTTTACGGAAAGAAGACCGATACCTTCTTCTTTTCCGTTCCGTTTCGTAGAAAGAATCTGTCCGTTCTTCTCCAGACAGTTTCCGTCATAGTTGTTCTCAAAGACCAGGAAGAGGAAGTCTCCTCTTACCTGTCCCCAGAGTTTGATCTTCCTCTCTTCTTTTGGAATCCGCAGAGAGGCCTCGATAGCATTCTCCATGCAGTTTCCAATCAAGACCGTGAAATCGCTATCGTTGATGGAGCAACCATCCGGGATATCGATTTTATAGTCGATCTGGATTCCTTTGGATTTAGCCATTCCGTAATAATAGGAAAAGATGGCATTTACGGCAGGATTTGAGGATATCGCAATCCGGGACGGAATATCGTTCGTATAGGTGTGAAGATACTGACTCAGTTCTTTCGTCTTGCCCTCTTCCAGGAGAGCAGACATAGTAACAGCCTGATGACGGAAATCGTGGCGTATCTCGTCGGTTTTCTTCATCAGATCGGCCATGTTCTGATACTGTTCCTTCTGGAGTTCAAGAAGCTTGTTCGTATTGGCAAGTTCGGCTTTTGCTTCGTTTCCTTTCAGCATATATCGAGTGACATAGACGGCAACGTAGTTCCCGGCCATCAATGCCAGGAAGAGAACACAAAGGCCTCCGAAAAGAACGGCTTCTTTGTCTATGTAATAAGACCGGATTACAAAGATTATGTAGAAGCCGATGCTTCCCAGAAGCAAAGAGAGGGAAAGGAGATACCAGGCTTTGGTATCCGTATACTCTCTTGCAAGAGGGGTGATGAATTTACGGACGAGGATAATTAGGACGGTGCTCTCCGGGATAAAGCGAAGGTAGTAATAAGGGGTGAGAGGATTCTCCTTAAGCAGGCCGAGAAGGGAATTGGCTGTAATGAAGATAGCAAATTCCAGAGTGAAGAGAAAAGCATAAAGGACAATATGGAAAGGAAATGGTTTTAAGAGGAAGATAAGTTCCAAAGAGACCACCAGGATAAGGCCTGCCAGGAAAAGGGAAATATAAAGGGTTGAAGTATCCCCTAGCAACACCCGTACTACTGCCATAAGCAAAGTAGATAGGAATATTGCCAGGATGAAGAATGGTTTCTTCACCCGGGAAAAGTCGATGATGAAGGAAGCAAACAAAGAAGCGAAAGGGATGTAGTAGAGGAACATCATGATGACATTCGCCATGGCTATTCCTCCGTGATCCTTTTCCAGAGATAATCGTTGATCTTAGCTTTTATGCCGCCAGCGTCCCTAAGGGGAAGAAGAGCCGTGAGTCCGTTCTTCAGAAAGACGGTGTTCTCCTTGATCCCGGTCACATAATTCATATTGATGATATAGCTTCTATAGCACCGGATGAAATTCTGATATGGCTTTAACTGTTCTTCTATCTCGGAAAGGGAACTTACGCAGCGGAGGGAATCCTTGGAGAAGTGGATCCAAGTAGAATGGTTCTTTCCGGTCTCTATGGAATAGATCCTTTGCAGGGGAATCTTCTTTTCTTCTCCCTCGATAAGAACCGGAATAGTTGCTAACTGCCCCTGGATTTCTTTGAGGAGCTTATCCAGAGTGTCGGATAGCTGGAGATAGGTATATGGCTTCACCAGATAGTTGATGACGTGGAACCCGAAGCTTTGGAAGACGTAATCCTTGGAAGTGGTAGTGAAGACAAGAGGGCAGGAGCAACCGGATTTCACAAGCTCCCTTGCAACTTCGATCCCGTTCTTCTCTTCTCCTAGGAAGATATCCAGAAAGCAAGCATCGTATTCGCTTTTGTCCAGAGAGGACAAAAGCGCAGTTCCGGAAGAGAACACCTGAAACTGGAAAGAGACTCCGTTCTCTTTCTCGCACTTGGAGAAGAAGGCAAGGAGCTTGGTTTGTTCTTCTGTATTGTCTTCGCAGATAGCTATTTGCATGTTATCCCCTTCCGTTCTCCCCAAAAAAGATATTTCTATTTAACAACCAAATCGGATAAGACAAAGGAAGGAGAACGAAAAAAACCTGAAAAGACCAAAAATTGCCCCAAAAATCATTTAGGGATTTGCAAATCTTTGTTAATATTTTCCTGTATTTCAAGGAAAGGGGTTCTTATGTCCAAAAAGAGAAATCTGGTGAAGCTGATGGTCTTCGGTGCTGTGTGTCTCTCTCCGCTTGCTTCCTGTTCGAAGAAGGATGTTCCTGCAAGCAGCTCTTCCTCTTCCGTGACGGAGGCACCGTCCTCTTCCACGGTTCTCCCCGCCTACGACATGTCCGGAGTTGCTTTCCCGGATGTAAGTGCCGTCTATGACGGAAAAGAACACAAGGCCGAGATCAAAGGGACACTCCCTTCCGGAGTGACGGTCTCCTACAGGAACAACGCCCTTACCGATGCCGGGAAGAAGACGGCAGTCGCCTCCTTCAAGGGAGAAGACGACCATCTTCCGATTCCGGATATGGAAGCGAAGCTCGAGGTAACGAAAGCGGATGTTTCTGGGATTACCTTCTCCGACAAGACGGTCACCTATGACGGACAGCCTCACTCCCTTTCTATCGAAGGTGCCCTTCCCCTTGGCACAACCGTTTCCTATGACGTCAGCGGCAAGGTGAATGCCGGGGAATACACGGTTACGGCTACCCTTTCGGATCCTTCCGGGAACTACAACGGAAAGACCATGACGGCCAAGCTTACGATCGAGAAAGCGGATCTGGATATGACCGGAATCAGCTTCTCGGACAAAACCATTACCTATGACGGACTATATCATTCCCTGGCAATTGAGGGTACCCTTCCTTGCGGAATTACTCTGACATATCAGAACAACAAATATGTCTTCCCCGGCAAATATGAAGTGACGGCTTCTTTCCAGGATCCGGGCAGCAATTACAAGACTGCCCCATCCGAGATGAAAGCCTCCCTTTCGATTATCAATGCCGAGTCTGATTTCTCTTTTACCATCACGGACAACAAGGCTCTTATCACCGGATACAGCGGAAGCAGCAGAATGGTAATGATTCCGGATACCCTGAATTCCTGCCCCGTTACCGGTATAGGCCAGAACGCCTTCTCCCATAAGCAGTTTACTTCCATTGTCCTTCCGGATACGGTCAAAAGTATCGGGAATGGTGCTTTCTATGTCTGCTCTAACCTTGTTTCCGTTTCTGTTCCGAAGAATCTAGAGACGATTGATAACAATGCCTTTGGATTATGCTGGTATCTTTCTTCCTTCGATTTCCCGGATACCCTGACCAGTATCGGATCCTCCGCTTTCAAGGAATGCAAGGCCCTGACTTCCGTTTCTATCCCGGATACGGTCACCAGCATCGGAAAAGAAGCTTTCTATAACTGCGAAGGCCTTGCCTCCCTTTCTCTTGGCAGCGGTCTTTCCAGTCTGGGAACCGGCGCTTTCTCCTACTGCCCGAATCTGGCTTCTTTATCTGTCAGTGCGGCAAATACGGTCTATTCCTCCTCCGGCAACTGCATCTTCGAGAAGGCTACCAAGACGCTGGTTCTCGGCTCCAGGATTTCTCTTATTCCAAGCGATGGCAGCATTACCGCGATTGGTGCTTATGCTTTTGAAGGGACTTATGGTTCTTCTACCCTTACGATTCCGGACAAGGTGACAACTATCGGGGAAAATGCTTTTGCTTACTGCCCCAACATTACTTCGATAAGCTTCCCGTCAAGCTTATCGACAATCAGTAAAAATGCCTTCTGGTGGTGCACCGGCATTACGAGCCTGTCCTTCCCGGAAGGAGTCGCCAGCATCGGAATCGGAGCCTTTGCCAGCTGCACCAATGTCCAAAGGCTGGAGCTGTCTAGCACTGTTTCTTCTTTAGGAAACGGAGCCTTTGCCGGCTGCTCTCTCCTAGATACTATTACTGTCGCTCCTGGAAATACGGTTTATTCCTCCGTAGACAACACCCTGATGAAGGGAGATACCCTAGTCCTAGGAAACAAGAGCGGAACATTCCCTTCCTGTTCTGTCAAAATCGTAGGCGAAGGTGCCTACTCCGGATATAAGGATATAAAGAGCATCACGGTTCCGGAAAGCGTCCAGATTATCGGGGGTTCCGCATTCAGCTGGTGTTCTTCCTTGACTTCCGTTGCGATCGGCACCAATGTCGTAACAATCTGGGATGCTGCTTTCTCCTGCTGTTCTTCCCTTACTTCTATTGTCCTTCCGGAAAAGGCGACCAACCTTGGAGCAAGCGTCTTCGTCCAGTGCAGCAAGCTTAAAGCAATCTACTCCAAACTGGCTTCCAAGCCTTCTACATGGAGTGCCGGCTTCCTCGGAGACTGCACGGCTTCTGTCTACTGGTATTCGGAGACTTCCAATACGGATGGAAGCCATTGGCATTACGTGAACGATACTCCGACTATCTGGGTAGCCTAAGAAACATGGTGGCCGAGGTTATCCCCGGCCACCTTTTTCACTCCGGCCAAAAGAAAACCGTCCCGGAAATCACCGATAGCCAGGGCGCATGGGCCAGGATACAAAGGGGCATATCCTGATCCGTGTGCCCGGACTATCTGCCCTGGGACGGCAATGAACTAAGAACTACTCGGAAGCTTCGGCTTTTGCCTTGGCACGCATGGCTTCGAATGCAGCCCTGAGAGCGGCATCCCGCTTTGCCTTCTTCTCCTTTTCTTCCGGAGAGACAGGCTTTTGAGCGGCTAGCTTTTCCTTCTCTGCCTTCTTGGCGTCGCCGATCTTCTTCTTCTCTTCTGCCTTCTTCTCCTTCTCGTCCTTGTCGGCAAAGTACTTCTTTTCTTCTTCGGCGTAGTCGAGGTGCTTCTTCTCTGCCTTCTTCTTCAGTTCGTCCAGATATGCCTCCTCGGAATCCGCTTCTGCCTTCTTCTGCTCTTCGGCAAGACGGACTTCCGGAGCGACGTAGGGAACACCTTCCAGTTCTGCTTCCTTCTTCTGGTCTTCGACGATGGCTTCGTGGTCAAGAGCAGAGAATTTCTCTACTCCCATGAAGACCATAAGAATGGCGATAGCCAGGTAGCAGATGGTTTCTCCGCCGATGAAGGACCATTCCATAGCCGTACGGACGGAATCGGAAGCAAATGTTGCAGCAGATTCACTGCTATATCCGGAACCGGCAAGAAGACCGTTGATGATACCATTGGCAATTCCGTTCATTCCGATCATGATGGCACCATAGATAGTCATTGTAAGTCCGTCGCTGCGGAAGCCGTGGACGGCTTCGTTGTGATCCAGCACATCGGCAAGGAGTGCTAAGGAGATGTACATGGCCGGTCCGCTTCCTAAGGCCTTGATAATGAAGGAGGTTGCGACCAGGGCGAAGTTGTCCGGCTGGAGGAATCCGATGAGACCGCCTACGACAGCAAGGATTGAACCTAAGACGATCGTCTTGGACTTCCCGATCTTGTTGGCAATCGGCCAAACCAAGAGCATGCCAAGTCCCGTCGGGATAGCGCCGAGGATGGAGATGGTTCCGCTGAAGGCACCGCCGTTAGCGATCGAATAAGTCCCGTCTGTTCCCTTGAACCAGGCCTGGCAGTAATAGAGCTGGGAGTTGTTCTTGAGCATTCCGCCGAGCTGGTAGAAGAAGAAGAGAAGGATGATAAGCCACCAGTACTTGTCGCTGAGGCAGGCCTTGGCCTGCTTCTTCGTCGAAGCCGGCTTCTTCTCTTCCTTCGTAACAGACTTGGCCAGAGTGAACTTCTCTTCCGTGATTCTCTCCCTGGTGAAATAGTACTCGAGAGCGATTCCGATTCCGGTCATGACGACAAGTCCGATCGTGAAGATCTGCCAGGCTCTGTAGGAGGAGGCAAAATCAACGGAACCGGCAGTTGCACCCGGCTTGAACAGCTTGTCGAGGAAGAAAGGAAGAACCATGCTGGTAAGACCGACCGAGGCAAGACCGGTTGCCATCGAAACGGTACCGAGAAGTCCTCTGTGGTTGGAATTGCGGGTAGAAAGGTTGACGAGCGCACTGTGGGAAGTGTAGTAGAAAGGATAGGCAACGGCATAATAGAGGTTATAGGCGATAGCTACCCAGATGAGGAGTCCGACAGACCCGGTATTGAGTCCGCCGTCCTTCGTAGCAAACGGATTGAAGAACATCGCCAGGATGGCGATGATGATCAGCGGGAAAGCAATCAGAAGAAGAGGACGGGCTTTCCCGGCTCTGGTCTTTCCCCGGTCCATCATCTTGCCGACCGTGATGTTGCCGATGAGGATAGCGATGACGGAGAGGACCGGAAGTAGAACGGAGAACAGAGGTGCCCATTCCGTCAGATGCAGGATATCCGTGAAGTACTTGTTGAGATAGGTGTTGAGGACGGCATTGGAGAAGAGGGCGAGGGTCGGACCGGCAAAATATCCAAGTCCAGCTTCCGGAAACAGCTTGACGTTTGCAGACTTTACCTTCGTGCTTAGTATCGGCTTGTCGAATACGCTTTTCTTCGTTGCTACCTTTGACATTCTCGTTGTCCTCTTTTATGCTTTCTTCCTGCTGTCTTTGGCTGTTTTGCTGGAGAGCTTCTTATCTAAGGCTTTCGACTCCTTCTTGGCTCTTCTTCCGCCCTTGAAGAACTGGTGGAGGCCTTTGAAGAAGTGGCCGTTGAACATCGTGATGAGGCCGTCGAGCTTATACCAGCAGAGAGCACCTCCGGTCATCCTGGAGATTCCCCGCATCGGCTGGTACTGGACACCCATGATGAGGGTGTTCGCCATCGTCATGTTGCCAAGCCGCTTCAGGAAACGGATGGCGAAGCGGATGCAGCCGGAGAACATCCTTCCGGTCCATCCCTTGGCATACCTAAGCTCATCGACGGTCGTGTTGTATCCGACCTTGATCCGGTTCTTCTTGAAGAAATCATAATGGGGATTCGGAATCGGCTTTCCGAGAAGCTTGGTGAATTCCTCGTCGGAGACATTGGCGACTTCTCCGGAGTAATAGGAAGGAAGAGCTTTAGGATCGTAAGGATTCGGAGCATCCGTTCCCTTGACGCTCAAGGTCTGGGAAAGACGGATGTCTTCGCAGGAGGCGCCGATCGAGATGTTGTAGATGCCGCCTTCGATCTCCCACTTGTTCGTCTTGACGTTCCAGTAACGGAAAGTCTTGTCGTCGAAGCTGATATGGACTTCCTTCTCTTCCCCCTTCTTCAGGAAGACCTTGGCAAAGCCCTTCAGTTCCTTCTTCGGACGGAACACCTTCAGGTTGACTCCGCCGACATAAAGCTCGGCAACTTCAGCGCCGTCTCTGTCCCCGACGTTCTTGATCTTGAAGGAGACTCCCTTCTCATCGACCTTGTAATCGGAATACTCGAACTTCGTATAGCTAAGTCCGTATCCGAAAGGATACTTGACCTGGAGCATGGCGGTATCGTAGTACCTATAGCCGATATAGATGCCTTCCCTGTATTCCACCGTCTTCTCCTTGCCGGGGAAGTGGCTGGCGGAAGGGACATCGTGGTATTTGTTCGGATAGGTCTCAGCAAGCTTTCCGGACGGATTGACTCTGCCCGTGATGATGTTGAGGGCGGCTCTTGCTCCTGCCTGCCCGCTCAGGTAGCAGTGGAGGAGGGCTTCGCATTCATCTGCCCAGCCAAGCTTCACCGGTGCCCCTAAAGACAGAACGGCAACGATCTTGCTTCCCTGGTGGGCAAGCTCATCGACGAGCTTGATCTGGTTCTCCGGCATATTCAGGTTCGGACGGTCCAATCCTTCCGCTTCCGTGACTTCGTCCAGTCCCAGGTAGACCAGGCAGACGTCTGCCTTCTTGGCAAGGGCAAGAGCCTTCTTGAGGGCCTTCTTGTCCTTCTTTCCGTAGCGGTTGAATCCAGGTTCATAGCCGACGCAGGTGATCTCCGGGAAATACTTGATGGATTCCAGCGTGTTCTCCAGCCTTGTCGGATTGACGATCGAGGAACCGGCACCCTGGTAACGGGGAGTCTTGGCAAAGTCACCGATGATGGCGACTTTGGTTCCGGGCTTGATCGGAAGGATATTGCCCTGGTTCTTGAGGAGAACCATGCTCTGTTCGGCGCAGTGCTGGGCGATGATGTTGTGCTTGTCGATATCGAATTCATGCTTCTTGCCGTCGGCAAAGACCTTTCCGGTATCCCGGGCCAAAGTGATAAGGCGGTCCGTGCTTTCGTTGAGGACGTCTTCGGAAAGCTCTCCGGAGTTGACGGCCTTGATGACTTCCTTGACGGTATCCTTGCATCCGGGCATCTCCAGCTCGTTTCCGGCCATCAGTCCCTTGATGCGATCATTCTCTCCGCCCCAGTCGGTAACTACGACACCGTCGTAGTTCCAGTCCTTGCGGAGGATGTCATGCATCAGGTGCATGTTCTCGTTGACATGGGTGCCGCTGACCCTGTTGTAGGAAGACATCAGAACCTTGTTCTTTCCTTCCTTGACGGCAATCTCGAAACCGGTAAGGTAGATTTCACGGAGCGTTCTTTCATCCAGGACCGTATCGATAGTCATTCGGCTCAGTTCCTGGTCGTTGCAGCAGAAGTGCTTGATGCAGGAAGCGATGCCGTTGGACTGGATGCCCTGTACATAACTGGCAGCCATCTTTCCGGCAAGATAAGGATCTTCGCTGAAATACTCGAAGTTTCTTCCGCACCGCGGATTCCGCTTCATGTTCATTCCGGGGCCGAGAAGGACGTTGACCTTCTGGGCAACGGCTTCTTCCCCTAAGGCTTTTCCGAGTTCCTCCCCGAGGGATGGATCCCAGCTGGATGCCATAGTCGCCGCTGTCGGAAAGCAGGTCGCCTTGACGGATTCGTTGAGTCCGAGATGATCGGCGGCTGCCATCTGCTTCCTGACCCCGTGGGGGCCGTCCGAGAGGAAGACAGAAGGGATATCCTTGTCCAATATCTCCTGGGTCTGCCAGAAATCCTTGCCAGAAGTAAGGAGAGCTTTCTCCTCCAGAGCCATTTTTTCTATTGTGTCTTTGTTTTTCATATGTCCCCCTCTTCTTGCGGCTATAAAACAAAAAAAGACTACCCTAAGATAGTCTTTCATAAAAGCGCTTACTATTCGAACAGCGCAAGTTGCGTTTTTTTTATCGTAGACTGCAAGAAAAAGAAGGAATTATCCGAGCTTTGCAACCTTCACCGCAACATGGTATCCGTAGATGATGATCTTCCTCTTCAGCCAGTAAGGCATCCACTGGATAAGTCCGTAGTAGGTGAAATACTTCACCTTGTGATACATCTTCAGGTCGTGTTTCTTCAGATCCTGGAAATACTGCTGGAAGGCCGCCTTCCGCTTCTTGGTGTCGTTCTTTCCGCCGCAGATGGCAAATAGGGCAGTCAGATTCAGATCACCGATAGCATGGACCATGTACCGTCTTAGGCCTTTCGGCATAGCCTTGATCTCTTCATAGGTGTAGGCATCGAAGACGTTCTTCATGACGGTCAACAGCATCGGATAACGGGCAACGAAGTTGTCTTCCTGGACGGACTGGTCCGGACGTCCGATCTGGTAGAGATAGATGGTGTAGGGAAGGCAGTAGATGGTCTTGCAGTAAGGAAGCGGCTTGTAGGCGAAGATATCGTCTACATAGAAGCAATGCTTGGGAAGGATGGTATGGCTCTCTAAAAGGGCTTGCCTACGATAGAAAAGGGCATGCATCAAAAGAAGATGATGCGTATGCATATCCTTTACATTGTCCCAGGTGATCATCTGGTTTGGCTTGAAATACTGGGAGAAGGTGGAAACATACTGGGACTTCTTTCCGTCTTCGTCACGGTCATAGACGAAGTCGGCAATGACCAGATCCGGAAGAGTCTTGTTCTTCTGGAAAGCTTCCAGCTGGTCCAAAAGCTTCTTGTATCCGACAGGATCCAGAAGATCGTCGGAATCGACGACTTTGTAATAAAGCCCGGTAGCATGAAGAAGACCTTGGTTGACGCCTTCTCCGTGTCCGCCGTTCTCCTGATGGATTACTTTGATGATGGTCGGATATTTCGCACTGTAGGAATCAGCAATAGCACCGGTCTTGTCTTTGGAACCATCGTCGATGACGATGATCTCTACTCTTTCTCCGCCTAAAAGAAGTGATTCCAGGCAACGGCTCAGATATGCCTCTGAGTTGTAACTGGGGACAGCAATCGATAGTAGTTTCATATCTTTGGACCTCCAAACAAGTTCCAGTTCTCAAGTAAAGCGTTTTTAATTAGGATAGGAAAAAAGATGAAAATATCAAGATTCCGGACGTAACTGGAGCGATTCACTTCGTAAAGTGTATAGAAATGGGTTTGCCGAAATGCTTTCCTATCCTAACATAAACGGAAAGAAAGGAAGTGGGGGAAATGTTTCTTTTCTATGGAAAAAGGAAGAAAAAAAGAACAAAACGGGCAAAACATAAGCCTTGGGATTATCCAAACCGGAATTGCAGAAAACCACTTAGGAAGCACCTAAAAATTGTTTCTTCCTAGGCTATCTTTTTAGAAACTAGCCTTTTTTCTTATTTTTTGATATAATTTAAATATGCTTTGAGAGGTACGACTAGGAAAATCAGAGCCTTCTGTGCCGTTTTTCCTTGTTCCTGTTTGATTCCATTAGTTGCCTCAAGGCCGATAGGAGGGAAGCATCGTGTTTCAAGTCGGAGATAAAGTGATCGATCGGAATGGAAGGGTTTATCGGGTGGAAACAAAAACGAACAAGGATTTTGGAAGCGGACCCGTTTCCTATCTTGTTTTGGCTCCTTGCTTCAGTTATGACCAATCCCCGGAATACAGGTGTTTTATCCCATTCTCCAATCAGGAGACACTTCTTCATCCTATCATGTCCAAAAAGGATTGCCTCGACCTTATTGATTCCTGGAATCTGCTAGATACCTTTGATGACCAGAATGCCAGGGAGAGGAAGAACCATGCGCAGCTGATCATTCAGAGTGGAAAAAGAAAAGACCTTTGCAAAGCCATTAAAAGTCTTCGCATCTATAAAGCGGAACGGGAAAAGGAAAACAAGCCTTTCTCTGATTCCGACAGGAAGCTTCTCGTCTCCCTTCAGTCTGTCTTCAATGACGAAGTCAGCATTGTTCTCGGGATTCCGAAGAACGAAGTAGATTCTTTCATTCAGAACCGCGTCAGCGGACTGTAGAAAACAAGAAAAGGCTTCTTCACTGGTGCGGAAAAGCCTTTTTCTTTTTTTATTGCTTCTGCGCCCGAACGGCTGCAGAATCCGGCTTGCAGAGGACTGGCGCACCGCTAAGCGGGATCGCACCATCTTCTACTTTCTCTTCATTTGCATCCTCATCCTTGATGTCAAAGACATCGATGGCACTCTTGAGAATCTGGAAGAGACGCTTCTTGTCTTTGCCGCTCTTCTTGCCGATAAGCATGTAGAGCTGGATAAGATCCGGATCGGCTTTGATTTCCTGCAGGATGCTCTCTTCGTCTTTTTCTACCTGGTCGTCCATTACCGGCGTCTTTTTCTTTCCGACAAGGTAATCGATGGAGACCCCAAAGACATTTGCAAACTTGATCAGGGTATCGATGCTAGGTTCGATGCGGCCGATCTCATAGTCCGAGATGTTGTACTGCTTCATCTTCATTTTGGCGGCAAGGTCATTTTGTGTCATACCGGCCTTCTTGCGGAAGTATTTAATGTTGTCCTTCAGTTTCATACACTCCCCCCTTTTAGGTAATAAGAAAAAGGAAATAACTAACATAATCCCGTAGACTTAAGGGAAAGAATTCCTTGTTCTTAAAAACATATTATATATAAGGAATCAACTAAAAATAGGAAAAATATTAAAAAAACGCAATTTTAACCTCCTACGAGAATGAAAGGCGTTTCATATTTTGGGAAAATGGCGGAATGGCTTTCTATCCTTATCCTTTTCCGGAAACAAGCCGTTTTAGCGTATAATATCCATTATGAAAGAACCGGAAATCCATTGGTTCCCTGGCCACATGAAGAAGGCTAGGAACGCCATCGAAACAAAGCTTGCCAATTGCGACGGAGTCATCGAGATAGGAGACAGCCGTGCTCCCTTCTCTTCTTTTCCGGATTACCTGGATAAGATCACGTCCGGAAAAGCCAAGGTCTTCCTCCTCTCCAAAGCGGACATTGCCGATCCGGTTCAGTTTGAAAGAGCCCGGAAGAAATACGAGAAGAAGGGAGTCAAAGCGTTCGGATACGACCTTAGGAACAAGGCTTCCGTCCATCCTATCGTCAAATACCTGTCTTCTCTGAAGACCTCCAAGGATAACCGTTATGAAAGGCTTGGCTTTCCGGTTCCTAGCAAGACCTATATCGTTTTAGGGATTCCGAATGTCGGCAAATCGACTTTGATCAATTCTTTGTCCGGTGCCAAGAAGGCAGCTGTCGAGAACAGGCCTGGAAAGACGAGGGATGAGCCTCTGATCAAGGTCACGGATAAGGTTTTTATCTATGATGCCCCTGGAATCCTGGAACCGAACTACGAAGACAAGAATGTCATTGCAAAGCTTGCGCTTCTTGGCTCCGTCAAGCAGGAAGCGATACCGCTTCTGGCTCTTTCCGATTATCTTCTAGATCTGACAAGGGAGAGATACGGATTGCTTTATGAATCCCATTACGGAGTCAAGCTTGACGGCACGGACGAAGATTTCTTCACTGCTGTTGCCATAAGGAGAGGGATGGTCCTGAAGGGATCTTTGCCGGACGTAGACCGTGCCAGGATCTTAGTCCTGACGGATTTCCGGAACGGTCTTATCGGACCTATGTCCCTAGATACCTTAGATGAAGAAGAATAACTTGTCTCTGGACCGGTTTTTGTTCGATGACCGGATCAGAACGGATAATAGGCTTTCCTTCATTGCCGGCTTCGATGAAGCCGGCAGAGGACCGCTTGCCGGCCCTGTTTCCTGTGCCGGGGTCGTCCTTAGGCCGGACTTCAAAGACCCCCGGATCAACGATTCCAAGAAGCTGACGGATAAAGAAAGAAGAGAACTGGCAATCGAGATCAAGAAAGAAGCCTTGTGCTACTCTGTCCTTCTTATCCCGGTGGAAGTCATTGATAAAATCAATATTCTGGAAGCAGACAGGAAGGGTATGGAAGAAGCCCTTGGAGAGATTCTGAAGAAGCAGGAAGTAGATTACATCATTACGGATTATATGAAACTGCATACGACGATTCCGCTTCTCTCAATTCCTAAGGGAGATGCTACAAGCCAGTCCGTTTCCGCGGCAAGCATCCTTGCCAAGGTAACAAGAGATGATTATATGATGGAGCTGGATAAGAAGTATCCGGAATACGGTTTTGGCAAGAACAAAGGGTACGGGACAAAAATGCATCTTGAGGCTATCCAAAAGTACGGTCCTATCCAGGGCGTACATCGGATGACTTTCGAACCGATCAAGTCCATGGTCAGCGGAGAAATCCAGGAAACCCTGTTTGAATAAAACAGGATTTTTTCTTTTCTCCCCGTAAAAACATTCTTTTCCGGCTAGAGATATGTCGGAGGGAATTTTCATGGTAACTGCTCGTGAGATTCTATTGACGCTTTCGTTCAAGTACAAAGGAGACTGGATGAAGGTCTATGAAGCCATCAAAAAGAAGGAGCCGATAAAGGATGAGGAGAAGAAGGAAGCTATCGATAAGACAAAAGCCAACTTCGTTACGCTGGTCGATCCGGATTATCCGGAGTTTCTGAAGACTATCTCCCAACCGCCTTTCCTTTTCTATTATTATGGAGACAAGAGCCTGCTTCTGGAGAAGTACCGCCTTACGGTGGTCGGGACCAGGCATCCAAGCCTCTATCAAACGGAGAAGGTCTATTCCCTGTTAGCAGAAGCAGAGAAGAGACTCAACAACAAAATCGTCGTTGTTTCCGGAATGGCAATCGGAGTAGATGCTTCCGGTATGCGGGCGGCACTTGCCTGCGGCGGGAAATACATCGGGATTCTGGGATCGGGCATCGACAATCCCTATCCTACGACGAATGAAGATCTCTATAAGCTGGCCAAACAGGGGAAAGGCCTCATCATCAGCGAATATCCCCTTGCCGAAGAAGCGAAGCCCCAGAACTTCCTTTTCCGTAACCGGCTTCTGGCGGCGTTTAGCGACGTGCTGATGGTTGGTGGCGGGAAAAACAAGAGCGGGACTTCCGTGAGCGTTAAGTATGCACTGGATTTCAACAAAGAGGTTTTGGCATTGCCTTGCAATGTCACCGGAGATGATCTGACGAATTCTTTGATACAGGATGGGGCGAGAAGTGTTTTAGGAGTGGATGACATCATTTCGGCATTGAAGGAAAAAGCCGACCTGTCTAGATAAAAAATCCTATCCTTATTAAAGGATAGGAGAAAAAGTATTCTTGACTTTTGTCCTCTCCCTTTCAATAATAGTTTCGCTATTCCGTGAAAAATAGGACAGGAGGTAGAAGTATGAACCTGATCATTGTCGAATCCCCGCATAAAAGCGAAGTCATCAACCGTTTCTTAGGAAAGGAATATACCGTTCTTGCTTCGAAAGGCCACATCCGTGACCTTGCAAGCACGGGCAAGATGGGACTCGGCGTAGATATCGCCGATAACTTCAAACCGACTTATTTCATCCCTGACGACAAGAAGGCGACAGTCAAGGAACTGAAGGCCGCCGTAAAGAAGGCCGACACGATCTATCTTGCAACCGATCCTGATCGCGAAGGAGAAGCTATTGCCTGGCATCTGGCACAGGTTCTCGATCTTCCGGTCGAGACGACGAAGCGTCTCGACTTCGAGGAAATCACCAAGTCCGGCATCACGGCCGCTCTGAAGACTCCCCGTACTATCGATATGAACCTGGTCAAATCCCAGGAGACGAGAAGAATCATCGACAGGATCATGGGCTACCGCCTCTCCTCCCTTCTTCAGAAGAAGATCAAGAGCCGGAGTGCCGGCCGTGTCCAATCCGTCGTTCTGAAGCTGATCGTCGAGAAGGAGAAGGAAATCCAGGCTTTCAAGCCGGAAGAGTATTGGACGATCGATGCCCTTCTTGCCGCTAGCGGAAACAAGGAAGTCAAAGCCGACCTCTCTGCCATCCAGGGAAAGCCCGTCAAGCAGCTCGACATCAAGACCGAAGCAGAAGCCCAGAAGATCCTGGATGCCCTGACTCCGGAATTCGATGTCTCCTCCGTCAAGACGGAGCAGAAGTCGAAGGAGCCGTTCCCACCGTTCACGATGGCCACTATGGAACAGGCTGCCTACAGCCAGTTCCACTTCACGACCAAGAGAACTGCCGGAATTGCCCAGAAGCTCTACGAAGGCGAAGAAATCGATGGGAACTCCACCGGTCTTATCACCTATATGAGAACCGATAGCACAAGACTTTCCGGTGAATTCACGAATGCTGCTTTCTCCTTCATCCAGGCCGAATACGGAAAGGAATATGTCGGACACACCCATATGCAGAAGGCTAATGCCAATACGCAGGACGCCCATGAAGCTATCCGTCCGACGGATCTTACCCTTACTCCGGCGAAGGTCAAGCCGTTCTTGAGCACGGATGAATACCAGCTCTATTCCCTCATCTATGCCAGAGCCCTCTCTTCTTTGATGAAGGCCCGTGTCGATGAGGTCGAGAGCGTTGTTCTGACAAATGGCGACTACCAGTTCTCCTGCTCCACCAGCCATAACGTCTTCGAAGGTTACAGCAAGATCTACGGGAAGTTCGAAACCAAGAGCGAAGTTCAGGAGCTTCCGGAACTCAAGGAAGGGGATAAGCTAACCCTCATCAAGAGCGAGAAGACCCAGCATTTCACCAAGGCCCCTGCCCGTTACAACGAAGGCAAGGTCGTCAAGCTTATGCAGGACAACGGAATCGGCAGGCCTTCTACCTATGCCCCGACCATTTCTGCCCTCCAGGACGACAAGAGAAAGTATGTCGAGAACCAGAAGGGATCCCTCGTTCCGACGGAACAGGGAATGCTTACTTCCGACAAGCTGGAAGAATACTTCCCGAAGTACATGGATGTGAAGTATACGGCCGAAATGGAGAACAAGCTCGATGAGATTGCTTCCGGAAACGTCAAGGAGAAGGAACTCCTCGCAACGTTCTGGAACGAGTTCGAGAAGCTCTTCGAAGAAGCCGACAAGACGATGGAGAAGGTCAAACCTGTCGAAGTTGGAAGAACGTGCCCGAAGTGCGGTGCACCGCTTGTTATCCGGCACGGAAGGTTCGGTGATTTCGTCGGCTGCTCGAATTATCCTAAGTGCAACTACATCGAGAAGGAGAAGCCGGAAGTCGTCGAAGGCAAGGTCTGCCCGAAGTGCGGTTCTCCGCTTGTGAAGCGCCACTCCAAGAAGGGAGACTTCCTTGGCTGCTCGAACTATCCGAAGTGCAACTACATGGAAGATAAGGCTGGCAATGCCATCACCAGGGAGAAGAAGCCGGTCGTCATTCCGGAAGATGCTCCTCTCTGCCCACGTTGCCATAAGGGACACCTGATTGTGAAGAAGAGCCGCTGGGGCAAGGACTTCGTCGGCTGCTCTGCTTTCCCGAAGTGCCATTTCATGGCCAAGATCGTCGATCCGGAACATCCGTTCGACCATCTCGAGGAAGAAGCCGCCAAGCCCGAGAAGGATAAGTAATCTAGAAGCCGCTTTCCCAAAAAAGGGAAAGCGGCTTTTTCTTTCTTTTCCTCCTTTGCGTTATAATTGAGTCGCAATGTTAGGAGCCTTGTTTGCTATGGCAAAGAATCAAAAGCCGTCTATCCAAGTCGAACCTTACGTTCCGGATGAAGACTACGACAACCCAGCGATGGTAACGGACTTTTACGAGTTCACAATGGCCAACTGCCTTTTCCTTCACGGATACAAGGATACCGTGATGGTCTTCGATATGTTCTTCCGGGAGAATCCGGACAGCCTCGGATACTCCATCTCCTGCGGCCAGGCACAGCTCGTCAAATTCCTCCTCAACTACCACTTCACGAAGAAGGACCTTCTCTGGCTCAGGACGAAAGGGATGAGCGAGGAATTCTGCGACTATCTCAGCACCTACAAATGGGGCGGAGATGTCTATATGATGAAAGAAGGGACTGTCTGCTATCCGCAGGTTCCGATGGTCCGTATCGAATGCGATATGGTCGGCGCGATCCTGATTGAGACCTATCTCCTCCAGACGATGAACTTCCATTCCCTGATTGCTACGAAGGCTACCCGTATTTCGGGTCTTGCTACCCATACCCCGAGGAAGGTCATGGAATTCGGAACCCGTCGTGCACAGGGAGAATCCGCTGGCAACGAAGGCGCCTATGCGGCGATTCTAGGCGGCTGCATCGGTACGGCAGACTGCCTTGCCGAAATGAAGTACGGCAGCGACGTCAAGGCTGTCGGAACGGTCGCCCACAGCTTTGTCGAGTTCTTCCCGACGGAGCTGGATGCTTTCCGCGCCTTTGCGGAGACTTATCCGAACAACGTCTCCCTTCTTCTGGATACGTATTCCATCTTCAAGCAGGGACTTCCGGATCTGATCCAGATTGATAACGAGATGATCAAGAAATATCCGGATGATCCTACCAAGAGAGTCAAGTCTGCCCGTATCGACTCCGGAGACCTTGCCCGGGAATACAAGAAGCTTAGGAAGGCTTTGGACAAGGAAGGCAAGTCTTATATCAAGCTTGTCGCCTCTAACTCCCTGGATGAGAAGAAGATTGCCGATATGGAGATCTATGAGGATGCCCACTTCGATTCCTATGGCGTCGGAGAGAACCTGATCACTTCGGCAACGGATCCTGTTTTCGGAGGAGTCTACAAGCTGGTTGCCATCAAGAACCAGGACGGGACCTATACTCCGAAGATGAAGACTTCCGATTCCAGCTCCAAGGCAATCATCCCGGGCAAGCTTATGGCCTGGCGTATCTTCGATTCCGAAGACAAGGGACAGTGCGACGTCATCTCCGCGGATGACGAAGTCATCGAGGAAGGAAAGCCGATCACGATCGTCGACCTCAATCCGGATGCCTTCACCAGGAGAAGAACCATCCTTCCTATCCGTGTCGAGAAGCTGCTTGTTCCGTTCCTTGTCGATGGGAAGCTCGTCCAGCACATGCCTTCTATTCCGGAGAAGAAGGAATACATCAAGAACCAGCTGGAAAGACATGTCTGGGAGAGCGAACTCCGTCCGCAGCTTCCGCATCAGCATTATGTCGATATGACCGAAAAGGTCTATCAGAACCGGGAAAAGATGTATGAAGACCTCCATGGAGGAACACTTCTCCACGATTAAGCCTGACGGGCTGGCCTTCTTCGGTGCCTTCAATCCGCCGACTATCGGCCATCTCCTATCGGCAGACAAGGCAAGGAAAGACCTATCCCTTTCGGAAGTCCTCTTCGTTCCTTCGAAAAGCCATTACATCGAGAAGACGGAAGGAAAGGATTTTGCCTTTTCGGAAGAAGAACGTCTTGCGATGCTTCTTGCTCTTTCTGCCTCTAGGCATTGGATGAAAGTCTATTCCGGAGAACTCCAGGAAGAAAGACAGCCCCGCACTTACGATACCTTGCAAAAGATCTTCAAGGAGACAGGAAAAAGATATTCCCTCCTCTTCGGAAGCGACAAGCTTATGGAGCTGGAGACTGTCTGGAAACACCTTCCCGAGATCGGGAAGGAATTCGGATTCGTTGTCCTTTCTAGAAGCGGAAAGGATACGGAGAAGATCATCGCCAAGGATTCCTTCCTAGCAAGCCTCCGGCCTTTCATGACATTGGTGGAATCACCCCTTGAATGCCAGGGGATTTCCTCTACCAAGGCCAGATCCGCATATCTAAAAAAAGACTATAAGAGCCTGAAAGAGATGGTTCCCGAAGAAATCCTTGCAAAGCTAAAGGAGGAAGAAAGATGAAGAACAACAGGATCCTAGTCGGTACAGCGGTTATGCCGCTTGCCGTTGGCGATGTTTCCTTCAATGCCAGGAAGATAAAGGAAGTAATCCTGGAAGAGAAGAAGGCCACCCTTCTTGTCTTTCCGGAGCTTTCCCTTACCGGTTATACCTGCGGAGATCTTTTCCAGCAGGACGCACTTCTTGACGAAGCCGCCGCTTCCCTTCTCCAGCTTGCCGAAGCAACCAAGGGGAAAGAAGGATTCACGGCTGTCGTCGGTCTTCCTCTAAGGTTCCAGAACGGCCTTTATAATACGGCTGCTTTCCTTTCCGGCGGAAAGGTCTGCGGCATTGTTCCGAAAAGCAATATTCCGAACTACTCTGAATTCTACGAAGAGAGATGGTTCTTAAGCGGCAAAGACATTAGATCCCAGCACGTGCTTCTTGGAAAAGAGGAAGTGCCTTTCGGTACGGATCTTCTTTTCGAGGACAGCAAATCCTCAGCCGTAATCGGTGCCGAGATCTGCGAGGACCTCTGGGTTCCGGATGCCCCGTCCAACCATATGGCAATCGGCGGAGCCAATATCCTGGTCAACCTTTCCGCTTCCGATGAGATCATCGGAAAAGCGGATTACCGCCGAAGCCTGGTCGTTCTGCAGAGTGCAAAGCTTTATTCCGCCTACCTCTATGTCTCCAGCGGTACTTCGGAAAGCAGCACGGATTTGGTCTTCAGCGGCCACAGCCTGATCGCCCAGAACGGCAGGCTTCTTGCCGAGACGAACTTCCCCAAGGAATCGCCGTGTGTTACAAGAGCCCTTATCTCCTTGTCCGAAAGCGAGCACGACAGAAGACACCAGAATACGTTCGGAGCCTATGACTCCTCCTATGTCCGGGTCCCTGTTGCTGTTTCCCCGTTTGGCGGATATGAACCGACCGTCGATGACTTTGCTTCCCGGATGAAGAAGGACGGCTTTGCCGTAGATCCTTTCCCCTTCGTCCCGAAGGATGAGAACGAACTCCGCAAGAGAGCAGAAAGCATCCTTTCTATCCAGGCCAACGGCCTAGTCACCAGAGTAAGGAAGACCGGGCTGAAGAACCTGGTGATCGGTGTTTCTGGCGGACTGGATTCGACTCTTGCCCTTTTGGTTATGGCAGAGGCAAGAAAGATCGAGCCTTCCATCAAGATCCTCGGATATACGCTTCCGTCAAAGGGTGCAACTTCCTCTAGGACAAAGAAGAATGCTATTGCCCTTATGAAGGCTTTGTCCGTGGATGAAATACATGAGGTACCAATCGGCGTTACGGTCAAGAAGCATCTTCAGGACATCGGCCATCCTCTCGCCTATGAAGGGGAGAAGGACACCTGCTACGAGAATGCCCAGGCCCGTATGAGGACCTATATCCTGATGGATATCGCCAATATGCGGCAGGGATTAGTCGTCGGAACCGGAGACCTTTCCGAGCTTGCGCTTGGGTGGTGCACCTATAACGGCGACCATATGTCCATGTACGGAGTCAACTGCAGCATTCCGAAGACCCTTGTGAAATACCTTGTGAAGGCATACAGCCAGTTTGCCAAGGACAGGAAGCTGGAGGAAATCCTTCTTTCCATCATCGATACCCCGATCACTCCGGAACTTGTTCCGACGAGCAAGGATACGATCGAGCAGAAGACCGAGGAAGTGATCGGCAAGTACGACTTGAACGACTTCTATCTTTTCCATACGCTCCGCTACGGGGAAGACCCGGCTACGGTCCTTGCTCTTTCCTTGGTTGCCTATCCGGCCTTGTCGAAAGAAGAAAGCAAAAAGGCTCTCAAGAACTTCTATCTCCGCTTCTACCACAGCCAGTTCAAGAGAAGCTGTCTGCCGGATGGCCCGAAAGTAGGTTCTCTTTCTCTGTCTCCGAGAGGCGACTGGCGTATGCCAAGCGATGCCTCGCCAGATATGGTCCTATCCCTTCTCGACAAGGCCTGATCCATGGGGAAGCAGAAATGCCGTGCCGAAATCCTCTCCGACCAGGATCTGATGGATTTTCAGGAATACCTTGTTTCCGTAAAGGATTATTCCCCTAAGACTGCGGAGAGCTATAGTAGCGATATTGCCGGCTTTCTCCTCTTCCTCAAGGAGGAGGACAGGAGCAAGAAGGATGTAGACAGGCACCTGATCCGGAAATACCTCGCCCGGGAAAGCCGGAACAGTATTTCCAAGACCTCTCTGAAGAGGGCTCTTTCCGCATTGCGGCATTTCTACCGCTACCTCGTAAAGGAAGGGAAGAGCAAAGACAATCCTTTCGAGCTTGTCTCTTTGCCGAAGACCGGAAAGAAGCTTCCGGATTTCTTGTCCGAGAAGGAAACAAACATGCTTCTAGACGGAAATCTGAAAAGAGAGGACAGGCTTGCCAAAAGGGACCAGGCGATCCTGGAAATCCTCTTTGCCTCCGGGCTAAGAGCAAGCGAGGTTATTAACCTCACCTGGAAGCAGATCGACTTCTCCGCAAGGACTCTTAGGATCCTAGGCAAAGGCAGGAAGGAACGGATCGTTCCTTTCAATGACTCCTGCCGGAATGCTCTTCTCTCCTATAGGACTGTCCTTTATCCGTTGCTTCTAAAAGGCCGGAAGACGGATCTTGTCTTCCTGGATTACAGGGGAGAGCAGCTGACCAACCGCGGGCTGGAGAAGATTGTCTCCTCTTCGGCTAGGAAATCCGGTTTTTCCTTGGCTCTCCATCCCCATATGCTCCGTCATTCCTTTGCTACGGAGCTGTTGAACAACGGAGCGGATCTTAGGACCATACAGGAGTTTCTGGGGCATGCCTCCCTGTCGACGACCAGCATCTATACCCATCTTACCTATCAGGACCTGAAGAAAACATACGATTCCTGCTTCCCGAAGGCAAAGACAACCCTTCGCTTCAAGCCGATGCTTCTTTTCGCTCTTTCTTCTTTGCTGATGGAGGAAGAGTGCAGAAAGCTTGCTTTCTCCCGTCTTGTTGAGAAGGAGTTCCATACGGACAGAAGCGGAAAAGACGCTTATCTTCCGAAAGAGGAGAAGGATCAGCTTCTTCTCTCCCTTTCCGGAAGGAGAGACAGGAAAGAAGCCTTGGAAGAATACCATAAGGAGGAAGAAGACCTGTTCTTCCAGCTGGCAGAGGAGAAAAAGATTCCGCTTTGCCCCGGTCTACTGGAGTTCCTAGGAAGAGCGGAAGAGGCAGAGCTTCCTCTCTTCCTTCTTTCCCCGT
This sequence comes from Bacillota bacterium, assembly GCA_023459795.1. Classification (GTDB taxonomy): domain Bacteria; phylum Bacillota_I; class Bacilli_A; order RFN20; family CAG-288; genus Enterosoma. Next base: position 29,167 of record JAEWSP010000016.1, read on the forward strand.
ACGGAAAAGAGAAGAACGGACAGCTTCTTCCTCCTTCTCTCCTTGCTTCCTTCAGGGTAGCAGAAGATATGCCCTCCCTTCTTGAGACCGGCCTTCTTCCGGAATGCACCCTCTTCCTCTCCGGAAGAGAGGAAGAGCTCCTGGATGCAAAAGACTCCGGCTTCTTTCTTCTTGCAAGAAGACTGGGCAGCGGAGAAAAAAGCCTCTTCTTATCCTTTGAAGACTATTCGCATCTTCCTAACGAACTGGAACAAAGCCTTTTTGTGGAAAAGAAATAAATCCGGTATAGAATAATCCTGCATAGAAAAGGAGCACATGTTTATGGATATCATCCGCAGGATCGAAGAGGGTCTTCTCTATATCGGAGCAGACGACAGGAAGATCGACAAGTTTGAGTCGACGATTTCTATTCCTAACGGCGTTTCCTACAATTCCTACCTGTTTTTGGATGAAAAGACATGCCTCCTAGATACAGCCGACCAGGATGTATCCAAGCAGTTCCTGGAGAACCTGGAAGCCGGGCTTTCGGGAAGGAAGCTCGATTACCTTGTCATCAACCATATGGAACCGGATCATGCCTACAACATCGGGGAAGTTCTTTTAAGGCATCCGGAGACCAGGATCGTCTCCAACAGCAAAGCCCTTCTTTTCCTCTCCCAGTTCTTCCCCAAGCTCGATCTTACCGGAAAGACTGTTGCCGTCAAGGAAGGGGACGTTCTTTCCCTTGGAAAACATACCCTTTCCTTCTATCTAACTCCGATGGTCCACTGGCCGGAGGTAATGATGACTTTCGAGAAGGAGGACGGCCTTCTTTTCTCTGCCGATGCCTTCGGGACTTTCAACACGCTGGACGGGAACCTTTTTGCAGACGATACGGACTTTTCTTCCCGGTACCTGGAGAGCGCCAGGAACTACTATGCCAACATCGTCGGAAAATACGGAGCCCAGGTCCAGATGGCTTTCAAGAAGCTTCCCTTTTCCTCAATCAAGATGATCCTTCCTCTGCATGGACCTATCTGGAGAAAGGATATCCCGTATATCCTCGATAAGTACCAGCATTGGTCGACTTATTCCCCGGAAGAAAAGGCAGCCAGCCTTTTCTACTGCTCCATGTACGGAAACACGGAAAACGCCGCCAGGCTTCTTGCCTCGATGCTCGGGGAAAGAGGAATGAAGGACATCCATGTCCTGGATCTATGCCGGAGCGGGATGGGAGAAGCGGTAGGGGAATCCTTCCGTGTCTCAAACCTTGTCCTTCTTGCACCGACTTATAACCTCACCCTTTATCCAGAGATGGATACGTATCTGACGGATATCCTAAGAATGGGGCTGAAGAACAGGAAGGTAAGCCTTGTTGCCAACGGCACCTGGGCACCGGTCGAGATGAAGCTGATGAAGGAGAAGCTGTCTACGGTTCCCGGCATGAAGATTCTTCCGACGGACCTGACGATCCTTTCTGCCCTTACGGAAAAAGACCGGGAAGTCCTTGGAAAGATGGCGGACGAAATTGTTTCTTCCCTCCGGTAGTCCTGATTCCGCACTTTTATTCCCGAAAACCTCCTATTCCTCCTTTTCATTCCAGAAGAAACTTCTTATAATTATATCGAGGTTTGCAAAGAGGTTTCTTTCCTGAAGAAAGGCTAAAATGGATAAAGTGTTACTTAGTCAGAGCTTCCTTATCGGTGACTTCAGTTCCCTGTCTTTTGTCATCGATTTTATATTGTCCGTTGCTTTTCTTGTTATTTGCATTGGCTTCTTTGCCTGGAAAATCAACCGAGTATTCGTATGGACCTATGATGCCATCTTTCTTGCGATTTATATTCTTGCTTCCGTTTTCGACCTTGGAAGCCTGAAGATAGTGTCTTTGAGTTTCCTTCTTCTTGGAACCGTTGTCTTCTCTTTCATCAATTCCGGAATCCTGAGGAAGTATGTAGCTATTCCCCTGAAGTCTGAGAAGAACAAGCAGACCACAGGAAAGGAAATCGATAAGGAAAAGCTTGTCCAAAATGTCGTGACGGCTGTCAAATGGCTGTCCGAGAACCGGGTCGGTGCCCTTATCACTTTCGAAAGACAGACTCCGCTGGATGACTTCATGAAATCCGGAACGATCATCAATACCCCCTTCACTCCGGAAATCGTGGAAACCATCTTCTTCGAAGGCACCCGTCTCCATGACGGAGCCATCATCGTCCGCGGGGATACGATCGTTGCTGCTGCCGTCTATTATCCGCCGTCGACCAAGGCAGTCGTCGGGAAGTTCGGTGCTAGGCACCGGGCTGCCTTAGGACTTAGCGAAATCACGGATTCCATCACCATCGTCGTAAGCGAAGAGACGGGGCGGGTCACGATTGCCCATTCCGGTATCATGGACAACGTCAAGAACGACGAATTCGAGAAGGTCTTCCGGAACCAGATCATGGCGTAGAACCGCCGCTCCTCCGGGGGCGGCTTTTCGTTTTTATTCCGGGCTTAAAAAAGGTATCATAGTAGATAGTTAACAAGGAGGCAGATATTATGGCCACTCCGCATAACGAAGCAGGAGAATTCGATTTTGCAAAGACCGTCCTGATGAGCGGCGATCCGCTGCGGGCACAGTTTGTTGCCGAAAATTATCTGAAGGATGTGAAGAAGGTCAACGGCGTCCGCGGGATGCTCGCTTTCACCGGCACATACAACGGGAAGAAAGTCAGTGTCATGGGACACGGAATGGGAATGCCGAGCATCGGCATCTATTCCTACGAACTCTTCAAGTTCTTCCATGTCGACAGAATCATCCGCTTCGGGACTGCCGGTTCTATCCAGCCGGATCTGAAGCTCTTCGATATCGTCCTGGCTTCCGGTGCTTCTACGGACAGCAACTGGGCCTGCCAGTACGACATTCCGGATAACGGAACCCTCAGTGCCGTTGCCGACTTCTCTACTCTGAAGACAGCCGCTCTTTCCGCTGAAAAGCACGGATACCGTTACAAGGTCGGGCAGGTCTTCTCTTCCGACCATTTCTACAACGATCCGGAATCCAAGTGGAAGAGATGGGCCCATATGGGAATGCAGGCTGTGGAGATGGAGAGCTATGCCCTCTTCACGACAGCGGCAGACCTTGGCAAGGAGGCTTTATCCATCGTTACTATCAGCGACTCCCTCCTTACCCATGAAGAGACTACTGCCAAGCAGCGCCAGACCGGTCTTACCCACATGATGGATGTCGCCCTGGACTGCATCAAGGAGTAACGCTCTTGAAACCCTTCCTGTTTTTCCTCATCGTAATTCTGGTAGCTGTTCTTCTCGTTCTTGCTTTCTTCTTCCCGAACATCCATAAGGCAATCGAAAAGAAGCTTTTTCCGAAGGCCGTTTACCATGTCCTTTCCGACTATGCCGAAGAGAACGACCAGCTGCTCCTCAATGACGTCGAAGTGTATCTGGGAGGTTCCAGGACCCCTACCCATTTCGACCATATCCTCTGCGCCGACAAGTATATGTATCTTATTCAGGACTTCCTTGCGGAAGGGGGCGTATACGGAAACGGGGAAGACTCCTTCCTCTTCCTTCAGCATAAGAAAGGGGAGTCTTCCGACAAGATTACGAATCCTATCCAGGAGCAGAGAAGAAGGACGGCGATGCTGACCAGGGAAGTGAAGCTTCCTCCGGAACAGAAGTATTTCTTCAGCGTTGTCGTCTTCAACAACTCCTTGATCGTTCCAAGCTCTTTGCAGGAGAAGAAACAGGGGGAATGGTTCCTCCCTCTGAAGGAACTGAAGAAGACGATTGTCCTAGCGGAACAGGATGATGTTACCTCGATCCGCCACGAGGATACGGAATCCCTCGTCCGTCAGCTGAAGGCGATGTCGGACCGGTACAAGGATAGATTGGACTGGGCCACCAAGGTTGCGGAAGGAAAGAACCCGAAGAAATAGGGTTCTTCATTTTTCCCTTACCGGAAAATTGTATTCCTTTCCCCCTAAAATTTCAGCCTAAGCCTGTTACAATATCAGGGTAGCAAAGAAAGAAAAAATGCCATGGTCAATAAAAAGATAAAAGAGTCACCCTCTCCGGCGAAAAAATTCTCGCCGAAGGATACCTTGTTCGATCTGCTTCTCCTGCTTCTTCCGGCAATCGTCGAGATTGCCTTGCTTGCCGGTTCCGTCCTAGCCTCTTATAAGACTTATACCCTTTCGTTCCTGCTTCTTTTCTTTTCCTATTTCGTCCTTCCGATGTTCTACATCGTCGAGAAAAGAATCCGGAACAAGGTGTTCCAGGCGACAAACGGCGGACTGACTTACAAAGACGGCTATAAGGCCTTCTTTACCAGTGCCCAGGGCGGTATCTTCGGCATCTTCTCTTCCTTCTTCTATTCTTTCTTGATTGCGGTTGCGACAAGCGTCTTCTTCTCCCTCTTCTTCCAGCAGATGTGCACTCCTTTTGCAGGGGCCAGCGATGCCTATAAGACTCTGCTTGCGACTTTCAACAACCAGGCTGCCTCCCTTACCGAACTCTATCAGGTTATCGGGAATAACCTTTCTTCTCTTTCCCAGCCTCTTACGGTTTTCTTCTCGGCCAGCCTTTTCCTTCCTACTTTCTTCTTCCTCTTCGTCTTCATCGATCAGGGACTTTCCAATCATTACCTTGCCCACACCGTCCTTCCGGATATCGATCTCAATCTCTCCGCTTCCCAGGCAAGAGCTTTGGGACGTGGCTCTTTGCGCCGGCCTCTGGAACCGGAGCTTCTTCTGCATGTCCTGAAGAAGAACTGGCCTTACTACCTTTCCTACACGGTCCTATATGCACTCCTTTCCTTCCTCTTCGTGAACCTGAACAAGAATATGGACAATCCCTATCTCCTCTCCCTTCTCTGCATCATGCCTGCACTCCTTTCCTTCCTCCTAGGCCTCTTCCTGAATTACTTTGCCCTGCGGAACTGCTATCTTTCCCTGGACGAGCTTTCTCCGCTTCTTCTAAGCCGCCTTCCCCGCCCGCTTCTTTCCACGATTCATGTGACCTTTTCTTCGGAGCCTTACCTCCATGGTGCGGAGACTCTTCTCCATGGTCCCTTCGTCTCTGCCGAAAAGGCCGGGACCAACGACCAGGATCTGTTCCTCACCCCCGTTTCCAAAGACAGCGATTACTATGTCTACCGGAAGAAGAAGCCGGAAGCCAAAACTCCGGATACTTCCAAACCTCTCACCCCGGAGGATATCAAGGGCGGCATCATCGACTTCTCTGATCCGAAGACTGGTTCCGACAAGAAGGAGGATTGAAAACCATGGTTTCTGTTGGTATCGACATTGGTTCTACGACGATCAAGGCAGTTGTCCTTGATGAAAAGGGGAATCTCCTGTATTCCTCCTATGAAAGACATTTCTCCAGGATCAGCGAGAAGCTCGGAAAGGTTCTTTCCGACCTTCAGAACGGTCCTCTTAAGGGAATGAAGAACGTTCCGCTTGCGTTTACCGGTTCGGCCGGTATGGGTATTGCGGAAGGCTGCCATTTCCCGTTCTACCAGGAAGTATATGCAACCAGAGAGACGACCCTGAAGTATTTCCCTAAGACCGACGGCATCATCGAGCTTGGCGGAGAGGATGCCAAGATCCTTTTCCTGACCGACGGATTCGAGGTCCGTATGAACGGAACCTGTGCCGGAGGCACAGGTGCGTTCATCGATCAGATGGCCTCCCTTCTGAACGTCAAGATCGAAGACATGGACAAGCTGGCAAAGAGCCATGAGCGGATTTATACGATTGCTTCCCGCTGCGGTGTCTTTGCAAAGACGGATGTCCAGCCGCTCCTCAACCAGGGAGCCAGGAAGGAAGACATTGCGGAAAGCATCTTCTACTCGGTCGTCAACCAGACGATTGCCGGCCTTGCCCAGGGAAGAGAGATAGGCGGAAACGTCCTGTACCTGGGTGGTCCTCTTACCTTCATGTCGGAGCTAAGGAAGGCTTTCGATGATACCCTGAAGATCAAGGGTACATTACCGGAGAATTCTCTTTATTTTGTCGCTATCGGTGCTGCCCTTCTGGCGAGGAAGGACAAGAACGTGGATCTCGACTCCATCCTCTCCAAGGTAGAAAACTACAGGAACAACGAGAACTTCGCCTATATCGAACCTCTTTTCCGGAACGATGAGGAATATGAGGCCTTCCGGACCAGGCACGACAAGGACTTTGTCCCTGTCCTTCCTCTTGACGGCTACAAAGGACCTCTTTATCTTGGCGTCGACAGCGGATCGACTACTCTGAAGCTGGTCCTTGTCGACAAGGAAAAGAATATCCGTTATTCGGATTACCAGTCTAACCAGGGAGATCCAATCGCCCTGCTCCAGAAGATGCTTCTCGATATCTACGGGAAACTGGGAGAAGGTGCCTATATCGCCGGAGCAAGTGCTACCGGATACGGAGAGGACCTTGCCAAGAACGCCTTCTCTCTCGACCACGGAATCGTCGAGACGATGGCCCATTTCAAGGCGGCCAAGCACTTCCTTCCCGACGTCCAGTTCATCATCGATATCGGCGGCCAGGACATCAAGTGCTTCCGTATCAAGAACGGAGTCGTCGATGATATCTTCCTCAACGAAGCCTGCTCTTCCGGATGCGGAAGCTTCCTGCAGACCTTCGCCAGGTCTTTAGGGTATTCCATCGAGGATTTCAGCAAGATGGCTCTTCTTGCCAAACGCCCTGTCAACCTCGGATCCCGTTGCACCGTCTTCATGAACTCTTCCGTCAAACAGGCGCAGAAGGACGGAGCTAGCGTCAACGACATCTCTGCCGGCCTTTCTATCTCCGTCGTCAAGAATGCCCTCTACAAGGTTATCCGCTGCTCCTCCCCGTCCCAGCTCGGGACCAAGATCGTCGTGCAGGGTGGAACGTTCCTGAACGATGCCGTTCTCCGCGCCTTCGAGAAAGAGCTCGGCGTGAACGTCATCCGTTCCAATATCGCCGGACTGATGGGTGCCTATGGTGCAGCTCTGGATGCTTCCAGCCTGAAGATCGAGAAGTCCTCGATCCTTACCAAGGAGGCCTTGAACAATTTCCACAGGAAGGTCTCCAGCGTCTTATGCCAGGGCTGCCAGAACCACTGCCGTCTTTCCATCTCCCTGTTCGACGACCACCGCGTCTTCATCGGCGGAAACCGCTGCGAGAAGCCGCTCAAGAAGAAGACCAGGATCGATAACACCCTGGACCTTTATGCTTTCAAGAACCGCCTGTTAAGGTCCTATGATGATTCTTTTAGCGATCCTTCCCTTTATCCGATGGGAAAGGTCGGCTTCCCGATGGGACTTAGCTTCTACGAGATGACTCCGTTCTGGTATACCCTGTTCCACGATCTCGGATTCCAGGTCATCCTTTCCGATCCTTCCTCTTCCAAGCTTTACCGGAGCGGCCAGATGACGATTCCTAGCGATACCGTCTGCTTCCCGGCCAAGATCATGCACGGACATGTGCAGAACCTGATCGACAAGGGCGTTCCCTTCATCTTCTATCCCTGCCAGTCCTACAACATCGAGGAGAAGAACACTGCCAACCACTACAACTGCCCGGTCGTCGCCTACTATTCCGAGGTCATCAAGGCCAATATGAAGGTCCTTTGCAAGAACCATATCCAGTACTTCGGGGATTACGTCAATATCAGCGAGAAGCCCTACTTCGGCCATAAGTTCTACGAGGATCTGAAGAAGTTCTATCCGACCCTCACGGAACATGCGGTAAGGAGTGCTTCCGACCATGCCTACAAGGCATATAAGGACTACCAGGAGCTTGTCTTCCGCAAGGGGATGTCCATCATCGACTATGCCAAGAAGCATCACGAAACTATCCTTGTCCTGAGCGGCCGTCCTTACCATGTCGATCCCCTTATCTCCCATGATATCGACAAGCTGATCCTCGGATACGGATGCGTCGTCGTCAGCGAGGATGTCGTGAGCAGGCTCGACAAGAAGCCGGAGCCTTCTACGGTCCTGAACCAGTGGACATACCACTCCAGGCTCTATAAGACTGCCTGCTATGTTTCTACGAGGAAGGATATGGAGATGCTGCAGCTGGTATCCTTCGGCTGTGGTGTCGATGCGGTCACTTCCGATGAAGTCCGGGATATCCTGGAAAGACACGGAAAGATCTACACGCAGCTCAAAATCGACGAGGTCACCAATCTCGGTGCCGTCAAGATCCGGATCCGGTCTCTGCTTGAGGCCCTGAAGGAAAAGGAGGAGACGAAATAATGATCTACCATTTCCATCACTATCCGAAGGGAAAAGACGGCTTCTACAGAGACAAGAACGGCCGTATCCTCTTCACGAGGAAGATGAAGAGGACCTATACCCTTCTTTTCCCGATGATGGCTCCAACTCATTTCATCATGATCCAGAGAGTCCTCGAACACTACGGCTACCATGCCGAGCTTTTGACGACGGACGGTCCGGAGATTGCCCAGACCGGATTGAAATACATCCAGAACGATATGTGCTATCCGGCTATTCTTACCCTTGGCCAGATGATCCATGCCCTGCAGTCCGGAAAGTACGATATCAGCAAGACGGCCGTCATGATGTCCCAGACCGGCGGAGGATGCCGTGCCAGCAACTATATCTCCCTGCTTAGGAAAGGCCTTATCCGTGCGGGACTGGAGAAGGTGCCGGCGGTTTCCCTCAACCTCTCGGGGCTTGAACCTAACCCTGGAGTCGAAGTATCCCTCGGTCTTGTCCGGAGGCTTCTTGCCGCTGTCATCTACGGCGATATGCTGATGGTCCTCAGGAACCAGGTACGCCCCTACGAGGTCGACAAGGGAACATCGGATGCTCTCGTCAAGAAGTGGCAGGATACCCTCTGCGAAGAAATGATCCATGGATCCGGCTATAAGATGCCGAAGGTAAAGAAGAACCTGAACCTCATCAGCGATGACTTCGCCAATGTGAAGCAGGACGGAAGGAAGCGGGTCAAGGTCGGAGTCGTCGGGGAGATCTTCGTCAAATATGCACCGATTGCAAACAACAACCTGGAGGACTTCCTCCACAGCCAGGACTGCGAAGTGAACCTTCCGGGCATGATGAACTTCTTCCTCTTCAAGATCGACAACAGACTGGAAGACATCAAGCTCTACGGAGGCCATTACCTCAAGGGAAGGCTCTGCAAGATCCTGTTCGATTATGCTACCGGCGTCCAGAACGCCTTCAACGCCGCTATCAGGAGGCATCCCTGCTTCTCTGTTCCGCTTCCCTACAAGAAGGTCAAGGAGCTGGATCAGGGCGTCAACGGATACGGAAACAAGATGGGAGAAGGATGGCTTCTTACCGGCGAGATGCTGGAGCTGTCCGAGTCCGGATACGAGAACATCGTCTGCACGCAGCCGTTCGGCTGCCTGCCGAACCATATCAGCGGGAAAGGCATGATCCGCAAGGTAAGGGAGAAGTATCCGAATGCCAACATCGTTGCCGTCGACTACGATCCAGGCGCTCCGAGAGTCAATCAGGAGAACCGTATCAAGCTGATGCTCTCCATTGCCAAGGAGAACCTCCAGAAGGAAGAAGCCAAAGAAGAGAAAGAAGAAAAGAAGTAGATTCTCAGGCGGAGCCGCTAGGCTCCGTTTTCTTTTTGCAACGCAAAAGGAAAAAACACGGTTTTTTTAGCCTGCTTGGGAAGGTGGTCAAAGCCGGAGTGGTAAAAGAAGTAAAAGGTAGGGGCTTAAGGGAAACGATGCTGCTTTAGGTTAGTCTGAAGAATTAAGTAAAAATGAAAAATACCGGAAAGAAGAAAAGCAAGGATTCGGAAACGAAAAGAAACGAAAAGACGGAATAACCGGAAAAGGAGAAGACGAATCAAGAGAAAGCAGCCAAGAAAAGGGCGATGGAAAAAAGCAGGATGTTTACTCAATGAGGGAAACTAAAGAAAAGTTAGTGAAACGAAAAATAGCGAAAATAGTAACTAAAAAGTGCTAAAAATAGAAAAAAATGTAAAAAGGAAACGTTTAAGAAATTAAGCATAGCAAAACCTTTTTGTGATAGACTTAAGCAATCAAACAAAGGAGTCCATATATGAGCATTACACCCAAACCCATTTCCCCTACTCCTTCTCCGGCAGTTGCCGAGACAAATCCGAGCTATTTCGAGATCAAGAAAACAACGGAGAAAGTAATTATTCTGAAATACTTGGGGAAAGATCCTAACGTCGTCATCCCCGCTTCTATCGAAGGCCTTCCGGTGGCCGGAGTCGGCGAGAATGCGTTCTGCGACTGCAATATACTGGTATCCGTCCGGATTCCGGAAACCGTAACCGAGATTGGAAACTGGGCATTCTCCGGATGCACTTCGCTGACCTCTATCTCCTTGCCGAAGGATGTATCGGATATAGGAGACCATGCCTTCTACAACTGCACGGCATTGAACTTCATAATCCTTCCTCTTTCCGTTACTACGATCAGCGACTGGGTATTTAGAAGCTGCGACAATCTGAAGGCAATCTTCTGCGAAGCCGAAAGCCTGTCTTTTGACTGGAGCTACAACTGGGCTACGAACTGGAATGGAAGGTTCGTGGCACCGGTTTACTGGCAATCCGAAAAGCCAAACACAGATGGTTCCCACTGGCATTATGTCGATGGTGCTCCTGAGATCTGGAAGCAATAAACAGAAGCTCCTTTTTAGGCCTCCTTTCCCAAGGGAAAGGATGCTTTTTTAATACCCGTCTTACTTTGTAAAGTAGGAGAAAAAGACGGAGGGCTTTCAAACGTCGTTTTATTGAAAACGATTTCGATTCCAGACATTTATTTTTTTGTTTCGTTGAAGAAAACAGCACCCTAGAAATGGCCACAAAATGTAAGGGGTTTCCGAAAACGTTGTTGCTATTCTTAAATAGAAAAAGGGGAAAAAGTAATTATAGATAGCAAGATGTACTCATGGGAAAGGAATGGAACATGCAAAAGTGCCTATAAAATGAGCAATATCCGGTATTGAAATCAAAAAAGCATTGATTCTTTTCGACGGCAATAATTACTTAAACAAATGCTTAAACCTTTGCTTTCGGCCAAGAAGGCCTTTACATCTCAAGAAAGAAAAAACAGTTATTTCATCGCAATAATTCCAAGCTGAAATTATTAAGATGCAAAAAATGAATTTGCCAGGCGACAATTTTCTAAAGTTAAGAAACTGTCTAAAAAGACTATGTTGCACCCTTTACTTCTTTTTGTCTTTTTTTATCTTTATGAAGAACGATAAATTATTTCGAAAGCCAAAAGTGGCTTGTTTCGGGCAAATTCTCGATGTATGCCAATAATTACCCAAAAATGGTTGAACTTCGAAAAAGTGGTGACTATAATGTAAACGCTACCAGAAAGCTGGGATTTAGTTTCCGCATTTAGTGGCTAATCCAAAAAGGAGGATTATTATGAAAAAGCGGATGGCGTTATTAGGGACGATTGCAATTGCTTCTTCTCTCGCTGGACTTGCCGGCTGCAAGAAGGCCGACAGCGGTGTCTCCATTACTTATCTCAACTTCAAGCCTGAAGTTAAGGAAAATTATGAGGCGATTGTTGCTGCCTATAAAAAGGAAACTGGCAAGACCGTCGTAGTTGAAACAGCAGCTGCTGGAACCTATGACACCACCCTTACTTCGAAGATGGGCAGCGATATGCCGGCTATCTTCCAGGTCAATGGTCCTGTCGGCCTCAAGAAGTGGAAGGATTATTGCGGTGACCTCACCCAAGATACCCTCTACACCAAGCTTTCTGATCAATCGTTAGCTCTTAAGAGTGATGATAAAGTTCTTGCTGTTCCGAATACTGTTGAAGGCTATGGCATCATCTACAATGCTGCTCTTACGAAAGCTTACTTTGCCCTTACCGACAGAGCTGCTACTGGAGCCAACTCCATGGATGATGTTAAGTCCTATGCAACCCTTAAGAAGGTTGTCGAGGATATGACTGCCAAGATCGCTGCTGGAAAGATCGGAACCACCGATATCCCGGCTGCTACGGTCAAGGGCGTCTTTGCTGGAACCTCTCTTAAGACTGGCGAACAGTGGAGATGGCAGACCCATCTTCTCAGTGTCTCTCTCACTGGTGAATATGGCAGCAACCTCTCTGCCGTTCCGTCTACCTTAGATTGGACTTACAATGCCAACTACCGTAATCTCTTCAACCTCTATGTAAATAACAGCTGCGATGCTGCTAACACTCTTGCCGCTAAGTCCGTTGATGATTCCATGGCGGAAGTTGCTGCTGGCAATGCCATCATGGTTCAGAACGGCAACTGGGGCGCTGGCCAGATCCTTAGTGCCACTGGCAATAAGGTCAAGTCTGATGATCTGAAGTATCTCCCACTTTACATGGGCGATATGGGCAATAATGTCAAGGAAGCTTCTCAGGGTGTCTGCGTTGGAACCGAGAACTACCTTTGCATCAACAGCAAGGTTTCTACCGAGCAGCAGACTGCTGCCAAGGACTTCCTGCACTGGCTGTATCTGGACAATGGCAAGCAGTACGTTGCCAAGGCCATTGCTGATGGCGGATTAGGATTCATTCCTACCTTCCAGGGATATGACACGGATGCTTTAAAGCCGACCGATCCTCTTTCCAAGCAGATCATGTCTTGGATGAGCAAGGATGGAGTCAAGTCCTTACCTTGGACCTTCAATTTCATTCCTTCCGAAACAGTCAAGAACACTCTTGGTGCTGATCTCGTCAAGTACATCAATGCCGGTTTCTCGGATGCCTCTTGGAACACTGCCGTTTCGGATACGAAGGCTTCGTGGGCTACTGAAGCTGCAGCTGCCGCTAAGTAAGCTGAAATGAAGTCGTGACGTAAAGCCACTATGATTTGTTCATAGTGGCTTTACGCGTTTATCAAATAGGAAAGAGAAATAATGCAAAGATATTACAAAAAATGGGCACCGATCTTTCTAGCACCTCTTCTAATCTGCTTTATTGGGGCGTTTCTTGTTCCGTTCTTTATGGGCGTCTTCTTCTCCTTTACGAAATATAGAACCATAAGGGACTTCAGTTTCAATGGAGTCTCGAACTTCGTTGATGCTTTCGGAAAAGGATCTACTTTTTGGCATGCTTTGGGGATGACAGTGGCATTTGTCTGTGTTTCTGTCATTCTGATTAATGTTTTTGCATTAGCCCTGGCACTCCTGTTGACCAAAGGTTTGAAAGGTTCCGCATTCTTCCGTTCCCTCTTCTTCATGCCGAACCTTATCGGCGGTATTGTTCTTGGCTGGATCTGGAACCTGATTCTTAATGGTTTCTTAATGTCTTTAGGAACCAACCTCTATGCCAAACCGGCATATGGATTCTGGGGACTGGTTCTTGTCACTTGCTGGCAGCAGGTAGGTTACATGATGGTAATCTACATTGCCGCCTTGATGAACGTCCCTGTCGAACTTACGGAATCTGCTCAGATTGATGGCGCAAACAAGTGGCAGACTATCAAGAACGTAACAATTCCGATGATTGTTCCGGCAATTACGATCTGCACTTTCCTGACTCTCACCAATGGATTCAAGCTCTTCGATCAGAACCTTGCCTTAACCGGATCTTCTGTTCCGGAAGACCAGTTGCTGGCTTTGGATATCTATCAGACAATGTTCAACAACGCGGCCGGAAATATGGGAATCGGCCAGGCAAAGGCTTTGGTCTTCTTCCTCATTGTTGCCGCAATCTCGGGTCTTCAGGTATTCCTTTCTAGAAAGAAGGAGGTACAGGCATAATTATGGCAGAAGAGAAAAAACAAGAAAAACAACAGAATGCTCCAGTAGCTGGAAATGCTGCTGCCGTCACTTTGCAGAAGGGTGGTAAAGACCGCTCGATTAAAAACAGCAAGATTGTCGGAAACGTCTTTACCTATATTGTTCTGGTATTAGCTGCAGGACTGGTTTTCTTCCCGCTGCTCGTTGTCTTCATGAATTCCTTCAAGGCGAAACTATATATTTCTACTTCTCCTTTCACCTTTCCGACGGCGGAAACCTTTGTAGGGTTCACTAACTATGTTACCGGAATCAAGCAATCGGATTTCTTCAGCAGTTTGCTTAATTCTCTGCTGATCACTGTCTGCTCTACCGTGCTTATCCTTATTCTCTGCTCCATGGCTGCCTGGTTCCTGACAAGAGTCCAGACCTGGTGGACGAAGGTCATCTACTATGTCATCATCTTCTCCATGATTGTTCCTTTCCAGATGGTTATGCTTCCTCTTGCTGGAGTTGCCGGCATCCTGAAGCTCAAAAATGTATGGGGCATCATCCTGATTTATGTCGGATTCGGAGCAGGACTTTCCACCTTCATGTATTCGGGCTTCGTAAAGGGAGTTCCGGTCGATATCGAAGAATCCGCAATGATCGATGGCTGCAATCCTCTTCAGACATTCTTCCATGTTGTCTTCCCGGTCATGAAACCTACGACTATTACAATCGCCATCCTCAATGTCATGTGGATCTGGAACGACTATCTTCTTCCTTATCAGGTCTTAGGAACTACCAAGGGAAAGACTACCCTTCCTGTTGCCATTCAGATTGCTATGCAGGGCGGTTACGGGGATGTCAATATGGGTGGCTTCATGGCCATGATCGTCCTGACGATTATTCCGGTCATCGTCTTCTACCTCTTCGGTCAGAAGTACATCATCAAGGGTGTCATCTCCGGAGCAGTCAAAGGATAAATCGAGGTAAATTACATTATGGCAAGCATTAAATTCAATCATATCAAGAAGACCTACCCAGGAGAAACCAAACCAGTCATCAAAGACCTGAACTTCGAAATCAAGGATAAGGAATTCATCATCTTCGTCGGTCCTTCCGGCTGCGGAAAGTCTACGACCCTCCGTATGATTGCCGGTCTTGAGGATATCACCGGAGGAGATCTCATCATCGATGGGAAGAAGGTCAATGATATCCCGCCTCGGGATAGAGATATCGCCATGGTTTTCCAAAACTATGCCCTTTATCCGAATATGACCGTCTACAAGAATATCGCCTTCCCGCTGAAGATCCGTAGACTCTCCGCCAAGGAGAGGGCAAGCCGTATGGAGACTGCCCAGGCCTTCGTCAAGCAGAAGAAGCTTCCTCCGGAAGAGGCTAAGGAATATCTCGACAAGATCCAGAACCAGAAGCATTACAGCAAGGAAGAAATCGATGCCAAGGTCCAGGCTGTCAGCAAGGTCCTCGACCTGGATAAGTTCCTGCAGAGGAAACCGGCCAATCTTTCCGGCGGTCAGAGACAGAGAGTCGCTCTCGGAAGAGCAATGGTCAGAAGCCCTCGCGTCTTCCTTCTGGATGAGCCTCTCTCCAACCTCGATGCCAAGCTGAGAACGGAAATGAGATCCCAGATCTCCATGCTTCACAAGAAGCTGGATACTACTTTCGTATATGTCACACACGACCAGACGGAAGCAATGACAATTGCCGACCGTATTGTCGTTATGAACCACGGCGATCTGCAGCAGTTCGATACTCCTAGAAACCTGTATGAGTGCCCCTGCAACATGTTCGTTGCCGGCTTCATCGGTTCTCCGGAGATGAACTTCCTGGATGTGACTCTTTCTTCGGAAGGAGATAAATCCTTTATTTCCTTCGGAGACGGCCACAAGGTTCAGCTTGATCAAAGCGTTGCAAGCAATCCGGTCTTCAAAAAGTACAACGGAAAGAAGCTCGCTCTTGGCATCCGTCCGGAGGCTATCACTCTGGCAACAGCGGAGAATCAGGCTACTACTGCCCCGGATTCCGTCTTCAATGTCTACGTCAAGATGGCAGAGTTCCTCGGATCGGAAATCTATCTCTACTTCGATATCGACGGCAAGCAGCATGTTGCCCGTATCCCGTCCACCTATCAGGTCCATTCCGATATGAACGTGAAGATCATCATCGATTCCAAGAAGTGCTATTTCTTTGATCCGGAAACCCAGGATACGATTGCCTTCTCGGCTCAGAGCAAGAGCATTCCGCTGAGCTTCTGATGAAAGAGAAAAAGCAGAAGAAGTCGTTCTTCCATGCACGGCTTAGCTTCAAACGGGACGGCCCCTTCAGGACCTACATCAATATCCTGATCGGGTATATCGATTCTGTCGTGCTGATGAATTTCTTCTTCCTGGCGGTCTCTCTGGGAATAATCACGATCGGTCCGGGTCTTGCTGCTCTCTATGATTCCTATGAGGATTTGGCTGAGAATAGAAGCCAGAAGCGGTACCGAGGATATTTCCGGCATTTCAAGGAAGAATTCAAGCTCGGAAACATCCTGGTCGGGTTCCTTTCTACGGCTGTCCTTGCCGGTCTCTCCTACTCCTTCTACTTCTTCTTCCTGAACGTCAAGAACCAGATCTGGCTGACCATTCCCTTGGTCCTGACCGTGCTTGTCGTTTTCTTCCTGAACCGGTTTGTTGCTTATTTCTTCCTCCAGAATGCAAGGCTGAAGCTCCCGGTCTCGACTATCCTCCACAACTCCTTCCTCCTGTCTCTTGCTTACATAAAGAATGCACTCATCTGCGACTTAGGCTTCCTGGCATTCTTCTTGGTTCCGCTTATGTTCCTGGAATACTGCATCCCCGTCCTTGCTGTCCTATCCTTCTCCGGAGCGGCACTGTCCTGCGAAATGTCCCTTTATTCCGTCGTCGACAAGTACTGCCTCAAGGATCCTAATCTCGATCCTGCCGAAATCAAGGAAGATGATCCTCATCTCCGCCTCGACCTCCTGGATCAGAAGAAGACCCAGAAGTAGATACAAACGAAAAGAGCCGCGGCGGTGCTGCGGCTCTTTTGCTTTGTGCTTCTTTTCTACTTCTCCAGGACTGCCTTGACGAGGAAATCCCGGGAGAGATAAAGGACGACGATGTTCTTTACTTCGGATAAGGGCAGATTCCTAGAGATCCTATCTAATGCCTTGTTTCCTACTTCCTTGAAAGCGGAGAGGGTGAAGGCATTGGAATAAGTCGGGACAAAGAGGGAGTCCTTGTATACGAACAAACCGTTCGTCAGGTTGTCCGGATCAGCAGAGATGCTGTTGGGATCGGTATCCGGAAGGGTGAGGAAGGAATGGAAGATGGAGCGGATAGCCAGGACTGCCATATTCATGGCCTTCTCTTCGTTCCGTTCGAACTTCTTGAATACGTCTTTGTTCAATCCGTTCTCGTCTTCTGCCATTCCGAGGAGGACAAGCGGGGCAATGCCGGAAAGAAGCTCCGGAAGCTCGATCTTCTCCACATCGAAAAGGAAATTGTGGATAAGAGGCAGTGCCTTTTCCTTCTCCGCTTCTGCGTTCTCCCGGATCCTGTCCGGAAGGGAGGAAGTTATCTTCTGGAAATAGATGGCAAAGCGGTCTTCTATCTTCTTGCTCTCTTCTCTTCCCTTGGCCTTGCCGATAACAAGCTGTGTAACCAGGGAATAGAGGGCATAGGAAACGGACTCGTCCAGATTGTCGTTTTCTTCTACTTTATGATCTATTTTATCGAATCGGCTGGATACTATTTCTCCGCCTACATAGAAAATGAGAGCTTCAGCAGAAGGCAGGGAATCCAAAAAAGTCCTTAGTTCAATTAGGTTCATATGTCTATTATACGACAGGAAAGAGGGGAAAAAGGAGGGAATCCGTTACTTGAAGAAATGCTCCAGATCCTTGCTGATGGTTTCGTTTTCCTGGATGGCTTCTTCCTTTGTCTTGGCAGAGACGGAGACATAAGCCTTGAGCTTCGGTTCCGTTCCGCTAGGACGGACGACAAGGGAGCCGTCCTGGAAGAGGAACTTCAGGACATCGGAGGACGGAAGAGAGTCAAGTCCCGGGAGATAATCCAGGACCTTCTCCACCTTATGTCCGCCGAAGGAAGAGACGCCTTTTCTAAAGGAGGCCATGATCTTCCCCATCTTCTCGAATCCGGCACTTCCGTCGAATTCATAGGAATGCAAAGTGTTGTAGGTATATCCGTATGTCTTATAGAGCTCTTCCAGCTTGTCGAGGAGAGAGATGCCGTGTGTTCTATAGTAAGCAAACATCTCGACGATCATGAAGACGCCGTCGACAGCATCCTTGTCCCGGACATAGGTGCCGGTAAGAACGCCGTACGACTCCTCGAATCCGAAGATATAGGACTTCTCCATTCCCTTCTTCTCGAGTTTTCCGATTTCGTCTCCGATGAACTTGAAGCCGGTAAGGACGTTGACTGTCTTTACTCCGTAATGGGCGGCAATCTTGTCGGCCATATCGATCGTAACGATGGTCTTCACAAGCTCCGGGTTCTTCGGCATCTTTTTAAGAGCCGTCCTTCTCTCGCAGATATAGTTGAAAAGAAGCATTCCGGTTTCGTTTCCGGAAAGGAGCTGATACTCTCCTGCCTTATTCTTCACAGCGATTCCGACACGGTCGCAGTCCGGATCGGTTGCTATCAGAAGATCGGCCTTGTTCTTCTCGGCATAGGCCATACCCAGTTCCATTGCCTGATGGATCTCCGGATTCGGATACGGGCAGGTCGGGAAGTTGCCGTCTGCTGCTTCCTGCTCCTTGACGACGGTGATATTGGTATAACCGGATTCCTTGAGGACTCTGGTGACCGGCTTAAGGCCGGTTCCGTTCAGCGGGGAATAGACGATAGCCACATCCTTGTCGATCTTCTCGTCTCCTAGAAGAGACTGGCTCTTGACGTTCCTTACAAAGGCAGTGATAACTTCCGGAGTGATATAAGAGATAAGGCCTTTCTTAAAGCCATCATCGTAAGAAATGAGCTTGACATCCGTAAAGGCATCCAAAGAGTTGATATATCCTAGAATCTCATCAGTAGCTTCCGTTGTAATCTGGCAGCCGTCCGGTCCATAGACCTTATAGCCGTTGTACTTGGACGGGTTGTGGGAAGCTGTCAGCATGATTCCGGTGCAGCACTTCAGATAACGGGTTGCAAAAGAAAGAGTCGGAACAGGAGAGATATACGGATAGATGAAAACCTTTATTCCGTTAGCGGCAAAGACGCGGGCGGCAGTGATAGCGAAGACATCCGATTTGATTCTGGAGTCACGGCTTACGGCAACCTTTCTTTCTTCTTCCGGGAAGTTCTTCACGATATAGTTGGAAAGACCCTGAGTAGCCTTGGCAACGGTATAGATGTTCATCCGGTTTGTTCCGGCACCGATTACTCCGCGGAGTCCGCCGGTTCCAAATTCCAGATCCCTATAGAAAGCATCTTCCTTTCCGGCGGAATCCATTCCCTTCAGTTCCTTGACAAGGTCGACATCCTCACTTGCCTTATCCAGCCATTCCTGATAAAGTCCTTCGATATTGCGTGCTTCAGCCATACTTGCTGCCCCCTAAGTATCCGGTCTATTATCGCACAAAAAAGGCATCGGAAAGAGATTCATTCGAGGGAAAATAAAACCCCTTAACCTTAATCTTTGCCGGTTTAGTTAAAAGGAAGCGTTTAATCCCAAAAAGAGACTAGCTTACCTTATTATGCAAGCCGTATAATGAACCCCGAGGTAGTAATTATGGGTATCAGAAGAATCGTTGTTCTAGATTTTGGCGGCCAGTACAATCAGCTGATTGCCAGAAGAGTCCGTCAGTGCCACGTTTATTCCGAGGTCCTTCCTTATACGACATCCCTTGAGACCCTCAAGGATCCCGATATCCTCGGCATCATCTTCACGGGTGGTCCGAATTCCGTATATGACGAGAAGTCTCCTCATATTGCAAAGGAAGTCTTTGCACTTGGCAAGCCGATTCTCGGCATCTGCTATGGTGCACAGCTTATTGCTTATACCCTTGGCGGAAAGGTTCAGCCTAGCCTTAGCCGCGAATACGGCAAGACCGAGATTTCCGTCATCAAGGAGAGCACGATTTTCGAAGGAGTACAGAAGAAGACGAATGTCTTCATGTCCCACGGCGACAAGGTTACGAAGCTTCCGGAAGGATTCTTCGTTACGGCAACCTCTCTCCACTGCGAGAATGCTGCTTTCGAGAATGAAACGGGAACTATCTACGGAACCCAGTTCCATCCGGAAGTCGAGCATAGCGACGAAGGCCAGACGATGCTGGAGAACTTTGTTTACAAGGTTGCAAAGGCCAAGCCTAGCTGGAAGAGCGATTCCTTCATCCAGGACAAGATCGATGCCATCAAGAAGCAGGTCGGAGACAGCAAGGTCATCCTTGGCCTTTCCGGCGGTGTCGATTCCTCTGTCACGGCTGCTTTGATTTCCAGGGCTATCGGAAAGAATCTTTACTGCGTCTTCGTGAACCACGGACTCCTCCGCAAGAACGAGGACAAGGAAGTCGAAGAAGTCTTCGGCCCGAACGGAAAATTCGATCTTAATTTCATTCCGGTCGATGCTTCCGATCTGTTCCTGGAGAAGCTTAAGGGCGTTATTGAACCGGAGCAGAAGAGAAAGATCATCGGTGCTACCTTCATCCAGGTTTTCCAGGATGAACAGGACAAGCTGACGGATGCCGAATTCCTTGCCCAGGGAACCATCTATCCGGATCGTATCGAATCCGGACTTGGAATCTCTGCCAAGATCAAATCCCATCATAATGTCGGCGGACTTCCGAAGGATATCCGCTTCAAGGGCCTTGTAGAGCCTTTGAAGGATCTCTTCAAGGACGAAGTCAGGGAAGTCGGAAAGAAGCTCGGACTTCCGGATGAGCTTGTCTACCGGCAGCCGTTCCCGGGACCGGGACTCGGAATCCGTATCATCGGCGATATCACCAGGGAAAAGGTCCGGATCGTCCAGGAAGCAGACTATATCTTCCGGAAAGAGATCAAGAAGGCTGGACTCGACCGCAATATCAGCCAGTACTTCGCTGCCTTAAGCAATATGAAGAGCGTTGGTGTCATGGGCGATTCCAGAACCTATGACTACGCCATTGTCCTCCGTGCCGTCCAGACGGACGACTTCATGACTGCCAAGCCTTATCCGATCCCGTATGATCTTCTCTCCGTCATCAGCGATAGGATCGTGAACGAAGTGAAGGGTGTCAACCGTGTTGTCTACGACTTCACCTCCAAGCCGCCGTCGACGATCGAGCTGGAGTAATAGAACCAAGAAAATGCCATAGAATCGCCTATGGCATTTTTCTTTGCTTTTTTTATATAAAATGCAAAAAAATAATTGAAAACGTGTTCATTTATTATCTTTTATTCTTTTCTTGCACATTCCGTGCGACTTGGTATAGTAGAACCAGAGTTGTTAAAAAGACGGAATAAATAGGCACTCTGTGGAGGGACAACAATGGCTAAAAACAAAGATGTTTCAATCATCAGAAAGCTTTCTCATTTCCTGACTGGCTACTGGAAGGATACGATTCTGACATGGGTCTTCGTTTTCCTGGAAGCGGCACTGGAGATTTTGGTTGCTTTCTTCCTGCAGTATCTGCTTGCCGCCGTGGAGAAGCAGTCTCTTTCCGGGATCTACCTCTGGTCCGGTATCATCTCCGGAATGGCGATCTTTTCGGCCGTGATGGGAATCTTGGCCGGTTACTGGTGCAGCTCGGCTGCATCCGGATTTGGCAAGAACCTACGGGATGCGGAATTCGTCCAGATCCAGAAATTCAGTTTCTCCAACATCGATAAGTTCTCTCCTTCCAGCATTGTCACGAGAACAACAACGGATGTCACGAATATCCAGAACTCCTTCATGATGACAATCAGAACCGTCATCCGTGCTCCGTTCATGCTGGTCTTTGCTTTGATCATGAGCTTTGTCACGGCTCCAAGCCTTGCCTGGATCTTCCTACTTATCGTTCCGCTGGTCCTGCTTGCTCTTCTCTATACGGCAACAGCTGTCCATCCGATCTTCGTCCGTGTCTTCACAACGTATGATGCTTTGAACCAGTCGGTCGAGGAAGACGTCGACGGGATCCGTGTCGTCAAATCTTTCGACCGGAAGAAGTTCCATACAAATAAGTTTAAGAAAGTCTCTGCTTTCATTCACGACAATTTCATCAAGGCGGAAAAGAAACTCGCCTTTAATATGCCGGTTATGGATCTTGCCATCTTTGCTTCCATGACTCTGATTGCCTATCTTGGTGCCAAGAATATCATCCAGTATCAGAACACCCATCTTAGGATTGATGCCCTGACTACTCTCTTTACGTATGTCATGATGATCCTGATGTCCCTCATGATGGTAAGCATGGTCTATGTCATGATCATCATCTCCAGGAACTCGGCGGAAAGAGTCATCGAGATCATCGAAGAGAAACCGGATATCGTTTCTCCGGAAAACCCGGTTAAAGAAGTCAAGAACGGGGATGTCTCCTTTGAGAATGTCTCCTTCCATTACGGGTTAGGAAAGAATGTATTGGAGAAAGTGAATCTTTCTTTCCATAGCGGAGAGACAATCGGTATTACCGGACCTACCGGCTCCAGCAAGACAACCCTGGTCTCTTTGATCGGCCGTCTATACGATGTGACGGAAGGCAAGGTACTGGTCGGGGATGTCGATGTTAAGGACTATGACCTCAAGGTCTTAAGAGACTCCGTTGCCGTCGTTCTCCAGAAGAACATGCTCTTTACCGGAACCATTAGGGATAACCTGAAGTGGGGCAAGGAAGATGCCACGGATGAAGAAATCCAGAAGGCGGCAGATCTTGCCCAGGCTTCCGAGTTCCTATCGAGATTCCCGCAGGGACTGGATACTCCGATTGTAGAAGGCGGAAACAACGTCTCCGGCGGACAGAAGCAGAGGCTCTGCATTGCCAGAGCTTTGCTCAAGGATCCTAAGATCCTGATCCTGGATGATTCGACTTCGGCCTGCGATACCCATACGGATTTCCTGATCCGGGAAGGCCTTAGGAAGACGAGACCCGATGTCACAAAGTTCATCATCGCCCAGCGTGTCTCTTCCATCAAGGACTGCGATAAGATCCTGGTCCTAGACAACGGCGGAAAGATCCTGGATATCGGAAACAACGAGGAACTGCTGCAGCGCTGCCCTGTCTACAAGGATCTTTATACGTCTCAGTTAGGAGGAGGTGACTTCGATGTCCATGACTAAACAGAAAAGAAGGGAGATGATCTCCCCGAAGGATCAGAACAAGGCTCTGAAGCGTCTTCTTTCCTATGTCTTCAAGGATTACAAAGGCCTCTTCTTCCTCGTCATCCTCTGTATTGCCTTCAACTGCTTTGCCGGTGTTGCTTCCTCCTACTTCGTTGGAAGCATTTTGATCGACGGTTTCCTTACTCCCTCCATCTATAAGATCGACGGGAATACCGGCCTCCCTCTGATCCAGGACGGAGTCCTGGTTACGAATCCGGATCCATCCGGCACTTTTGCTTCCCTCAGGGTCTTCGGCCTCTCCTTCAACGGCATCCTGTATGTCATGATGGGGATCTTTGCCCTCGGCGTGATCCTCGGTTACTTCTACAACTTCCTGATGGCCGTCATCGCCCAGGGCATCCAGAAGGAGATCCGTGACGAGATGTTCGTCCATATGCAGGATCTGCCGGTCGGCTACTTCGACTCTAACACCAGAGGCGACATCATGTCCGTCTATACGAACGATGTCGATTCTCTCAGGGAAATGCTTGCCCGTGCCGTTCCGATGTCTGTCTCCTCCATCATCTCCATGATCGCCTGCTTCGTCATGATGCTGGTTACGGATATCTATCTCCTTCTCGTCGTTCTTTTCGTCTCGGCTATCATTTTTGTCCTGACCAAGTACTTCACGACCCATGCCGGATCCTACTTCGTCAAGCAGCAGATCGAGCTTGGCAAGACGAACGGCTATATCGAGGAGAGCATCACCGGCCAGAAGGTCATCAAGGTCTTCAACCACGAAGAGAAGAACATCGAAGGCTTTCGGGTCAAGAACGAAGCCCTCTATGAGGACTCCACGAAGGCAAACCGCTATTCCTCTACCCTGATGCCGGCTGTCAACCAGCTCGGCAACCTCCAGTATGCGATCATCGCCCTGATCGGCGGTCTCTTCATGTACTACCAGGTTCCGGGAGTCCGTCTATCCTCTGCCGGTCTTCTCCACTTCTATACCTTCGGCATCATCTCCTCCTTCCTGCTCTACTCCAAATCCTTCGTCCAGCCGATCGGCCAGGTTGCCCAGCAGCTGAACTCCATTACGATGGCTCTTGCCGGTGCGACCAGGATCTTCGGAATCATCGATACCCCGGCCGAAACGGATGACGGATATGTCCGCCTTGTGAATGCCAAGGAAGGGAAGGACCATCAGCCTGTCGTTACCGAAGAAAGAACCGGGAAGTGGGCGTGGGAACACTCCCATCAGGACGGATCCCCGACGACCTATGTCTTCGAGAAGGGAGACATCGTCCTCGACCATGTCGACTTCGGATATACGAAGGACAAAATCGTCCTTCATGACATCACCCTCTATGCCAAGCCCGGACAGAAGATTGCTTTCGTCGGGCCTACCGGTGCCGGAAAGACGACGATCACCAACCTCCTCAACCGGTTCTACGATATCGCCGACGGAAAGATCCGCTTCGACGGAATCAACATCAACAAGATCCGGAAAGAGGACCTGCGCCGTTCCATCGGCATGGTCTTCCAGGAGACGAAGCTCTTCACCGGGACGGTGAAGGAGAATATCCGGTACGGAAAGCTGGATGCGACAGACGAGGAAGTGGAGCAGGCGGCAAAGCTCAGCAATGCCGACTCCTTCATCAAGCTTCTTCCAAATGGCTATGATACGATGCTTGCAAATGCCGGGGAATCCCTCTCCCAGGGACAGCGGCAGCTGTTATCTATCGCCAGGGCTGCCATCAGCAATCCTCCGGTCCTGATCCTGGATGAAGCGACTTCCAGCATCGACTCCAGGACGGAAACCCTGGTACAGAAGGGTATGGACGCCATCATGGAAGGCAGGACCGTATTCGTGATCGCCCACCGGCTAAGCACGGTCAAGAATTCGAATGTCATCATGGTCCTGGATCAGGGAAGGATCATCGAGCGTGGTACGCACGAGGATCTGCTGAAGCAGAAAGGAAAATACTATCAGCTCTATACGGGAAAGAGCATCGCCAAGTAGAAAAACGGCTAACCGGACAAGATGCCCGGTTAGCCATTTCTTTTGTGTCTTGCGCTAGATCTTCTTGACCGTGCAGTCTCCGCTCATGGAGTCGCAGGTGAAGACGGTCTTGGAATCGATATAGGAGAACTTGTTTTTGCTGGTGCTGTCGAAGCCGTTTACAAGCTTTCCGGACATCGTATCGAAGTCTAGGGAGAAGCCGGCATCGGAAGGCTGGTAGAGGACGGTGTCTCCGCTCATGGAGTCGGAAGAGAAGGAGGCAAGGTTTCCCTTGTTCCAGACAGAAGCAGAACCGCTCATGGTCTTGGAACCCACCTTCTGGACATCTCCGGTCGAGGTAAGGTCACCGCTCATGCCGTTGTAGGAGAGGAAAGCAATGGAAACGGAAGAATCGACGCTTGCCGACATGGAATCCACAAGCAGGGAAGAAAGGGCGAGGGAACGGGGAAGGGAAACCGTTATGGTCTTATCGAAGTTGGTGAGATTTTCCATAGTGCATCCGCTTTCCGAATACTGCAGGTTCAGCGTCTCTCCGTCCTGATAGTAGTGGAGCTTAAGGGAATCGGAAGGATAGTCCTGGTTTGCTTTCTCTTCCACATCTACCTTGTCGGTATCCTTGTAAAGGAGTTCGACCTTTCCGCTCATCCACATAACGGAGATGGAAGTCACGGAAGCGAAGGAGGCCGAAGTACCGACCTGGTATTTGTCGCTGTTCTCGTATACGTAGCCTTTCGTAGCGGAGTTGGTCGTGGCATTGCAGGAAGATAGCAGCGGAAGAGCAAGAAGAGAAGCCAATACTTTGTTTTTCATGAAGAATCTGTCCTTTCCTAAGGCAGAACAAGGGAAGATTATACGATTTTTCCTTTCCGCATTCTACTTTGCTTCCGGCAAAATCTTTTCTTCCTGTATAATAGAAACAAGTGAGGGGACAGGTTATGGATAAAGAAACCGGAAAGCCTACGGAAAGAAAAGACTGGCTGGAAGAGTTCTCGGACAGGGTCAAAGCCCAGCGTGAACAGAACCAGCTGGACCGGGAGAAGAGAGCGGCAGAAAGAGCCAGGAAGAAGGAAAAGCAGGAGAAGGAGCAGGAAGCAAAGAAGAAGAAAGCTCTCGCCCTGCAGAAGAAGAAAGAAGAAGAGGAGAACAGCCGGAAACTGGAAGGGATACTTGCCAGGCTTCCTCATAAGAAGGCAAAGCCCGGTCTTGTCCATGGAGTCCTGATCCTGGAAGGGGGCGCCTACAGAGGCATGTATACAGCCGGCGTCATCGATGTCCTGATGGAGAACGGAATCAACTTCACCACTACGATCGGCATCTCTGCCGGAGGACTGTGCGGTCTGAACTATCAGTCCGGGCAGGTCGGAAGAGGAGCTTACATGAACCTCAAGTACCGTCATTCCCCGAGCTATGTCGGTCTGAAGGCGATGATGAAGGAAAACGGATTCGTCGGATTCCAGGAGATGCTCTACGGAGAACCGATGATGGATTATCCGCTGGACGGAAAAGCTTTCAATAATCCGAAAAGACACCTTTACGGTGTCATGACGGAGGTAGAGTCCGGAAAGGCCTGCTATCCCGAGATCACCAATGCCGAGAACTATGTTACGGCTATGCATTATATCCAGGCTTCCGCTAGCCTTCCTATCGTCTCTAAATCCGTCCTTATCAAGGGGAAGCACTACATGGATGGAGGCTGCAGCGATCCGATTCCTTTGGACTGGGCGATGAAGCAGAAGGACGGGAAGAAGATCGTCGTCATCAAGACGGCCCCGAAAGGCCACAGGGACAGCCCTAGGAATCCTCAGATTGCCGGACTCATGAAGACCGTCTTCGGAAAGTACAAGACTTTCGTCGACAACGTGAACGGCATGGATGTTCCGTACAACAAATGCCTGGACCGGCTAGATGAACTGGAGAAGGAGGGCCGTGTCTTTTTGTTCCAGCAGGAGGAGAAGACGGAGATGGTTCCTTTCTTCGAAGGAAACCTGGAAAAGCTTTCTTCGCTCTACTGGAGCGGAAGGAAGCAGGCCGAGATGCTCCTACCGTCTCTTTTGGAATACCTGAAGAAGTAAAGCCATGGAAGAAAACAAAAGCGATCCGAGGAAGGTCTATTCCGAGCTTGGCAAGATACCGCTCGGAGAAGCCAACGACAGCATTACGGACGGAGTCCTTGTTCTGCAGGGAGGTTCTTTCCGCGGGCTTTATACGGCCGGAGTCCTGGATGTACTAAGCGAGAACGGGATCAACTTCGACGTGGTAGTCGGAGTCTCTGCCGGATGCCTGAGCGGAATCAACTACGTCTCCGGGCAGAGCGGAAGATACGCTTATATGAACCTGAAGTACCGGCATGATTCCGAGTTTGTCGGAGTCCGTGCCATGATGAAGGATAGCGGTCTTGTCGGCTTCCAGGAGATGCTCTACGGAGATGCCTCTCTGGAGATCCCGCTAGATGAGAAGAGGCTTATGGATCCGAAAAGGAAGATGTATGCCGTTATTACAGCCCTAGATGACGGAGAGCCTTATTACCAGGATATCGGGAAGAGTGCCAACTTTATCGAAGCAATGCACTTTGCACAGGCTTCCGGCAGTGTTCCGATAGTCTCCCAGCCGGTCCGTATCCGGAACCGGTATTATCTGGACGGAGGATGCGCCGACAAGATTCCGATCGAGTGGGCCTTGAACCGTTTCGAGGACAAGAAGATCGTCGTCGTGAAGACGGTCGACAAGTCTTTCCGGAAAGGGAACATGTCCATCAGCGAGAAGAAAGCACTGGAGATCGGTTTCAGCCGTTATCCGGCATTTGCGAACCGGGTCATCAAAGGGAACCAGAGCTATAACCGGAAACTGGAGCTTCTCGACAAGCTCGAGGAAGAGAAACGGATCTATCTGTTCCAGCCCGAGGAGCCGGTCGATTTCCAGATGTTCGAAGGAGACATGCAGAAGCTTGCCGCGCTCTACTGGAGCGCTAGGAAGCAGACGGAGAAGGAACTGCCTGCCTTGAAGGAGTATCTTGCAAGGAAATAGAAGGATTCCAGAAACTTCTGTTCCTCTTTATCCCTGGTTATCCTAAAATAGACATATGCTTACCAGTAATTACCATACTCATACGAAGCGGTGCGGACATGCCAGCGGCGAAGACGAGGAATATGTCCTCGAAGCTATTTCGTATGGCTATCGTAACCTCGGGTTCTCCGATCATGTCATGCTTCCCGGATTCTCCCAGCCTTTCATGAGAGGGGAATATTCCGAATTCGACGGGTATGTGAAGTCTATCCGGTCTTTGGCCAAGAAGTACCAGGACAGGATCAACCTCTTCGTAGGATTCGAAGCCGAAGCTTTTCCAAGCTATTTTCCTTTCTTCAAGGAGCAGCTTGCTAACGGCGTGATCGATTACCTGATCCTGGGGAACCATATGTCCATGGACTCCGAGAAGAAGATCAATTCCCATTTCTTCAATATCACTTCCCCGGCACAGCTTTATCTTTACCGGGACCTTGCCCTTAAGGCACTCTCCAGCGGACTGTATTCCATATTCGCCCATCCGGATTTCTTCCTGGCATCTATCTCCTCCTTTGATTCCGACTGCCGAAAGGTCTCCCGGGATCTGATCGAAGCGGCAATGGCTTACGATGTCCCTCTGGAAGTGAATATTGCCGGAATCCGGAACGGCAAGAAACAGGTCGGGGATACTCTCCGCTGGATCTATCCGACGGATGACTTCTTCTCCCTAGTCGGGAAATACCATGCCAAGTGCATCTTCGGGCAGGACGCCCATGCTCCGGATCAGCTGGACAACGACTCCGCCATATTCGAGGCAGTGAAGTTTGCTAAGAAGCATGGTCTGACTATGGTCGATGCGATGGATTCGATCAAAGCACATTAATGGGGCTGTTACGAATTAGGAGTTCGTAGCGGCCTCTTTTTTTGAGGCTTCTTGGTATGAGGACGGGTCTTCATTCCGGGCCTCATAGGTTTCGGGACAGGGAAGACTTCCGGCTTCAGGTCTTCGGGGAACGATACCCTTATCTTGGACGAGCACGGATCCGTCATCCACTTGAAAAGCTTTCTCGTGTTAGTCCCGAGGCACACAAGCATGAACTCCAGCTCCGCCTTCTTCAGGCCCGTCCTCTTCAGCCGCGTCTTGTTCATATCCTCCTTCATGATCCCGAAGCACCCCTCGGACTGTATAGTCC
>JAEWSP010000017.1 GCA_023459795.1 Bacillota bacterium
CCTCTGATCCATCGTGTATTTCATCGAAAAAGCCCCTCCTGTGGCTTCGGGGCGGCCGATGAACGAAGGGCATGCCCTTCGTTCATCACTGGCCTACTCCTCGGTCCAACATTTGGGGTTCACTACACAAAGGCTGCCGGGGATTTTGTTTAGAGCTTTATTTCTTTCCGGAACTTCTTGTACTTGGAGACATAGAAGGAATAGGCAGCGACGGTCTTGGCATCTACTAGGACGCCTTTCCGGATCATATCCGAGAACTTCTCGAAGCTGACCTTGTAGTAGTCCAGGGATTCATCGTCATCCAGTTTCCTCTCGCCCGTTACAAGGCCGGTTGCCATGTAGATATAGATGATTTCGTCCGTATAGGCGACGCTCGGGTAGATCTTTCCAAGGTATTCCAGGTGCATTGCTTTGTATCCGGTCTCCTCTTCCAGCTCTCTCTTGGCACAGTCTTCCGGGTCTTCGCCCTTGTCGCACTTGCCGGCAGGGATCTCCGTAATCGTCTCATCGAACGGATAACGGTACTGATCCTCCAGGATCAGGCTGCCTTCCTGGTCGAAGGCCAGGATTGCCGATGCCTTGCAGTGACGGATGATTTCCCTGGTGGATTTATGGCCGTTTGGCAGTTCTACATCATCGACAAAGAGATCGAGAAGCCTTCCCTTGAAGACTTCCTTTCCCCCTACTTTCTTTTCTTTTTTCTGTTCCATCTGTATTTCCTCTTCCGTGTCTCTATTCTATACTTTTTCTTCTCTGGGACTAGGTATAAAATAGCAGGGAAAAGGAGAAGAACGACAAATGGAAAAGACAATCGTCTTTGCAACGCATAATGAAGATAAGGTCAAAGAAGTTAAGGAGATGCTTAACGAACTCGGATACAAGGTTCTGTCCCTGAAGGATCTAGGCCTTAAGGTAGAAGCAGAGGAAGTAGCCGACAACTTCGAGAACAATGCCCGTATCAAGGCATTCGACATCCTGCCCAAGACCGGTTTCCCGGTCTTGGCAGATGATTCCGGACTCTGTGTCCATGCTCTTGACGGCTTCCCGGGAGTCCATTCCGCCCGTTTCATGGAAGGACATACGTATGAAGAGAAGTGCAATGAGATCATCCGCCGTCTTTCCGGCAAGGAAGACAAGAAAGCTACCTTCTATACGGACATGGTATTCATCGACAAGGTCCATGGAATCGATCTGTGCTTCGAAGGAACGGCGGAAGGAGAGATTCTTCCAAGCTACGACAAGGAAGCACCGGATAAGTTCGGATATGATCCGGTATTCTACTCCTATGACCTAAGAAAGAGCTTCGGCCGGGCAACAGCGGAGGAGAAGAACTCCATATCGCATCGCGGAAGAGCCCTTAGGAAATTGTTTGACTATCTGAATTCCATCAAGGAATTCGACTAAGGGGGAAAGGGGCTTGTGAGCCCCTTTTCTTTTTTTTTAGCAGAAGGAAACTGTAGGAGAATAGGCAGGTTGAGCGCCTAGGATAGTTTTCAGATTTAACTAAACTGGGACAATTAGGTAAAGAAGAAACCCTAAACACATGGTACTTAAATTAGCTTTATCGTTTAACTTGTATAGGCTTAATTACATTATAAATGGCGTGAAAATGGCAATAATTAGCGGCTTCGAAGCACTAAAATGAAAGCGGAATCAAAAATGAACAAAGAAGTAAAATATTATTGATTTTACTTTACTGCCGTTCTAGAATGATATCGTCATTCTTAGGAATGTAGTTTTGCTTAACCGTTTGTTCCTCAAGAAGACGAAACAGATTACTGAGGGGAATTTTAGGGGCTCCCCTATAACGAATCGCGGAAAAGACGGACATCGGGTGGATCTTTAATTCCTTTGCACCCAATGCCCGTCTTTTCTATTGTCCTTGGAAAACAGGTATAATAGAAACGTTTAGAGGTACTTATGAAAATCATTCTCGGTATTGGAAATGTCGGTGATATCTATACGGATACACGGCATAATTCCGGATTCCAGGCGGTAGAGACTCTGGCTTCCGACTTCGGCCTTTCCTTCCGTCTGGAGAAGGCATTCCAGGCCTATATTGCCAAGGGCAAGATCCTGGAAGACGATGTCATCCTCATGAAGCCGACCACTTTCGTCAACCTTTCCGGTGTCGCCCTGAAATCCGTCATGCTCTACTTCAAGGTAGATGTCAGCGACATCTACGTTCTGGTCGATGATATGGACCTGGAGCCCGGGCATATCAAGATGAAGCTGAAGGGATCTGCTGGAGGCCATAACGGCCTGAAGTCGATCATCGCCTATCTTGGCACGGAGAACTTCAAGAGAATCCGTATCGGAATCGGAAAACCGGTCGGAAACGACTGCGACTTTGTCTTGTCCGCTCCTAAGGACAAGCAGGTCTACAAGACGTGGAAAGACGGAATCTCCAAGGCAGCAGAAGCCATGGAATATACGATCAAGTGCCAGAGCTTCGAGAAGGCGATGACTGTTTACAATCAGAAGTAAGATGGCAGATAAACTCGGGAAACTGTCCTTGCTGAATTACCTGTTCGAGAACAGGCAGCTTGCGGCCATGGAAGACGGGAAGCCGGTCAATGTCTCCTCTCCGGAGGCACTGGCTATTTTGGCAGTCCTTAGCTACCACGAGCATCCCCGGAAGATGTTCTTCCTGTTCCCCTCGGTCTACGAGGCGGAGAGGTTTCTGCAGTTTGTAGGAGACTATCTCGGGGAAGAGGAAGTATTCATGTTCCCCTACGACGAGATCTTCCGTTCTTCGGCTCTCGGGGTGTCCCCCGAGATGCGGGATGAGAGGCTTTCTGCTGTCTCCTCTATCTTCTCCAAGAAGCCATCCATCCTGGTTTCCCATTCTTCCGCTTCTTCCCTTCTTATCATGCCAAAGGAACGTTATGAAGAAAACCTCTTCCTGCTAAAGAAGGGACAGGAGGACAAGACCCAGAAAGAGATCCTGGACCTCCTTGTATCCCTAGGATACAGGGAAGAAGACCGGGTCAGCCAGGCAGGACAGTTTGCCCATAGGGGAGAAATCATCGATATCTTCGATGCCACCGAGACGGATCCTTTCCGTATCGAGATGTTCGGAGACGAGATAGAGGAGATCAGAAGGTTCAAGGCCAGGGATGAGAGATCCTTCGAGAAGACGGACTCCGTCCTGATCCATCCCGCCTCTCTCTACCTCCTTTCCAAGGAGGAGATCGAGTCGGGATCTAGCGAGGTGGAGAAGGAAGTCGACCACTCTTCCATGCATAACAAGGACAGGCTTGTTTTCGATGACCTCAGGGAGAGGGCAAGTAACCTTCTTCTGGACGTAAGGCTAGGATCCCTGCCCGATATCTCTGCCCGCCTCTATCCTCTCTTCCATCCGGAAGAGACAACGATCCTGGATTACCTGAGAGGGTATGAGAGATATCTCTATAGGGCAAAAGAAACCGAAGAAGAGAGAGTCCGTGTGAAGGCCAGGGAAAAGGAATACTTCCGTAAAGCTATCAATACCAACTCTTCTTTGGAGCTAGAACATGTTTATAGTATCTCTTCTCCGGACTTCCACCTTTTCCATGAGACAGTCTATGATGAAGACAAGGATCCTTTCCTAGTCCGGGACAACTCCTACCATGCTATTTCCTATGCCGCCTCCAGGGAGATGATAGAAACCTATCTCCAGGAAGGATACAAGATCCGGATTGCTCTTCCGGAACCTAACCTCACGAACTATATCAACTACCTAAGGGACAACAAGATCCCTTATTCCCTTTACCCGACCCACTCCGACCTGATGCTGTTCGAAGGTAGGATTACCAGGGGATTTGAAATCCCGGAAGAGAAGCACGTCTACCTTAGTGCCAAGGAGATTTACGGTGTCTCGGATCAGAAGACGAGGTTCCTCTCCCGGTACAAGGAAGCCAAGATCATCCGGAAGTACGAAGACCTGAAACCGGGAGACTATGTCGTCCACGAAGTGAACGGCATCGGAAAGTTTGTCGGAGTCGCTGTTCTGAAGGGACTGGAATACCTGAAGGTCCAGTATGCGGATTCGGCTGTATTCTATCTGCCTCTATCCCAGTACAAGATGATCCGGAAGTATGCTTCCAGGGAAGGCTATGCACCGGCTTTAGACCATCTAGGAGGCTCTTCCTGGAGCCGCAAGAAGGCAAGGATCAGGAGCCGTGTCTCCTTTCTTGCCGACCAGCTTCTTGCCATCTATGCGGAAAGGCAGACCCGTCCCGGGTATGCCTTCCCGAGAGAGGCCGAACTGGAAGACCAGTTCCAGAAGGAATTCCCGTATCCGTATACTCCTGCACAGCTTAGGTGCATACAGGAGATCTTTGCCGATATGGAGCTTCCCCGCCCTATGGACAGGCTGATCGCCGGGGATGTCGGATTCGGCAAGACGGAGATTGCTTTCAATGCTGCCTTCAAGGCAATCATCGGGCACAAGCAGGTTGCCTTCCTCTGCCCGACGACAATCCTTTCCAACCAACACTTCAAGACGGCCAGCCAGAGATTCAGTTCCTGGGGTATCCGTATCTGCGTCTTCAACCGCTTTGTTCCGCTTCCGGAACAGAAGAAGAACATCGCCCTTATCAGAGAGGGCAAGATGGATCTTGTCATCGGTACCCACAGGCTATTAAGCAACGATATTATGTTCAAGGACCTAGGGCTATTGATTGTGGACGAGGAGCAGAAGTTCGGTGTTACCCACAAGGAGAGGATCAAGGAGAAAGCGAAGAATGTCGACTGCCTAACCTTGACGGCTACTCCTATCCCCCGTACCCTGCAGATGTCTCTTCTCAACATCCGCTCCCTTTCGCTTCTCGAAGATGCCCCTCTTAACCGTATGCCGGTCAAGACCTATATCGTCAAGTACGATTCCGAGCTGATCGAGGAAGTCATCGAGAAGGAGCTGGACCGGAAAGGACAGGTCTATTTCCTCCACAACGACATCAAGTCCATCTACTCCGTCCAGAACGTTCTTTCCAAGAAGTTCCCCGGCCATAATGTCGGTGTCTGCCATGCCCGTATGAGCGAGAGCAACATCGAGAGCACGATGAACGACTTCTACACCGGGAAGATCGAAGTGCTTGTCTGCACTTCGATCATCGAATCGGGACTCGATATTCCTAACGTCAATACGATCATCGTAGAGAACGCGGACCATTTCGGCCTCTCCCAGCTCTACCAGATCAAGGGCCGGGTCGGAAGAAGCGACAGGCTTGCCTATGCCTACTTCCTCTTTAGGGATTCCGGCAAGCTCAGCGATGAAGCCAAGAAGAGACTGAAGGCACTGAAGGATTTCACGGAGCTCGGATCCGGCTACAAGATTGCTATGCAGGACCTCAACATAAGAGGAGCCGGAGACATCCTGGGAAGTGAACAGGCCGGGTTTGTCGATACCCTCGGATATGAAGCCTACATGGACCTTATAAAGGAAGTTGTTTCCGAGAAGAGACTTGTAAAACAAGCCGTTATCGAGGATAAGAAACAGGCCTTCGAGCTTAGCTTCACACTGGATGCCCACATCCCTGAGGACTACGGGAACGAAAGCCAGCGTATCACGATGTACAGGGAGCTTAGCGACTGCAGCACGGAGGAGCAGATCTCCGACTTCGGGAAGAAGCTGACGGATATCTACGGGCCTTACCCGGAAGAAGTCGCTAACCTTCTCGTCAAGAAGCATATCGAGAACAGCCTGAACGACGGGTCCTACGATGCCTTTGTCGAGGGGCTTGGATTCTATTCCATAAAGATGAGCGAGAAGTACTCTTCAAAGCCCGGAATCTACAAGAGATGGGAAGAAGTCCTTGCTCCGATGTTCGATAAGCTCCGAATCAAGGTGGAAGGGAAAAGCTTCGTCTTCGTCCTGACCAAGACGAAGGATTACTTGCAGGATCTTCTCTTCCTGACCGAGGAGCTGAAGAAAGACGAGAAGTAGAAACATAAAAGGGGCAGGCCCGGCCTGCCCCTTTTCATCTGTTCTTTTCTAGATAAGGACTAATTGGCTTTCTTCTCTTCCCGGATTCCGATCGATGAGGAACCGATATCCTTCTTCCGGAAGAAGTACTTCGTAAGATAAAGGATTGCCGGGGACAAAGCCGCATTGACGGCAAACTCGACCAGGAAGTTGACGCTGATGAAGGTAGCCATGAGGGTAGAGGCAAGACCGCCTAGCTCCACTCCGCATAAGGCCATCATCTCATCCCTGAGCATGGTCAGAGTGAACAGGATATAGAGTCCGGTGTTGAAAAGAGGGGCCGAAAGGGAAGCTACGACTACTCCGGCTGCGAAGTGATGGAAACGGTTCAGGAGAGAGAAGAGAAGGGCAGAGAAAAGACCTGCCAATCCCATCTTGAAAAGGCAAAGAAGCACGACATAGAAGGTAAGCATCCCGGGGTGGGCGCTTACTGCCTGCAAAGCAGCGATATTGGCAAGCGTGGAGGGAGCTGCAATCGTGATTGCTCCGACTGCTGTTCCGACCAGGAATCCGGATAAGGGCCCGTAGAGGATGCCGGCAAGGACTATCGGAATGAGGGCTAAGGTAATAGACAAAGTCAGAGTACCGATGGTGATGGCGATGTAGTTGGAGAGTATCTGCAATACGATGGCAAGGGCAAGAAGCATGCTGACGCCCGTAATCTTCCGGATCTTCTGATCATTTCTTCTTCTGGAATTCATATTGGTTTTCTCCTTGGTCGGTACCTTGTAGGTTACCGCCTGTTCTTCAGATAGATATCGTATAGTCCAACCGCTCCTAAGTCCGGATCCTTGATGAAATCCGGGAGAAGAGAAGCGAGGATAGGACTGTCCGGTCCTGTCAGCACCTTGCAAAGCTTCTTCTTCGTCTCCTCCTCCGCTTTCCGGGCGTAGGCATCAATCAATAGGCTGTACCCGTTCACGACGCCGGAGTTCAGGGCTTCCTTCGTAGACTTCCCGAGATAGCGTTTCGGTTCTCCTAGGTCTGTCTCCAATAGCTGTGCGCTTCTTTCCACCATAGCGGTAGAAGAAGCACGGAGTCCGGGGAAAAGCGCACCCCCTAGGTACTCTTTCTCCCTGGAGACTACAAAGAAGCTTAGGACGGAGGAACAGTCCGCTACAAAGAGGTCCTCTTTGTAGCTGCCGTTTGCTCCTACGGCTTCTGCTAGCAGGTTTGTTCCTACTTCCTGGGGATTATCCATCCGGAGTGCAATCCCGGTCTTAAGCCCTCTTCCAAGAAGGAGGCAGTTCTGCCCGGTAAGCTTACTTAGGACGTTCTCGATCCTCTTGGTAAGGGAGGGAACGACACTGGAAAGAATCACTCCGTCGACAAGCCTCGGGTCTACTTTCTGGAACGCGAAATAGCTCTCCATATGGGAGAGGTATTCGGCTTCGCTTCTCGTCTTGTCAGAATAGGTCCTGTAACGGAAGAGTACCTTCCTGTCTTCGACCAGACTGACGTTCAGGGATAGATTCCCTAAATCCGCGCAAAGAACCATAAGGCCTCCTTACTGCCGTCTCCGTGTGGAGTACAGCGTCTATCGCCCCTCGGTTTTAACGGGTTTAGTCTAGTCAAATAAGCATAGGAAAGCAACCTTTATCCATAAGAAAAGGCTTCCCTGAATCCAGGGAAGCCTAACTGACTTTAAGCCTGCTTCTTCTCTTCTTCCATGATGAAGCCGCGGATGTTGGAGACGTTCTCGTAGAGCTTCGTATTGCCTTTGTCACGGACGACAAGCGTCGGTGCACTGGTAATGCCGAGTTCTTCGGCAGTTTCTCTTCCATCGGCATCCTCGACATACTCGACACGGTAGTTCCAGCCGGCTTCCGAGAGGAAGTTCTTGGCCAGCTTGCAGTTCGGGCAGGACTTCGTGGAGAGGAGGACTAAGCTTCTTCCTTCTTCCGTCTTCTTGTCCTTGCCGAGATTCGGATCGATCGGAGTCGATGCAGCTACGATAGACTTGTCATCCTTGGTTGCATATTCGGCAGCGTTGATCGTTTCCTTTCCGAAGAGTTCGGAAGGAGTGTAAGTCTTTCTGGACATGAACTCATTGGCCTTGCCGTCGTTCCAGTTCTTGATCGGACGGTAGTAGCCCGTGATTCTGGAATAGACTTCGGCATCTCCGCCGCACTTCGGGCACTTGAAGTGCTCGCCGGTGATATAGCCATCCTTGGCGCAGACGGAATAAGTCGGGCTTAAAGTGAAGTAAGGGAGCTTGAAGTTAGTTGCAATCTTGCGGACAAGGGAAGCAGCCGATTTCCAGTCCGGGATTCTTTCGCCTAGGAAGGCGTGGAAGACCGTTCCGGAAGTATAGAGGACCTGCAGAGGATCCTCGATTTCGAGTGCCTTGAAGACATCATCCGTATAGCCGACAGGAAGGTGGGAGGAATTCGTGTAGAACGGAGCGCCTCCGTTCTTGGCAGCGGACTTGATATCCGGGAAGTCCTTGGCATCATGCTTGGCGAAACGGTAAGTGGTGGATTCTGCCGGAGTGGCTTCGAGGTTGTAGAGATCGCCGTACTGGACCTGATAGTCGGAGAGCTTCTTACGCATATGGTTGAGGACTTCGACAGAGAAGGCACGGCCTTCCGCAGTAGTCAGGTTTCCGCCCTTCCACCAGTGGGCATTCTCGAGGGCTTCGTTCATGCCGCAGATACCGATGGTGGAGAAGTGGTTGTTGAAGGAACCTAAGTAACGCTTCGTGTACGGATAGAGACCCTGCTCCATAAGCTTGGTAAGGACCTTTCTCTTGATAGCAAGAGAGCGGGCAGCGATATCCGTATACTTATCGAGAATGGCGATGAAGTCATCCTTGGACTTGCTGAGGTATCCCATTCTAGGAAGGTTGAGGGTGACGACACCGATCGAGCCTGTGGACTCGCCGGAGCCGAAGTATCCTCCGCCCTTCTTGCGGAGTTCGCGGAGATCGAGACGGAGTCTGCAGCACATACTGCGGACATCGCTCGGCTTCATATCGGAATTGATATAGTTCGAGAAATAAGGAGTGCCGTACTTGGCAGTCATCTCGAAGAGAAGCTTGTTGTTCTCGGTCTCGGACCAATCGAAGTCCTTCGTGATGGAATAAGTCGGGATAGGATACTGGAATCCTCTGCCGTTGGCATCGCCTTCGATGAAGACTTCGAGGAAGGCCTTGTTGACCATATCCATTTCTTTCTTGCAGTCGCCATAGGTGAAGTCCATGTTCTTGCCGCCGATGACAGCCGGAACATTTGCAAGGTCATCCGGAACAGTCCAGTCCAGAGTGACGTTGGTGAACGGTGCCTGGCTTCCCCAGCGGGAAGGAGTGTTGACACCATAAATGAATGACTGGATGCACTGCTTCGTTTCGTCGAAGGACAGGTTGTCCTTTTTGACAAACGGAGCAAGATAAGTATCGAACGAAGAGAACGCCTGGGCTCCTGCCCATTCGTTCTGCATGATTCCAAGGAAGTTGACCATCTGGTGGCAGAGGGTGGAGAGATGCTTGGCCGGAGAAGAAGAGATCTTTCCCGGGACTCCGCCTAATCCTTCCTGGATCAGCTGCTTCAAAGACCAGCCGGCGCAGTATCCGGTCAGCATGCTTAAATCATGGATATGCATGAAGCAGTGACGATGTGCTTCCGCGATTTCGCTGTCATAAACTTCGGAAAGCCAATAATTGGCAGTGACGGCACCGGAATTGGAGAGGATCAGTCCGCCGACACTCATCGTGACAGTGGAATTCTCCTT
Organism: Bacillota bacterium; assembly: GCA_023459795.1. Taxonomy (GTDB): domain Bacteria; phylum Bacillota_I; class Bacilli_A; order RFN20; family CAG-288; genus Enterosoma. Next base: position 9,698 of record JAEWSP010000017.1, read on the forward strand.
GACTCTCCAGTCCTTCTCCGGACCGATATAGCCGTTGACAAGCTTCTTGTAGTCCAAAAGGGTCGATTCGACCTCTCTGGCCTTCTCATGCTGGGAACGGTAAAGGATATAAGACTTTGCAGTCTCCTGATAACCGGTCGTCATCAAGGCCTTTTCGACCTCGTCCTGGATTTCCTCGACGGAAGGGTTGTCCTTCTTCTGGGACTTCAGGCTGTTGACAGCGATGATCTGAATAGCTGCCGAAATAGCGGAGACATCCTTGGCCGGAATCTCTCCGGTAGAAACGAATGCCTTGGCAACGGCGTTCTGAATCTTCTCGGAATCGAACGAGACTCTGTTTCCGTCTCTCTTGACGACTGTTTTGATGTCCATGTTTTTCTTTCTCCCTCACTTACTTAATTACATAAGTTCCTCTTTGTCTCTTATAGTCCGAAGTCCAGCGTCTTCTTATCAACCTCAACTGCTTTCTTCTCTGCCAGCGACTTCTTCAAGTCGATAAGCCGTTGATTCGTACTTCCCCGGTAGATGCACTCGGTAGAGAGCTTTTCCTGAACGAAAGGCCCGTCGACAAGTACATCGATATAGGAGAGAGCTTCTAAGGCTTCCTTCCCGGCATCGCCTCTTAAAAGCTCCTCGAACGTCCATCCCGAATAGGCCCATAGATTGATCTTCGCTTCCTTCAGTCTTCTAGCCAGATCTAGGAGTGCCGCTCCCTGGAAGAAGGGATCGCCGCCGGATAATGTTACTCCATCCAGGTACTTGTCGGCAATGACATCGCTTACAACACAATCCGTATCTTCCATCTGACCAGCTTTCGGATCCCAAGTTTCAGGATTCTGGCAGCCTTTGCAGTGATGAGGACACCCCTGCATGAAAATCACGTATCGGACTCCCGGGCCATTGGCCAGAGAGTGCCGCTTGATTCCTGATAGCTTGATTAATAAACCCATGATGTTTTCCCGTGATGGCTTTCCCAAACGGGAAACTCCTAAGACTACCTTCCATTTTATAGAGTACGATTTGGAAGTCAACGAGGAAGCGTTGGGAATGCTCAGGAAAATAAAAACGAAAATAAAAAAACCTTTCCACCTTGGGAAAATTAGTAGTTGAAAGGTTTGCTTTTTCGGCATTAAAAAGGTGTTATTTGTTGTTATTTCACGCGGAATAAAAGAAAGGTTTAACAAACAACTTCTTCTATTCCGGAAACAGGACTATTTAAAAAAAGAAGGTTACCTATCCTTGTTTCTCTTCCTCAACCCGAAAAATACAAAGAGACCAAAAGACCATAAAAGGACAATCGTGTTTTTCTCCTAGTGCCTGTGAAATGAATTACTAACGATACTTTCGTCTCATTCTATTTCAATTCCGTTTCTTGCCTCTTTTTCGGGGAAAAGCTTCTTTCGGAAATGGAAGGGATTTCTACTATCCTTTTGGAAAGAAACTGTTTTTTCTAGCGGAAAAGAAAAGAGGGCGATTATTTCTCGCCCTCTAGTTCCTCACTTGTTTTAAGCTTCTGCGGGATCTCATCGGTTGTTGCCTCATGGTCGCTTAGTATAAGACGGAGAGAGGTCTTGGATAATATTTCCTGCATATCGGAGAATATCTTGACGGAGAAGGAGAAGACATACGGAGAGGTGACCTCCTCCCTGGGAAGAACATCGACAAATAAGAACGACATCGTCGGCCGGCTCTGGTAGGTGTAGAAGCTGCTTGTTGCAAGCCTTTCCGTTTTCCCTGGTTCCTTGGTCTGGATCGGATTCCTCTTGAAGGCTAAGGATCCTTTTGGAATCTGAACGAAGAAGAGCATTTCCTGCTCTCCTTCCTTCAGGGACAGAGATGCCCTGTCCTCTTCCGAAGGGGAGAAGCCGTTCGTAGAATAGAAGGACTGCCAGTCCGAATCCGAGGATGCCAGAAAAGAAGTGTAGCAATAGCTTTCCTCAATCTCACTGGTAAAGGAGTTCTGCAGGACGGATTTTCCGTCCAAAGCAGAAAATGCCGGACCGTTCTCCAGAACGGTCTCGTTTCCGTAGAAACGCTTATAGCTGGTTCCTGTATTGCTGCAGGACAGAAGGAGAGGAAGAAGGAGAAGAACGGATAGTGCTCTTTTCATCACTTCTCTATTATACGGAATCGGGAGGAAAAGGAAAAAGGAATGCGGCCTTGGAGGATATCTTTATAGAACGGAAGAGAGACTATCTTTTTGTTCTGGACGAATACCGGGTAGATAGGAATAAGGTAGAAAGGAACCGACTGCTTCTTCAAAGCCTTATAGACGTCCTTGGTCGGAAGGTCGGTAGAAAGCTTGTCTCCTTTACGGGCATTCCTAACAGTAACCGGTAGTTTCTTCAGGTTGAAAAGAGAGTAATCACGAAGGTCCATCGTAAAGTAAGAAGTCTTCAGGATACGTCTTTTTTTAACTGTGTAAACATATTCCGTCTTCCTAGTATCCGGAAGGACAAGGAATCCTTTCCTGGTCTTGACCAGAATCCGGTTTCCGGAAAGAGGAAGAAGTCCGGATTCCTGCCTTTTCAAGAAGTCATATATCCGTTTCCCGAGTCCGGAGCGGTTCTTTTTTATGCCTTGCTGATCTAACAGGAAGAAATCGTATCTTTTCTTCTCTTCCTCCTGGAAAGAGAGGTAGGAAGGGAAAGACATGCCGAAAGGATAGGAAGCAAATCTTTCGTAAAGAGAAGCAAGCTTTTCGTTTTCTGTGTCTATCTCCTTGGAAAGAGAAACGATTTCTTCTTCCGTCAGGTCTTTTCTTAGCCGGTTCCGTTCCTTCTTCAGATTCCTGTTCGTGATGTCATCGTAGAAAAGGATGTTCTCTGCAAGGAGAGTGTTCTCCAGTTCCTTCTTCGAGACGGAGAGGAGAGGACGGAGGACTAACAGAGATCCAAGCCTGTTTTCTTCTACAAGCCCGTAGTGGAGAGGGAGATTGTTCCGTTTCTTCTGGAGAAGGTAAGTCTCGGCTTTGTCGGTCTTCTGGTGGGCGGTAAGAAGACCGGCAAAGCCGTTCTTCCTTACCACAGAGGCAAAGAAGGAATACCGGTAGTCTCTTGCCCAGTCCTCGAAGTTATGGTCTTTTCCTTTTTCGAAATGGGTGCTCCTGTAGAAAAGCCCTAAGGAGAACAGAGAAGAATAATGCCGGACTATCTCTTCTTCCTTATCGACATAAGGGGAATCATGGTAATTGATGTAGCAGAGGGCGATATGGTCCTTCAGTTGTTCTTTGTAGAAGAGGGATAGAGATAGGAGGAGATAGACGGAATCCGGACCACCGGAAAAAGCCAGAAGGTATTTTCTTCCGGGAACAAGTACCTTTCTTAAGTCATTATCCACCGACGGAAGAAGTTTCATCAGGGCTTGTATTCGATGATGATATCCTTGGTCGGAATATAGACGTTGTTCTGATTGAAATAAACCTGCGCGTAGTCAGGATCACTTAGGTCCTCATGCTTCTTGGCAAGATCCTCGTATTCTTCCTGGAGCTTTGTTTCTTCTTCGGCAAGCTGCGCTTTTTCCCGGGCGCTTCTTGTCAAAGTAACGATAGTGATAGAAGCGATAGCGACAGTAAGGAGAGCAATCCCACTGTAAAGCCAGCCTTCCGCTTTCTTGGAAAGCGGCCTGCGGGCTTTCTTCGGTGCTTTGATCTTCTCTATCTTTTTGTTTTCGTCTTCCATACTACTTTACCTCGTACATCTCTCCGGCATTGTCGATGGTCGATATGGCCCGGACTTCCTTTATCTCGGCAGTGATGAATTTCCCGAGCGGAGTCGAAATCTCGATCCGGTCTCCGGGCTTTACCTCTGTCGAGGGTTTGGCTACCTTGCCGTTGAGGCGGACATAGCCTTTGTCGATGAATTCCTTGGCCGCTTCCCGCCTCTTGATAAGGCGGCTGACCTTCAAATATTTATCCAGTCTCATGGTATATTTATTATTATACAAGAAAACAGCAAGAAAAAATCCCCGAGTTCGGAACAACTCGGGGATTCTTTTGTCTTGGTCTCGATGACCGATTCGGTAAGCGGATTAACGCTTAGAGAACTGACCGGACTTACGAGCCTTCTTGAAGCCGTACTTCTTACGCTCGACGACACGGCTATCAACCGTGAGATATCCAGCAGTACGAAGAGCAGAACGGTTCTCGCCATTAGCCTTGAGAAGAGCTCTCGCAATTCCCAGACGGAGGGCGCCGCCCTGACCACAGTAGCCACCACCGATGATGTTGGCCTTGACGTCATACTTTCCTTCGGTGTTCGTAACCTTGAACGGAGCAAGAGCATCGATAACGATGACCTTGTGCGGGAAATAGGCATCAATCTTCTTGCCATTCACCAGGACATCACCCTTACCAGGAGTAAGGAAGACTCTGGCGATGGAAGACTTTCTGCGGCCGACCGCAGAATAGATAAGTTTATCAGATTTTGCAGTAGCCATTTTACTTAGCCTCCACCTTCTTGGTCAGCTCGACTTCGACCGGCTTCTTGGCCAGTCTATCGGCATCGGCAACATCCTTGAATACGTAGAGCTTCCGGACCATCTGCTTGCCTAAGCTGGACTTAGGGAGCATACCCCAGACCGCACGACGTACCATCTCAGTCGGATACGACTCAACCATCACCTTGGCGCTTCTGGTTCTAAGTCCACCGTAGTTCTGAATCTTATTGTCGCAATACTTCTTCGTGTGGAGCTTATCGCCGGTCAGATAGACTTTCGAGCAATTGGTAACAATGACGAAGTCACCGCAGTCGAAGTTCGGAGTATACTCCGGCTTGTTCTTACCCATAAGGATAACTGCGATCTCGGAAGCTAATCGACCAAGGGGCTTGTTCGTAGCATCCACGATGTACCATTTCTTGGCAACATCGGTCTTCTTGTAAATTGTTGTTTGACGCTGCATGCTAATTCAATCCTTTCATTGATCCTAAGCAAACTATAAACCTTACCGGGGTGTAGTTCACAATTAGCCGAGGGTTATTATATCGCGATTCCTCTAGAAAGCAAAGAATATATTTGCGATTCGGGGGACATTTGGATATATAGGATAATATCTACTATAGACGAAAAGAGAAAAGGAGAGCTGCTGCCGAAGAAGAAGAGGGATTGGAAAGCGCCGGAATCAGGAACTCCTCGACAGGAATACGGATTCCGATAATCAGGAATACGATTCCGGAGATCAGTCCGGCCCAGCGGATCAGCTTCAGACCGATCTTCTTTCCGGTGAAGATGGCAAGAAGGGAAAGAAGAACAGTAACGCCGCCGATCATTCCAAATACTCCCCAGGCAATGGCAGGGGTCTTATCCAGATAAGAGAAGCCGACGCAAAGGGCATCGATAGAAGTAGCAATGCTCTGAACCAGGATGTCTACGAACCGGAAAGTCTTCTCTTCGGGCTTAGGAGCATCCTCTCCCGGATGAGCCTTCTGGAACTGCTTGTACTTGCGGAAATCCCTGCCCCATTCGAACAGGCTTTTGATTCCAAGGAGAACTAGCATGGAGAAGCCGATCCAGGGGACAGCTACTTCCAGCTGCTTTTCGAACTGATGTCCTATGAGGTAACCGATTTCCGGCATCATCATCTGGAACAGACCGAAAGAGAAAGCAATCAGAACCGCCTTGATCTTTTTCATCTTCGGCTCCTGGATGCCGTCCATCGCTCCGACGCACATGCAGTCGCAAGCCATTGCCACCGAAATCAATAATGTTCCAAGCCAATCCATGTTTTTTATCCAAAGTGTTTCTATGATACAAAAATAGGTTAAGAAATACTATTCTTTCTTTCGGTAATTCTATTTTTTATCTAAACAGGCTAGAATAATGTCATCTATTGGAGGACTGTCTATGGATCAGAACATGCTCGTTTTCGATGTCGGGACCCAGTCCATCCGGGGATCGGTTATCGATCCCAAAGGAACGACACTCCTTTTTGCCAGAGACAAATACGAGACTCCGTATATCTCTCCGGTTCCCGGAGAGGCAGAGCAGGATATTGAATACTATGTCAAAGAGATCTGCAAAGTCAGCAAGACGCTGAAAGAAAAAGACACTGCCATCTTTGCAACGATTGGCGGGATTTCCGTTGTTGATATCAGAGATTCTTCCGTCATCCTGGATGAAAACAAGAAGCCGATCCGGAATGCCATCCTTTGGCTGGATGACAGGTCGGTTGATCTGAAGGGGAAGAACTTCTCCCTGTTTGAGAAGTTCCTCTTCCGGATTATAGGTATGTATGAGGTCGTTTCTAAGAATGCCGACAGAACAGCCTTCTGGTGGATCAAAGAGCATGAGCCGGAGAACTTTGCCAAGATGCGCTGGTACTGCCCGCTCGGTGCTTATTTCAACTATCGGATTACCGGAAACCTGGTCTCTTCCTCGGCAGACTGCATCGGTCATTTCCCGACGGACTTCAAGCACGGCAACTGGTTCCCGAAGGGACACCCCAAGTACGATGTCTTCGGAGTCCCGAAGAAGGACCTTGTTCCTCTTGTAAAACCAGGAAGCATTATCGGCAGAGTCAGCAAGGAGTTTGCTTTGGAAAGCATGATTCCGGAAGGCACTCCGCTTTTTGCCTGCGCCAGCGACAAGGCCTGCGAGACGCTCGGAAACGGAGTCATCGACAAGAACGAAGCTTCAATTTCTTTAGGTACTGCCTGCACGATAGATGTTGTCGATAGCCGCTATTCGGAGCCGGAAGCTTTCCTTCCGTCCTATAAGGCACCCTATGAAGGTGCCTATGATCTGGAACTTCAGGTTTATTCCGGGCTTTGGCTTGTCACCTGGTATGTAAATGAGTTCGGAACGGAGAAGGACCAGGAAGAGGCCAGGAAAAAGAAGCTATCCCTGGAAGAGTTCCTGGATCAGAAGATCGAAGAAATCCCTGCCGGAAGCGATGGGCTGGTCGTACAGCCTTACTGGTATCCGGCACTGGAAAAGCCGGATTCCCGAGGCGCCATGATCGGATTCACCTCCCTTCATACGAGATACCATGTCTATAGGGCAATCCTGGAAGGGATCTGCTACTGCTTGAGAGCCGGTCTTGACGATATTGTGAAGAAGACGAAGAAAATGCCGTCCTGCCTTATTATCTCCGGAGGAGGTTCCAACCAGGACGTCCTTCCGAAGATGATCAGCGATGTCTTCAACCTTCCGGTAAGACGTGCCTTTGAACCGGAAGCCTCCTCGCTTGGGGGAGCTATGGCTGGATATCTTGCCATGGGGTATTACAAGACACCGGAAGAAGCCAAAGCCAATATGGTAAGAAAGGGTAAGCTCTATTATCCGGATCCGAAGAATGCCACCTCCTATGATCAGCTGTACAGGAAGGTCTACAAGAAGATGTATCCATCCCTGAAAAACTGCTATCTGGCTTCCAAGCAGTTCTATCTCCAGGAGAGGGACGGAAAGAAGTAAATTAAAAAGATGAACTATTTCATACCTGACTTCAAGGTTACCGGAATCGGCTTCAACGCCCTCAACAAATCCCGTGATGATCTTCACAAGATCTATCTCAGCATGGGATTCAAACCCCTTTTGGATGGAGTTCTTACCTTGAATGATTCCGCCAAGATCCGGAATGCCAGCAAGAACGGAGACAGCCTCGACGGTTATGTCGACAAGATGGTGCAAGCGATTGATTCCAAGGCCAAGCATGGGGATTATCTCTTCATGGATTTCCCTTTCGCCATCAAGTTCGCCGGATTCTCCAAGATCGTTTCCTATGCGGTAAGCCAAGGCGTCAAAGTGGTTTTCTTCATTCACGATCTGGACGGGGTCCGATTCCAGAATCCTCTTCTCAACGTCATCGACAGCTCCGCTCTGGATATGGCAAGCTGCCTTATCAGTGCCACTCCGGAGATGGATGTCTGCCTGTCCGAGAACCTGAAGGTTTCCCCGAATGTCCGCCGGGTCAACTACATGTACTGGGATTACCTATGCCCGGACTATGAAAACAACAACCGTCATGGGCTTCTCTGCTTTGCCGGGAATCTGACAAAGTCCCCCTTTATCCGGAAGATCCCACAGGTCCTTGTCGACCAGGGAGTCAACCTATATGGAAAGGGAATGCAGGCTGACTACAAAGGTACCTTCAAAGGGCAGTTCGATCCGGAAAGCCTTGTCAAAGTACTCGACGGATGGTTCGGCCTTGTCTGGGACGGGAAGAGCCCGAATACCTGCTCCGGGAACTTCGGAAAGTATCTCCGTATCAACACCTCTCACAAGTTCGGGCTTTATATGGCAACCGGGAAACCGGTTATAGTATGGAGAGATAGCGCACTTAGCAATTTTGTTGTACAGAACAGGCTTGGAATTGCCGTTTCCTCTCTTTCCGAGATTCCGCAGGCTCTATCTTCCTTGCCGACATCGGCTTACAGTGTCATGCTCAAGAACGTCCAGGAAATAAGAAAAAAGGTGATCTCGGGAGATCACCTCAAGTCCGTCATCTTAGAGAGTATGAAGTAGCTGCTACTTCTCTTCTGTCTTGGCTTCTTCTGTAACCTTAAGGCTGTTGACAGCCGGATCATATTCCTCGTCGCCGTAATGTGTCTCGAGGGATTTTTCATTGGCGATAGCACGGTTTGCTTCGTTCAAGGTGTTCTCTAGATCCGTGAATTCATCCCGGATGGAAAGAAGATCGCAGGCCTTGTCATAGTCGCTAAGGCTTGGATCCTGCCCCTTCAGGATCTCCGTATACTGGTTGAGATTGTCCTTGATATCATCGACATAATCCAGGTATAAGGCAGCAAAATGGCTAAGGGCATAAGCAAAGTCTTCGATGGTTCCGTTCTTCAGGGCCTGGTAGTTCTTGGAATACTGATCCTGGAAAGTGACCGGGACTGCTTTGTTGGAATTGGTGGGTTCGGAATAGAAATCAGCAAGGGAAACGAACTTGGCCGAGGAGTCGACAAAGGAATTGTAGGAATCGATAAGCTTCTGTTTGGCTTCGTCCGGAGTCCCGATGATCGGCTTTACAAAGTTTTCTTCCATGTTGTTATCCTCCTATCCGAGATATTTCTGCATGATGCCAAGAAGCCCTAAGACCTGCTTCTTGTCATGGTATTCTTCTTCTTCGTCATCTTCCCTAAGCATCAAGTATCCGGAAAGCTCCTTCTTCGCCTCATCCCTGTCGAGTTCTTCCACCGGCTTCAGAATTCCTTCCTTTCCTTCCAGGATATCGAGATGGTCGTACTCTTCCGGAACGGAATAAGACATTTTTCCGTACTCCTCGATGCCGGTTGCAATCTCCTTGATCCAGTTACGGATCCGGTAGAGACTGATTTCCTCCCGCATGAAGGTTGCTTCTGCACTGGAGAAGGCATCCAGATCCGGATTGTTGAAGTCATAAATATCTTCTAGGTGGTAGATGGAATTCTTCCGGCATCCCTTTACTTCGAGGATGTCCTGGATCAACTCCTGAGGAATGATCTCTGCCCCGTAGAGAGCTTCTTCCAAGGTGGAATCATCGGCGTGGTTGAGGAGGGGGAAAAGAGCAGACTGGCTGAGGGAGACTCTTTCCGAGGCTTCATCCGTGATGAGGTCCTCGGGCTTGGTTCCGTCTTTTCCTGTCAGTTCAACCGCCAGGGCGAGAAGGAAGGCAAGGTCGTTGAACAGAAGGGAAGTTCCGATATTCGTTTCCTGGGAGAGAATAAGTTCTATGTCCCGGTATTTGTTTTCTTTTTTCATGCCTTCTCATTATAGCTAATTTATGTGCTACGTAAAAGAAACCTCGCACCTTTTTCCGTGTTTTGTTATACTACTAACATTTATAGAGGCGTGAGGAACATGACTGAACTATTGCTAAAGCTTTTTGTGAAAGATTACAAGCAGACGGACAAGGAATCCGTTCGTGAAAGATATGGACTTCTGGGGTCCCTTTTCGGGCTGGTTACGAATCTTCTTCTGGCCGTTGCCAAGATTGTCATCGGACTTCTGCTCCATATGTCTTCTATCCTTGCCGATTCCGTGAACAACTTATCCGATTTCGGGAATAACGTCCTTTCTATTTTTGGTTTCAAGATTTCGGCAAAACCGGCGGATACGGATCATCCTTTCGGCCATCAGCGGATGGAGTATGTGGTTTCCCTGATTCTGGCGATGGTGATTATGGTTCTCGGGGGAATCATGTTCTATCAGGGCATAAGAGACTTCATCGAATTCGTCCAGTCCATCCAGAACACCGGATCTCCGGTTATCGACAACAGTTTCCAGAATGCGGATGGGACAAAGAACAGCGTATATCTGACTATTACCCTTGTGATCCTTGTTGCTGCCGTCTTCGTCAAGTTCCTCCAGTCTGCTCTTTACTACTCTTTGGGGAAGCGGATCAATTCCCTTCAGCTGTCGGCTTTGAGCAAGGATTCCAGGAACGATGTCATTTCTACCATCCTTGTCATAGCCGGTGTTGTGATTACCTGGCTGACCGGCTATGACGTGGATTGCTTCTTCGCTTTGGCTGTCTCCGTTCTTGTCGTTTCTTCCGGAATTGGAATTATGAAATCTGCCGCAGAAATCCTTATTGGCCAGAAGCCAGACCGTGGGCTTATCAAGAATATGGTGAAGCTGATCAGCAAACAGCAAGGCGTCCTCGGAATGCATGACCTTACGATGCATTGCTATGGCTCCGTTATCTATGCCGTTATCCACATTGAGGTGGATGCCAACAAGCCGGCTATCCAAAGCCATGAAGTCTGCGACTATGTAGAGAAGCTTATCTACGACACCTATGATGTCAATCTCACGGTCCATATGGATCCGATCTTCCCCAACGACCCGGAAACGAACAAGTACCGGGAAATGGTTATTGCCGTTTTGAAGGAATACAAGAAAGAATCCGGTGTGGAACTGAAGATGCACGACTTCCGGATGCTGAACGAGTCGACGAACAAGAAACTGATCTTCGATCTGGTTATCCCGGACCAGAACGACAATGCCGTCGGAAAGGATTCAGTTAAGGGATATATTACCAAGCGGTTGAATGAAGGCGGGAAGGAACAGATCGATGTTTCCATCAACTTTGATGACGAACTGAGGGATTTCCTTAGCGGAACGACTGCCGAAGACCGCGAAGAATAAGAGCCAGAGGCCCTGCTTCGTTGCTTTCCGGGCCGGATTATCTATAATAATATAGTTTCACCTATTTTTTGTTGACTAGTAAAAAGAGGTTCATTTATGGAAGACCAGAAGAACACGAAGAATCAGACTGCCGAGTCCTCTCAGGCCAGCTACGAGGCACAGCTCAACGATCAGGAAAAGAACCGTCGGGCAAAGCTCGATCTGTATAAGCAGAAGGGAATCGATCCTTTCGGACATCAGTTCGAGACCAATGCCACTGCCGAGTCCCTTCACAAGGACTATGCCTCCTTGCAGAACGAGGAAGTGAAAGAAGACAGCAAGGTCAGCTATGCCGGCCGTATCATGCTTCTGAGGAAGATGGGAAAGGCCAGCTTCTTCACCCTCCAGGACAAGACTGGAAAGGTTCAGGTCTATATCCGTAAAGAAGAAGTCGGTGATGAGAACTACGAGCTTTTCAAGATGGCCGATATCGGCGATATCTGCGGCGTCGAAGGCTGCATGATGAAGACCAAGACCGGAGAAGTCACCATCCGCTGCAAGAAGTACACTCATCTAGTCAAGGCTCTCCATCCGCTTCCGGATAAGTTCCATGGACTTAGCGATCCGGAGGAGAGACGCCGGGAACGCTACATCGATCTTATCGTCAACGAAGACAGCAAGAGAATTGCTTTCCTTCGCCCGAAGATTGTCCGCGGTATCCAGAACTTCATGGACAAGGATGGATTCGTTGAAGTAGAGACCCCGATTCTTTCTCCTATCCTCGGCGGCGCCAATGCCAGACCGTTCGTTACGCATCATAATGCCCTGGACCAGGACTTCTATCTCCGTATTGCTACCGAGCTTTCCCTTAAGCGTCTTCTTGTCGGCGGAATGGAGAGAGTCTATGAAATCGGCCGTATCTTCCGCAACGAAGGAATCGATACTACCCACAATCCGGAATTCACGACCATGGAAGCCTACCAGGCATACGGAAACCTGGATTCCATGATGAAGCTGACGGAAGATCTGTTCCATTATCTTGCCAAGGAGATTGTTGGCAAGGAACAGTTCCACTGGCTAGGATACGATATTGATATCTCCAAGCCGTTCAAGGTCATCACGATGACGGATGCCATCAAGGAGAAGACCGGTGTGGACTTCTACAAGGTCAAGGACCTTGCCGAAGCCAAGGAGCTTGCCAAGAAGTTCGATGTCGAAGTGGAACCCCATTTCCTTTGGGGACATGTCCTCAACGCCTTCTTCGAGAAGTTCTGCGAAGCCGATATGGTCCAGCCGACCTTTGTCTGCCAGCACCCTGTCGACATTTCTCCGCTTGCCAAGAAGGATCCTAACGATCCTCGCTTCACGCAGCGTTTCGAGATGTATATTTCCACCCACGAAATGTGCAATGCCTTCACCGAACTGAATGATCCTATCGATCAGAGAGCTCGTTTCGAAGAGCAGATCGAAGAGAAGAAGAATGGCAATGCCGAGGCTTGCGAAGTGGATTATGACTTCCTCAATGCCCTGGAGTATGGTATGCCGCCGGCAGGAGGAATCGGATTCGGAATCGACCGTCTCTGCATGTTCTTCTGCGAAGCCGACTCGATCCGTGATGTGCTTCTCTTCCCGACCATGAAGCGGAACGGAAACCAGAAGTAGTATCCGTATAAGTGGGAGTTCTTTCTTCCTTCGGAAGCACTGAACTCCCTTTTTATTCCTACAAAAGAGATTTGCAAAGGAGAGAATGATGAAAATATCCAAGAAAAATGCAATTGCTATCCTAAATGCCGGCCTTTCTACCGGTGCCGATTATGCCGAAATCTATTTCCAGGACAATCAGGAACACGGTTTTTCCAGAAGATACCATAAGGTTTATTCCGTCTCCAGTGCAAGAACCTGCGGAGCCGGTATCCGGCTTCTCAAAGGCAACGAGACTGCTTATGGCTATACTTCTGATCTTTCCAAGAAGGCTTTGATGAAGCTGGCCAGTCAGCTTGCTCTCGGATTCGAGGGAGAGAGAACCAAGGAAGTCGCTTCCATTAAGGTCAAGAACTACAAAGAACTGAATCCTATCCGGATTTCCCATTCTTCCTGGACGACCGAGCAGAAACTGAACTACCTGGAAGAAGGAGAGAAGGTTGCCTTCAGCTATTCTCCGAAGGTTCAGGATGTCATGACTTCGCTAAGAGAAGAAGACGAACATGTCGAAGTCTATAACTCCGATGGCTTCATCACTCCCAGCGATAGAGTCCGGACAAGGGTTATCGGCATGGTCATTGCCACAGACGGAACGCAGTTCCAGTCTGCCTTTGAAGGCCCGGGATTCTCAAAGGGACTCGAGCTTCTCGAAGAGACGGATTTCAAGAAGATGCTCTCCGGTCTTGCCAAGACCGCAGTCGATCTTCTTTCTGCCGAAGACGGACCTTCCGGCGAAATGCCGGTCGTCTTAGGGAACGCCTTTGGAGGCGTTCTGTTCCACGAAGCCTGCGGACATCCGCTGGAAGGATCTTCTATCTCCCATGCCACTTCCCCGTTTACCGGAAAGCTCGGGCAGATGATTGCTTCTCCGGTCGTCAATGCCTTCGATGACGGAACTATCGGGAATGGATGGGGTACGGAGTCTGTTGATGACGAAGGACATCTTCCTACCAAGAATCAGCTCATCAAGGACGGAAAGCTTGTCAGCTATATGCTGGACCGTTATACGGCAAAGAGAATCGGCCAGGACCTTTCGGCCACCGGTTCCTGCCGGAGAGAAAGCTACCGTTTCCTTCCGACGACCAGAATGACGAACACCTATATCGGAGCAGGTTCTTCCGAACCCAAGGACATCATCGCTTCTGTCAAGAAGGGTATCTACTGCCAGGGATTCACTGGTGGACAGGTGGATCCTTCTACGGATCAGTTCATCTTCACCAGCGACGTTGCCTATACCATCAAGGACGGCAAGCTCGGGGCTTTGATCAAGCCGGTCTCCTTAATCGGATACGGATATGAAATCCTTCCTCGGATTACCATGGTCGGAAACGATCTGAAGCTGGCTCCGGGTGTCTGCGGAGCAGCTAGCGGTTCCTGCTATGTATCCGTCGGACAGCCGACTCTTCTGATTTCGAAGATGCTTGTAGGCGGACAGGGAGGAAACAAGTAAGATGAATCTTAAGAAATATCTGGAAGCGGGCAAAGAGTTAAGTATCGAACCTTATCAGGTGTCTTATTCCACGCAGACGGAGATGACTGTTTCTCTCTTCAACGGAGTCGTAGACAATCAGACTATCGGTGTCTCCAATGATATCGGTGCGAGAGGAATCGTGGACGGAAAACAGGGTTCCTTCTCTACGGACGCTTTTGACAAGGACACACCTATGCTTCTTGCAAAAGAAGTTAAGGAAAGTGCTAAATACGGCCGTGAAGTGGATAAGGATACATTCTTTAACGGAAATGCCAAGTATAAGAAAGCTAAAGTATTCCTTGCGGGATTTAAAGAAAGCAACCTTGCCGAATTAAGACAGCTTGGCGAAAGAATCACGAAAGAAGCCAATTCCCTCGATAAGCGTGTCAGCAAGGTACAGGTAGATATCACGATGATTCAGGAAGAAGGCCTCAAGGTCAATTCCCTCGGACTGAATATCAAGGAGAAGAGACGGTTCTATTCGGCTTCGATCCAAGTGGTCTGCTTGGATGAGAAGGACCAAGAGCCGAGAAGCGGTGATTCTTACTTCACTTCGTTCCTGGGAATCCAGGAACTGGAGATGAAGAGCCACAAGGCGGTTAAGGATGCCGTCAAGGAGGCGGTCGATTTCTTCCACTCTGCTCCTGTTCCGACTGCCAAATACAAGGTAGTCCTTACTCCGGCTTCCTTCAGTTCCCTTATTTCCGTCTACGTCGGCCAGCTGAATGCCAAGTCGGTTCACAAGAACCTTTCTCTCTTTGCCGGAAAGAAAGATACGCAGATTGCTTCCAAGGCACTGACGATCAAGAATACTCCGCACGTCACTTCTACTTCGGCTACGAGTTATGACGGAGACGGTGTTCCGACCCAGGACTTCACCATTCTGGATAAAGGTGTTCTGAAGAACTACTTCTATTCCCGCGAGACGGCAAAGGAAGACAATACTGAAAGCAACGGATGTGCTTGCGGAAACGGGAACGGAATGCCACAGGTCATGACCGTCAAGAAGGGACGCTTGGACAAGGAAGGACTAATCCAGAAGATGAATAACGGATTGATCCTGACTTCCATAAACGGTCTGAATTCCGGCATTGATGGCCAAACCCTGAATTTCTCGCTTCCTTGCTCCGGCTATGTCGTGGAAAACGGAAAGATCATCAAGGCGACAAGCATGATTCTATGCGCTGGCAACCTGAAGGATCTCTTCAACGCCATTGTTACAACCGGCAACGATGTGGAAGAGTGGGGCGGAATCTTCACTCCTTCCGTTTTGGTCAAGAAGATTGCTATTTCCGGAAAATAAGGCTTTCCCTGCCTGATGAGGGCAGGAAAGCCTTTCTATAATATTTTCCCTCCTTTCTTTCGGTTCTCTTTCTTTTTTCTTGCTGCTTTGCTATAATTTCTATCACGGCTTTCTTGATAACTTTTTAGATACTCTATATACTAATAAGGTTACTGACAAGATTCGAGGATAGCACATGAATCTCATTGTATTAGCATCGGGGACAAAACCAGTTGAAATTGTTCTTTTGGCTCTATCGTTCCTTATGATTATCGTTACCCTGCTGCAGTCTGGAAAATCGCAAGGTGCATCAGCTGCCGTTATGGGCGGAAGCAAGATGAACATCTTCACCAGAACTAAGGAGCGAGGAGCAGACAAGATCATGACGATCATTACTGCGGTATTGTCTGTCGCCTTCTTCGTCACTGCGATTCTCTGCGACTACTTACCGTAATTATCGTTAACTGGAGGAACTAGGGGGCCTTGATTGCCCCCTTTATTATTGAAAACATGACTGAACAAGACATTGAAAAACTGCTCTCGGGCAAACAGCTTGACCTGAAGACGCTGGAAAAAAGACTGGAAGCTGTTACCAATTCGGACAAAGAAGAACTCAGCAAGCTCCTGAACCACATGCTGATGAAGGGTGTCATCGGAGCACACGATAAAGCTTTTTATCTACTTAAAGATCAGCGGATGACTCTTGCCAAAGTTACCGTAAAGAAACGGAACTTTGTTATCGCCAAGACCATTCCGGATATGACGGAAGTCCGCCTTTCCGGCGACGAAGCCGATGGACTTTTAATCGGAGATACTCTTTACCTAACCCCTATTCAGGGAATTATGCATGCCGTCGACTATCTTTGCCCTGTAAGCACGTTTAAGGGAAGATATTCCCTCGATGAGAAAGGCAAGGAGATGGTCCTTGTCGACTATTTGAACGAAGCCGGCAAGCAGATTCTTGTCAGCGAAAAGGCAGAGGATCTCGGACTGAACCAGGGAGACCTTGTTGAAGCCCAGATTCTGAGCTATTCCGGCAAGACCTATACGGTCAAGGTCACGAAGCTTCTCGTCAAGGCAAGCGATGTCGGAAGCGATATTTCCATGATTATCACGGAAGCGGATGCCCCGCTTGTTTTCCCGGACGAAGTGGTTGCCGAAGCAAAGGCAATTCCGCAGGAACTTGCTCCGGAAGATTATAAAGACAGAGCAGATCTTAGAGAACAGTGCGTTGTCACTATCGATGGCAAGGACGCCCACGATTTTGATGATGCTGTTTCCGGAACCAAGCTTGGCGAAGGATATGAGATCACGGTCTCTATTGCGGATGTCACGCATTATGTAAAGCCAACTCATCCGCTGGATGATGAAGCAAAGAACCGCAGCACCTCTATCTATGTTGCCGACCGTGTCGTACCGATGCTTCCTTTCGAATTAAGCAACGGAATCTGCTCTTTGAATCCGAATGTGGATCGTCTGGTCCTCTCTGTTGTTATGGACTTGGATCCGATGGGGAATGTTTTCCACAGCGAGATCAAGCAGGGCGTTATCCGTTCCCATGGCCGTTTGAATTATGATGAGGTGAATGATTTCTTTGCCGGGAAGGATGTTCCGGAGCTTTCTAAGGAAATCAAGGATACCCTTACGCTTCTTCATGAGGCAAGCATTGCTGTAAGAAAGAGAAGAGAGCGGCAGGGTGCGATGAGACTGGATAGCACGGAACTGAAGTTCCAGCTTGATGAGAACGGAGATCCGACGAGTGTTACCAAGGTCGTCCAGGGCCCGAGCGAGAAGATGATCGAGGACCTGATGATTCTGGCCAACGTCGAGGTTGCCAAGCAACTCAAAAATGCCGGTATTCCGGTTTTATATCGTGTCCACGAATATCCGCCGATGGCAAAGTTTGCGGATTTCAAAGACTTCCTTAAGAAGACCTCTCCGAAGCTTCTCCATTCCTTCCCGAAGAGAGAGACCGTAAGCGGCGCCAAGCTGAACGATTTCTTGGATCAGATCCCGGATGCCGGAACCAGATCCGTTGTTTCCTATATGCTTCTTAGGATGATGGCGAAAGCTCGCTATTCTCCGGAAGAGCTGGGACATTTCGGATTGGCTGAACCCTACTACTGCCACTTCACTTCTCCTATCCGCCGTTATCCGGATGATATCGTCCATCGTCTTATTCACGAATATCTTCTGGATCACAAGACCTTCCAGAAGGATGAGGTTTATAACCGTCTCCTCACTTTGGGAGACAATACTTCTGGTTGCGAAGTTCGTGCAGACAAGATTGAACGGACTGTCGATGATCTCGAAAGCGCCAAGTATATGTCGAAGCATATCGGTGAGACTTTCCACGGAAAGGTGACTGGTCTTATCAGCCGTGGTATGTTCATCGAGATGGATCTCGGTATCGAAGGATTCCTTCCTTACCATTGCATGCATGGCGATTTCTTCAATTTCGATGATCGGAGCTATTCTGCTATCGGAAAGTATCACCCGGAGGTTTCCTTCTCTATTGGAACTCCGATTGATGTTGCGGTCTTAGATACCAACATTGAAGAGCATGAGATTGATCTTGCTACCCCTGAATTCTTTAAGCAGAACGCCCTCGACCTCAGTGAGGAACAGAGAGCAAAACTGGCTCTGGATGGTATCCAGATTCGCAGTGATGACAGCGACTACCGGTCGCTGACCGGAAAGGCCCGTGTCATGAGAAACAACATGGATGAGAACGAAGAAGAAATTATGAAAAAGGTTCTGGCTGAAAACAAGCCGGAAGAACCGGAAGATATGGAAGATAGGGAAGAAGCTTCTGCTCCGGAAGAAGAAGGAATGCCGGAAGAAGAAAGACAGCCAGAAGAAGAAAAAGAACCGGAAGAAGAATTACCGGCAGAACCGGTGAAGAAGCCGGCAGCCAGAGTTCATTCCCGTTCGGGATATGGAAAGGCTGATTTCGACGAAGAAGATAAAGAAGAACAGGCTGGGCGTGATGATGATCGTCCTTCCCGTTTCGGGCATTCGGATTTCCACTCTGATCGTGACAGAAGAGGCGGACATGGTAAGTTTGACCATGGGCGCCCAGTAGACACTCGCGGATTCGATTCGCAGGCAAGAGAATTCCATTCGGATCGGGATGACAGAAGAAACGAACCTGTCGAACACAAGGGATACTCTGCAATGGAAAGACCTTCTTACCAAGACCGTGTCTACGGAGACCGTCCTAGCTATGGAGACCGTGGTGGAAGAGGCGGCTACTCTGACCGTGGCGGAAGAGGCGGCTACGGAGATCGTCCGAGTTACGGACGTTCTGAGGGCGGCTACAGGGGACACTCTGATTTCCATTCCGATCGTGGAGGAAGAGGAAGCTACGGAGATCGTCCGAGTTACGGACGTTCCGAGGGCGGCTACAGGGGACACTCTGACTTCCACTCCGACCGTGGCGGAAGAGGCAGCTACGGAGATCGTCCGAGTTACGGACGTTCCGAGGGCGGCTACAGAGGACACTCTGATTTCCATTCCGATCGCCAAGGAGGCTCTTCGGATAGAAGAGGCTACGGACGTCCGGAAGGTTCCGGAGAACGTCGTGATTTCCATGCTGGAGATCGTGGTTCTTTCGGACATTCTTCCTTCAATCACGGATTCCACAACGACTCTCACAACGGGGGCTATGCTGGGCATAGAGAAGGCGGATCGTCCTATAAGGGAGGAAGAGGCGGGGCCGGCTCTCGCGGTGGATACAGCAATCACCGGTCTGGAGGCTTCCGTGGCGGACGTACCGGCGGATACCGTGGCGGACATGGCTCTGGTTCTGATCGTGGCGGATCTTCCCGCTAGATTATTGAGGTAAAAGAAGATGGCAGAGAAGAAATTCGAAGATGAAAAACTAATCGCACAGAACAAAAAAGCTCATTTCAACTACTTTCTCAGTGACTTCACGGAAGCTGGAGTCGTTCTCCAGGGTAGCGAAATCAAAGCTCTAAGACTGGGACACTGCTCTATAGCAGACAGCTACGTCATCCTTAAAGGTGGGGAAGCTTTCGTTTTGAATATGAACATACCCAGCTTTCAGGAACATGGCCTCTTCGCTCCGGAACCGACTAGGACCAGGAAGCTGCTCTTGCATAAAGATCAGATCCGGCATCTGGAGACAGCGGTAACCCGGGAAGGGTTTACCGTCGTTCCGGTCCGAGTCTATCTCAAGCGAGGGCGCTGCAAGATCCAGGTCGCTCTTGCAAAGGGTAAGAAAGCTTGGGACAAGCGAGATTCTATAAAAGAGAGAGAATCAAACATCGCTCTTCACAAACAGGTTAAAGAAAGATACTAAACGAGAAGCGGCTCAGCGAGAGCCGCTTTTCTTGTTCCTTTTCTGATGGGGGGGTTGCAAACAAAGGGTGGCATAAACCATCATATCAGGCGTTTAAGTATCTCAGAGAGACCCTTTTCTTCCTCCTTTACAGGAGAAGAACACTGTGCCAGCTTTCACCGGTTTCTTCTTGGAGACTCCTAGGGACATCATATATTCCGTAGGACAAAGCATTGGTTTCAGGTACAGACCACCTTACTTTTCTTCCCGGATTCTTCTCTTATCGGCTAGAAACGTCTTGCCTGTAGTTTATGCTGAGGCAAGAGGAGGACTTCCGCTACCCGAATAACCCGGGTTCTTGGGAACATGCCCATGATAATGATGGTATAGACGGAGGGCTTCTTTCTGAATGTTCTTAGCTGCGTTGACATCTCGTTGGTGATGGGAATGACACTTAGGACATTCCCAGGAGGTAATACTGGGATTCTTGGCTTCCGGATAAACGGTATTGCAGTCGCAGCAAAGCTGGCTGCTTGGGAAATAGGGACTTACAGAAACAACAACCCGGTTATGCCAATCGGCTTTGTAGAGAAGCTTTTCCATGAAACTGCTGATATTTACATCCAAGAGTTTTCTCCGGAAAGCTTTCTTGGTCTTTTCCATCTCTTCCAGATTCAGGCTTTCCTTCCCTATGAAACCGTTATTTCGGATTAGTCGGATGGTGGCTTTATGAATTGTATCTTCCCGGATGTTTTGACAGTGACGATAGACTCTTGCTAGTTGCCGACAGGATTTCCGGTAGTTCTTGGAACCGGGGACCATCTTAGAAATCCGTTTCTTTTCGGCTCTCATTTTTCCTTCATAACGGCTCATCGGATTCGGACTTGGAATCATCAGGCCATCACTGGTGATGGCAATATTCCTAGTTCCGAGGTCGATTCCTACTGTCTTCTTTGGACGGGGAATCAGTTTATATTCTTCCTTTAATAGGAAGGAGACATAGTAGCAACCTGTAGAATCTCTAGAGAAGTCGGCTTGGATAATATCGGCTTTGAAGGGACGGGAGAAATGGACGGATAGCCACCCAAGATTAGGAAACCAAACCTTGTTCTTATCAAATTGCGGGTTTATCTTCTTCTCTGCGACATTCCGTAAAGTGAATCTGTCTCTTCCTTTTCCACGTTCTAGAACATGGGGGAGATCAATTCCTTTCTCCCGTATTGCTTTGGTTGATGCAATTAGTTTGATAGCAATCATTCGGAAGATGTTCCGATCCTCTTTTGCAAGAGAAGGGTTTTTACGGATAAGATCATCTACTTGAGGGAAGAGGAGGCCATAGGTAATGGGCTTATAGGGCTTCTCTTGGCTCCGGTTCATCGAAATCAGTTCATTTCGAACGTAACGAGTTTTTCCGAAGATGCTATCCATCCTTTTCTTCTGATGGGCGTTGGGATAAACTCTGCATTTAGATCCGACGATGTGTACTCTTGTTTCCGGTATGTCATGAATCATTGACCTAACCTCCTCAACATATCTCTAACCGGTCGGATGGTTTTTTACGGGAAAAAGAAAAAAATTTTTTGTGGGTAAAGAAAGAGACAAATAAACTCGAAAAACGAGAGGTGTAAAATCGCATAAGCACGAAAGAAAAAAGAAACTTGCTGTTTCCTCGGGGAATCGTTTTCTTTTTCTATATTGGTATGTTAAAATATCCGACGGGTTTACCCATTTATTTAATGGAGGAAGGAAATACAAAATGGCTGTAAAGAAGACAAAGGCAGTTAAGAAATCTTCCAAGTCCTCGTATGTCTCCGGTCAGTATGTCTATGCGTTCCAGGACGCCTTTGGAGTTGGCAAGGATGTTCTTACCCGTAAGGCTCTTTTAGGTGGCAAGGGCGCTGGTCTTGCTGAAATGAAGCACATCGGAATCAACATTCCGGATGGTTTCACTATCACTACCGAAGCCTGCACTCTGTATTATGATTCCGGCAGAAAGATGCCTGCTAAGCTTCAGAAGCAGGTCAAGGATGGACTGAAGGAACTCGAGAAGAGATCCGGAAAGACCTTCGGAAAAGGCCCGAATCCTTTACTGGTATCGGTTCGCTCTGGCGCTAGGGTATCTATGCCCGGTATGATGGATACGATTCTGAACTTGGGCTTAAACGACGAAACCGTCGAAGCTTTGGCTGTCAAGTCCGGTAAGCCTCGCTTTGCCTATGATTGCTATCGTCGTTTTATCCTTATGTATACCAACATCGCCAAGGGATATCCGAGAACCGAGATGGACAAGATGCTCGATGATGTCAAGATCCGCTTAGGCCTCAAGAACGATTATGAAGTTCCGGCCGAAGAGCTCAAGAACCTTATCGTCAAGTACAAGGCCGTCTACAAGAAGGTCTTCAACGAAGACTTCCCGTCTGATCCGACCATTCAGCTTATGACCGCTGTCGAAGCTATTTTCCACAGCTGGGATAACGACAGAGCTAACCTCTATCGTAAGATGAACAACATCCCGTATTCTTGGGGAACTGCTGTCAACGTCCAGATGATGGCTTTCGGAAATATGAACGAACAGTCCGGCACTGGTGTCGGATTCACTCGTCATCCTACCGATGGTATCAATCAGATCTTCGCCGAGTACCTTATCGATGCTCAGGGCGAGGATGTTGTCTCCGGTGTCCGTACTCCTATGCACATCGAAGAGCTCAACAAGAGACTTCCGAAGGTCTATGAGCAGCTTGTCAAGTCTGCCAAGATCCTTGAGAAGCACTATAAGGATATGCAGGATTTCGAGTTCACCGTTGAAGACGGCAAGCTCTACTTCCTCCAGACCAGAAACGGAAAGCGTACTGGCCCGGCTGCCCTTAAGGTTGCTACCGATATGGTCAAGGAAGGACTCATCAATGAACAGGAAGCTCTACTTAGAGTTGATCCGAGATCCCTTGATCAGCTTCTCCATCCGACCTTTGTCGATGCTTCCGAGAAGGCCGCTACAGTTATCGGCCACGGAAATCCGGCTGGCCCGGGTGCCGCTGTCGGTACCATTGTCTTCACCGCTGAGGATGCTCAGAAGGCCAAGGCTGCCAATAAGGATGCCCAGCTGATTCTTGTCCGTGGCGAGACTTCTCCGGAAGATCTCGGCGGCATGGTCGCTGCTGACGGTATTCTCACTATGCGTGGCGGTATGACTTCCCACGCTGCCGTTGTTGCCCGTCAGATCGGCAAGACCTGCATCACTGGATGCGGCGAAGCCCTCATCGACGATGTCAACAAGACCATGAAGCTCGGTGGCAAGCTCTACCATGAAGGAGATGTCATCTCCATCAATGGTTCGACTGGTACCATCTATGAAGGAAAGATCGACACCCAGGCTGGTGGCGACAACCCGAATTTCGTCAAGGTTCTCAAGTGGGCTGATATGTATGCCACGATGAAGGTCTTTGCTAATGCTGATACTCCGGAAGAAGCAGCCAACGCTCTTCGTTTCGGTGCCTGCGGCATCGGCCTCTGCCGTACGGAGCATATGTTCCGCGGCAAGGAAAGACTCATCATCATGCAGGAAATGATTCTTTCCAACACTACTGAAGAGAGAGAAAAGTATCTCGCTCAGCTCGAAGCGTTCCAGGAAGATGATTTCTACAAGATGTATCTCGCCCTCAACGGCGTCAACATCAATGTCCGTCTGCTCGACCCGCCGCTTGATGAATACCTCCCGAAGAAGAAGGAAGACATCGAGGACCTCGCCAAGAAGACTGGCAAGACCTTCGAAGAAGTCAACAACAAGGTCAACCAGCTCCATATGACCAACCCGATGATGGGCTTACGTGGATGCCGTCTTGATGTTGTCTATCCGGAAATCGGCAGAATGCAGGCTCAGGCCGTCATCGCTGCTGCTCTCCATGCTGAGAAGACTCTCTCCGAGAAGAACGGAAAGGCAGTCCATATCACTGCTTCCATAATGGTTCCTCAGGTTGTTGAAGCCAAGGAATTCCGTTACGTCAAGGGACTTGTCACCGAAGTCGCCGATAAGCTTATCGCCGCTTCCGATGATAAGAAGCTCAAGTACATCGTTGGAACGATGGTTGAGACTCCGAGAGCTGCTGTCACCTCTGACCTTATCGCCAAGGATGCTGCTTACTTCTCCTTCGGAACCAACGATCTTACTCAGTTCACTTACGGCTTCTCCCGTAACGACTACTCTGCCTTCATCGGCTACTACACCGATAAGAAGATCCTTGATTTCGATCCGTTCAAGACCATCGATGATATCGGTGTCAAGAAGCTTCTTGCTTACTCCGTCAAGGAAGGAAAGGGTGCTAACCCGTCTCTCCATGCCGGTGTCTGCGGCGAAGCCGGCGGAGATCCGGAATCCATCGCTATCTTCCAGGATTGCGGTATGGATTATGTCTCCTGCTCTCCGTTCCGTGTCCCTGGCGCCCGTCTTGCTGCCGCTCAGGCCAAGATCCGTGCTGATGGTAAGTACGAGTACTAAATGGTAAAAAAAGACCCGGTTCCGCAGGGAACCGGGTTTTTTGCTGTTCAAAGAAAGGTGAGTTATGCGATAATAGAAGCTAGCGAGGATGCAAAGATGTCTAATTTCTACCGAAACGACGGAATGGAGCAGGATACGTTCGACTTTCATAATCCGACAAGGATTATTTTCCGCCCGAATGGCGTTTCTGCAATCGGGCGGATTCTGAAAGAAAACTACCATTTCCATAAGATCCTTTGGATCTATGGGGGAGAGTCTCTGAAGAAGAATGGTACGTATGATATCATCGCTTCTTCTTTGAAGAATGCCGGGATCGAATACCTGGAATTCGGAGGTGTCGAAGCAAACCCCGATATCTCTTTTGTTACCAAGATCCTCTATCAGGCAAAGCCTTACGAACCGGAACTTGTCCTGGCGAGTGGAGGCGGAAGCGTTATGGATACGGCGAAGCTTGTTGCTGCCGGTATTTTCTACACCGGGAATCCGCTGGATTTCAATAAGAGGATCGTTGCCCCTATCCACGCACTTCCTGTTGCCACTATTCCGACAATTGCGGCAAGCGGTAGCGAAAGCAGCAATTCCTGCGTTATCTCTGACCGGGCAAAGAATTTCAAAGGCGGATTCAATGCCGAAACCAACTACCCCCTTTTCTCTCTTTTAGACCCGGTTCTGGAATTCACTCTTCCTCCCTATCAGACCGGTGTCGGACTGGCCGATATGTTCTCCCATGCATTTGAACGGTATTTTTCTCCTTCCCACTGCTATGAACCAGCAGACGGAATGGCAATTGCCGTGATGAAGAACATCGTATTAGCATCCAAATGGGTCTTCGGAAGTCCTGATAATTACGAAACCAGAAGAGCTATCATGCTTTGCTCTGCATTGGCGCATAACGGATTTGTCTCTTACGGAAAGAAGTTCTCTTTCCGTGTCCACCGGGCAGAACACTTCCTTTCCGGAAAATACCCGGGGCTTGTCCATGGTCAGGGGATTGCCCTTCTGCTACCGAAGTTCTTGGAAGTGAACAAGGCAGTCCTTGCTGACAAGATCCATGAATTCGGCCATGAGGTATTCTCTATCCAGCCTTCCGACTCCTTGAAGGCGACGATTGATGCCTTGAAAGACTGGCTGGATATGCTCCCGATCAAGCATAATTTCCAGGAACTCGGGTTCTTTGTTTCTGACAAGGACCTAACAAAAGCTTATAGTTTACTAAGAATCAATCCGAAGAAATAACCCACGACATGGTATAATATCCTAAGTTGAGTGTGCTAATTATAGAAAGAGGGGATTTCTCTATGGAAGAAAATAAGAAAAACGAGTCTCCGGAAACAGTAGAGACAGCAAAGGCAGATAAGGTCCCGGCTGCTCCTGCTCCCAAAGAAAGCCCGGCTATCAATGAATTCTGGGATTTCAATGCTTCCTGGATTACGATGGTTATCTATGTCGCATATCTCGGTGGCATGATTTTCTTAGCCCGGTATTATTTCAATTCGACCATGAATCCGAATGACAACTATTATGTCTTCCTCTTCATTCCGTTCCTGATCGGGCTTGCTGGTTCGGCTCTCCTTTACAACGTCTTCAAGACAGCAGTTGCCAAGATTGCCGGATTCAAGGTTGTTTACTTCCGGATCCTCGGCATTCTCTTCGACCATTCCGGAAAGAAGACCCGGTGTTCCTATGATGTTACCAAGTTCGACCAGATGGAACTGAAGTTCGCTCCTGAAAACGGAGATACGAAGAAGAACCCTGCTCCTGTCTTCTTAGGCGGGCTTCTTGGAGAACTCCTGTTCATCGGTGCTGCTCTTGGCATCTATTTCGGCGTTAAAAACAGCAACTCCTTTGTTTCCGGCGCTGCTTTGTTTGCTATGATCTACGGCCTGGTCATTCCGCTATATGAGTTTATGCCTCTTCGTCAGGACAACCCGACAGATCTGTTCAACCTGGTTATGACCAAGAATATGGAACAGAGAACTGCCTTCAACATCGTTTCCCTGAACAGGGAATACGAACTTTCCGGAAAGGACTTCCTCTTTGCCCGCTTCGAAGACACTTCCTACTATCCGATTCATGTACTCTATAATGTCTATCTCGATGACCTCTATCAGAACCGCCTGGAAGAAGCCGTCAAGGATCTGAAGAAACTGAAGAAGTATAGTTTCCGTCTGGATGAAGGCGAACATTATCTTCCGGACAGCGAATCTATCTATATCCATTACATCTGCGATGATGAGAACGGTGCAGAAAAGATCTATATGAAGATGAACGGGGATAAGCACAGTGCAACAAATCCTTCCCTGCTTAGCGACTACCGCACGGCTATCATGATCGAAGGATTCATCTCTTCCGATAAGGAAATGCTGACAAAGACGATCACCGGGTACAAGAAGAAGATCCAGGGACTGGAAAAGTCTCCTCGAGTCGAGAAGGAAGAAGCAATGTTCGAACAGGCTTACAAGAAGATCCGGGAGAAGAAACCGAATCTGAAGCTTCCGGAGAATATCTAACCAAAGGGGCGGAAGCCCCTTTTTCTGTGAAAGCCTTTGATATTTCACGTGAATAAAATGAAAATTTACGATAGATAAAAAGAAATTTCGATTTACGCGTTTGAGGATAAAAAAACAAAACAAATGAAAAACCGCCTTACGAGAAGGCGGTTTTCGGTTTCATTTGGTGGAGATGGCGGGAGTCGAACCCGTGTCCAAACAGAGATTCAGAACCAGCACCACAGTTTCTTCGGCAATTGATTTTCAGAGTCTGCTGGATTGCCGACAGTCTTGCAAACTCCTAACACTCTCATTAGTCCGAGAAAAGGAAGTGTGAGCTTCTCTGGCGGACTCGGAATCTTTAATCCCAAGGAGAAGAATTCCGAAAGCTTCTTCTTGGGAGCACGGGGAGTTTATAAGCTCCCGATTATATGGTTAACTAAGCCGAAGCTTAGGCAGCCATAGCGGCCATACGAGTGGCCGGAATGTGCATCATAACAGGTTTATTGGCACTTGTAATTGTGTCGGTTTTTAAGGGAACCACCCCACTGCACCGAGACCTCGTCTCTGCCTGTCGAAACCGGAACATCCCCAGGCTCTAGTAGGATAAGTGTTTGTTCCTCTGTTTTCAAGCTAAAGGCGAGAAAAGGAAAGGAAAAGAGAGAAAGAAAGCAGAAAAACAGCGGAAAGACCAATAGAACTTGTATTAGGATCCCATAAATCGATTTGTGACTGATTAATACTACGGAGAGTCTTCTTATTTGTTTCCCATTGATTGAAAAGGCAAGAAAGCATTAAAATAGAAACCCCTTACAATTTCCCGTTGGCGGTTGCTCTTTACACTTGGAATATAGGTGATGAAATAATCTGTCAAAAGTTCATTTTTATATTTATTATTATCAACCGGCAGGAAAGGCAAAAAATACATAAGCAAAAGGTTCTTCTAAAATAATGGTAAAAAAACATATAAATTACCTATTATGTTTGTCCTTGTCTTACTTGTTGATAAAAGATACTGGAAAGCTTTTTTTCTGCTTCCTTATTTCTTCTTTTTTCGAACTGGTATTGCAGATACTATAGCTTCTCAAATTATAGAAAGCTGAAACCGTTTACATATCCTTTCCTAAAAATGCCAAAAAGTTCCTAAAGTGCCTAATGTAAGCTCTATTTTCATTTCTTTTGGAACAAAATAGCCAAAAATCAGTGAAAACTGCATTACTCTGATATTTTTGAAACACCTTTATCCAATATTATTGAAAAAATGAAACGTTTATATTGTTTTTATTCGTTTTGGAACACGAGGAGAAAAACTTATGAACGAAAACATCGGAAATGTAGAAACGAGCTTCAAACGTTTCAAGAGAAAGATCCTTAGGGAACATATCCTTAAATCTTCTTTGCTTTCTCTCACAATTGGCTTAGGTGCCACAGCAATCTGCGTTGCTTGCTTCAGATTAATAAGCCCATATGCGGTTATTGGTCTTCAGGTAGGAGTTGACGTCGGCGTCGGCGTTCTTGCCGCAGCTGCCGCTTTCCTATTATTCTATTTCCTGAAGAAGCCCACGGATGCAGCCATTGCCAAGCGTGTGGATACAGACCTCAACCTTCATGAGAAGGTCGCCACCATGGTTGAATTCAAGGATAAGAGCGGTCTTGTTATCGATAGACAGCGTAAGGATAGCTTAGAGAAGCTGGAGAAGCGCCCGACGAAGGCTGTTCCGGTTCGTCTTGCTGTCTGGAGCGTTCCAGTTCTTATTGCTGCTGCTGGATTATTCATCGGATCCTTCTTTGCTCCGAAGAATGCCATCGGCGAAAAGATTGCTGAAATCAATGGCGACAAGCCGGATAAGGATGATTGGAATAAGAAGACCCATGATGATGTAGAAGATGCAAAGGATGAGATTGCTGATGACAAGGCTGACCAGGACTTTGCTGATGAGGCGGAGAAGATCCTGGATGACCTCGAGGAAAGCCTGAAAGATGATACGGATGTGGATTCCCGTCAGGAAAAGATTGATGAAGCCAAGAAGGAACTGGATGATGCCTTGGATGAGGCCAATTCCAATGATGAAATCGGCGACAAGTTATCCCAGAGCGATGATGAAGCTTTGAAGGCACTTGGCGAAGCCATCAAGTCTGGCGACCAGGCTGCCATCAAGAAGGCTCTCGAAGATCTTAAGAAGGAATTGAATGATCTTTCTGGCGATGAACTGAACAAGAAGCTTCAGGACATTGCTGACGAAATCAAGGATGCCACTTCCGGTGTCGATGATTCCGATCAGATGAAGAAAGATTTGAATGATCTTGCCGATAACCTTTCCGATAATGCAAACGACAATCAGAACAACGGTCAGACGGATGATCAGTCTCACAATCGTTCCGACAAGGATATCGACAATGCCGAGAAGAGCCTTACGGATGATGCTCAGCAGCAGCAGAACAATCAGCAGGCTGCTGATGATGCCAAGAAGGAAATGGATGATATGGCTAACCCTGATCAGGATCAGGATCAGCAGCAGGGCGATCAGGGACAGCAGGGTGATCAGGGACAGCAAGGTGAGCAAGGACAGCAAGGAGACCAGTCCGGTTCCCAGTCTGGCTCCCAGTCCGGTTCCCAGTCCGGTTCCCAGTCTGGCTCCCAGTCTGGTTCTCAGTCTGGTTCCCAGTCCGGTTCTCAGTCTGGTTCTCAGTCCGGTTCTCAGTCTGGTTCCGGTCAGAGTTCCGGCGAGGGTCAGGGATCTGGTTCTGGTGCTTCCGGAGGAAACGGCGGTTCCCAGTATGGCTCCAATGATAGCGTTTATACCGAAAACGGAAGCTCCGAATATGGCGATGTTATCGATGACTACCACAATGGCGCCATCGATGATGCTAATGCCGGCGGAGATGATGATCTGACTGGCGATACTGACGATTACTTCAACTATCTCTACAACGGAGATGGCGATCAGCCGAATCCGTAGTTATCCACACTTGTTCTTCCGGTACGTTAACAAAAGATCGAAAGGGAACGGAGGTTAAGCTAAATCCTCTTAGCATACTCCGCCCCTTTCTTTTTTAAAGAAGAGAAGACTGGTCTTGTTGAAGGAACTAATGAAAGGGTCTTGTACCATGGAAAAGAAAGAAAAGAAGACGGAAGCAGAGATGCCGGAAGAAGTCAAAGAAGCTCCCGCAGCAGAAGCTGTCAAGGAAGAAGTAAAGGCTGAAGCTAAGGAAGAAGCTAAGGAAGACATTAAGGAAGAAGCCAAGAAGGAAGAGCCGGCTGCTGAAGTGGCTGCTCCGAAGGATGAAATCCAGAAGTTCAGTGAATCCGTCACTGCTATGAAGACGGAACTTCACAAGGATATCATCGGTCAGGAAGAGGTCATCGATGATGTTATCATCGCTGTCGTTGCCGGCGGAAACGTTCTTCTCGAAGGTGTCCCTGGTACCGGTAAGACCCGTCTTGTCCGTTCTTTAAGCCAGACCCTCAGTCTTCCGTTCTCCCGTATTCAGTTCACACCGGATCTTATGCCTAACGATGTTACCGGTACGAACATCATCCGTAAGAACCAGGCCGGAGATCTTGTCATGACCTTCCAGCCGGGCCCTGTCTTCGCTCAGATTCTTCTCGCGGATGAAATCAACCGTGCAACTCCTAAGACTCAGGCCGCTATGCTCGAGGTCATGCAGGAACATAAGGTTACTGTTTCCGGCAAGACTTATGAGATGAAGGAACCTTATTTCGTTCTTGCAACTCAGAACCCGGTCGAACAGGATGGTACTTATCCGCTTCCGGAAGCCCAGATGGACCGTTTCATGTTCAAGGTCGAAATGAAGTTCCCGACCGTCAAGGAACTCGGCGATATTGTCAATCTTACCCAGGCTACTCAGGCTGAACGTGCGACCAAGGTCGTCGATGGTCCGCGCATCATGGCTATGAGAGCTCTTGCCGAGAAGGTTCCGGTCATTCCGGAAGTTCTCGAATATGCTATGAACCTTGTCCATAACACGCACTGCGAGCTGGAGAATCCTTCCGAAGTCGCCAAGAAGTATGTCCGCTATGGTGCCTCTCCTCGTGCTGGTCAGGGTCTTGTCACGGGTGCCAAGATCCGTGCCCTTATCCACGGCAACTACAATGTCTCTTATGACGATATCGATGCCCTTGCCTATCCGGTCTTAAGGCATCGTATCAAGATCAATTACAACGCTATTAACGAAGGCTTATCCATCGATGATGTCATCGGCCTTCTGATCAAGGAAAACAGAAAGAAGTAATTCCATGAAAAATGTGATCGACGAGCAATTTCTTCAGCAACTGGAGCTATTCTCGTTGTCCGTAAAGGACAACGTCGCCGGTCTTTTCGGTGGAAATCACAAGTCGAAGAAATTCGGCTCCTCGACGGAATTCGCGGATTACCGCGAATATCAGGAGGGAGACGATATTACCAAGATCGACTGGAATCTGTACGGGAAATTCGAAAAGCTCTATCTCAAGCTGTATCTAGACGAGAGACAGATGCAGACCAGAATCTATATCGATACTTCCGGTTCTATGTCTTATTTCCATAAAGACGAAATGGCCGTCAAGATTGCAACCGCCTTATCTTATCTTTCGGTCCATGATATGGACCGTGTATCGGTTTACTGCATCCGCGGTAATTATGCCGAACCGCTTTTCGAGAAGGTTGTCGGACGGGATACGTACATGAACCATGTTGCCCAGTTCAACAAGATCAAGTTCGGTGGAGAAACCCACCTTACGGATGCTGTCATCCATTCTACTGTCGGATACGGCGATGGCCGTTCCATCCTGATTTCTGATTTCTTAACGAATGAGAATTTCACGGATGCCATCGATTATCTCCGTTCCAAGAAGAGAGATGTCATCTGCATGCAGGTTCTTTCTCCGGAAGAGATGAATCCGCAGTTCCGTGGAAAGACTATCATCCACGATTCCGAGGATGACAACCATTTTTACAAGGACAACATCTCCCGCGAGGTCCTGAAGGCCTATAAGAAGGCTTTGGATTACATGACCAAACGGTTGGAAGCCTATTGTGCTGCCCGTGAGGCGGATTATCTTTTGGTTTCCACTGCGGATGAAGTCCGTAACGTTATGTTGAATACGATGGTGAAGAGGGGGATCATAAGATGAAACTGCAATATCCATATGCCCTCCTGCTTCTTCTGGCGATTCCGGTTCTGATCCTGATCTATATTCTCCGCAACAAGTACCGGGAAGAGACTGCTCCTTCCACTTACATCTGGGAACTTTCCCAGAAGTTCATGAAGAAGCGGAATCCGCTTAGGAAGGTTGAGCATCTTTTGGCGTTGATCGTAGAAATCCTTACTATCGCCGGCATGTCTTTGGCTTTGGCACATCCTACTTTCGTCCTTACGGGACAGGCAGACAATATTGTTTTCGTTCTCGACGGTTCGGCGTCCATGAACATGACGCACGAAGAGAACAAGACCCGTTTCGAGAGCGCCAAGGAACAGATTGCCAAGGTTGCAAAAGATGCCAAGACCGGTTCTGCCTTTACGTTGGTCCTTGCCAGCGACCAGGCCCATGTCGTCTGCGAATCGGTAACGGATAAGACCCGTTTCGAAATGTATCTGGAATCGACCAAAGCCTCTTATCTTTCTTCTACCCTGGATGATTCCATGACGGTTGCTCAGCAGTTCATGTCGAACGGAACAACCAATGTCTGCTACCTTGCCACGGATAAGAAGATCCTCGAAACATACACCAAGAACGTCAACGTCCTCAGTGTTTATGACGATAGCAAGAACTATGCCATCAACTCTCTCTCCTACGTCTACTATCCGGTTTCCAGCAAGAGAGAAAAACCGCAGATCGGAATTTCCGGTACGGCAACATCCTATACCTGCGACGAGAAACTCCGGATCCACTTCTATGTGAATGATGAAAGCATCGGATATTCTGATTTCGACACCAAGGCAAACACTCCTCTTGTTCTTTCCCTTCCGGATCAGGACGTTACCTATACCAGTGCAGACGCAATCAAGTCCGTCAAGGCTGTCATCGACAACGAAGATGCTTTGATGCTCGACAACACTTTTACGATCTACAACAACGAAGCCGGAAGCACGACAAGAGTCCTAGTCGTCTCCGATAGTCCTTTCTATTTCAAGGCTATCTTCCAGGCACTTAACAATGTTTCTGCTACCATCATCTCTTCTTCCTCTTATTCCAGCAGCTACACCGGGTACGATATCACTGTTTTCGATTCCTACACCCCGTCCGCTCTTCCCAAGACCGGAGCTGTCTGGTTCTTCGGAACCGATACGGTATCGGATTGCGGATTCCTTGCCCAGAAGCAGGAAACCATCGATGGCGGCGGCACTCTTGTTTACGCAAACAACTCGGATCTCCTCTATCAGGAACTTACCTCCAGCGTTTCCGCCAAGAAGGATATCATCGTCAGCAAGTACGTCCGTTATTCTCTTCCCAGCAATGGTTCCAACTTCACTTCCATCCTGAACTACATCTCGGATACGAAGGATACTATCCCGGCCGTCTTTGCCGGCAAGAATCCGCTTGGCCAGAGAGAAGTCGTCTTTGCTTTCGACCTTCATGATTCCAACCTTCCTCTGCTTTATGACTTTGTTGTTCTGATGCGGAACTTCGTGGATTACTCGAACCCGCAGATCCTTTCTACGTTCTCCTATGAGAACGGAGAGAGCACACTGCTGTCTCTTCCGGATAATCTGACGGATCTGGTAGCAAAGCTGCCTTCCGGCAAGGAAGTTCCTCTCGACACTGCCAATGATCAGACTACATTCACTCTTTCCGAGGTTGGCAACTATCAGATCACCGCTACTTATGATGACGGAAGCACGAAGGACATCTTCGTCTATTCCCAGTATCCAAAGGAGGAGGAAAATCCATCTGCGATTGACTCGACGGATCACTCCATCGTTCTTCCCGCCGAGGTCAAGAAGGGAGACGGCCTTTTCGACAACATCCTTCCTTGGGTGATTGCCGCTGCAGTCTTCTTCAGCGTAGATTGGATCCTTTACACGTATGAACAATATTAAAATCCAGTATCCCTATCTTTTCTATATTGCCATTCCGCTTGTAATCATCGCCATTATCGGTTTCTTCCTTCTGCCTAAGCAGAAGAGAACCCGCCCCAAGAACATCATTTCCCTTGCTCTCCATTTTGTTATGATTGCTACCCTCTGCTGCTCTTTTGTAAACATCCAGTTCCTCCATACTTCTACGGATACCGAGATGTATGTCCTCGTCGACTGCTCTGCTTCCGAAGAAGAATCTGCCGCCCATATGGACGAGCTTGTCGATGAAGTCAAGAAACAGGCTGTCAGCGGAACCAAGGTCGGAGTTGTCGCCTTTGCCAAAGATGCCAAGGTTCTCGTAAAACCGGGTGCCAAGATCAGTTCCACCCTTATTCAGGATGTCTTCAAGGACGATGGGTTCGATAAGGATTCCACTAACCTCGCTTCTGCCCTTTCTTTCACTAACGATCTTTATTCCGACTCCGTTATCCGCCGTATGGTTATCATCTCGGATGGCCAGGAGACGGACGGCAAGGCCGTCAACGAAGTAGACAAGCTTCTGACAAACGACGTCACTATCGATACCATCTCCCTTCAGCACAAGCCGGGAGACGAAGTCGCTATCACGGGTCTGGATTATGTCGACTATGCCTATCTCAACCGGGAACAGAACGTCAAGGTTTCCATCGATTCCCAGAAGGAAGAGAAGATCACGGTCGAACTGACTTCGGAAGGCGAAGTCCTGAAGTCCCAGGAAGTACGTGTCAACAAGGGACTCAACGTCGTTACTTTCCCGCTTCTTAGCAGCGAAGCCGGAACGAAGAACTATTCCGTTACTCTGAAGGGAACGACGGATGCCAACGATACCTACAAGCAGAACAACATCATGAGCTTCTCCCAAAACATCACGGATAAGTTCAAGGTTCTTCTTATCGGATCGGTTTCCACGGATACGGATTCCCTCAAGGCCCTCGATATGTATACTTCCAATACGGTGATCGATTCCTATATCGGCGGAACCAATGTTCCGTATACGCTCGATGAGCTGAACCAGTACGATGAGTTCGTTCTCTCCGATGCCAACCTTACCAACTACAACCACTACAAGGATCTGATCAAGAACCTCAATACTTCCGTCTCTGTATACGGAAAGTCCCTGTGGACATTCGGTGCAACTTATACGGATATGTCCCAGGATGCCATTGTCTCTACTTACAATGATATGCTTCCGATCCAGTATCAGTCCGATGGTGGAAAAGCCCTCGTTCTCCTAGTCGATGTCTCCGGCTCCATGAGTATGGATAATCGTCTTACCAAGGCAAAGCAGGGCGCAATCGCCTGCTTGGATATCCTTGGCGACAAGGACTACGTCTCCGTTGTTTCCTTCTCCGATGATGCCAAGACCGTCGTTCCTCTTATGTCCGTCAAGAACCGTACCCAGATCATTGCTGCTATCAACAAGATGGATACGGATGGCGGAACGGAAATGGGTGTCGGACTTAGCATGTGCTGGTCCCAGCTCAAGAACGCCGACTTCGATGAAAAGCATGTCATCACTCTGTCAGATGGTGATCCGTTCGATTCGGAAGCCTCCCTCAGGAGTCTAGTCTTCCGTATGAGCAACGACAATATCTCCTGCTCCTTCATCAACATCTCCAATCCTAGCGGTGCTGCCCTGCTGAAGATGCTTGCCTTATACGGCAACGGTGCTTACTACTATGCTTCTACCTCTGCCCAGCTTGTGAACATCATTCTTTCTTCCGTTTCGGATGAGGTAACCAACACCGTCATCGAGAAAAAGTCTTCTATCCAGTACCGAAAGCCGGATGATCCGACTCTTACCAATGTTGTTTCTCTTCCGGATATCAACGGCTACAACTACTGCCGTATCAAGGCGGCCGCAACAACGGTCCTTACGGTCCAGTACATCAAGGATGTCTCCGGCAGCGAAGCCGGCGGTATTGCCGCCGTGCCTATCTACGCCTACTGGAGCTATGGACAGGGCAATGTCGCTTCCTTCACTTCTTCTCTCAGCAGCAACTGGACTTCCGACTTCCGTACCAGCAAGAATGGACTTACGTTCTTCCGCAATGCTGCAACCCAGCTTCTTCCAAACCGCAACACGACTCTTCCGGTCGAAATGACGTACACCAATAACGGCATTACCTCGACTGTCAATGTCACTCCGTCCAACGGCGACTTCTCCGGTACTGTCCACCTCAACGTAAAGGATACCGATGGGCAGGATGCGGAATACGATCTCTTCTATGACGGCAAGAGCTCCTATACCGGCGATATCTCCACTCCGAAGTCCGGCAAGTACGATGTCACCATCCAATTCAGCTACCACAAGGATGGGGCAGAAGAACTTACGGCAGCGGATCCTGTCCAAGAAGCCCTCTACTTCAATTACTCGAAGGAATACAACACCTTCGACGAAGATAGCGACGTCCTGTACAAGCTTTCCAAGCAGACCGGAACCTACAATACGGATAAGGTGGCTCTCTCTACGCTCGATTCCGAGCTGCAGTACAAGAGCTACGATTCCTCTGCTGTCTGGTTCCTCCTTGCCACGGTCATCCTCTTCCTCCTCGACATCTTCATCCGCAAGAGCGATTTCCGTCCTCGCCAGAAGAAGGACAAGAATCCGAATACGCTTGCCTAAAAACGAGCCCGGTTCCAAGTCAGGAGCCGGGCTTTTTATAAGGGAATAAAGACGGCAATGGTATAATAGATAAGTTATGGCTATGGATAATATCACGCTGTCCCTTATCGTTTCTTCCCTCCGGAAAGAACTTGTTTCGGCATCCTTCGGAAAGCCGCTTGCTCTCTCCCTGACGGATTTCGGCTACCCTTATTCGGAAATCCTTCCCGATGGCACTATCCGGCATGGGACCTTTGTCTTCTCCATGAACCCGACGACTCCTTTCCTTTCCTATTCCCGTGACCGTTACGAGAAGGTGGATGACAACACAGCCTTCTTCGCTTCCTTGAAGAAGCTTGCTCTCGGGACTGTAACCGACGTCCGGAAGCTTCCGGGGGAAAGAGTCGTCACCATCTCCGTAAAAGCAAACAGCAGCGATATCAGCGAAATCAATTCCGGATACGATCTTATCCTGGAGCTTTTCCCGAACCATCCCAATGCCTATATCATTGCCTACCCTTATCAGAAGATAGTCTCTTTGTATAAGGAGTTCACCAACCTCGAGAAAGGCGTCTTCGTTGCCAGGAACACGGAATACAGCTATCCTCCGGAAAGGAAGATGCTCTCCTTGGATCTGACATCCCTGGAAGAAACAAAGCCTTACCTTACCAGGTCCCTATACAAGAAACTGGAGGAATACGTTGGGAAGGGACACGGCTTCCAGGAGGCTTTGAAGGAGCTTTTGGAATCGAAAGATCTATATTGCCTAGGGAAGGACATCCTGCCATTTTCCTTCGGACACGAAGATGCCAGGAAGATCTCCCCGGATCAGGTCTACTCCTCTCTGGTCAGCGATCAGAAGGAGGCTGCAAGGAAAGCCAAGGAGAAAGCACTTCTTTCCCTGATCGAGCATGCCATCAAAGTCAGCGAGAAGAAGACGAAGAACCTGACGGAGGATTTGAAGACCGCCAACGAGAACCTGAAATACCTGGAATACGGGCAGGAGATCTATGTCTACCAGGCAGAAATCAGGAAAGGGGATAAGATCCTGGTGAAGGACGGCTATTCGATTCCGCTTGACCCCCGTCTCTCCGTAAGCCAGAATGCCGGCCGTTATTTCAAGAAGTACAGCAAAGCCAAGGCTGCTCTTTCGATCCTTGCCGAGCTTATCGAGAAGTGCAAGGACGAGACCTTGTATCTGAAGCGGTGCCTGCTCTCTGCCGAAAACGGAACTCCCCGGGATATCCTGGAACTGAAGAGCGAGCTTCTGACCGGAGGCTATATCCGGGAACAAAAAGGCCAGAACCACGTCTCCCCGGTCAGCAAGAGAAAGACATATGATCCTCATTTCCTTACCTTGGAGAAGGGGAAGATCGGATATGGAATGAACGGCCTCCAGAACGAGGAACTGACGTTCCATGTAGCCCAGAAGGACGATATCTTCGTTCATGTCAAGGATGCCCCGGGAGCTCATGTCGTGATCCTGGAGGGAGCCGAGAACGAAGACGTGAGGACGACCGCCTACGAACTTGCCCTCTACCTCTCCCATTTCGATAACGGAACGGTGATGATAGCAAAGAGGAAGGACGTCAAGAAGAACCCGAACAAGATCGGCCTTGTCAATGTCCTGAAGTATACTTCCGTGGAAGTGAAGTATATCCGTGCCTCTTCCCTAGCTCTCTTCCGGAAAAGAAAATAAGTTATGGAAACCATGATTACGCTTGCCGGAAAAGAAGATGAAGAAGAGCTTTTCCAGTACCTTGGGAAAGATAACCCTTGGACTGTTTTCTTCTACGGAGACTACCACACCTTTGGAATAGATTCCAAAATCGCCAAATTCTATATTGCCCGTACCAATGGTGAAATCTCATTTGTTTATCTTTTCTATCGCAACACGCTTGTTTCATTCTATTCGCAGGATGAAGACTATCCTTTAGGAGCGGCGGAAGCCTTCCTCTCCGGCAAGAAAGTATCGGTTCTCTCCGGAAAGGAAAGCCTTGTTTCAAGGCTCCTTCCTGTTCTTCCCGGGAAGAGTCTCCAGTCCTGCTATCTAGCTGTTCTGGAGAGTACTCCTGCAATGGATAGAAACCTTCCTTCCGGGATGTCTCTTAGGGAGCTTGCAACAGAAGAGGACTTCCGGAAGTTGGATAAGCTTGTTGATTCCATAGAGGAATTTGCAGCCTCAAGGGAGGCTTCCAGAAAGCCTTATTCTCAGTACCTGGTGGAAAAGAAAGGCGGCTGTCATTTCCTGGGAGTCTTTTCTGACGACGGAAGGCTTCTCGCTACTGCCTCCTCTTCTGCCGACAACGATGTCTCCGCTATGGTGGTTTCCGTCTGCACGGACAAGGACTTCCGTGGCAAAGGCCTTGCTACCTTCGCCATAAGAAAACTGGCGGAGATTGAATTCTCTTCGGGGAAGAAATACCTGGCTCTTTTCTACGACAATCCGGAAGCCGGAAAGATATACCGGAAGGCGGGCTTTTTGGAAATCGGCAAGTATGCCATGATCCACTGACCGGGTAGGAAGATGCCAAGGGAAAAAGAAAGACAAACAACGGTGCAAGTTTTGTTGACTTTAGGGCAGAAATTAAGTATCATATTTTTTGCGATTTTACCATCGCAGAGATGTTGCCCTCATAGTTAAGTGGTATAACGGATCCTTGGTAAGGATCAATTGTCAGTCCGATTCTGGCTGAGGGCACCACTTGTTTATTCCGTCCCCGCTATTCCGGGACTTAGGCTCGTAAGAACCGAAAATATCCGATATTGTGTGTGCTATAGAGGAGGCCGGCCATGGCAGACGAAGATAAACAGAAGCGGATGAATAAGAAGGTCAAGGCGAATGCCACCGCCGCTGGCGAGTGGTTCAAGTCTGCAGCTTGGCTGCAGGTTCTTTTGATTGTAGCTGTTGTTATCGGTGTTGTTGTTTCCATTCCTTACATCGTCCAGTGCGCCAAGAACAACTCCGAATCCTCTACCTTCTTCACTTCCCACCAGATTTCCTATGATGAACTCAACAAGGATCTTTCCGGAAAGAACACGAAGAACAATGGCGTTGTCGGATACGGAACGGACAGCTGGTCTGTCTCCGGTTCCAGCACCGATACGACTGCGGATGCTGACAAGATCGATGGATTCCTTGTTATGTACTACAAGGAAAACAACGAGTCCTGCACTTCCATGCAGCAGTACCTCGAGAATGCTTATTCCCAGATCAACAAGGCTAGCGATATTCAGGGCAAGCTGAAGTTCTTCACTGTCAATTGCACCTGGACTCCGGGTGATGACGATGCCGCTTCCAACGAAGGCAATCTCAGTCTTTATGACAATACCGATATCTCCCTTGATCAGCAGCAGGCTGTCATGGAAGGAATGAAGACGACTTATCTTGCTCAGGACAAGAACCATCAGGTCACTACGGTTACGGCTACTACCTTAAGCGAAGATCTGAAGGGTACCGATTCCAATCACACTGTTCCGACTCCTGCCTTCGTTCTCTACACCAAGAAGAAGTCCGAAACCAGCTATCCGAAGCAGTCCGAAGGCGACAAGGTCGAGAACTACAAGCCTACCAAGGTTATCTTCTCCTCCGTCGGTAGCCTTGCTACCAACAGCGACTCCTCCGTCCTCGATATGATGTACGATCTCTTCAACTTCAAGATCTATTCCAAGTAAAAATTGGCCTGTCTCCGGACAGGCCTTTTTTCTTTCTCAAAAAAGCCTTCCTTGCGGGAAGACTTGTTTCTGTTTCTACTTCCGGTCTCTTTTCTCGATCATCGCCTTCTCCACCTCCGGAGGAACGAGGGCAGAGATATTCTTCTTGTAGTAGAACATCTCCCGGATAGAGGTGGAAGAAACGAAGGTTTCGTTTCTTTTTGCCATGAGATAGACCGTCTCCAGATCCGGATCCATGTATTCGTAGATGGCATGGAGGCTGTATTCGGCTTCGAAGTCCGTGAACGCCCTAAGCCCCCGGATCATCGCCATGGCATTAAGGCTTCTGGCAGCATCGACGACGGCACCGGAAGTCGATGTGACTTCGATTCCGTCATATTTCTTTACTACCTTCCGAATGACTTCCACTCTTTCTTCTGCCGTGAAGAAGTAGTTGCTCTTCGAGGAGTTGTTTGCGACCAGGATTATGACCTTATCGAAAAGCTTCCGTGCCCTTAAGGCAACATCGAGATGCCCGTACGTAAAAGGATCGAAAGAACCCGGATAGACAGCTATTTTCTCATTTGTCATACTAATCCTCCTTCTCGTACAGGGCGACATGCTTTTCCCCGTAGCGGTATTCCTTCATCTGGAATCCCGGAATCTCCTTGTTCGGATAGTCCTGCTCGGAACAGATCATGGCATGGGGAGCAAGCATACCGAACTTATTCATGAATTCGATGATCTCGGAGTCGATCGTATAGCGGTAAGGAGGATCCAGTAGGACCAGATCGAAAGGCAGGTTCCTGTTCCGTTTCAGGAAGACCCGGTAATCCAGGCAGGAAAGAACTACCTGTTCCTTGTCTTTCGTCAGGGAATCCGTGTTCTCCATCATGGTATGGAAGGTTCCCCTGTCCTTGTCGTTGATATAAACCTTCTTGGCGCCTCTGGAAAGAGCCTCCAGACCCATAGCACCGCTTCCTCCGAAAAGGTCCAGTACAGTAGCCCCGACCGGCTTATCCTTCATGGCGTTGAACATTGCCTGTCTCACCTTGTCCATGGTCGGACGGGTAACCCGGCTGTCCGGGACTTTCAGGAAACGGCCTTTGTATGTGCCGGCAATGATACGGATCATAGTTCTGCCTCCCTGAGGATCTGGTTCGGATAGGAAAGGATCTTCTGGAGGAGATGGAACTTCTCCAGGTACTCCTTCATCTTCGGATTAGAGAGAAGGAGGTCGTTCTTCTGCTTGGCCTGGATCTGCAGATCCCGCTGCTTCTTCTCATCCTCTGTCTTGGTACTAAAAAGCGTAAGGTCATCTCTTTCCCGGGCTAGAGCGACAAGTTCCGGGTCTTGGGAGATCTCTTCCGAAAGGCGTTTTGTATCTTGATACAGGGAAGAGGATTCGAAGTCGGAGAGAAAAGTTTGCTCTTCCGTGATGAAATCTTCATGGTTCATCGCTACAATATTATACGACAAGGGGTATCCTTTGAAAAACGGCAAACAAAGAAAGGCGAAGAAATATGGCATTACTGAATATCGTTAAGGATCCGGATCCGGAACTCAGGCTCAAGGCAAAGCCGGTTACGCTTCCTCTTACCAAGGAGAAGCGAGATCTGATCCTCTCCATGGTGGATTATCTGAAGAAGAGCCAGGACGAGGAATATGCGAAGAAGAACCAGATCCGTCCGGGAGTCGGCATTGCTGCACCCCAGATCGGAGTCAGCGAACGCTTCTACGCTATCTACATGGATGACGAGGACAAGCACTACGAATACGGACTGGTGAATCCGGTCATCCTTTCTTCGAGCGCCAAGAAAGCCTATCTGGCTACCGGAG
Source organism: Bacillota bacterium (assembly GCA_023459795.1). Lineage (GTDB taxonomy): Bacteria > Bacillota_I > Bacilli_A > RFN20 > CAG-288 > Enterosoma. The sequence goes on from JAEWSP010000017.1 coordinate 51,642, forward strand.
AAGGATGCCTATCCGTTCCGAAGGACGTCGAAGGCTACGTCTACCGTTACCTCCGTGTGACCATCAAAGCCTATGATGCCATCAGCGAGAAAGAAGTTACGCTTCGTCTCTCCGGCTATCCGGCAATGGTCTTCCAGCACGAATACGATCATCTCGACGGAGTCCTTTATTACGATAGAATCGACAAAAAGGAACCATTCCGGGAAGATCCGGAGGCCGTACGCATCGAGTAGGTAGCTGATAGCGTTTTCTTGCTCCCCACCTTGAAGTGGAGAGCATTTTTCGGTATTATGTTTCAAAGAAAGAAGTCCTGTTTTTCAACTACACCCAATTTCTCCCTTTCACAAATTGGTTTTGAAATAGGTTTTCAAGGAGATTTTTAACGGTTTTATGGCTGAAAACAATAATCAAGGTTTTGAGAAGCAGACACCTGCTGTTTTGCATACGGAGAAGAAGCCTAGTTTGCTTTCTTCCTCGCCGGTCCAGATCTATGCTCTAGGCGGACTTGGAGAAGTCGGAAAGAATATGTACTGCATCGAGAATGCCACATCGATCCTGATCGTCGACTGCGGTGTCCTTTTCCCGGATGATGATATGCCGGGTGTCGATTATGTAATCCCGGAATTCACCCATCTGAAGGAGAACGAGGACAAGATCAAGGGTCTTGTCATCACGCACGGCCATGAAGACCATATCGGTGCGATTCCTTTCCTTCTCCAGGCAATGAAGGTCCCGGTCATCTATGCCCCGAAGATCGCCTGTGCTCTTATCCAGCACAAGCTGGAAGACGACAAAGTCCATGCCCAGACGAAGCTCCTCGAATATGACGAGGATTCTGTTCTGAAGCTCGGAGAGTTCACCTGCGAGTTCTATCATGTCACCCACTCCATTCCGGATAGCTACGGCATTTTCATCACGACTCCCCAGGGAACGATCGTCGAGTCGGGCGATTTCAAGATCGACCTTACTCCGGTCGACCATGATTTCGATATCCCTAAGCTCTGCCACTTCGGCGACAGAGGAATCGACCTTCTCATGGCGGATTCCACGAATGCCGAAAGAGACGGCTATACGCAGTCCGAAAGAAGCGTCCTGCAGGGAATCAGGGATGTCTTCTCGGAAGCAACCGGACGTCTTATCATCTCTACCTTCTCTTCCAATATCTCCCGTATCGTCCAGATCATCGAGACATCCATGAAGTTCGGAAGAAAGATCATCGTCTTCGGACGTTCCATGACGGCAAATATCCAGGCAGCCCGGGATATGGGCTATATCCGTGTTCCGGATTCCTATCTTGCCGGACCGGAAGATCTTAGGAACCTCCCTGCAAACGAGATCACTATCCTCTGCACCGGAAACCAGGGCGAGCCGATGGCAGTTCTTTCCAGGATTGCCAGGGGCGATCACCGCTTCGTGCATGTGATGCCGGGCGATACCATCGTCTTCTCCTCCTCCGTCATTCCGGGAAACACGGCTTCCATCAACGGCGTTATCAACTCCCTTACCCGTCTTGGGGCAACCGTTGTCACGAACTCCGTTCTGAACAACCTCCATGCTTCCGGACACGCTTCCCAGCAGGAAATGCGTCTTCTCCAGAAGATCGCCCGTCCTCACTTCTTCATGCCGATCCACGGCGAATACAGAATGCTTAAGCTGCATGCGGATCTTGCCATCCAGTGCGGACTTTCGAAGGACCATACCTTCATCTGCAACAACGGAGACATCCTGATCCTTATGAACCACAAGATCACCCGGGGCGGATACTATCCGGCGGATGCCATCTATATCGACGGCAAATCCACGGTCTCTGTCTCCAACACCGTCATCAAGGACCGTTCTGCCCTTATCAACGAGGGCATGGTCGGTGTCTTCCTCACCATCGATCCCAAGACCAACAAGCTGGTCTATACTCCGGCTGTCGAAAGCCAGGGATTCATCTCCAACAACAGGAAGGGTATCGAGAAGAAGGCAGGCGAGATCGTCGGCATCGAAGTCGCCAAGCTCATGGATACGGATTCCAAGGTTACCTATTCCGATATCAAGGCAACTGTCAGGAAGGTCACCGGAAACTATCTTTACAGGGAAAGCCATCGCAACCCGATGATCATCCCTGTCATCCTGAATCTGGATAGCAAACCTTCCAAGGAAGAAAAATCAAAATGATCATTCTGGCAAGCACTAGTCCTAGACGCAAGGAGATCCTTGCTGCCATCCTTGGCGATACTCCCTTCGAAGTCGTCCCGTCTAATTTCGATGAACGGGCACTCAAGGAGAAGGACCTGAGGAAGCTGTGCCTGGAAGAAAGCATCGGCAAAGGAAAGAACGTTTCTCTTTCCCATCCTGGCGATGTCGTTATCGCCAGCGATACGATGGTCCTCTTCCGCAACAAGCAGATCGGAAAGCCGAAGGATGAGAAGGATGCTCTCGAGACTCTTAGGATGCTGCAAGGCAATACCCATGAGATCGTGACGGCATACTGCATCCTTAGGAACGGCAAGAGCCTAGCGGAAAACATCGTTACTGCCGAGCTTGCCATCGAGAAGATGGCAGACAGGGAAATCGAGCTCTACATCGAGACGGGTTCCCCGCTGGACAAGGCGGGAAGCTACGGAGTCCAGGACAAGGACTTCATCACCTCCAAGATCGTAAGCGGAGACGAGTCCACGATCATGGGTCTCCCTCGCTTCGAACTGGCCAGGGACTTAAGAAGATTAGGAATCCTGAAGTAGAACCCAAACAAGGGGCTGTTACGAATTAGGAGTTCGTAGCGGCCTCTTTTTTTGAGGCTTCTTGGTATGAGGACGGGTCTTCATTCCGGGCCTCATAGGTTTCGGGACAGGGAAGACTTCCGGCTTCAGGTCT
>JAEWSP010000018.1 GCA_023459795.1 Bacillota bacterium
GGGCAGGCCATTCCGAAACAGAAGAGAAGAAAGACTGAAGCAACAGAAAGACCTCCGGAGGAGACAATACCATTGTCCCACCCCGGAGGCTTTTTACATATCCGTGGCCTATATTTTACGCTTACGAAAAATATCAGAACCTAAACATTTCCAAAGCAGGGAAATTAGGTCTTGCCGGACTTTTCCAATTACCGGCATCAAGCAGAAACAAGCCTTCCCTCATGTATAAAGACCGTTTCTACAATCCTCTCTTTCTTAATCCAGACGGGAGAAAAGCCTTATTCTTAAAGGACCTTCTCTATATCGAATATGTCTTCAATTCAGCTTTCTTGCCTTCGTTAACCGCTCAATACAAAGACGACCCAACGAAAACTGACCTAATTGGTTTTGCCTCCAACTCAAGAACGATTTGTTTAGCTTTCTCTGCTTTTGCTTCTAGGTATCTCAACGGGAATTTTGATAAAAACTTCGTTGCCACACTCATGGACCGCTCGTTGGAAGTTGGTAGTTATGATCGCTTTTTCTATGACACGTTCTCAAATTTGGGAAATCAATTGGGTGTTTTTAACGATGATTACAGCAAAATGAATTTAGACCATATTTCAGACTCTTTATTTTTACTTTTCCATGAATTATGTGTCAGAGGCAACGTTTTGTTCAAAGCAGCAAAGATGAACGATGCCGCCCTGACACCAACTAACTTTTTGAAGAAGGACGAAAATTATTTCATGATTATTACAAATAGTTGGGATGATCTCGAACCTGCAATCAACAAGTGTTCGGATATCTTCAAGCGATAATTCGCCTGCAATAGACTTTCCTATAAAACCGCTTTATCTTTCCTAAGTCTTCCTTTGGCTTGCCATTTTTCTTGGTTAGTTCATTCACTAATGTTTTGTTTGGTGTCTTTTCGTTTCTTTTTTTGAACAAACGCGGTTCCTTTTCTCCTTCCAATGTTAGACTTGTCTCTCCCCACAGCCTTGAAGAGAAAACAAAACAAGCGTAAAGTAGTCCTATTATCAAAGGGGATCCGTATGAACAAGAAAATAGTATCCTGCGTTGCACTTCTGTCTCTGTTCTCTGCACCGCTTTGTGGATGCAAGAAGACAACGGAAACAACTAGCTCTATTTCTTCTGTTGCTGGAGTCCCTTATACCGATGCCGAGAAGGCAGTTACCTACTCTTATGACAAAGAGACAAAGGCTTATCAGGTATCCGGATGCAAGAAGGATGCAACCAATGCCGTCATCCTTCCGTATTATCTAGACGGAGGCATGCTAGTCCGGGTAACTGCCATCGGAGAAGATGCTTTTTCCGGATGCAATAACCTTGTTTCCGTAACCATTCCGGATTCCATCACGGACATCCGGAAGGAGGCCTTCTGTTCCTGCTCCTCCTTATCTTCGCTGGTGCTTCCAAAGAAACTGACCACGATCGGAGGTGGGGCATTTGCCTATTGCCGTTCTCTTTCTTCTCTTCAAATACCGGAAGCCGTAGATACGATCGGAAGCGGTGCCTTCCAGGGCTGCAATAAAGATTTTTCCCTTTCTGTTTCGGATAATAATAAGAACTATAAAGTAGTGAATGATTCTCTGATCGACGAAAGAACGGATACGGTAATCTTCGGAACGAGCAAGGCAGAACTTACGGAAGACATGGGAATCAAAGCCATCGGAGCATTGGCATATGCATTTTCCGATCCTTTCACTACCTTGACTATCCCTTCTACCGTAAAAACGATCGGAGCATATGCTTTCGCTGAGTGTTCCTCCCTTGCTTCTATTACAATCCCGGATAGCGTCACGGAAATACAGTCTTCTACCTTTATCAACTGCTCTTCTTTGTCTTCTGTTTCTCTTCCTAAGGGTCTAGGCAAGATCGGAGATTCGGCTTTCTCTGGATGCAGCTCTCTTGCTTCCATTTCTCTTCCGAACAGTATCTACTCCCTGGGAATGGGGTCTTTCCAGGGATGCACTTCTTTGAAGTCTATTGCCTTGCCGAAATATGTAACGGAAATCCCTGAGCAGTGCTTTTCCACCTGTTCTTCCTTGAAATCCATTTCCTTCTCCGAAGACACGGAGAGAATCGATGGCGCAGCCTTTGACAACTGCTACTCTCTTGCTTCTATCTTCTTCCCGGAGAAGGTAAAAGCAATCCTGACGGATGCCTTTATGAGATGTTACGCCTTATCCTCTATTACCGTAGACCCGAAGAACACGGCCTATAAGGCAGAAAACAACTGCCTGATCGACATAGATGCGAAAATCTTGATCCTGGGCTGCTTCAATTCCGTGCTTCCAAAAGACGGCAGCATCGAGAAGATCGGTCCTTCGGCTTTCATGAGATTAGGCATTACTTCTGTGGAAATCCCTAAAAGCGTAATTTCTATCGACACCTCTGCTTTCTTCTGCTGCGCTAATCTGTCTTCTCTTTCGGTAGAAGAAGGAAGCAATACTTATTCTTCTGTATCCAACTGCATTATCGAAAAAGAAACAAAGAGCCTTGTCCTTGGCTGTAAGTCTTCCGTAATCCCAACGGATGGCTCCATCACTAGGATCGGGGATAATGCCTTTACCGGTGTCTCTTCCTCAGCCGTTACGATCCCGGAAGGAGTCACTGCAATCGGAACCCGTGTCTTCTATAGCTGCCCGCAGCTAGAATCCCTCTCTCTTCCTTCCACCCTCACTACAATCGGATTCAATTTCTGCTCCTCCTGCCCGAAGCTTTCTTCTCTCCAGGTAAAGGAAGGAAACACCACTTTCCGTTCCTATCAGAACGGAATCATCGATATCGCAAAGAAATCCCTGATTCTCGGATGCAAGAACACCATCCTTCCTACCGATAACAGCGTCGCTGTTATCGGAGCGAATGCCTTCCAAGACTGCACCGGATTGACCAAGCTCGATATTCCGGATTCGGTCAAGAAGATCGGAGGGTATGCTTTCTCAAGATGCACTTCCCTTGTTTATATGATCCTTCCGCAAGGAATGGAGTCGATCGATACCTTTTCCTTCATAGGAAGCAGCGCAAAGGTCTACCTGAAAGATACGGAAGAGACCGAAGGTCTCCATACCTTCCTGAAATGCCCCTTTGTCGAAGTCTACTTCTACAGCGCAACGAGGAATCTGGACGGCAAGCACTGGCACTACAAGGAAGACAACGTCACTCCTGAAGTATGGACCATCAAAATGGTCATCTCTTTTGAAAAGAAATAAAGGCAATACGGGTTTATTACTTTTGTCCCTTTTTATTTATTTTTGTCCCACTTTGTAGTATCCTATTTTTGGAGGCAAAGAAAATGAAAAAGAGTGATGTTATTGACCTGATCAAAGCCTATACAAACAACAATAGAACCGACTTCGTCAATAAAAGCATGGATATCGCTTCTGATTTCCGGGCAAACGGGGATACCGAGATTTCCAACTATATCATGTCTCTGCTTTCCGATAACCTGAATATGCTTCCTCAGGAGAACGCCGATAACCTTTCTTCTTTCTTTACGGAAATAAAGGGATGCAATCAGCCGCTTTACCTTCCCCAGGGAATCACCGATGACCTGCTTGGCATCATCCAGGCCACCAAAAAAGAAAAAGGCCTGAATAAGTACATCTTCATCGGAAAACCCGGAACCGGAAAGACGGAAGCCGTAAAAGAACTCGGTCAGGCATTGAATAGGACCATCCTATCCGTAAACTTCAACACCCTTGTAGATAGTGCCTTAGGCCAGACAAACAAGAATATCGTTTCCCTTTTCCGGGAAATAGATAATCTCTATGCTCCTTCCAAGTACCTAATCCTTTTTGATGAGATCGATGCCTTGGCATTGGACCGGATCAACAGCAATGATGTCCGGGAGATGGGAAGAGCAACCTCCACCTTACTGAAATGCCTGGACTCCCTGAACAGCAAGGTTCTTCTGATTGCAACCACAAACCTGTATGACCAGCTGGATAAAGCCTTGGCCCGTAGATTTGATGCCACTATCAGCTTCGACAACTACTCCGTAGAAGACAAGACAGAAATTGCCAACAATCTCGTAACCTACTACCAGAAGGGTAACAGCATCTCCAAGGATGAACGGCTGTTGACCAAAATCATCACCCTGACGGATAAGCCTTCCCTAACTCCTGGCGTACTGAAGAACGTCATCCGGACTTCTATCGCCTTCAGTTCGGATGAAGACAAGACAGACTACTTAAGACGGATATTCGAGAAACTCAGCGACAAGACTTATTCCCCGGATGAACTGAAAGACAACGGCTTCACCGTACGGGAAATAGGGGTTCTAACCAAGACTTCGAAGAGTACGGTTTCAAGACAGCTAAGGGGAGATAAGAATGAATAATCTGTTAGCTTTGAATAAAGAATACAAGACAAGAAAAAAAGAACCTGGCGGAGGAATTTCTGTCGCCGTATGGGAAAAGAAGCCTGTCAAGATGGAAGCCCTGAAGGGTCTTTTCAACGACCTTAAAAAAGTCCAGGACTTCTGGAAGAGGAATACGGTCCTGGATTCCTCCGTTCTTGTCAGCGTATACGAGAAGAGTGTCCTTGCGAAATCCAATCGGATCTCCTGTCTGTTCCGGTCAGGAAAGAAATCCGCAAGCGACTTTATGGTAGGAGCAAGGTTCTATCTCTATAATACCGATAAAGCACACCTGTTCACTTATCTGCTTTCCAAGACGGATCTACAGAACTCAATCCTTCTTCTTTCTGCTTTTATTCCGCTCTTCCAGGAAACGTTTGGAGAAGAAGCCACCATAAAACAGCTTAAGGATGCACTAAGTAGAAAAATTCCAGAACATGCTTCCATCTCTCTATCTAACTTTTATCAGCTGATACATGAGCTTTCCTATGTTGACCGTTTTGATGTTTACCAATGCCAAAAGAAGATTGATGATAAAGCAATTCTTGTTACTCTCTATAAAACGGAAACCGATACAGGGATGCTTTTACGGAAGCTAGGAGTCAGTTTTGAGCAGATCAGTTCCTTGGATTCCACAACCGTTCTTATGGATAGAGATAACTACAGCCTTCTGCTCCAAAAGGCTCCCTATCTTATTGCGATGTCCGTAAAAGACTTCCAGGATTCCGTAAGAGACACTGACATAGGTGCAGTCTCGGAGTTCCAAGAACCTCTTCTTCCGCCTCCGGACAAAGAGCCGACCATAGGAGTCATCGATACCGGGTTTGATAGCAGCGTATACTTCCGGGATTATGTGGACTATGAGTACGATATCGATCCTTCGATCCCTTTTGATAAAAAAGATACAGAGCATGGAACGGCAGTCGATTCTTTGCTTGTAGACCTTCCGGATCTGAACCCGAAGCTGGATGACGGCTGCGGTCATTTCAAGGTGAAGCACTTTGCTGTTGCTACAAGTACCGGAAACTCGATCTTTAACCTTCTGGAAAAGATTCAGTCAATCGTTGTAGCAAACTATTCCAAGATTCATGTCTGGAACCTCTCCTTAGGATCCGCACAGGAAGTAGATGAGAACTGCATCTCTCCAGTTGCTGCCCTTATCGACAACCTGGAATGCAAATACAACGTTCTTTTTGTTATAGCCGGAACAAACAAAGGTAACTCCAGCAAGCCATCGCTTCGAGTAGGATCCCCTGCCGATTCCATAAACTCCGTTGTGGTCAATTCCGTAACGGAAGAAGACAAACCGGCTTCTTATTCCAGAACCGGTCCGGTTCTTGGTTTCTTCATAAAACCGGATATCAGCTATTACGGAGGAGAGGAAGACACTCCGATCCATGTTTACTTCGACAGGGCAAGGCACACCAGATCCGGTACTTCCTTTGCAGCGCCTCTGATTGCCCGTAAGCTTTGCTTCCTGATCGATGTTATGAAGTTAAGCCGGGAAGAAGCAAAAGCATTGCTTATCAACTCGGCAATGAAATTCGATGAACCGAAGGACTATGATTTCCTGACCCTTGGCCATGGAGTACCCCCTATTTCGATTAAGGAGATTGCTTCTTCCAAAGACGATGAAATCAAATTCATCCTCCATGGTTCTTCTAAGCTTTTCTACACCGAAGACTATCTGCTTCCCGTTCCCCAGGAGAAGGGAAGGTTCCCTTATGCCGTAAAGGCAACACTATGCTATTTCCCGACCTGCAATCGGAACCAGGGGGTAGACTACACCGGTACGGAGTTAGGGCTGAGCTTCGGAAAGATTGAAAATAAGAAGATTACCCTGAGGAAGGACAAAAGCGAAGAAACAGAAGACTGGCATACGGAAGAGGGTTCAAGAAAAATCTTTCGGAAATGGGATAACGTCAAAGCCTTCAAAACCAAATATGCCAGTTCAACAGGTATGACGGCATCGCCTGAAGAAACTTGGGGAATCAGGATTACTTATTTCGATCGCAACCTTGCCCGGGACCCAGATACTGGAGAACTTCCCGAAATCAATTGGGGAGTCGTAATCACACTAAAAGCTATCGATCACAAAAACCGGATCGATTCCTTTATCCAGCAATGCTCCTTACGGCAGTGGCTTGTAACTCCTATCTCCATCCAGGAGAAGGTCAACACTTACGTAAAGATGAATGAAGAAATCAAATTCGAATAACTAAAACAAACGAGGGCAAAGAGAATGAAGAAAAGGATTAAAGAGTACTATAAGAGAATCAACAATGATTTCAGAGTTCGGTCTATTCTATGGAATGATTTTATGTTTGCAGTCCTAATATTTATTTTCCAACTATCTGGATGGAATGATTATCTTTTTTCAAAAGCACTCATTCCGACTCTGATAGTTCTTTTCTTCCTTCTAATGTTCTTTCTCATATTCTTAAAACCGAGGAAGAGTTTTCTCTCAAAAGCTGTTAATCAAATCGATTATTTCCTTTTCTTCTTGGAAATTATTCTCCTTATTCTTCCGCTCGCATTTTCCCCATTCTATCCATCTTTAAACTATGAAAAGAGCTTTTATTTCTCAACCCTTGAGAAGCTAGGCTGGCAAAACGGTCCCTTAGCATTAAAATCTCATTCTCCGAATTTTATTATCTTTTGTTCTTCCCTTATTCTTTTTGTGGTATTGGTTTTTGTTACTCTGTTCCGAATCAAAAAAACTTCTAAAGCTTTCTTAAGTTCTTCGATAGAAGCGAAAAGGCCTTCTATCACAATAAAAGAGGCTAATGATATTAAGAATCTTCCAGAAAAACTCGAAGACCTATTCATCTCCGATTCTCCTTTATCGGAGGACTACCTAAACGAAACCGAAAAAATTTCTGAGTTTTATTCAGAAATCAAACAATATGTCTTCAATAGTATGAGTGACCCAGTGAATTTTGGAATTACGGGTCATTATGGGTTAGGAAAAACGACTTTCTATAATAACATCAAGGCAAAAGCAAAAGGAGACGATGCTAACAAGCAAATCATCTGGATTGATGATTTTAATGTTTGGCAATATAAGGACGAACAAGCTCTGTTAAGTGGAATGATTGATCGAATTTTAAAAGAAGTCCTCCTAACAAGTAGTAACCCCAAAATAATCAAGCAAAAAGCAGAACGCATCTCTAACAGGTATTTCAGCAAGAAAACTGGTAACATAGCTGATCTCTTCGACTTTGGGGAAGATTATTCTAAACTGATCACCCAAGCAAACGATATCCTAACTTCCGATAACAAGACAGTGGTTTTCCAAATTGATAACATCGATCGTGGAACCCAATCTATGGTTTCCTTCGTGTATAAAGCAATTGCCTCTATTCTAAAATTCCAGAAAATAATCTATGTTTGTCTTTATGATGAAACGTTAGTTAAGAAAGCTTTTGAAAGTGAAAACCTTCCTGAGAATTTCCTCGATAAGGTGATTTCATATAAAATCAATCTTGATACTATAGAGGATAAAGACCTTCAAAAACTCGAAAAGAAGGTTTTGGGAAACATATTCCAAAAATACCAATGTAGTAATAGTAAAACACAGGATGCCTTTTACAGCTGTCTCCCTTATCTTCATACAATAAGAGATTTCATTATTTTTGTAAACAACACTAAGTTTGTACTTCAGCCAGACTTCTTTCTAAATCCTCGAGATTATCTTTACTTAAGTATAATTCGGCTAAAATGTATAGAACTCTATAAGATCATTTTTAACAACGAAAATAGTTTTGTTTCAATAGGGCAACATGGGGACGATAAGACCAGTATTTTTAATAGCACCTTTGTTCCTAAAGAATCACGTGAACAATTATTCGATAGTATATTAAAGAATCCTTCGTATAGTCTCTTTCGCTATCTTTTGGCTTATCTCTTCTCGCCTTTTAAAGACCACCTCAATAACAGTCCAGTTATCTTGAATGAACCAAAGGATCCCTGCAACACCGATAATTGCTACATTGAAGAAGCGGATTACTTTGCTGCTTATTTTGATCTTACGGAATCAACATTTTCTCAAGTAAACGAATCCCTTAAGAAAACCATTGCAGCAATTCAAAAGTCACCTCAATCATTAGAAGACAATAATAAGCGCCTCACTGATTTCTTCCTCGATAACAAAACAACTACAAATGAAAAAATTCTCTTTGCCTGTTTCGACAAACACGTCTCCGAAATTTCCACTGATGCTGTTTCAATATACATAAGCTTTCTTTTTGACAATTTCAATAATTTTGCCGACCCAAATTTATCAGAAAGCCAAAGTAATTGTTCTCGTTTATTAGCCAAGCTTTTAATCAAGCTAAGTCTTAATGATTTCAAAGAAACAATAGCCAAGTATAGTACTCAATATAAACTTCTTTCTGCTTTTAGATCTCTATCTTACTATCTAGATTTGGTTCACCATCCAAATAGAAAAGACTATACAAGTTTCTTTGAAGAAGAAATAAAGAAGATGTCAAAGACAATAATTGAACAAAGAATCGATATTTTCTCCAAAGACAATTATTGCTCTGGCGGAATCTATTGCTTACAGAAATATACTGAAGCCCCGTTGCTTTTATCTTATCTAAAAGCCATCCTAAATAAGGATAATGTATACCTAATACTCAAAGATTGTTTGGTTTCTTCTTATAACGGCATTACTTACCAGTATTCGCTTGGCGAAAGCTTTGCCCTTCCTGCGCAAACAAAAGACATAATTGGCAGTCTTTTGACTAAAGAAGAATTAACTGAAGATGAAAAGAAACTAAAAGAAATGTTTACTGTCTTCAAAACAAAGGGGGACAGTGATTCTTTACCTACCTATACCTCAAGGCAGGCCTTTGACGACTTATCAGTACTGAAATAACAACCTTTTGTCTTTTCCATAAAGCCTTAGGGGGAAGGAAGAAAAATCAGCAAGGCATTATTTATCTTTGACTGAGTTGGTGTATTCTTCAATTTCCTGAAGCAGTTTTCCTTGCTCTAAATCCTTAATTGTCATCATCAACTGTTGGTGGGTATAGGATTCCTGAAGGTTCTTCCTAGCACTCCTCCAACCAATTCCATCGGTAATCCAAAGGAACTTGTAATGCGGTAATTTGTTGATGTCATCCGCAAGTTTCTCATAGCTTCTTGCAACTTCGTTTAGTTTGCTTCCTCCGCCACCATAGAAATTGGTCTCAATTAGAAATACCTCGTTTTTGTATTTCAAGGCAAAGTCAAACCTCTTTTCAGCCTGGTTCTTTCCTTCTTTTAAGTTGATCTCCTCTAATTCCGGATACCCAAACTGGGAAATAATGACTTTCTTCTCGGCCTGCGGAATGAATTCGACTCCTGGGAGAGACTTGAGATAATTCTCAACGATTCCCTCCATGTTGGTACCACTTCTATTTTTTCTCGCGTTGCTGTCCAGACCGACTTCAACCCCTGTCACATAGTCCACAAGGCTTTTTATATGGTTCCCGATGAACAATTCCTTCAGCCCCGTTTTATCCATGAATTTCAAATATTCTTCATCCGTATTGACGATTTCTTTGAAATCAAACGAAACTAATGTGTTATCCACAACATTCATCCTATAGGAAGGCGACCTAACAGCTAAAAGAATCGGGATTACTCGAAGAGATTCGGGATATTTGTGGATCAGGTTGAGAAATTCCTTATCAAAATCATCCTTCCTTCCAATTAAAGAATTTAAAAGATTCAATGGAATAAGGACTTCCGATACGTTGTCGTAAACTTTTTTAAAATCAACGAAATAATCATACCCAGCAATCGTTGTTTTTAAGCCATCCATTATGTCGTCAAAATCTCTTTTCATATAAAGTTTCCTCCTCCTTTGCCAAACGCCTCTGAGCTATTCCTAAGTATTCAACCGAGTTGTCTATTCCAATGAACTTCCTATTCAAACTTATGCACACAACACCAGTCGTAGCACTTCCGCAGAACGGATCTAAGACCAAGTCATTTTCCTTGGTTGAAGCAAGAACAATTCGAGTAAGCAAAGAGATTGGTTTCTGTGTTGGATGATGCCCGAATTCTTTTTCGCTTTTCTGTGGTAAAGGTAAAAGCCAAACATCCTTCATCTGCTTCCCTCCATTTTCTTCTTTCATAAGGGAATAATTGAAATAATGATTGCCTTTCTTTTTTGGAGTCAGTTGTTTTCTAGCCCACAAGACAGTTTCTGTGCTGTTCGTGAAACACCTGCAGGCAAGATTTGGAGCCGGATTAGGTTTCTGCCACGTAATATTGTTGATAATCGAATAGCCTTCAAGCTCAAGGGCAACACCAATAGAGTAAATATTATGGAAGGTGCCACTAATCCAAATACTGCCATCGTCTTTTAATACCCTTCTGCAAAGTTTTATCCACCTTCGGTTCCATTTCAGTTTTTCCTGCGGGGACATACCTTTGTCCCAGTCGCCTTTATTAACGCTGACCTGTTTCCCAGAATGACAGCTCAAACCATTGTTGGACAGGAAATAGGGAGGGTCAGCAAATATCATATCAATGGACTCTGTTTTGACTTTTTTTACGGCATCAAAAACATCATCTAGAATAAGTTCGCTGTTCTTTGATTCAAAGAATGGTTTACTCATTGAAAATTCCTAATGATGACTTCTTCAACCGCTCCTCTTCCACTTGCATTGGAATTAATCATTCTTTTTGCATTCACAACATTGATTTCAAAGCCGTCATATAGTTCATTAATAAACTTGGTGTTGTGGTTCGACAACATAGCCTTTACACCCTTTTTATCCAGCTCCCTAAAGCATTCGGCAAGCCTTGCCTGATCTTTTTTGCCAAATCCTTCCTTGTCATAAGAAGTAAAACTGGATTTGTCATCCCAAGTATCATACGGCGGATCAAAATAAACAAAATCGCCGGATTTTGCATTTTTTACCGCTTCACTAAAGTCTTCGTGTGTGATAACAGGCTTAGCACTATTGAAATAGCTCAATATGTTGGCAAAATTGGTCTTATCATAGGAATTAACTTTTTCTTTCTTTCCTGAAGGGACGTTAAAGAATCCTTTTGAGTTCACTCTGAAGAGTCCGTTAAAGCATGCTTTGTTCAAATAGATCATTCTAGCTGCTCTCTCAATGTCGTCAGCGCTTTTCTGCCATTTTGCATCTCTATCAAGCGCCCTTACAAAAAGGTAATTCTCTTCTGAATGGTTCTTATCATATTCATCCAGTTTTGCCATTAGGCCTTCATAAGTGGTCTTCGATAAAAAGCATCTATAGGCAGACAAAAGCTCGTCATTCATATCATTAATATGAGGATGCTTAGGATTAACCTTAAAGAGCAAAGCACCACCACCAATAAAGGGTTCGTAGTATTCGTTATATTCTTTAGGCATCAAAGAGACAAGCCTATCTAGAAGCTGAGTCTTCCCACCTGCCCATTTGACAAACGGATGAATGCAAGAAGCACTTGGCTGCATCAATTCACCAATCTCAATTCCCAAGGCAACGGATAGCTTCTGGGCGGTAGATATTTGTACATCGACAAGTCCTGCTTCTATCTTTGATAACTGACTTCTCTCTATACCAGAAAGTGTAGAAAGTGACTCTTGGGTAAGTCCTTTTTCTAACCTGATTTGTTTGACTTGGTTGCCAAAGCATTTGCTCGTTTTATTCATAGCAATAGTATACCCTGTTTGTGTGCCGTGGCACACATTTTAGTTCATTTTTTAAAGTAGCAACTTGGATTTCCTTTTTATCGCCATCACGAAAAACATCACCCAACTTCATCTCAATCACATCTGTTCCGCTATCTCCCTCAGCTTTTGATCGATTAAAGAAAAGTCTCCGCTTAGATCCAAGCTCCTGATACTGATTTTATTCCCACTCATCTGGTAATCGACATTTGGAACATTCCCGTCTTCCGTTTTGGCATAAAGAAGCATTCCCGAAACCTCCTTCCCTTCTTCGCTTTTGTTTTTAACATAAGTAAAGATCTGATAAAGGTTGCCAGAAATTACAGATGCCTTGTCATATCTCGTTTGTAGGTTAGAGTCATAGAACTTGGCATCAATAATCAGAACCTTGTTCCCTTTCGTCAAGGAGATATCCGTTATCATCCTAGGAAGAAGATAATCATTTTCATCATCCAAAGCCCACTTCACTTCCGAAGGGTTTGCATTCAGGCTTGGATAATGCTTACGATAGAATTCCAAAATGAACTTCTCGTAAAGGTGGTACATCCTTTGCTCATCAACGAAGTTCTTCATCTTCCGATTTCCGGAATTAGGAGAGATAACCATTCCATCTAGAATCATATTGCAGATTGCCATCAGCATTCGATATGTCTGGTTGTTCCTATCAAAGCGGACATTCCAATCAATAGAATCGGGAGAGAGGATATCCACTCCGGGGAAGTAGACAATGAGTAGACGGATCTCTTTCTTCTTCTCCAAGCAAATATTCGAATGAAGAAGGTAGAACAATGTCGTTTTAAGGATCTGATTGAATTTCGTATTTAAAGAAAAGTCCTCAAAAGAACAATCAACCTTATGCTTTGATAGAAGATTGTTCCTGACTGTTTCCGTTAGGTTTATCTTGCCCTTTACAACGCTTGTTGGTTCTTCTATTTGTAGATAATCTCGAAGCAAGCCGGTTTTTATTTGGCTCTTAACGCCTTTGATCAGGATTTCCGAGAGTAGTTCCAGAGCATTGGAAAAATCTTCTTCCCCAATCTCTTTATAACCTTTCTCCTGA
Source organism: Bacillota bacterium (assembly GCA_023459795.1). Taxonomy (GTDB): domain Bacteria; phylum Bacillota_I; class Bacilli_A; order RFN20; family CAG-288; genus Enterosoma. The sequence goes on from JAEWSP010000018.1 coordinate 13,102, forward strand.
AGCACCTGGTAGGCGTAGGAGAGCATGTAATAGATGTTCTGAACCTTGATCATCGGATTGCATCCCGAAGACGATTTGCCCATTCATGGACCTTATCCGAGGAATCAAACCAATACTCCTTAAGAAGAGGAATGATCTTATATTCGATGATGTTATTCAAGGAATAATCCTCCAGAAGGTTGGAAAAATAACTATGTCCGATCTGGAATCCTTCTCCTAATGATTCATCCGAAGCAATCGTCTCATTCAAAGACTGGATTGTCTGGATAACCTTATCCAGTTTTTGATCGTTATGTTTCTTCTGCTCTTCCACAAATTTGGGATTGTCGAATGCCGGGCGGAGGTCGTAGAAGGAGAATCTCCTTCGTAAAGCATAATCGATCAAAGCCAAGCTTCGATCTGCTGTATTCATGGTTCCGATGATATATAGATTCTTAGGGATATTGAAGAGTTCACTGTTGTAGAGGAGCCGAATTGAATTTCCTCTCTTATCTGGTTCCAAGAGAACAAATAGTTCTCCGAAGATCTTGCTGAGGTTTCCGCGGTTGATTTCATCGATGATGAAGAAATACTTGTTATCGGGGTCTTCCTCTGCTTTTCTGCAGAAGCGATAGAAAATACCGGTCTGTATCTCCCAAGGCTGGTTGGGATTGCTGCTCGGTCGATAGCCCATAATAAAGTCTTCGTAAGAATAGCCCTGATGGAACTGAACCATCTCAACCTTATCTGCATCCTTCTTTCCAATGATGGAATAAGCAAGTCTCTTCGCAAGATAGGTTTTCCCAACACCCGGTGCCCCTTCCAGGATCAAGTTCTTATCCTGGCTTAAAAGCATGCTTAGTGTGTTGTACTGATCTTCGCCAATGAAGGCCTCTTTCAAGAAACTATCTTTCGAATAAAGCGGAATGCTGTCCTCTTTCTCCGGGGCTTCCTCTTCCTGTCCGAATAGAGCAAGAAGCTTCTGAACATATTCCGGATATCTGGTAATATCCGTCAATGTCTTGATAGCATTTTGTCCATCCGGGTTTTCATAGTTGCCAACATCCGTCCAATCCACTTCACGGACATGGGAATAACCATCTTCCATGCTTGCATCATACTGATAATCTGAAGTAACTGTGCCCTTAGCAATGATTTGATTCTTCCCCTTCTTTACGATGATGATATCGCCCGGTTTCATCACCTTGGCAAACTCCCATAGGGCGTGGCTGTTATTCCGGTAGCTTTGATTTTCATCAAAAGCATCTTTCAGTTTCTTCGTAACCTCTCCTTGAGAACCAAACGAAGAAGAGTCGCCGGTTTCTCCAAACATAAGCGCCATGATACCTTTGTCATGGAAGGTATCCCATTTTTCTCCGTTCCATCCAGCCGAGAACAGCCAGTAATGAACGGACTCTACATCCGAGTCTACATTTGTCGGTTCTTTTGCCGCCTCTTCTTCCTTGATTCTCTTATTCTCCTCGCATGAATTCTCCCAAGCCCGGAAAGACAGCTCTGGCAGACTCTTATACTTGCTCTCTCCGCTTTTCAGGAAATCCAGCATCTTCTTCTGAATCGTAAAATAGCTATCGGCCGAGATCCGATGCGGGATTTCCGGAAGAGACTTAGAAAAGTCTTCCGGGAAACTTCCCGGTTGTTTGAAGAACCACGTGTTCCGGCTATCCAGACTGATGTAGAAATCAGGAGCTATCCAGAAAAGACCCATTGTGATCTTTCCGGTTGCGTTTCCTTTAATCTGCATAGAAAGAGAAAAATACTTTTTCAGCAGACCAAGAGTTTCCGCGTTCTGATCTTCTTCATATTTGAGAGCATAGATGAAGAGATTTTAGAGATTATCGATTTCCTGCTTTTTCTGTTTGCTCTCCAGGTTATAAAGTACAGCGTTTATACTCTGCATTATCGGTATTCCATCAAAGTGGCTAGGAACTACGGAAGAAATATGGAACTGGTTTTTGAATTCGGAAATAATCAGTTTTCTTGAACTATCCGTGAGTCCTCTGTTGAAGAGCGCAAAAACGGTAAACGGATCAATATCTTTGTTGTTATCGTTTCCACATAATTTCGGCAGCGGCTTTCCAATGTTTTGAAAGCCCTGCTGAACCTTCGTGAATAATTCCTCCCGTTTGTTCTGATAACCTAAAAGAGTTTCTGCAAATTTCTTGTAGAATCCGACCCAATCAAACCCGTTGTTTTCCATATAATTCCTTTCAAATAGCACTCAGCTGAGGCTATTTCTTTTCTTCCGTCTTCTCTTCTTCTTTTTCTTCCTTCTTCCTCTTCTTGGATAGGAACCTCTTGGCTTCTTCCGGAGACAAGGCAAGATCCTTAAGCTCTACTTCCGGAGTATCCCTCGTAAATCCGTATCCGACAACCTCCCTGGCTTCGATAGTTGTAATAAAGGCATTCGGATCCACGGAAAGAATAGCAGCCATCATCGGCTGGTATTCGTTCTTGTCGTAGCAGACTTCCAGTAGTTCCCTGTCTCTCTTCGTATATCCGCCTTTGCTGGTAAGAAGAGTCGTACCTCTGCTGAAGGTATCCGTTATATAGTCGTTTATCTCTCTTATCTTGTCGGAAGCTATCAAGGCTACATACGTGGAATTGAAGGCAGAAAAGACCTTGTCCATAGTAAGGGAGAGCAGGAAGGCAGAGACAATGCCGACTAGAAGCGCCGGGAAGTTGTACTGGTTGACCAGGAAGAATCCGGCAAGGATGAAGAGGAAGTCCGGAATGAACCCGGAGACCATCAGAGGAAGGTGCAGATACTTGTGGAGAAGGAGAGTCAGGACATCCGTTCCTCCGGAGCTTCCTCCTCCTACCATCGAGACACCGATGCCGATTCCGGTAAGGACACCGCCAAGAAGTGCAGAAAGCAAGAAGATCGTAGCTTCGGCACTAGGCCCCGAGATCAAATGGCTTCCGACGTAGAAGCCGTTCTCTGCCCAGTAAGGCATGGAGAAGACAGGCTTGTTGTCCAGGATGCTGTTCTCGGCAATAAGTCCTAGGATTTTGATGAAGATCGGGTTTGTAATAGTAACGACCAGAGTCTTGATCGAATACCGGACCCCCAAAGTAAACAGTCCGACTACAAACAGAACCCAGTAGATAATGGTGATATAGGTCTCGGGGCTGATCTTGTTCAGTCCCGGGATCGCATTCAGGACCATGGCAAGAGCAGAAGAACCGCCGGCGATGACGTTCATCGGCAGGATGAACCATTCCGTTGCCAGAGCCATCAGGAAAGAACCCAAAAGCATGTAGCCGATGTTCTTGGCTACCTTCTTCGGCGGTTCCCTCTTCAGCTCTTTGAGAATGGTCTGTCCGGAACGGACAAACCAGTTCTTCCTGGCCCTGTTTTCTTCCATAGCGGAATACCTCCAGTAATCTACTTCTTATGCATGGCGTGGAATTCCCAGCGCAGATAGGCATCGATGAAGTTCGTGAGATGCCCGTCCATGACAGCGTGGACATCCACCTCCGAATAATCGGAGCGGTGATCCTTCACCATGGTATAAGGTGAGAAGACATAGGAACGGATCTGGGAGGAGAAGGAGATATCCTTCTTCACACCGCCTATCTTTGCCATCTCTTCTTCCCGCTTCTTCTGCTGGAGCTGGAAAAGCTTGGACTTCAGCATCATCATGCAGGTTTCCTTGTTGGCAAGCTGATCCCGCTCGATCTGGCAGGAGACGACGATGTTCGTCGGGATATGGGTGATACGGACGGCAGACTCCGTCTTGTTGACGTTCTGTCCTCCGGCGCCCGAGGAATGGTAGGTATCGATACGGAGATCCGTCGGATTGATTTCGATCGGAACGGAGGCATCGATCTGAGGCAGTACATTGACGGAAGCAAAAGAGGTGTGTCTTGCACCATCGGCATCAAAAGGAGAATTCCGGACAAGTCTGTGGACTCCGTTTTCGGCACGTAGGTTTCCAAATGCCATCTTCCCTGAAATAAGAATGGTTGCACTATTGATCCCGGCTTCTTCCCCGGCGACATAATCGACAAGCTTCACCCCGTATCCCATGATCTCCGCATACCGCTGGTACATCCTTAGGAGCATGCTGGCCCAGTCATGGGCTTCCGTTCCTCCGGCACCCGGATGGAACTCCAGGATGGCGTTCATGGCGTCGTATTCCCCGCTGTAGAAGAGGGAATGCTCGAACTCGGCAAACTCCCCGGTCAGTTCCGTCAGCGTCTTGTCGGCATCGGCGAAGATCTCCGGATCGTTCTCTTCCTTGAGCAGTGCAAGTTCGTCTTCGATGTCCCCTAGCTTCTTGGAAAAACGGGAAAGAGACCCGAGACGGCCATTGGCCGTCGCAAGTTTCTGGTTGATTTCCTTTGCCTTGAAGGGATCCTTCCAAAAGGTCGGATCCATCGTGAGCGCCGAAAGATCGGCGCTCTCTTTTTCTAGAGCCGGGACGTCAAAGAGCGCCTTGCAAATCCAGAAGGCGCTGGTTCAATCCAGAGCAGGTGTTGTTCAGTTCGAAAAGTTCTTTCATTGCTTGGCAGTCCTTTCTATACTAGCTGATCTTGGCAGTCGGGTTGGAACGGTCGATACCGTCTTCATCCGGCTTCACGTTCGTGACGACGGAGACCTTCTTGGCCTCTTCGGCAAGAGCGTTCGTCTTCTTCACGGCCTCGTCATGTTCGACCTTGGCCTTCTTCTCGGCTACTTCCTTCTCGTCTTCCTTCTTCGCCGCATCGAGATTGATCTGGACGTGGAGAAGCTGGTGGACGACATCATAGGAGATGTTGTTCAGCATATCGTTGAACATCTGGAAGCCTTCGTTGGCATAAGCCTGAAGCGGATCGGTCTGGGCATAGGAACGGAGCCAGATGGCATCGCGGAGCTTTGCCATCTTGTCGATGTGCTTCGTCCATCTTCTGTCGACGCAGTCGAGAGTAACCGTCTTCTCGACGAAATCCTTCCACTTCTCCGGCCACGGCTTGCTGTTCTTGGCATATACCTTCTGGAGCAAAGCGGAGAGAAGGGTAGAGGCATCCTCGTAGCTGGCATCCGTGAAGACGGAAGGCTTCACGATCTGAGGATCGATCACGAACTGCCTGGAAACGGCATCCTGAAGCTTCTTGACATCGACGACTGTCTCCTGGTCCTTGGTGACCAGGGACTCATGGCAGAGCTTCTTGCTGGCCAGATCGAAGTAGCCAGGGATCGTGTCCGCAACGCTGGTGGAATACAGGATGTGGTCTCTTCTTTCGTACATGATCTTTCTCTGTCTAGAGAGAACATCATCGTAGTTCAATAGCTGCTTACGGGTATCGAAGTTCATGCCTTCGATTCTCTTCTGGGCAGAAGTGATAGCCTTGGACATCATCTTGGATTGAATGGCGTAGTCGCCGAGCTTCTCATAGATGTTCTTGTAGGACTTGGCAGCGAAGCGGATGAAGAGCTCGTCGCCCATGGAGACATAGAAGCGGGAATAGCCCGGATCGCCCTGACGGCCGGAACGGCCCTTCAGCTGGTTATCGATACGGCGGGATTCGTTTCTCTCCGTTGCGATGACGGCAAGTCCGCGGATTCCATCCGGAACCAGAAGCTTGATTTCTTCCTTCCGGACCTTCGCCTTGTCTTCGCCCTTCTCGATCTTGTCTAACTCCACCTTCTCATCCGGAGTAGCGGTCTTCACCAAGGCATTGAGGGTCGTGTCGTCGATCTTCTCCGGATCGATTTCCTTGACTCCCTTGCCAAGCTTGATATCCGTACCACGGCCGGCCATATTGGTAGCGATCGTAACCGCCGACATCTGTCCGGCTTCGGCGATGATGGTTGCTTCCCTGGCATTGTTCTTCGCATTGAGGACTTCGTGCCGGATGCCCATCTCGTTGAGCTTCTTGTCGACGATCTCGGACTTCTCGACAGACGGAGTGCCGACAAGGATCGGCTGTCCCAGGATATGACGTCTCTCGATATCGAGAGCCAGAGCGTTGTACTTGGCATCCTCGGATCCGAAGATCAGGTCTTGGTCATCGACACGGGCGATAGGACGGTTGGTCGGAATCGGAATGACTCTCATGTTGTAGACCTTGCGGAATTCATCCTCTTCGGTCTTGGCAGTACCAGTCATACCGGCGATCTTGTCGTAGAGACGGAAGAAGTTCTGATAGGTGATCGTAGCAAGAGTAACGGTTTCCGGCTTGATCTCGACATGCTCCTTGGCCTGGAGCGCCTGCTGGAGACCATCGGAATATTCACGGCCCTTCATGACACGGCCGGTGAAGCCATCGATCAGCTCGATCTGGTTCTCTGCGCTCACCATGTACTCGACATCCTTCTTCATGATGTAGTTGCCCTTGAGAGCCTGCTGGATACGATGGGCAAGGTCCGCCCACTGGGCATCGAAAAGATTGTCGATGCTGAAGAACTTCTCGATCTTCTTGACACCTCTGTCCGTCAAAGTGGCAGTCTTCTTCTCCAGATCGATGTAGTAATCCCCGGTCGTCTCCTGGGTGATCTCATCCTTCTTGCCAAGACGGAGCATCTTGACGGCACGGTCTGCCGTCACATAGGAATTCGCCGTGATGCCGGAACCGCCGGAGATGATAAGCGGGGTTCTCGATTCATCGACGAGAATAGAGTCGGCTTCATCGATGACGCAGAAATGGAGTCTTCTCAGGACTCTGTTTCCGACCGTCTTCGCCATATTGTCACGGAGATAATCGAATCCGAGTTCGGAGTTGGTGGAGTAGGTGATATCGCAGTTGTAGGCATCCTGCTTCTCCTTCGTGGACTTCTCACGGAGGTTGACGCCGACGCTAAGGCCCAAGAAGCGGTAGACGTTGCCCATCCAGGCAGCATCACGGGAAGCCAGGTATTCGTTGACGGTAACGACGTGGGTTCCCTTGCCTTCGAGGGCATTCAGATAAACAGCCATCGTGGCAGTGAGGGTCTTGCCTTCACCGGTCTTCATTTCAGCGACATCGCCTTCGTTGAGGACGGTAGCGCCGAAGACCTGTACCGGGTAAGGGAACTGGCCCAGGACTCTTCGTCCGGCTTCCCTGGCGGTAGCAAAAGCCTCCGGAAGGATCTCGTCAATGGTCTCTCCGTCTGCAAGCCTCTTGCGGAGGATCACAGTCATGGACTTCAGATCGCTGTCCGATAGTTTGCTGAACGCGTCTTCGTACTGGAAGACACGCTTTGCTTTCTTCTCAATCTTCTTGAATGCCCGCTCATCGGTGCGGAAGACTTTGTCAAGAAAACTCATGGTTCTTCTCCTTGAATAGCACTCCACAGAAAAAAGAATTCTTGGAATAGTTAAATTCTATCATTTTTAGGGCTCCAATAGAACTAAAGATAGAGGAAGAAGGAGAAGAAGAAGTGTATCTTCTTTGCTTTCTAAACTGTTTTCCTATACAATCATTACTCCGAAGCTATAAAAAGCTTTGATCCTTCCATTCATTCGAAAGAAAGGAGCTTCTGTCGATGAAAAAGAATTTAATCCTAGTCGATTCGGGAAGCAATCTCCATAACGGAGAAAGCATCCTGACCTCCGCTGATACCGATATCCGTGTCGTTCCGTTCTCTATCCGCTTCGGCGAGAAAGAGTTTTCCGATGACGAGAATCTGGATGTCGATTCCTTTTTGGAAGAATACCATGATCTTCCCAGGACCGTAAAGACTTCCACTGCCTGCCCTTCCCCGGCTTTGTTCCTGAAGGAGATGGAAGGCTATCAGAATGTCGTCATCATCACCATCTCGGAGAAGCTCTCCGGTGCTTTCAATGCTGCCAATATCGCCAAGTCGATGTTCGAAGTTCCGGACAATGTCCTAGTCGTCGACTCCAAGGGAGCTGCCGGCATGGAAGAGCTGGTTGCCCGTAAAACATTCTCCCTCTTCGAGGAAGGAGTCTCTATGGAGAACATGGAGAAGGAGCTTTCTGCCTATATCCCTTCTCTTTCCATCCTCTTTGTCCTCCGCCGCTTCGATACTCTGGTAAGAGCCGGAAGAGTCAGCAAGATCGTCGGGCTTCTCGTTACCAGGCTTCATATCAAGCCTGTCTTCTACGGCAAGGACGGCAGGATCTCCCAGCTGGAGAAGATCTCCCCGCTGGAAGGCCCGATCAAGAGACTCGTCAAGAACATCGCCCGCCTTGCAGGGGATGTGAAGGACAAGATCTGCCTTATCACCCATACGAAGAACAAGGAAGAAGCCGAAGAACTGAAGAAGGAAATCCTGGAGACGGTTCCCTTCAAGGAAGTCGACATAAGGGAAAACAGGGGCCTCTGCTCCTACTACTCGATGGACAAAGCGCTTCTCGTGTCGTTCTAGAACAAAACAAAGGAAAAGGTCCGGGCAGATGCCCGGACCTCTTTTCTTTAGTGCTGGTAGTAGTAGACGGAACCGGAGCTCGCATACTTCTTGGCTTCGCTGGCGTTATCCTGGATGGTGTAACTGGTGATGACATCTCCCTTGAAGATAATCCAGGTCGTTTTGATTTTGTATCCGGAGATGATGTAGTAAGGAAGCGTCGAGGTGGCGTCGAAGTCTCCGTAATCCGACTGGAACTGGGTGACGAAGTCATGGTACCGTTTCATGTAGGAGGAAGAACCAAACGCCGTATCGGAAGTGATGTTGACGCTGGAAGTCTTGATATCCTCCAGGGCGGCGCTGCCGTTCAGGTTGACGGTCACGACGCTGTAAGCCGTAAGCGACGTCTTATCGATCGTAACGGAAGTAAGAGGCGTATATCCGTTTCCGTTATCCGTATATCCGACATGGACCTTCAGGGAGCTCGGGAAGGAAACACCGCTGACCGTGATGAAGTTGGAGAGGTTGACATCGAGATCGAAGGATTTGCCGTTCAGGACAGCAGAGTTGATAAGGCCGGAGAGATCATCGTTCATGGTCGCTCCGCTATCGCCGGATGAGCTTCCGCTGGAATTGACGCCGTTGTAGATATTGGCGGCTGCGATTCCTCCGCCGGTCATGGAGTCGATATCGACGATATAGGTGAAGATATAGTAAGCGACATTCTCCAGGACGTTTTCCTGCGTTGTCTTGAAGTATTCCGTCTGGCTGCTCTTCGTCCTTGCCATCAGGACCTCTTTCTCGCTGATGAAGATCTCCGTATAGATGCTGTTGCTGTTGTTGAAGAGGAGATAGGCATAGGCATGCTCGTCCTTGACGTAGATACGGGCATCCACATTGATGGTGGTATCCTTCAAAGTGAAGATAGAAAGCACCTTGATGTTGATCGTAAAGCTTCCGGTGATATGGAAGTAGTTGCTCTCCGTCGTATCGACCAGGCAGTCGACAAGCGTGGAGAAGCTGTCCAGATCAATGAAGGTTACTCCGGAGGTAGCAACGGTCGGATCCGCAACGTCGCCGTAATCCTTGAGGGATATAGAAGCAGAGATCGACTTCGTGCTCTTGTTCTTCGTCGTGCCGTCGCTTTCCGTCGTATCGGAAGTGGAGGTGCCGTCGATGGAGATGGACTGGATCTTGGCATTGACGTTATCGAAGCTGACGGTAAGGGTATCGATGTTTCCGGTCGTATCCGTGCTGTCGAGAAGCTTGGCATCGACCTTGAGGACGACGGAGGAGTCGTTGATCTCCACCTTCTTGATGTAAGGATAATCCAGAAGCAGGGAAGCATTCTTCGTCTTGAAGGCATCCGTAACCGGAACACCGGTTGCGGTGTTGGAAAGGCCCTTCAGATAACGGTGGAGAAGGTTCGTATCGCTCGTCGAGACGCCCTTCACCTTGGTATAGATCTCGGTAAGGGTGTGGGACTGCATCTTCAGATGCATCTTGCTGTTGTACTGGGCATTGAGCTGGCTCTGATCCGGAGAAGCGGTGTTATAGGTATAAGTAAACCCGAGGGTATGTTTCACAGTCGCGGTCTTGGTGTCGTTCTTGTCGTTCAGAGACGGAGCCGTAAGTACCATCGTTCCGTCCATGGACGGAAGACGGACACTGGTGACGTTGCCGTCCGTATCCTTGGTAAGCACATCGGAGTTGTTGAAGGAGGTGGCATCGACCCTGGCTTCCCCGGAGAGGGAAAGAGGGCTGACAGTCGTTGCACTCTTGCTAGTGTTATAGGCACTTTCCGACTTCGTCGAGACAGAAGCGGAGATACCGATTCCGTATTTATCTTTGCCGAAAGACGGGAGGTTGTAGAAGGAATCCATCAGCTTGTCGGCGAAATTGATCGGAAGGTATAAAGCCTTCTCCGTATCCGTTAGCTTGTAGCTGTCATTATAGGTATCCAGAACCAGACTAAAGGACAAAGCGGAGCCGTCGATCGTGCAGCTAGCCGTAATCTCCTTGTAGTTCAGATCATCCGCATTCAGCTTCAAGGTAATAGCCGAAACGTAGTTCTTAAGGGAATCCTTCTCCAGGACCTTGTTGATATCGAGGACCACCTGGATGGTGTTTGCATCCGTATTGTCCTTGTCGATGGAGAGGAAGGAGGTAAGACCGGAGATATAGCCTTGCTTAAGCTTCTCGATATCATCCTTCAGGATCGAAGAGTTCTTGACGGCATCGATGACGCCGCTCATTCCGGAAAGGCTGTCGGAAGAAGCCGTCGAATACTTGTCCACGACCTTGTCGATCGAAGTGCCGGTCGAATCCATCACCGTATCGGAGATGGAGTTCTTGAAGACGGACTCCGTACCGCCGTTGTTGTAGTCGACATAAAGGGTCTTCCCGTTGTAGTGGACGGCAAGAGCATTCGTGCAGGAGGAATTCGTTGTGGTAAGGGAGATATGGTAGTCTCCGTTCTTGGCCTGCTCCGAGAGGTTGTCAAAGGAAGTAACCGATGATAAATCGGCATCAATGTTGCCATTTGCAACATAGTGATACTTGTTGTCTCCGTCCGGATCGTTGTAGTCGAGAGTGTAGGTGGCAGAGACCTTCTTGTCTTTCACGAGCTTGGCGATATTGCTGAAAAGCTTGGAGCCTTCCGAATAGGACTTGTATCCGGTCGTATCAAAAGCAATCGGAACAAATTCCTGCAAAGTAAGGGTGACATTCTTCAGGGCATAATCCTGATACTGGATATTGGAAAGAGAAAGGGAGGAGAGCTTATCCCCGCTGAAGTTCGCCTTCAAGGTAATATCGTAGTCCCCTAATCCGAACGCCGTAGCCGATAAGGTGATATAGAAGTATTCCTCGGTAGCTTTGCGGACATAGTCATAGTCCTTGACAAGATTGCCGAATCCGGAGGTATCGCCGTTAAGAAGCTTCGTGAAATCGCAGTCCTTGAGGATATCCTTCATGGCCTCCGTGAAGCCCTTGTAGGAGCTCTTGTCGGTGGCATCCGAAACAGAGGAGAAGACATCCTTGATAGAAGCATTTGCAATCATGCCCTTGAAGGAGTCGTTCAGGTTCAGATAGGCTTTCTCGTTGCTTCCGTCATAGAAGAGGGAGATATTCTCATCCCCGGAATTATCCGCTAATCCGTGATGGGTGAGATCGACCGTGTACCGGCCTTTGGAAAGGTCGGAATCCACCGTGCTGACGTCTCCTTCGACAACGCCGGAAATAGTGGATTCGTTCTTCTTCGGATCGACCAAGGTGCCGTCGATCTTCAAGTTCATAGTCTTGTCGTCTACGATCTTGGCAAGAGTCGTGAGGATGGAGTCTGCACCATGGGTGATATCCGTATAGGAAGAACTATCCGTCTTCGTATAAGTGGACTTGTCCTGGAAGGATCCCGTCCCGTCAAAGGCGAGGGTGAAGCCGGAAGATACATAGATCGGCTTCTTCGTCTTGAATCCGGAAAGGTTGTCCTCTCCGTCTGTCGAAAGAAGCAGGGAGATATCGGAGATCGTCGTATCCGTTCCCACGCTTACAGGAGTGAAGTCGAGAGAATAGTCAAATCCCCCGCCAACATTCTGGCTGGCAGTGGAATAAGCAGTGCTTAATGCCTGCTTGGCATTCGTAAGCAAAGAGGAGATATCGACGGACTTCAGTCCGTCCGTATCTCCAGGCGTCGTGATATTGAGTGCCTTAAGGAGGGACATAAGATCGGAAAGAGTCGAACCGCAGGAAAGAAGATAAGACTTGGACTGATACTGGATATAAGCTTTCCCGTCATCCTTGTCGGATTCGAAAGACAAAACAAGATCCCTGACTACCGTCTTGTAGCTGACTTCCAGAGACGTCGAGAAGTTCAGGTTCAGGACGTTGGCTTCGCTCAAGTCGACAAGCAGGTTCGAGAACTTCAGGTCGATCGGGCTTCCGAAAGCCGTAAAGACATCATCGGAAGGCTCTGTAGAAGTCGGAGTGATCAGCAGATCAAGAGACGGAACCGAGATTCCGGAAGTATGCAAAACCTTCTCCGTCATCCGGTCGAACGAATTCTGTTCGTTCTTTTCAAGAGCCGGAAGATCGGGTTTCTTCTCGGCACCGGTTTCGGTGTTTTGCTGTTTGCCGTCGGTTTTCTGGCTTCCCGGGAGGGAGGAGAAGGAGGAAGCGAGGAAGCCAAGGCCGATTGCAGCGGCTAGTATCCGTCTTTTTTTCATTATCTTGCTTTAGGGACCCGTAAACAGAACATATTGGAATTAGTCCTTGTAGAAGTAGATGGAATTCGCGTCGTAGGTGGTGAAATAGGTCTTGGCCAAGGCGGCATTGTCATCGAGGGTGTAGTCGTTAGCTACATTATACCAAGTCTTGGTGATCTCCTTGATGCCATTCGAGAGGTAGACAGGCTTTGCGGCATAGTCCTTCTCGTAGGAATCGATGAAGGAGAAGTAACGGGACATCGGAGAGTAGCTCTTGGCACTATCGAGATCGTAGTTTGCGGAAGACAGTCCGAAGCTCAACCGGATCTTGGCGCTGACGGCAGGATCGCTTTCTCCGTCCTTGGCATATACGTCTAATCCCGTGGAGAGGTTGAAGGCAGAAAGAGGAGTATATTCGCTGTCGCTTCCGTAGGTCGTGTATCCGAGAGCCAGAGAAGTGTTCTCGAACTTGATCGTGGATCCTAAGGAGAGGAAGGAATTGAGATCGAGGTCAAGGCCGAAGTACTGCTGGTCCTTGTGATAGCCAATCTTCGTGATAAGGGAGGAGAAGTCATCGCCCAGAGTAACAGCAGAAGCAGTTTCTTCGTTTCCGGTCTTCGGCTTGTTCAGGAGGCTGAAGACATTGGCAAGGGCAACCTTGCCGAAGTTGATGTCGGAGACATCGAGGACATAGTCCAAAGCATAGTAGAGGATGTTGTCGGTAAGATTCTTCTTGGTAGTCTTGAAGACTTCGGACTGGATTCCAGGATCGGCGACATCCGCCTTTCTGGAAGCCGTGTTCGTGGTCTTGTCGACATACAGGGCATCATCCTTGGTGTTGAAGAAGAATTCCGTAGCATAGAAGCCCTTATCCGTGATCTTCTTGGAGCCGTTGTTGAAGGAGAGATAGATATCGACCTTCTGGTTCTCGACATAAAGCTTTGCCGTAATCTTGGTAGAGACAAGGCCGATGTTGAGCCCGGAGAGAGCAAGAGCATTGACGTCGACGTTTCCGGAGAGGGTGAAGGTGTTGTTCTCGGTCGTATCGATTCCGCAGCTGACAAGCATGGCGAATCCGTCGAGATCGAGGAACTGATCCTTGGTCGTATCGCTGTAGAGGAGCATATCCGGCATATCCGTAAGCTTGTAGTCGCTAAGCCCTAAGGTAGCAGCAATCGTCATTCCGTTGTAGACGGCATTGACGGAAGCGGAAGTGATGTGGCTGGTAGCCGGATCGTAGGAAACCTTGAGAGTATCGACAGCACCGGTCGTATCCTCCGGATTGAGGATCGTTCCGTCGATGGTAAGGGTGATAGAGGAGGAACCGATCACCAGGGACTTGATATAAGGCTTGTCGAGAAGAGCAGAGTAGTTCTTGTTCTTGATGGCATCTTCGATCGGAAGTCCGGAAGTAGCCGTATTCATGCCGTTCAGGTAAGTGACAAGGACGTTGTCCGGATTGTCCTTCTCCGTATTGATCTGGTTGAAGATATCTCCGACCGTAGCGGTATGCATCTGAATATGCATCGTATCGTTGTATTCCGCGACGAACTGTCCGGAAAGAGAGCTGTCATCCTGATAATCGAATTCTACCTTCTGGCTAGAAAGCTTCGAGGAGTCGGCAAGAGACGGAGTCTTGATAGTCATCGTGCCGAAGGCATTCTTGCTATCCGCATCCGAGACATCGACACTGGCAGCACCTGTTGCTTCGACCATCGTCTTCTGGTCCTTGATGACGGAACCATCGACGGTAAGGCCGAACTTCTTGAGGTCGGTCGGAAGGTTGTAGAAGGAAGAAAGAAGCTGGGAAGCATTCTCGATAGGAGTATAGAGAGCCTTGGCATCATCGGCAAGAAGATAGTCCGTGTTGTAGGTTCCGAGATTCAGGGTGAAGGAGAGGGAACTAGTTCCGCTGAGGAGCCCGGTGACATCGATAGAGGTAAGAGCCTTGTCATCCGTATTAATCTTGAGGGTGATCTTTCCGACCTTGCCGGCATACTGGGTTTCGGCAAGGACATAGTCCGTATCCAGGACGACGATCATCTGATTCGTATTGGTATTGTCCTTATCGATGGAAACGAAGGAAGAAAGACCGGAGATATAACCCTGCTTGAGAAGCTCCAGATCCTTGTTGAAGGCCGGGCTTAAGGAAACGGCACCGAGGATATCATCCATCGACTTCTGCGGGTCGGAATCCGTTCCGCTATGTCCGGAGACGACTCCGACCATAGAGGCAAGATCGACATCCGTAAGGGAGTTCTTGAAGACAGCTGCGCTCTGCCCGTTGTCATATCCGAAATAGAGGCTGTGATCCTGATAAGTGGCATCGATCTTATGGGTAGTGGTTCCGAAAGTGGTGGCAAAGTCGAAGTGGTAGGAACCCTTATTCATCTCACTGGCCATCGACTTGAAGGAAGTCACCTGGGACATATCCCCGGCAAGAGATCCGGAACCGGAATACGTTTCCTTGGAAGAAGTATATAAGAGAGAATAAGTAGCAGCGACCTGCTTGTTCTTCATCAGATCAGAAACCGTCTGATAGAGCGGGACGACTGCCTTGTAGTCCTTGAAGGCATCCCGGTTGGCGATAGGAGTGATAGCCGTGAAGTCTTCCGGAGTCAGCTTGATGGAAGCCTTGATGCCCTGATACTGAAGATTGTTGACCTGGAGGTCGACAATCTTTCCGGGAACATCATCCGTTCCTTCCGTGACAGAAAGGACAATAGCAATCGTGTAGTCGCCAAGTCCGAAGGCCTTGGCGTTGATTTCCAGAGTGAAGCCCTGGTTCTTCTGATAAGTGAAGGACTTTACGAAATTCGTATAGACAGAGGTATCGCCGGAAAGAAGAGTCGTAAGGTCGCACTGACCAAGGACTGCTTCGAGTTCATCCGAGATTCCCTTGAAGGACTTGTCATCCGTGGCAGAGGAAACGGAATCGAAGATGGTGGAAATAGAAGAATTCGTTACCTTGCCGGCAAAGAGATTATCGATCTTAATATAGGTCGTCTCGTTTCCGTACTGGACATCGATCTGATCTCCGCTAGCGGTGTCATCCTTGTAAGGATGGGCAAGGCTAAGAGAATAAACACCCTTGCTGAAATCCTTGCCGGCAGAAGAGACATCCGCCTGCATAAGACCTGTAATCGTAGAAGAGGAAACAGCCTTGGTCTTGCTGTCGGTCGTCTCCAGAGACAGCTCAAGACCGACATTCGTCTTCTTTTCTCCGACGATCTTGGTGACCGTGGAGAGAATCGAATCCGTGGCTCCGGTAAGATCCTGGTAGTCTTCCGTGTTGACATGGGCGTAGGTGCTCTTTTCGAGGAAGGTGCAGGTGGCAGAAAGATTAAGACCGATGTCGTTGATCTTGATAGGGGTATTGTTCTTCGTCGCAATTCCAGTCAGGGAATAATCCGTATTATCGATAGCAATGACAAGATCGAAGTTGGAGATGGTGGTCTTGTCCTTGGTGAAGTCATCGAGATGGACGGTGTAGTTCGTCGTCGTCCCGTTGACGCTCTCCGTCTTCAGGATGTCCGTCATCAGACCCTGTGCTTTTTCAAGGAGAGCAGAAGTGTCGATGCTGGCGGTTCCTCCGGAAAGATCCGGAACGGCAATACCGCAGGCCTTCAGCATATCCATGACGCCATTGATGGTCTTCGGAGCAGAGAAGGCATAGTTATGGCTTCTGTAGCTGACATAGGCAAAGCCGGTGTCTTCCAAAGCCAGATTCAGGGTTTCATCGATGGAGTCATACTTGACGTTGAGAGAAGTGGAGAAGTTGATATTGCCCTTCATGGCATCTGCCATATCGACGGCAGTATCGGTCAGATTGAAATAAATCGGCTTCTCCGAAACGGAAGTCAAAGTCAGGGCAACGGAAGGGAGCTTCAGTTCGCTGACAGTGAGAAGACGGTTGACCATCTTCGAAAGGGTGTTGTTCTCATCGGGATCATCGCTCGGAAGAGTCGGATCCGTCGGATCATTGTTGTTGCCCTGCTGATCGTTCGTCTTATTTGTGGAGTTGCGGTCAGCGAGATCCATCGTGGCGTAGACGGCAGAGCCGGCAACGCCGAGGGATAAGGCACTGACAAGGGAATAAATTACAACTTTTTTCATTTTCTTGTTCTTCTTTCGTTTTGTTTACTTCTCGGCAGGGAAGAGGGAATAGGCAGCAAGTTCGGACGTATCGGAGATATCCGGAATCTTTACGGCAACGTTCTGGAAGTTAAGGCTGTCGGAGTGGAAGTAGTACTGATCGAACTTCTGGGAAGCATCGAGGACAAGGCCGACTTTAGCTACCTTGTAGGCATCTTCGAAGTAGGAGGAGACCATCTGGAATTCGGAATCAACCTGTATCTCGATATGGGAGGAAGAGAATGTCGGATATCCGTTCAGTCCGCCGGTTGTCTTCATGTTGACGCTGGATTTGCCGTCGGCTGTCGTCGGATCAAGCTCGGCGGTAAGGAGATAGCCGGAATCGTTCTTGGCAATGGTAGAAGAGAGAACAGTCTTTGGCCCTACGTCATAGATCAGAACGGCATTGACGAGATGTTTTGTCTTATCCTTCGAAGCCTCGTATTCCTTCTCGTCCGTAGTGAGGAAGACATCGCTTACCGGCTTGTCCTTGGTGGTTTCTCCTGTAGTGGCATAGTATTGCCCTTGCAGAAGCTTTCCGTGGAGCTGTATGTAATCGTCGTAGGAGAGATCCTTTGCTGTCGGTTTGTTTCCCCAGTCGCTTGCCGTCTTGCAGTTGTAGGCAGCAACCTTCTTGTCATGGCTGTCGTAATACCTGTCAGCCGTCTGAACCATACTCGATTGAGAGATATTCTGGTTGAAGGTCTCTTCCGGTGTGGAGATGGTGCAGGACTGAATGTTCTGGGTAACGCCAGCAGCAACCGTTGCACCTCTTCCGATGATGAGGGAGTAGGGCGAGGAGGCCTGCAGCTGCAAGGAGTAGTTGATGAGAGCGTAGGCTTTTTTCTGATAGGTCGTTGTGATTGTTCCGGCAGCAATCTCTTTGTCGACTGTCTTCTTGCTTGGTATATCGCCAAGGTCGACAGCACCGGAATCATCAATAGAGGATTTCTGGTGAAGAACGTTGTGCAGGACATATCCTAGAACTCCGCCGACAAGTCCGAAGGATAGAGCAAAAACGCAGGAAATGATTACGGTTCTTTTCCCGGCCTTCGGGCTCATATGCTTTTGCTTTTTATCCACCGCCTTTTCTGTTTCCACAGGGGTAGGAACTTGTTTGTTTGTTTCTTTTTCGGAATTCTCGTCCATGAAATTAATTCCCTAACTACAAAAATATACTTCCAAAAACAGAAAATAGCAACATAAGACACTCGTGTCAAACGCTTACATTTAAGTTATTTTTTCAAACAGTTAAAAGCCAAAACTATTTTTAATATTTATTTCTATATATATATACTTTGAAAACTAAATACGTCAATGGCTAAATTAAAATTATACAGTATTTAAAAAAGCTACTCTGACATGCCTTTTTCTCTTCCCCTTTTTGCCACTTGTTTTCTTCCTATATCCAAGCAGTGTATAAGAAAGCAACACGTTAGCCGTTCTTTGACGTTTTCTAACTAAAATGGCGGTTATTTTCTTGATTCTTTTCCCCTTTGTTGTAGAATAACCACAATGAGAGAAACTTTTCGTTCTCCTCATCAATTCCAAAAGGAGGAATTCGATTTCTATGAAAAAGTCTATCAAGATTGTATCTTTATTTGCAGCTTCTACTCTTCTTCTTGCAGGATGCAAGAAGGCTATGACCCCGGAGCAGGCCAAAGACTATGCCAACAAGAACTACAGCCAGGACACCGTTGATGAGAAGTACAGCGGCTGCTCCTTCACCATGACCACCAAGGTCAACAAGGCTACCGGTCTATTCGAAGGTCTTGTAAAGGATGACACGGGTTCTGCTCAGACTGGAAACCTTCTTGTCTTAAGTGCCTCTATCATCACCGACTATACCGATGAAACCGGCATCCAGTTTGCTATCAAGGGAAGCAACATGCTCGTCGATTATACCTACACTGCTACCCTTGGTTCCGCTACTGTCAACTACACCATGGAAGTCACCTACAGCAAGGAAGGTCTTCTTTCCAAGACCGTTTCCAACGGCAAGGCCGAAATCAAGGACAACAAGGTCCTGAAGGATGGAGTCCTCGACATCACCTATACGACCGATTACACCTACACCACCAAGTAGCTGTTTCTTAGAACACTGGCCGCTGAGAAATCAGCGGCTTTTTTGTTTCGGAGATAGGTTTTCGGTTAGAATAAAGAGAACGAGAAAAGGAGAAGACGGAAAATGGAAACAGATATTCTTAGAAGCCATGCTGTCTATCAGATCTACCCGATTTCCTTCTGCGATTCGAACAAAGACGGAAAAGGAGACTTGAAAGGCATCATCAGCAAGCTGGACTATCTTCAGAAGATAGGCATCCATCTTCTGTGGCTTTCTCCTATCTACGAATCCCCGATGGCCGATATGGGATACGACATCAGCGACTACAGGAAGATCAACCCGATGTTCGGAACCATGGAGGATTTCGATACCCTTCTAGCCGAAGCAAAGAAGCGAGATATCCGGATCATCATGGATCTGGTCGTAAACCATACCTCGAACCAGCACCGCTGGTTCAAGGAGGCTTTAGCAGATCCGAATTCCAAATACCGGGATTACTACTATTTCCGGAAAGGCAAGGAAGGAAAGCTTCCGAACAACTGGATGTCGACCTTCCAAGGCCCGGCATGGGAAAAGGTCAACGGAGAAGACGACACCTACTATCTCCATATCTTCACGAAGGAACAGCCGGATCTGAACTGGCATAGCGAAGACCTCATCAAGGATGTGGAGAGCATCCTCTCCTTCTGGCTGGACAAAGGCGTATTCGGTTTCCGCTGCGATGTCATCTCCGGAATCTACAAGGAGAGCCTGGAAGACGGAAAGAAGACCAAGCACGGACAGAACCAGGGAAGCGAACACTATATCGCCACCCCGGGATGCCATAAGATCCTGCAGAGGCTGAGAAAGGAAGTCATCGATCCCCATCACGGAATCCTCATCGGAGAATGCATGGGAGCGACCTTGGAGAACATCCCTCCGTTTATCGCTACCCAGGAACTGGATACCTTCTTCTCCTTCGACCATGTTAATCTAGGCTCCTCCTCTCTCAAGGAGCTATGCGACGTCAAGAAGTTCAAGAAGATCGTAATGGATTGGCAGACGAAGGTCGAGAACAACGGCGTCTACCTGGAGAACCATGACCAGCACCGTTCCGTCAACAAGCTTATAGAACCCGGATACGAGAAGGCCGGAAGCAAGATGCTTCTGACGATGATCTATACCCTGAAAGGCATGCCTTTCATCTACCAGGGGCAGGAACTCGGGGCGATGAACTACCCTGCCGGCTACTTTACGATGGAGGAAACAAACGACGTCGTCGTCCGCAACGTCTACAAGATGATGATGGGGCTTCACGTTCCGGAAGGATATGCGAAGAAATTCGCCCTCAAGTGCGGAAGAGACGATGCCCGTGCTCCGATGGCCTTCAACGGAAGCAAGGGATACGGATTCTCGGATCCCTCTGTCACCCCGTGGCAGAAGTACAACCCGCTTTGCTCCTCCCTCAATGTCGAGGACGAGGAAAAGGATCCGGATTCCACCCTCTCCTACTTCGAGAAGATCAATCCTCTGAGAGAGAACAATCCGGTCCTCTGCTTCGGGGATATCCAGTTCCTGAAGACCAAGGGAAAGCTGATGGCTTATACCAGGACCTACAACGGGAAATCCATCCTCGTTCTTCTGAACCTTTCCAAGAAGCAGATGAAGCTGAAGAGAAGCATCAAGGAGTACGGACGCCTTACTCCTCTTATCGACAACTACTCCAGTCTTCCTACCGCTGATATCCTTCGTCCGTATGAAGCCAGAGTCCTGGAAATCAATTAGCCAACCCGTTGCATAAATAAGAAATTGTTATTGAAAAAGAACCAAAGCATAAGGCTTTGGTTCTTTTATTCTACTTCTTGTTTTTATTCAGCTTTCCAAGCATGAACAGGGCCATGGAACGGAGGACGAGAAGGAAGGTAAGGCCGGTGTCTCCAAGGACCGAGATCCAGAGAGGAAGAGACGGGATGACCAGGTTCAGGATCATGATCGTCACCTTCACTAGGATTGCAACAACGACGTTGGAGATTGCCATATTCTTCGTCTTCCCGGAAATCCGGATAAGCTTCTCCAGCTTGCCGGGGTTGTCATCCAGGATGACAACATCGGCATTCTCGACAGCCAGGTCGCTTCCAAGCCCTCCCATAGCAATGCCGACATCGGCAAGGGACAAAGAGGCTGCATCGTTTACCCCGTCTCCGAGATATGCCATCGTTCCTCCCTTCTTCTCCTTCTCGATCACGTCCGTCTTCTCCTTCGGGAGAAGACCGGAGTAGACAGCATCAATAGACAGAGCAGAAGCCAAGGCCTCGGCATTCTGTTTCCTGTCTCCGGAGATAAGGACAGTCCGGATACCTTCCTTCCGTAAAGAAGAGATCAAAGCAGGGACTTCTTCCCGCATCGTATCCGAAAGGAGCGCATATCCGGAGTACTCCCCGTCTACGGAAAGATAGAGAGCCGTCCCCTCTCCTTCGCTTTCTTCGATGCTCTCATCCTCGAGGAAGGATTTCTTTCCTACCTTGAGCTTGTGTCCTTTGTAGGTGCACTTGACTCCCTTCCCTTCGACTTCTTCGTAGTCCGATACAAGGGAAGGGTTCCCTTGCCTTGCCTTTTCTACCGCAATAGCAATCGGATGGCTGCTTTCCGACTCGGCAGCGGAGAGGTAATCCATAAACGTATCTTCATCAATACCGCGCGGCTTGACCAGGGCTAAAGACATCTTCCCTGTCGTCAAAGTACCGGTCTTGTCGAATCCGACTGTCTTAAGGGAGGCAAGCCTATCGAAGTAGGTGGCACCCTTAACCAGGATTCCGTACTTCGAAGCCAGGCCTATCCCGGATACATAGCTTAAAGGCACAGAGATAACAACGGCGCAGGGGCAGGAGACGACTAGGAAGGATAGGGAGGTATAGATCCATCTCGACCAGATATCCTTGTTTCCGGCACCCTGGATAAGAGGAGGAAGAACCATGACAACGAGGGCAAGAAGCATAACGATAGGGGTATAGATCTTCGAGAACCTGGTGATGAACCTGTCCGCCTTGGACTTCTTCCCCTTGGCTTCTTCGACTAGCCGGCTCATCTTAAAGACGGCAGAATCGGCATATGCTTTTTCTACCCTTGCCTTTGCCTCTCCGTGGGTAAGGATGGTTCCGGATACGATCGGATCCCCTTCCTTCTTTTCCACCGGGATCGGTTCGCCGGTAAGGGAGCTTTCATCGAACAGACCGTTTCCGGATAGTATCGTAGAATCGCAGAGAACCTTGTTTCCGGCACAGAGAGCAAACACATCTCCGACCTTCATCTCTTCCGGACCGACTTCTGTATAGGTTCCGTCCTTGCCAAGGACCTTTGCCTTCTCCTTCTTTAGATCAAGGGCAGAGGTTACGGCGTTCCTGGATTTCTCTTCCGCCATCTCGCTGAAGAACTCTCCGACCTGGTAAAGGATCATGACGAGTACCGCTTCGAGGTACTCGTTATGATCCTTTCCGAAAGCACGAAGAAGGAATGCACCAATGGAGGCAATAGTCATCAAGGAATACTCGTTGAAAGGCTTTCTTTCGGCAAAGGTTTCTTTTAAGGCATTCCATACTACATCGTAGGAGATGATAACCCAGGAGGAGAGCATTACAATCAGGTTCACATAGAACGGGAAGTTCTCTTCGTTAAGAAGAAGACTCCCCAAAAGAGCAAGAGCTAAGGAAGCTGCAATCCTAAGGCAGAGAAGGAAGAGTTCCCTCTTGGTTTCCCCGGCCATAACCTACTTCGCCTCCGTGGCGTGGGCATAGACGACAGAGAGCAGGGAGCTGACATGGTCATCGGCAAGAAGGTAGAACACCTTTGTTCCGTCCTTCCTGGTAGAGACAAGGTGTGCTTTCCTAAGCACCTGGAGCTGATGGGAGATCAGGGACTGGCTGGCTCCTACTTCTTCTACCAGCTGGGAGACGTTCTTCTCCTGGCCGATCAGGCAATAAAGGATCTTGAATCTTGTGGAATCGCTGGCGACGCTTAGAAGCGTCTCCATCCGATCCAATGTTTCTTCATCCGGTAGATTCATATATCTGCCTCCTTTATGAATGGTGATTCATATTTACGCTATTAGTATATATGAATCGTCTTTCATATTTCAAGATATTTCTTTCTTTTTTTGAAAAACCCGAGGTATTGCCCTCGGGCCTTTTCTCCTATGTCTTTTCTGCTTCTACTTTCTAAACAATGTCTTCTCGGTGTCCCCGTCCGTCTTGATCCTAGCAAAAGCGAATAGAACCAGGAAGAGAAGAGACAGACCGATATAGACATAGCTTCCCCAGGAAGCTTCGATGTTCGTATTGGCCTGGCTTAGGAAGATCGGGAAGGCGACAAGGCATCCTAGATGGGCCACGTAGAAGATATAGAGAATGACAGCCATCCT
This sequence comes from Bacillota bacterium, assembly GCA_023459795.1. Taxonomy (GTDB): domain Bacteria; phylum Bacillota_I; class Bacilli_A; order RFN20; family CAG-288; genus Enterosoma. The sequence goes on from JAEWSP010000018.1 coordinate 36,168, forward strand.
CTTTTCATACTTCAGCTCCCTCTGGAAAAGGAAGGAGAGCGGGAACAGAAGGAGAAGAAGGGCAAGACCGAAGGCAGTATAAAGAAGATTCGTGGCAATCGTCAGATTGCCTCCCGCTTCCGAAAAGCGGTAGACAGTAAATCCGGCAAGGAAAGTCTTGCCTTCTTTCGTGAAGGTATCCATAAGGGGAGCAAACATCCAAAGCATCAGAAGAACAGAGAACAGAAGGGAGAGGTAAAAAGGCAGTCTTCTTCTTTCCCTGAGATAGCTGAAATCTTTCTTTTCCATACGGTCTCCTCCTTAGGGTGGTATCTACGATATAATAGTATATCGTAAGAAAGGCCACTATCTTATGGAAGAAAAGCAGAAGAATGACTCGGTGTTCATTAACCTTTTCAAGGGAGCTCTCTCCGGGCTTCTTTCGATGGTTCCCTTCCTGGACAGCAAAAGAGCAAGAGAAGACGTCTTAGTCACCTACAGTTCCCGTACCTGGTCCTATATCCTCGGGTTTGCCATTGCTTTCTTTGTCTTCTCCCTCCTTCCCATCTCCGTCATGGAGAAGAACTTCTCCTATACGGTAAGGCTATTGGAAGCCGGATTCCTGTTTGGATCTCTGGTCGTGCTTCTTCTTCTGGTCTTTTTGGACAAGAAGGAGAAGATCGATCTTCTCCCATTTCTTCTCTCCCTCATAGGCGGAATAGGGATTGCTCTTATTTTCTATTTTGCCTTTACTCCGGCAAAGCTCTTAAGAGATGAAGAGCCGATTGCAGGAGCAGGATTCTACAGCGTAATTATTGCCGTTGGTGGATTTTTATGCGGATACGCCGGGATCTCCATCGGATCCCTTCTAGCCGTCTCCGGTTCCTATGTAGGGCTTATCGGAGTGATGTATCCGGCCGTCAGCTTTACGAACACGGATAAGAAGTCCGGAATCCTGATTATGGGAATCCTGTTCCTGGCTCTGTTCTCGGGACTGTTCCTCGGCCTTTATGCCGAAGGCAAAGACAGCAGAAAGAAGAACAAGGAAGCGATGCAGATCGGTTTCCTTCTTCCGATGCTTGTTATCCTGATAGTCTACTTCGCCAAGAACAAGCCCCAAGCTATGGCTGACTCCGTCATGGTCCGGAAGCTGGTGAATTCCTGCTCCCTTATCTTCTTCTTCCTGATTGCCTTGATCCTTGGCTTATCTTCCCTTCTTCCATTATGGAAGGAACATCCTGCCTTCAAGATTTGGAAAAGGAAGAAGGATCTGGTAGACGGGCTTCTTGTGAAGAATGTAAAAGAAGAGAAGAAAGAAGATGAAAAAGAAAATGCCAAGGCCTTGGATGTCGATAAGCTGAAGAAGGCTTTGGAAGAAGAGGATAAATAGATGAGGTTAGATCGGTTTCTGGCAATCCACGGCTTCGGTTCCAGGAAGTCGGCAAAGAAGATGGTCCATAACGGGCATGTCATGGTAAACGGAGAGAAGACGCTCCTTAACGACATGCAGATTTCCGGTACCGATAAGATCACGGTCGACGGAAAGGACGTCGAGAACGTTCCTTTCGTCTGCCTGGTCCTGAACAAGCCCCAGAACTATGTCTGTTCCATGCTGGACGACCACTACCCGTCCTGCATGAAGCTGATTCCGGACGAATACCAGAAAAGGGTCCGGATGGTGGGAAGGCTTGATGCCGACACGACAGGACTCTTGATCTTCACGGACAACGGAGTCCTCAACTCCCGGCTTGCCAACCCGAAGTTCAAGGTCACCAAGACGTATGCCGTCGAAGTGAACCATATCCTGAAGCCGGAGATGGTGGAAGAATTCCAGAAAGGAAATCTCGATATCGGCCAGGGAGACATCGCCGATTCTGCCGTTCTTGTGATCCAGGACGAATACCATGCCGAAGTAACCGTCCACGAAGGCAAGTACCACGAGATAAAAAGACTGTTCGGCAAGTTCGGATACGATGTCATCAAACTGAAACGTCTCTCTCTAGGGCCGGTGAAGCTCGGGGATGTCGAAGAAGGGAAGTTTAGAAAGGTGAGCGAAGAGGAATACGAATCCCTGTTAGAAGCTACCCACCTTATCAAGGAGGATCAATTATGAATACTCTCTGCCCGAAATGCGGAAAGGACAATACTTCCACCTTTGTGGATACGAAGCTGAAGACACATGGTTTCTTCTGCGAAGACTGCAAGAAGGATTTCGGTGTCGATGACGGCACTGCTTTGAAGAAGAAGGAAGAAGACCTTCTTTCTTTCACATATGACCGGTCCCATGACGGAGAGAAGAAGACTTTCCGCCTAGTAAGGGATGCAGGCAAGGCAACCCTAACTATCGAAACGGAGAAGGACAAGAAGCGGGACGTATATGAACCTATCGACTTCACTCCTTATGTCGATTCCTTCCTCTCCCTGCTCTTCGAGAAGCTCTTTGTTTTGGACTGGCCTGAGACAACCAACGGTTTCCTTGTCGGGAAGGATCCCGATACCTGCACTCTTACCCTCCTATTCAAGGATAAAAGCAGCGTCAGGAAGTCCGGTTTCGTCCGCCTTCCTGTCTACAGCAAGGCACTGGACGAGATCCTCGATTCCCTTCTCTCCAGCACGAAGGAGGAGTAGATGAGAACCGACTTCACGAAGATCTCCTTCTGGAAAAGGAATCCGGACAATGTTGCGGATATCCTGAGGCTGGAGATCGAATGCCTCGTCGACAAGACTTACCTTCTGAACGTAAACGGAAAAGACCGTTCCCTTCCCAAAGAGGAAGGAGACAAGCTTATAGAAGGTCTTATTGCTCTGAAGCTGGGCGAGACGAAGAAGGAAGAGAAAGCCTACCTATACGAAGACAGGCCTCAGGACTACCGGATCAAGTTCTTCCTGGTCTTCTCCTATCCGGAAGCCACTTATCTAGCCGTAAAGGGAATCGATCCCTTCGGCCAGAAGAACTACAAGGAGATCCAGGCTCTCTTTGCTCCGCTGTTCAAGAAACAAGACTGAAAGAGGAAGCCCCCAGAAGGCTTCCTCTTTTTCAAGGCATTAAAAAGAGCCCGGTTACTTGATTCAACAATCAAGGCCGGGCCCTAACGTATCTGACCCATGGGTTGTTCCATATCTTGCCGCCCCTTCACCGCGGTTTCCGAATCATCCCGGATCGTATCGCGGTCCCTTCTCGTATCGCCATATTTGCTCATATCTCAGTCCCGAACCGTATCGCCGTATCTTAACGAATCGCCTTACCTGATCGTACCTCCGTATCGAATCATATCGCCGTACCTTATCGAATCGCCTCGTAGAATCTAACCGTATCGCCATCCCTTAACGTATCGCCGTATCGAATCGTACCTCCGTCTCTGCTCATATCGTTGACTCGGCTAGTAACGGAACGTTGTCTCAAACCGTTTCGTACCGCCGTACCTTCTTGGCGAAACACCTTGCGTCCCGGACTTCGAGAAACTAAGACTCACTCATTGACTCGTCTTGCCTCGAAGCGACGTAGCTCGTTCCGTCTTTCCGGTTCCACTCATCCGGAACCTTTCCGTATCTAAACAGTGCACTGGCTACTCGAAGACTGACCGGCTCGTCTTGCCTCCCGGATTTGTATCTCTGACCTTCTTCCCGTATTGCAGAGAAGACCTAAACCAGAGTGGGGATAACGCCTTTAGTCCCAGGAGAGCCGAAACAGCTAGCCTTCCCTTACCTGCTCGGATGGGTACCCGACGAAATAACATAGTCTCGAAGCGACTATATCATGGCCAATGATATACATATTGAGAGTATCCGACAAAAGGAGGAGATTATTGCATCCCTTCTAGAAATTTATAGATATTTGACTTCTAATAGGTTAACGAATTAGAAGCTGTACTCAGAAGCTAACTTCTTGAAGCCGGCAACTGCCAGATCTTCATCTGCTCCGTCGCAAACAATCTTGAGGGATTCCCCCTGGCTGATCGTCGAGATGGCGAAGACATTCATGATAGACTTGAGATCGCACTCGTCACCATTCTCAAGAACCATCTTGATGTTGCACTTATGATGATTTGCTTCCTCTACCAGCTCTGCACTAGAGCGAGAAGAGAGACCATTCATGGCATTCACTTTGATTTCGAATGTTTTCATAGGTTTATATCTTTCTGCACCTTTATTATAGAGAATTTGGTAAGCGTTTACAAGTGAGGCGGGAAATTTAAGGTTTTTCTGTGCGTCTTAGCGTAACTGAAGGGTGGCTAACTTCAGGAAGCGCCCATCCAGTCTTTTGGCTTAGAGAGCTCTTCTTAGCTATTATAAGCTATTAATTACTTTTTGCGGTCATTTCTTTTTCTTTTTTTGCGTATTCTGACATTTTCTTTTTCTTATCGGTTCGTTCCTCATCTTTCCCCTTTCATTCTTAGGTCGTTTCTGCATGCCTTTTATATCCCCTTTCTTCTTCTTTTTGGTTGCAAATCCAATCAAAAGCCGTCATTTTCGCTGCTTCTATTTTCGTAGCGGATTAATGCCTGTCGAAACAAAGCCTAAAGAGTTATCATATAAAGGCAAACGAAGGAGCTATTCCCCCAATGGATGAAACAGCGAATAAGCCGGAAGAGAAGAAACAGATAGTAATGAACGCAATGCGTCCGACAGGAAAGCTCCATATCGGGCACTATGTCAGTGCATTAAGACTTACCCTGGAACTCCAGAATTCCGGAAAATACGACGAAATCTATGAGATGATTGCCGATACCCAGGCCTTGACAGATAACTTCGGCGTTCCCCAGAAAGTCCGGGACAACGTAATCGAAGTCGCCCTCGACTATCTTTCCGCCGGTCTTGATCCGAACAAGACCACCATCTTCATCCAGTCCCAGGTCCCGGAACTTACGGAACTTACCTGCTACTATCTCGATCTGGTCACTCTTTCCCGTCTGGAGAGGAATCCGACCGTCAAGTCGGAACTTGCCCAGAAGGATTTCGGTGATACCATCCCGGCCGGATTCCTCTGCTACCCGGTCAGCCAGGCTGCAGATATCACGGCATTCGATACGGATCTGGTTCCGGTCGGAGAAGACCAGGCTCCGATGATCGAACAGGCGAATGAAATCGTCCATAAGTTCAATTCCCTTTACGGAAAAGGAAAAGAAATCCTTCATCCCTGCAAGATCCTTCTACCGGAGAACAAGGCTTCCTTACGCCTTCCCGGCACGGACGGAAAGGCTAAGATGAGCAAATCCATCGGGAACTGCATCTATCTTAGCGATGACAAAAGAACCGTTGACAAGAAGGTCTCCACCATGTTCACGGATCCTACCCATCTCAACATCACCGACCCCGGCCATACGGAGAACAACCCGGTCTTCATTTATCTCTCCGCTTTTGCTACCGATGAATCCTTTAAGAAATACTGGCCGGAATATAAGAACCTGGACGAACTCAAGAAAGCCTATGAGAAGGGCGGACTCGGAGATGTACCGGTCAAGAAGTTCCTGGCCTCGGTACTTAACGAAGTCCTGGATCCGATCCGGGAGAAGAGAAAGTACTACGAAGCCCACATCGAGGATGTCTACAAGATCCTGGAAGTCGGTTCCAAGAAAGCAGAGGAGAAGGCTCTTGCTACGGTCTACCGCGTCCGGAGAGCACTCGGCGTCAACTTCTTCCATGATCCGAAGCTGATCGAAAAGCAGTCGAAAGCCTATCGCAAGAAGCTTGCCGACGATGCGGCAAGAGAAGAATACCTTGCCAAGCAGAAAGCCGGCCAGAAGTAGAGAGAAGATCAGGGAAGAACAGCACCGGCCTTTTCCTATCCTGGGAAAAGGCCTTTTTCGTGTGTTCCGCTTTACTATCTTCCTCTCTTCCGTTATCCTTGAAGCAAAGCGGGCAAGGCTATTTTCTTCTTAATCCAGAAATAGGTTTTCTGCCGGAAGAAGGACCAAGCTATGAACAAGAACAACGGGCGCCGTCTAATGGCCTTCCTCAACGACCATCTTGCCAAAGTAGGGAAAAAGTATCTCTCCGTCTTCGATGCCTTCGGAAAAGAGCCGGAGAGAATCAGCGAGAAGACGCTTCTTTCCATCGTGAAGAAGAACAGGAATACGGAATTCGGAAGGAAGCACCATCTCGACCAGATCCATTCCCTTTCCGACTACCGGAAGGAAGTCCCTGTTTCGGACTACGAAGACTATAGGGAAGCAATCCTTAGGATGCAGGACGGGGGAAAGGATGTCCTCTTCCAGGGAAAACCGGTCTACTATACGGATACTTCCGGATCGACGGGGAAGAGCAAACGGATTCCTATCTCTGCTACCCAGCAGAAGGCAATGAAGAAGAAGAAAGGAAATCCTCAGATCATCCCCTATCTGGAGAAGAAGAACGGATGCTATGACAGGAACCACCGGAAGATCCTCGCCCTGATGGCGAATGCCGACATCACCTATACGAAGGACCAAACCCCGATCGGGGATGTCGTCTCCCTGATGCTTTCCAAGGTCAGCGGATTGATGGGGCTCTTCTTTACCACCCTTTGGCAAGCCTCACCTCGAACGAGATCCATGACCGCCTCTATGTCCACCTTCTCTTCGCGCTTCCGGAAACGGACATCTATCTCATCATGAGTGCCTATCTCAGCGAAACCTGCGGAATGGTGAACTATCTCTTCCAGAACCAGGAACTCTGCTCCATGATCTTGCAGAAGGGAAAATATCGGACTGCGTAAAGCTTTCCCCCGCCCTAAAGAAGGAACTTGAAAAGAAGCTTGTCCCGCACCCGGAAAGGGCTGAGGAACTAAAAGAAATCCTGGCTTCCGGAAGAGACGGGATCCTGACCAGGATCTGGCCTAGCCTCACCGTCGTAAGCGGGGTCGGCAGTACAGAGAACAGGCTGCGCCCGTATACGCTTCTTGTAAAAAGGTATCTAGGAAGCAAAGGACATATTTATTATGCCGCCTATAATTCCTCGGAATCCTTGATGGGGCTGGCAACGGACTACGACACCTTCCTCTATGCACCGGTCCTGGATATGGCTTATCTGGAATTCCTTCCCCTCGATGAGAAGGAACAGCCGATCCCGGGGAAGATCCTTTCCGTATCCGAGCTTACGGACGGGGCAAAGTACGAGACTGTCCTGACCAGCCTCTCCGGTCTCTATCGTTATAGGATGGCAGACATCGTCAAGGTCAGCGGACGGAAAGGAAGGCTTCCTCTATTCGAAATCCTAGGACGGAACAAGGTCCTCCTCGATGTCATGGGAGAGAAATGCACCTTCCATCAGGCAGATGACGCGATTGCCCTCCTAGGAGAAAAGATCGGGGAGAAGGAACATCCCATCTATGCCTACTGTGCCACGGAAGGGAATAAGGAAAACCGGTATACCTTCTTCCTGGAAATCAAGGATTCCTCTTCCCTGGATCCGAAGAAGACTTCTCTCCTTCTGAAGGATTCCCTAGCCCTTGCTTCCCCGGATATCCGGTATGCTTTCGAGGAGGAAGGGCTCCTTCCTCCCGAAGTCTTCTTCGTGAAGGAAGGGACTTTCCAAAAATACCTCCACAATGAGAACCGGGAAGGAGAAGAAACAAAGCACTCCATCAAGGAGATCAAAGTCCTGAGGACCGAAGAGCAGAAGAAGTTCTTCAGGGATCATATCGAAGGATAGGAAAAGAGGCGTCCCCTAGAGGATGCCTTTTTCTTGCCAATAAACAGTCTTCTCTTTTTTGTCAGTCTCTATCCGGCAGTTTTCCCGGCGCTTTGGATATGCCTTCCAGATACGAGTCGAAGGACTCCTTCCTGAAAGCATCGATTGCAGCTTCCACTTCCGGGTCCAGATCCTTTATCCGGCCTCTGCCGATTACAAGAGGATCGATATACCTCCTCTTGGAATAGACCTTGATCGTATGCTCCTTCTCCGTCTTTTGTTCTTTGACTTCGGTTAGGTTTGTGAACCATTCCCAGTTATTCTTTGTCTCTTGGTTACCTAGAATTTTCTTGATAACAACCTCTTCCGTAGAATAAAGGTCGTTTTCCGAAAGAACGGACAAGGAGAAAGCTCTCCTAATTCCTCTGGCCAGGGCCTCCATCCCGTACCTGTCTTCTGGAGTCACATATACTTTGGAGTTCTGTATGGTTGCAAGAGCAAACTTCCTGGCAAGCTCCTTAGAAGAAAAAGCAAGCTCTTCGACTCCGTCTTCGTTTACCGTAACGGAAAGATCCCGGTACATTGCTTCTACTTCTTCTCTAGAGGCATGGGAATAGTTCAGGAAATTGGAGAGGGTGTATTCCAGCCTGTCGGCAGAAAGCCTGGGAGAATCGTTGTCTGCAATCGGATAGAGATGGTAGTTATCGACATCCTTGGTAGATAGTCCAAGCTTCATAAGCTCTTTCTGGATTACGGGATCTTCTTCGATGATGCAGGTTGTCCTCTCCTCCGTTGCTTCCTGGGTAAGGTAATCCCCTTTTACGAAGTCGACGACGTGGGCAAAGGCCGGGGTTGCTATATCATGGAACAGACCGGAAAGGCTCTCCTTCTGATTCTTCCGGAAGTGATAGACGATTAGAGCAACTCCTAGAGAGTGGACGAACCTGGAATAAGGTTCGAAATCCTTATAGAACGGGAAGGAGGTATATTCCATTCCGCAGTGCATCCCGACATGCTTTATCCGTTCCAGGGAAGGAGCAGGAAGGAAGCCTTCCAGAAAGGAAGGGATATCCTTGCTGTAAAGAGAAAACAGGAACTGCTCTTTTTCTATGTGGGACATGTTTTTTCCTCTGTTAAAAGACCATTATAGCAAAGAAGAGCAACGGAAATGAGGTTGCCCTTGCCCCTCCCTTTTTGTATAATAGATTCACCATCGCGGTGTATACCGTCGAACTTGGTCAGGACCGGAAGGTAGCAGCCATAAGATCGGTGTCCACGTGCGGTGGCTTTTTTATTAAAAGAATGAATAAAGAAGACCTAGCTATAGCTTTATCGGAACTAGAGAAGGAGTCCTCTCTCCTGTTGCAGAAAGGAGAGGTTCCTGTTTCCGCAGTCCTTGTTCTTGAAGACGGGACAAGGATCGTTACCGGAAACAAAGTCGAAGAAAAGAACAACCCTTTTCTGCATGCCGAAATAGTTGCGCTCGAAGAAGGAATGAAGAAAACCGGGTCGAGGTATCTGAAGGGTGCCACCCTTCTTGTCTCTCTGGAACCCTGTCTTCTCTGCATGGGAGCAATCCTGAAAGCAGGGATAGAGGATCTTTATTACTGCCAGGACGACAAGAAGAAAGGCGCTCTTTCCTACTACCATGTCTTTGTCGATGACGTACTCCGTGTCCACACCATAAAAGACAGGGTCCTGGAAGACAACCTTAAAGCTGCTTTTGCATCGCTACGTAAGGACCAATAGTCTTTTTCTATAAGTTTCTATTTCGTCTCGTCTTTCTTCTCTTCTTTTGTTTCTTTGATCTTTTTCAATGAATCTTCTGCTTTTCCTTCCGGGAAGATTGCCTTGAAGGCGAAGAAGAAGACAATAGTCGTGATTCCGGAGGTAGCAAAGGTCTGGCAGACCTGATAGAGAGTTCTGGACATGACTTCCGATGCCGGTTTCAGCCAGAGGGAGTTCAAGGCATTGGAAAGCAGCGTTACCAGGATATTGGCAAGCGTATAAAGCAGAACCTGGGGAAGAACCTTGCGGCGGGATTTATAGGTGATATTTCTTTGCAGAGGGAAATTGATTGCCTGGGTCGTGAAGTAGGTGATAAGCCAGCTGAAGAAATACCCTAAGCCTCCTCCGTAGATTACGTTTCCGGACTGATCCCTAAGGACATCATATCCGAGGATTGCCCAGACAAAGCGTCCGTTTCCGTAGGGAAGCGTAATTCCGGGCCAAAGCCATTCCGTTCCGGCAAGCCGCATACCGAAAGCAAGCGGCAGGAAAGTATAGCCAAGATACTGGAAAACAGTCAGGACCCATCCGATAAGGCCGAACTTGATGAACTGCCAGATTGTCTTGTTTAGATTCGGGTGGTGGAACGAGAAATGCTTCCACCATTTTGGCGGAAGAAGCTTCTTTCGTTTTTCCGTCGGGTTGCTGTTCTCTTCCATAAGCAAGAAACATTATATAGTTTTTCCCTAGGTTTTGTAGGGAAAAGAAGATCCTTTGTGATAAACTTAATCCCGATATGAGAAAAATTTTTATTTCCTTCCTGTCATCGCATTCCTTTTCCGGCCTCTAGCGGGCTTTTTTGCTATAGACGGAAGATACGATCCATAAAACAGTAAAGGATAAACATTAAAATGCCAGAAGATTATATGATGGCCCGTTTGAAGGCCATGAAGAAGAGACTAACCGATATCGACGACCTCTTAAGCGGTGGTTCGATGGATGTTCCTACGATGACGAAGCTTAGCAAGGAACGTTCCGGCCTGGAAAAGCCGGTCGAGCTTTATGACGAAGTAATGAAGATGGAGTCCGACAAAGCGGATGCCGAGGAGATGATGAAGGATCCGGATCCGGAGATCAAGGATCTGGGCAAATCCACTTTCGATGAGATGGCCAAGAAGATCGATGCCATGGGAGAAGAGATCAAGCTCTCCCTGATTCCTAAGGATGCCAATGACGACAAGAACATCATCATGGAAATCCGCGGTGCAGCCGGAGGAGATGAAGCGAATATCTTCGCCGGAGATCTTTTCCGTATGTATTCCCATTATGCAGACAGGGAAGGCTGGAAGATCCAGCTTCTCGACAGCGAGCCTACTCCGCTTGGCGGATTCTCCCTCGTTTCCTTCCGTATCAAGGGAAAGGGCGTCTACTCGAAGCTGAAGTTTGAAAGCGGCGCACACCGTGTCCAGCGTGTTCCGGTCACGGAAGCAAACGGCAGGATCCAGACATCGACGGCTACCGTCCTTGTCATGCCGGAAATCGAGCATGTCGACATCAAGATTAACCCTGCCGATCTCCGTATCGATACCTACCATTCCTCGGGCGCCGGAGGACAGAACGTCAACAAGACGGAGTCTGCCGTCCGTATCACCCATATCCCGACGAACATCGTTGTCTCCTGCCAGATCGAGCGGGATCAGCTTGCCAACAAGGAAACATGCATGCTGATGCTGAAGGCTAAACTCCAGGCTCAGCATGATGCCGAGATTGAAGAGAAGGTCGGAGGCGAAAGAAGACTGAAGATGGGAACCGGCGAGAGGAACGAAAGAATCCGCACCTACAACTATCCGCAGAACCGTGTAACGGATCACCGGATCGGCTGGAGCACCCTGAATCTTCCCAAGTTCATGAACGGGGAACTGGATGACTGCATCTTTGCTTTAAACGAAGCCAACCAGAAGGATCTTCTGGAAGAAGAGACGAAGAAGCTGAAGGCAGAGATGGAGCAGCAGGAAAAGTAGGAATCAGGCGGAATGGAAAACCATTCCGCCTTTTATCCAAACAAATGACAGCCGCCGAGGTCGCAGAACAATTATCGGAAGAGAACATTCCGCTTGCCGATATCCGGACTATCCTTTCCGGTGTCTTCTCTTTTCCTTTCGACAGGCTCGGAATAGACGGGGACAAGGACATTGCCACCAAAGAGGAATACAAGCTTGTCCTTGCTAAGCTTAAGGGCGGCGTACCTCCCGTCTATCTTGCCGGATACGACATCATCCGGGGACTGAAGATCTACCTATCGGAAGATGTCCTTATCCCGAGGACGGAGACGATTTCTTTTCTATACGGAGATATCCAAGGGAATTACGATTTTTCCAACAAGAAAGTCCTGGATCTATGCACAGGGAGCGGCATTATCGCCTTGTCGGTAAAAAAGCTTTTCCCTGCCAGTATTGTCACTGCAAGCGATATTTCTGATAAAGCATTAGCTCTTGCAAAGAAATCCGCAGAAGAGAACTCTCTTTTTATAGTTTTTAAGAAAAGCAACTTCTTAGAAGATATCCAGGATAGGTTTGATGTAATCCTCTCCAATCCTCCTTATATCGAAGAAAGAAGCAAGGATGTTATAGCCCCTTATGAGCCTCCTCTTGCTCTCTATAGCGGCAAGGACGGAATGGATAGCTACAGAGCTATCTTCTCCCTTCTGGACTCTAGGCTTCTTAAAAAAGGCATTGCTTTCTTCGAACTGGAAGCAAGCAATGCCGACAAGGTAAAAGACCTGTTCCTCTCCTTCTATCCGGAAGGATATGACTGTTCCTTTATCCTCGATATGGAGAACAAGAAAAGGTATCTTGTAGCCAAGAAGAGATAGCTTATTTGCTGTCCGGCTTTGCTCCCATCCAGGTTCTCCCTTCCGTGATGAGCGTCGTCATCAAGGCGACGACATCAAAGAAGAGAAGCAGGATCAGGGCAACCGGTGTGATTTTCAGTTCCGAAGTGCAGAGCAAAGAGGTGAAGGTGAAGAAGATCAGATTGAAGTAATACAGGTATTTGTAGTCCCCCGGATAGAAGATGCTGAGGATTCCGCTGATGGTAATGAAGATCATTCCCATTAGCAGCGGGAAGTACATGGCCGTCGAGGAGACCGGATTGTATTTGGCTCCCAGATTCAGAAGATAGATGGCGGCGGTAACGAGATAGAAGACGAAGGAAAGAATACGGCAGATCCGGGAAAGCTTGATCCCGGATATGATCTTCATCCTCTTGTCTCCGCTTTCCTCGCTGATCTTCTCTACCCTCTTTTCGACGTCCTCGTTGATCTCCATGCCGTTCGTGACATTGAAGACCGTGTTTCCGTTTCCCTGCTCATCGAAGGCCGTCCTTCCCTTCTGGAACCTCTGGTAGTAGAGAAGAAAGAAAACCAGGTTCAGGGCAAAGCCGAAAAGGCAGAGGGAGAACTCCGTCCAGTAGATAGCCCCTAGATCCAAGGTACTGTCCAACGAGGAGATAGGTGTAACCAGGAAGTCTTCCCTGTAGAAGAGAAGGGCAAGAAGAGTTTCCAGGAAATAGAAGACGGCTGTCTTTATCGGTTTGTAGAGGGTAAAGAGCCCTGTCCCGATGACGATACCCAGGATCATCAGGCTAGGCATGACATTCTTCATCGTCGAATAGTCGTGGGTGTTATAGAGGATCAAAGACGGAACCACGACAAAGAAGACCTGGGAGAGGAAGACCATAATCCGGTTGTAGATATCGACCCTGGAAAGAAAGGATGCCAGAGTCTTGAAACGGGCTCGGATTTGTTTCATGCTTCAATTATACCAATACCGGAGAAGAGAATCCCCATAAGCCGAAAAAAGAGAAACCCCGGAAAGAGAAAGCAAGGCTCCCTGTGGTAGAATGATAAGGAGGAATAAAGAATTGGCTTATCAAGCTTATTACAACAAATACCGCCCTCAGACCTTCGATGAAGTCGTAGGCCAGAAGGCTATCGTCTCCACCCTTAAGAATGCCCTCCGCGAAGGAAAGATTGCCCACGCGTACCTTTTCTGTGGTCCGAGAGGAACAGGAAAGACGACCATGGCAAGACTCCTTGCCAAAGCCCTCAACTGCAAAGAAGGAATCGGAAGGCAGTGCAACAAATGCGACGACTGCACGAAGATCAGCAAGGGCGAGCATCCGGATGTCATCGAGATCGATGCCGCTTCAAATTCCACCGTCGACTCCGTCAGGGCACTGATCGACAACGTCTCCTACCAGCCGATCATGGGCCGCTACAAGGTCTATATCATCGACGAAGTCCACAACATGTCCAACTCCGCATTCAACGCCCTTCTGAAGACTTTGGAGGAGCCGCCGTCGTTTGTCGTCTTCATTTTGGCAACAACCGAACCCCAGAAGATTATTCCGACCATTCTCTCCCGTGTCCAGCGCTTTGATTTCTCCAAGGTCACGGACACGGATCTGATCGAGAACATGGAGCATATCCTGAAGAGCGAGAATATCTCCTACGAAGAGGAAGCCCTGAAGCTGGTCGCATCCCTTAGCGACGGCGGAGTAAGAGACTCTCTTTCTCTGCTCGATCAGCTCGTCTCCTATTCCGGAGACAAGGTTACCGCGGAAGATGCCAACAATCTTTTCGGACTCTTATCTACCGGCGAGGAACTGAAGCTAGTCGAAGCAATCGAGAAGAAGGATTCCGATACTCTGATCAAATCCGTTCGGGAACGTTACCAGAAGGGAGCCGATATCCCCCGTCTCCATAACGACCTGATCGCTATCTACAAGGACCTTCTGATCTACACCGCTACCAAAGACAAGACCCTTCTAGAAAAGCTTAGCGAAGAAGAAGCAAAAAGCTTCTCCATCCCCGCTTCCAACTTGGAAGTTTCTTTGCGCTGTTTAATCGATGCTGCAAGGGATTACCGGACTTCGGACAATGTCCTTTCCCACTTCGAGCTTTCCCTTATGAAGCTCCTATATGCCCCTGTAGATACCCATATCGTCGTCTCTTCCAGAAAACCGGCTGCTAGTTCTTCCCCGGTTTCTGTTGCTCCTTCCGAAAAGGTCCTAGCAACCAAACCTATTGCCGTAGCCTCCAAGAAGAGCGGAGAAGTCTTCAAGCCCAAGGATGATCCCAAGGCATCCGGGAAGATCGGATATACGATCAACGATCTGGCCAACCTCATGAACCTTGCCGTCACCAAGGAGAATGTGGTCTTCCGGAAGAACATCGATACCGCCTGGGAACAGATCAAGCTCTTCTTCCAGGGCGATGACGACTTCTTTGCTGTTCCTCTCTACGGAAGCAAGGCAAGGTTATATGCCAACAATATCCTTGTCTGCACGAATCCGGTTCCGATAGAGCTCGACAAGCTGAACGACAAGAAAGCAGAAGCCTCTCTGATGAAGATCGCCTTAGGCGCCTTCAAAGAAAACATCCATGTCCTTGTCGTCTCCGTACCGGACTTCAAGGAAGCCTATGACTGCTTCCGGAACAAGAAGTTTGTGGAAGGGCCTGTCAACATCGACTTCGGCGAATCCAAGGCAAAAGAAAACTCTACGGATTTCTTCAACGATCTGATGAAGAAATAGAAAGGACCAGAAGCATGGACAACAACAGCGACGATCCCAATCTCAACAAGGCCAAGACAGCAGCCGATATGGCAGTCCTTCAGAGCCAGATCGGGGAATACAAGAAGAAACTTGCCGACCTGCAGTCCAAGGTCTACACGGGAAGATACAAGGGAGTGACGATCCAGATGCGGGGAGACTATACCGTTGTGGATGTGTCTCTTGACCAGGCTGTATATGAGACAGCCTCCAAATCCATGATGGAGCAGAGCATCCTCATCTGCCTTTCCAATCTCCATCTGGCGGCCGTCAACGAATCCAAGACCCTTACGGACGAACTCCAGAAGATGCTTCAGAACTACCAGATCCCCGGGCTTTCCTAAATGGAAGAACTCAAGACCATCTCGGCTTTGATCCTCTGCTACAAGAAGCTCCCCGGAATCGGAGAGAAGACAGCAGAGAGGCTTGCCTACGGCACGCTATCCCTTACTCCGGAAGACAGGGAGGAATTCATCCAGGCCTTAAGCGACAGCTCCCTGAAGGTCCGGCCCTGCCCGGACTGCGGGCTTTTCTGTGAAGACGGGAACTGCCCGATCTGCAAAGACCCTGCAAGGAACCATAAGGAGATGATGATCGTCAGCAACCCGAAAGACATCTACACAATCGAGAAGACGAAAGGGTATGACGGCATCTACTTCACGCTTTCGGGAACTCTCTCCCCGCTTAGGAACAGAACCCCGGAAAGGATCGGTATTCCGAAACTCAGGGAGAAGGTCGAGAAAGAAGGGATCGAAGAACTGATCCTCGCTCTTCCGACAGACCTCGACGGGGAAACGACATCCCTGTACCTAGCCAACCTGTTCAAAGGAACGAAGACGAAGGTTACAAGGCTTGCATACGGAATCCCGATCGGAACAAACCTGGAATACCTCGACAATATGACCATCTCCCAGTCCATCCGCGGAAGAGTCGATATGGAGAGCAGTGAAAAGAAGGAGAAATAATCATGAATCCAGAATATCCCGGACTGTTCGTCTCTGTCGAAGGCTGCGACGGATGCGGAAAGACGACCGTCATCGCCTTATTGAAGAAAGCCCTCGAAGAGAAGGGAGTCACTCCTCTTGTCACCCGGGAGCCGGGAGGAGGAAGGATTGCGGAAAG
The DNA here is from genome assembly GCA_023459795.1 of Bacillota bacterium. Taxonomy (GTDB): domain Bacteria; phylum Bacillota_I; class Bacilli_A; order RFN20; family CAG-288; genus Enterosoma. The sequence goes on from JAEWSP010000018.1 coordinate 52,218, forward strand.
CATCCGTGCCATCATCCTCGACAAGGAGAATACGAACGAAGACAAGAGGACGGAAGCCCTCCTTTATGCTGCCAGCAGAAGGCAGCATCTGGTCGATGTCGTGATTCCTGCCCTCCAGAAGGGGACATTGGTTATCTCCGACCGGTATCTGGACTCCTCTCTGGCTTATCAGGGATATGCCAGAGGCATCGGCATCGAGGAAGTTTATTCGATCAACGCTTTTGCTATCGACGGCTATATGCCGGAGATTACTTTCTACCTGGATCTTCCTCCTAAGGAAGGTCTTGCCAGAATCGCTGCCCATCGTTCCGATAAGGTGGACCGCCTGGATGTAGAGAAGCTCAGCTTCCATGAGAAGGTCTACGAAGGATACAAGATTGTCAACGAGAAGTACAAGGACAGGATCGTCAGGATCGACGCCCATAAGACTCCGGAAGAGGAAGTACAGGAGATCCTTCCGATCCTCCTTCTGAAATACCAGGAGAAGAAGCAGTAGTCCATGGATGAGAAGACCCTTGAAGAGAAGGAGGGAAGAGCTTATAAGCTCTTCCTCAATTCCAGGAAGAAGAACCGCCTAGCAAACAGCTATCTCCTTGCCGGGGAAGAGAATTCCCCGCTTAAGGAGGTAGCCTTGTATCTTGCCATGTCCCTCAACTGCGAGACTTCTCTTTTCGGTTGCGGGCATTGCCCTAGCTGCCTTAGGTTTCAAGCCGGGGTAAGACCGGACTTCGTGCTTATTGACGGAAGCACGGAGCCTATCAAGAAGGAACAGATCCAGGATCTGGAGAAGAAGTTCTCCCTCTCCGCTCTGGAGAAGAACCACCGCCTTTCGTATGTCATCCACCATGTCGAGAACATCACCGAGGAAGCTGCAAACTCCCTCCTGAAGTTCCTGGAGGAACCGAAGGCAGGGCAGATTGCTTTCCTGACGACGACTTCCCCGGCCCGTGTCCTCAATACGATCAAGAGCCGCTCCATCCAGGTTCCGATCGATCCTTACGGGACCAAGGAACTGGAAGAGGAACTAAGCAAGACGGAATTTCCTGTCGGGAAGAAGAAAACCCTTCTTCCGGCCGGGGAATGCTATATCCTCTCCCACCTTACTCCGTCCAAGGAAGAGGCGTTCTCCCTTTTCGGAGAAGACAGTTTCTTCCACCAGGGATACCAGATGGCGGAAGCCGTCCTATCCGATTACCTGGTCTCCGACCTATGTATGTCGAACAGCCTTCTTCTGCAAACCAGCCGGTCCAAATCGAGTCTATGCTATAATTGGATGATTCAAATTCTCCTCTTCGTTCTGGAAGAAAGCCTGAAGAAAGAAGAAACAGATTCTTCTTTTGCCGATATCGAGAAGAAGCTAAGCCAGGATCCGGAAAGGACTCTTAGGGGCGTGGAACTCTTAAGGGACATCCTTTCGAACAGGAACCTAAACTACAATCCCGCCCTCTCCTCTGCCCGGCTTCTTCGTGCCTTGAGGAAGGAGTAAACAAAGATGGCAACTACTTTATTAGGAATCCCTTTTGATTTCAGCGGAATGAACTACTATCAGACCAACAGGGATGTTTCTCTCGGTTCCGAGGTTGTAGTCACAACCCCTCACGGGACCTTTTTAGGGACGGTCAAGAAGATCCGTCTGGCAACGGAAGAAGAACTGAAGAAGCCGGATTTCAGCCGTCTTTTCCCTCGGATCGATAGGATTGCTACTTTCCAGGATGTCCAGTTTGCTACAGACAACCAGGCAAAAGCCAAGGACATCGTCCATAAGTCCCAGGCCCAGGCCAACTCCCTGAAGCTGGATATGAAGATCCTGAATGCCTACTTCGACCTCGACGAATCGAAGGTGCTGATCACCTTCGCTGCCGATGCAAGAGTCGACTTCCGGGAACTGGTCCATATCCTCAACGGAATGTTCCATTCCAAGGTCGAGTTCCGTCAGATCGGAACCCGCGACCAGGCAAGAGTCATCGGCGGTATCGGCCCCTGCGGATTACCCCTCTGCTGTGCTTCTTTCCTGACCAAGTTTGATGTCATCAGCATCTCCATGGCGAAGAACCAGCTTCTCTCCCTCAATATCCCGAAGATCTCCGGACAGTGCGGAAAGCTTATGTGCTGCCTGAAGTATGAAGACAAGGCCTATAGCGAGATACGTCCCCTCTATCCTAAGATGGGAACCAAGTTCGCTTACCAGGGAAGCACGTATTCCGTCTCCGGATTGAATCTGCTTACGGATACGATCACGGCCTATAACGGGGACAACTACGAATCCTTCTCCAGGGAAGAGTTCAACAGAGTAAAGCAAGGCTTAACTAAGTGTGACCCGACTGCTGTACCTGTCCTTAAGGATATCAACTCCGGTGTCGATCTTTCCGGAAAAGGCATCTCCGAAACCAACAGAAGAATTGCAGCTATCAAGGAGAGCGAAGAAACCCACAAGGAAGAGATCCGGAGAACCAGCGACCACTACGGAAGGAACAGGAACGGACAGCATCAGAACAGTTTCCACAGCCAGCATCAAAGCCACGGAAACCCGAATCCGTATTCTCCTTCTGCTGCTGCGCCTTCTACCGCAAAGCCGTCTACTCCGGAAATGGATATGCCGACTACTGCCTGTTCCTTCTCCCAGTCGAATCCGAATAACCAGAATCATTCCTACCACGGACAGAACAACAACCATGGAGGAAGTTTCCACGGCTCCAACAACAGCTACCATTCCCATAACGGCAACAACCATCAGAGAAGCTACGGAAATCCTTTCCATGCCTCTCCGAAGCCTTCTACCTCCGCCCCTGCTACCAAGAAGGAGTCCGGATATATCTCCGTCAGTTCGATTGCCGACCGTTCGGTCCTCGATGTAAAGCCAGGCAGCAAGAAGAGCAATGATAAGAAATAGTCCCTACGATCATCCGGAAGGTCCGCTTGTCTCCTTGGTGGCAACACCGATCGGGAACATCAAGGACATCACTCTCCGGGCATTGGATGCCTTCAAGGAAGCCGATGTCATCGCCTGCGAGGATACCAGGAATACTGGTCTCCTTCTTTCCCGTCTCGGGATAAAGCCTAAGAAGCTTGTCTCCCTCTATGCCCAGACGGAAGCCAAGAACGCAAAGCTTCTTGTCGAGGAAGCCAAGAAGAAGAACTGGAAGGTCTGCTACTGCAGCGATGCCGGAATGCCCGGAATCAGCGATCCCGGTGCTCTCCTGGTCCAGGCCTGCCAGGAACAGGGCGTACCCTCTACCATCCTTCCCGGGCCAAGCGCATCCCTTTCCGCTTTGGTTTTAAGCGGAATCGACAGTGCCGACTTCTCCTTCTACGGTTTCCTTCCGACCAAGGCCGGACAGGAGAAGACGATGCTAAGTAAGCTAGTAGACCGGGAAGAAACCCTGATCTTCTATGAATCCCCGAAGAGAGTCTACAAGACTCTTGCCGTCATGGAGGAAGTCTTCGGACCGAAGAGGGAAGTTGCCCTTGTAAGAGAGCTTTCCAAGATCCATGAGGAAGTCGTCCATGGGACTATGGAAGAGCTTGTGAAGAACATCACGGAAGAAGTGAAAGGGGAATGCGTCATCCTCGTGAAAGGTTCCTCTTTGAAAGAGGAGCAGGCCCCTGAAGAAGACGTTCTCTCCCTTCTGAAGAAGGGAATGAAGGAGAAGATTCCTCTTACCCAGCTAGCCAAGGACGTCAGCAAGAAGACCGGCAGAAAGAAAAGCGACGTTTATTCGCTTGCACTAACGCTGAAGAAGTAAAAAAGATGCCGGAGCCCTGTGCTCCGGCATTTTGCTTACATCTCTTCTTCCTGAGTCTTGCGGATATCGGCAAGCGAATCGCAGATCGCCATCTTCTTGATTTCGTTCTTGATGATCTTATCGAAGGAACCTTTCTCCCGGTAATCGGCAGGAGTCAGGAAGTCGACTCTTCCGTCCTGGAAGAGCTGTTTGGCAACCGGCTTCTTCCCCTTGCCGTAGACGGCGATAGAGACACCGCCCTTTTCCCGGACAAGCTTCATGCAGGGAACATCCGTAAGACCATCGGCGATATAGACCATATCCCGGAAAGGAATCGGCTTCTCGCTGTCCGGAACGGACTCGTTCAGTCTCCGGCTGTCCGAGATATCGAGCTCTCCCTTGCAGACACGAAAGAGGAACTGGGTCTTGGTCGTATAGTTGACAGCAGACTTCGGCCAGACGGCTTCTCCGTTCTGGTCATAGAGGAATTCGCAGGCAAAGATCGCCTTGAAATACTTGGCAATCGAAGAACCTTCGATGATCTCCTTGTTTCCGGAACTGATGACGTAATGCTGGATCTCGACTCCGTTCTGAAGTCCGAACGCATTGATCCTAGGGAACCACTCTTCGACGCCGGGGAAGAAACGGATTCCTTTCCCCATGGCAACGAAGGCATCCCTGGTAATAGGAAGATTCTTCCTCCTCGACATCTGCAGCATCAGATACATATAGGCAAGCTGCCCGTCCATCCCGTTGTCATGGGCCAGTTTGTTCGTTTCATTCCAGAATTCATCCGGTTTGATCTTCAGGGAAGGGATGAAGCTGTAGTTCTGCATATCCGTAGTGCAGAGAGTTCGGTCGAAGTCGTATAGGAGAGCGATGATCGGTTTTCTTTCTATGGCATTCATCCTTGCCTCCAATCCAGAAACCTATGTTTCCAATTATTTCTTGCCTTTATTCTAATGTTTCCCAATAGGCAATGCTAGATTGGGAGGCCTAAAGAAGAGAAGAAATGCCCTTCCTCTCCACCGGAAAAGAAAAAGCACTATAATAGCGGTATGAAAAAATGTCCACATTGCGGGAAAGAAATCCCGGAAGAAGACTGGCTCTGTCCGTTCTGCCATTCCCCGGTTCCGGTCACCGGAAAAGGAACCGGCCATAGCCGGAGCGACAATTATAAAGAAGAATACGAGAAGGAGCCTATAAGCGGAGAAGACAAGGAGATGCTACTGGACAGCAACACAGCTTCTTCTTCCGATGATGACGGGGTTGCACCGGCAAGTCCGTATCCGGACAGCGATACTGCCTACAGCGATCTGACAAAGCATTTTGACCAATAGAGTGACCTCTGTTGGTCTTTTTTATAGAGCTTTGCTGCTTTTCCTGTGGAAAAGAAAAACGGCAGTCTTATAAGAAACTGCCGTATCCGAATCTATCCGTTTCAAGGACTAGGCTTTTTGCTGGGATCTATTCTTTGCTTCCTTGGCTCTTTTCCAGAAGGGAACAGTCATTCCGATCAGAAGGAAGAGGAAAAGAAGAACGATCCAGAATCCGTAATACCGGATATCCCAACTCGAGGAATCAAAAAGAAAGCAAAACAAGCCTAGATAAATCGCCTGGCTCACGACAGCAAGACCAGGAAATAGTTTTGTAGGAGATCCTTTCTTCCACTCCAGAAGGAAGACCAGAACCAATAAGACAAGACCTAGAACCAGCGGCAGGACTCCGGCTATCAGAATGCCCGAAGCCGTGAGGGAATAGTCTTTCATGAAAACATCCGGGTAGGAGCCGATCAGAAGGAAGAAGGAAGCTACAGAAAACAAGACGAAATCAACCAAAGAAATTCTTTTCATGCTTTTACAGGTCTCCGGCCTTCGGTTTCTGCTTTTTCTAAATAGTCTAGCTCCATATAAGGATACATATCCGTTTGTCTAATTCTATAAGATTTTATACCCACCCCAATAAGAATGCAAACAATTGCAGCTTTTGGGCTTTCTGTTTATCGGCTGTTTGTTTTTTTGCAGGCATCATATTTTAACGTTTAGTATTATCTCCTTGTCCATAACCTACATAAGGCTCTTGGAGCAGAGGGCAAAAAGAAGCCAACAAAAAGGCCTTCCCTGCAATCGCAGGGAAGGCTGTTTTCTTCTCTTCTAGGAAGGATGGACTAATAGCCCATTCCTCCGCCCATATCACCGGCGGCCGGTGCAGCCGGAGCAGCAGGCTTTGGAATCTCGGTCACAATCGCTTCGGTCGTGACGAAGAGTCCGGCAATGCTAGCAGCATTGACGACAGCCGTTCTGGCGACCTTCGCCGGATCGATGATTCCGGCTTCCATCATATGGATGACCTTGCCGTTCTTGGCATCGAAGCCGAGATCCCCGGTTCTGGTCTTCTGCTCTTCGACCATCTCCATTCCTTCGTAGCCCGCATTGTCGCAGATCTGCTCGAACGGGACCGGAAGCGAATTGAGGACCGTATCGATACCTCTCTGGACATCAAGGTTCTTGTCCTTGAGCGAAGACTTGAGAGTGTGATAGACGTTCATCAGGGCAATTCCGCCACCGCTGACGACACCTTCGCTGACGGCCGCAGAGGTCGCATTGATGGCATCTTCCAAACGGAGCTTCTTGTCCTTGAGTTCGGTTTCGGTAGCAGCACCGACACGGATGACGGCAACACCGGCAGAGAGCTTTGCGATTCTCTTCTGGAGTGCCTTCTTGTCATAGTCGGACTTGGACTCGGCAACCTGGCCCTTGAGTTCATTGACTCTCTTCTCGACATCTTCCTTCTTGCCGGCACCATCGATGATGGTAGTGCTGTCCTTCGTGACACGGATCTTCTTGGCCTGGCCAAGATCATTGATGGTCATATCCTTGAGGGCCATGGAAAGATCCTTGCTGTATAAGGTAGCGCCAGTCATAATGGCGATATCCTGCAGCATGTTCTTCTGGTTGTCTCCAAACTCCGGTGCCTTTACAGCAACGACGTTGAAGGTTCCACGGAGCTTGTTGACGATAAGGGTAGCAGAAGCATCATTGTCGACATCATCCGCGATGATGAGGAGAGGACGATGGGCTTCGACGACTCCCTGGAGAAGGTTGACGATATCCTGGATGTTGCTGATCTTCTGATCGGTAACAAGGACGAAGGCATTCTCGAGTTCGGCAACCATACGTTCGGAATCGGTCACCATGTACGGAGAGATGTAGCCCTTGTCGAACTGCATACCCTGGACGACTTCAAGGGTCGTATCGAATCCCTTGGACTCATCAACGGTGATAACTCCGTCCTTGCCGACCTTATCCATAGCGTTGGCAATAGTCTTTCCGATTTCCGGATCGCCGGCAGAAATTCCGGCAACGGAAGCGATATCGGCAGAGGTAGAAATCTTCTTGGCTCCGGCAAGGATGGCATCCGATATAGCCTTGGAGGCCTTCTCGATACCTTCTCTTACGAGAACCGGATTAGAACCCTTTTCAACAGCATCGAATCCACGATGGATCATGCTCTGGGCAAGAACGGTGGCAGTCGTAGTGCCATCGCCGGCGATGTCGTTCGTCTTGTTCGCGACTTCGTAGACGAGCTTGGCGCCCGCATTCTGTTCCTTATCTTCGAGCTCGATCTCGCGGGCGATGGAGACACCATCGTTGACGATGATCGGAGATCCGTATCCGCGGTCAAGAGCGACGTTTCTGCCCTTGGGGCCAAGCGTCAGCTTAACCGTATCGGCAAGGGCATCGACGCCCTTGAGCATATTATCTCTAGCAGACTTGCCGTAGGTAATCTTCTTTGCCATAGTTCTTTACCTCTTTCGTTTAGTCGACAACGGCCAGGATATCCTTATCCTGGATCAGCATGTACTTCTTGCCGTTCTGATCAACGTCCGTTGTCGAATACTTCTTATAGATAACCTTCTCGCCGGCTGCAGCCTGAACAGTAATCTTATGGCCTTCCGAATCTGTATAGCCAGGTCCGACAGCGACGACGGTAGCGACAGCGGAATCATTCTCGTGAGTGCTGGCAATGATGATGGAACCAACCTTCTTCTCTTCCGGAAGCTTCTCTAAAACGACATAATCGCGTAATGGCTTGATCATAAATAACCTCCATTTTTCTTTGTGAAGTCGAACAGCAATGTTATTATAACCCGACAATTAGCAATTTCAAGGGCCAAGTGCTAACTTTTCTTTTTAAGTGCCGAAAAGTGCCTTTGTTATCGCAATAAATAAAAACGCATCCAACCCAATTTGAGGCTGGCTGCGTTCTTTTTTGACTCTATTTGACTACTTGTCGAGGGAGAACCTATAGGTTGCAAAATGTTTGTATTCCTGCCCTGCCTTCAAGAGCAGCCCCTCGAGCGGGAAATTGCACTTCTCCGGTTCGATGGCAAGAGCTCTTCTCTTCATAAGGCCAAGCCGGTTGTTGAACTCGATTCTCTTCATAGACTGGTCGCAGTAGCAGTTCACGCCTTCATAGTCGGTCAGGATATCCATCTTGAAGCCGTTGCCGGAGAAGGTAACCTGCGGAACACGGGGATCCATAATATCGAAGGCAAGGAAATGATCGAAGTTGTGGACAAGCGGAATTTCTTTTTCCGTGGCATCCATTCTTTCTCCCATTCTCGGGTTGTCATGGAAATCCAGGGCTTTGCAGACCGGAACAATACCGTTTGGAAGTTCCGTTCCTTCCTTGAAGCTGGCCATATTGGAAGCATCGATATGGAGATGATAGTCATTGATATCCAAGGATCCGGCGAAGTTGAAATACATATGGTTGGAGAGATTGACGACGGTATCCTTGTCGGAAAGAGCACGGAAGGTGATTGTCATCTCTTCCCGGTCCACCGGGAAGAAATAGGAGATCTCTACTTTCAGGTTGCCCGGGAAGCCGTTTTCTCCGTCCTTCGACTCCTTCATGAAAAAGACAGTCGTACCCTTGCTGTTGGAAACAACCTCGGAATGGAATTTCTGGTAGGTAAGGGAAGTATCGCATCCGCCATGGAGGCAGATTCCGGGGGCTTCTTCCTTAAGATGGACATCTTCTTCCCCAAGACGGAAAGAGGAAGGGATTCTTCCGGCAACTCTTCCCATAGTCTTTCCGAAGCACATCGGGCAGGAGAGGTACTCCTCTCTGTCTGCAAGCTCCAGGATCATCGGAACTCCCTTGTAATGAAGGGAATAGACTCCGGCTCCAAGAGTAGAAAGAGTGGCTTCGACTCCGTCCTTACGGCCGATGGTCAAGAACTCCGACTCCAGCTTGTTTTCCTGTTTCATATTGTTTTCCCTTTGAAAAACAAGCGACCCTTCGGCCGCTTGTTTTGCTGTCTTTCGTTTCTACTTGGCTTCCGGAGCAGCCGGTGCAGCAGCCGGAACGGCTGCCTTGAGTTTTCCAGACTTGTAAGCGGCATAACGGAAGTCCAGATCATCAGCAAAGAAGCTGACGACATGCTTCTGGAATTCTTCCGGCTTTTCACGCATCAGTTTCTGAACGTTTCCGACTTCCTTGGTCTGTTCAGGAGTCCAGGAAGGAGAAAGGAGAAGCTTGTTGTTGTCGAAGAGATCATCGACAAGGATAATTCCCTGCTTCGGATCCTTGGAGTTGGCAAAGAAGGCATAACGGGTCTGGTCGACCGGATCATCGTAGCAGAACGTGGAATCGAACTCATCCACCTGACCTTCCTTGTTCTTGAGCTGGATATGGGCCTTCACCTTGCCGCCAAGAAGCTGGCCGGCAGCGGAGATGGTCTGATAAGACGGAAGGAGACGGGCCTGGAGAAGCTCGTTGATCATATTGATACGGTTGTGGATTTCCTGGTTGTTTCCGAGGATAAGACGGATATGCTTGCTATCCGGAGTGACGGAGAAGAGATACTGTCCGCCAAAGGAAGTTCCGATGCAGGAAACAAAGAAGATCTTGGTGACATAGTCGAAATAACGATAGATTTCGACCATTGTGACAGAACGTCCGATGGAAGAACGAAGCTTGACTTCGACACCGCCGTTCTCAAGATGGTTCTCGACGAGAACTTCGTACTCGGTTCCTTCTTCGATCGACGGAGGAACAAGCTTGAGGGAAGGCTTGATAGACTTGTTGAATTCAGCAGTCTTTTCAATAGCCTTGCGAACATCTCCGTCTTCCTTGAACTTTCCATCAAGTCCTAAGTTGAATATACGGAAAACAAGCAGCGGCATATCGGATCCGAGGACATAGTAGTCAGTAGTTCCATCCTCGAGGGCCTTCTGATAGATAATCTCCATCTTGGCCGGACGGATGAAATTCTTGGCATTGGCATCAGCAACAGCCTGAATTTGCACTAAGGCTTCTTTGTCTTCCATAAAATTGTTCTCCTTGATTTGAACGCTAGCACACATTAGCAAAGATTATTATACCGAATTTCGTTCCTTAAAGCGACAACGTTTTTGGTTTCAGCGACTATCTTTGATCTGCCACTGGATCGGATCGAGCTTATTATCGGAAAGGAATTGGTTTGCTCTTTTGAAGCAATCGGAGCAGAAGAAGCCCCGATAAGCGCTTAACGGAGAGGGGTGAGCAGTCTTGATTATGCAGGCTTTCTTGCTATGGATCAGAGCTTCCTTCTTCTGAGCATAAGCACCCCAGAGGAGATAAACGACGGGCTGATCCAGCTTGTCGATAGCCTGAATCACATCATCCGTGAAGTTGGCCCAGCCAAGTTCCGCATGGGAATTAGGTTCCAATGCCTTTACCGTCAGGGAAGCATTGAGAAGCAGGACTCCCTGCTTTGCCCAAGGCTCCAGGTTGCCGGTCTTCGGAATCGGATATCCGTATTCATAGAAGAGTTCTTTGTAGATATTCTGCAAAGATTTCGGAAGAGCGACATTGTCGTTGACGGAGAAGGAAAGTCCGTTCGCCTGCCCTTCGTTGTAATAAGGATCCTGGCCGAGGATTACGGCACGGACATTCTTAGGGGAAGTCTCGCTAAGGGCGTGGAACACAAGATTGTAGGGAGGATAGACCGTCTCTTTGAGATAACGGTCAGAAACCATATCCACCAGTTTCTGGTAATAGTCCTTGTTCTTCTCGTCTTCAAGAAGCAATTCCCATTCGCCTGGGAAAGTGGTAAGCGCCTTAACAAGTTCTTCTTTAGTCATGATTATTCTTCCCGGACTCTTTATCCTTCTTCTCCTGCTTCTTGGTCAGGAACATGGAAACACAAAAGAAAACCAAGGCAGCGGCAGAAATGCCGATAGCCGCAAAGCAGGCCGGATGCCACTTCGTGATAGCGCCGATACCGATAGAGATGCCAAGCATTACAAGCGCCATTCCGATCATGATCTTCAAAGTTCTAACATTATTCGACATAGGGATATCCTCCTTGGAAAAGAAAGGAGGCGGAGCCATCGCTCCGCCTCTTGGACTCAGGACTAGAGAGAAGACTACTTCTTATCGTCTTCTTTGTGACTGAACCACTTGGACTGGATGAAATCCAGAGTATCGTCAAGGTTCTCTTCTTCCATAGCCGCAATAGCAAACATATAAGACGGCATCGGAAGAGAATCATCAGAATCAAACGTAACCGTATCTCCGTCTTCGGCATTGCCTTTGGTGATGTAATACTTGTTGTCCGATAAAAGAAGAAGTCTTCCTTCCTTTACCATCAGAACTGTTCCTTTAATCTGTGCCATAAAACGATCTCCTTTCTGGCTTCGATACCCATATTATAATAAATTTAAAGCTAAATGAAAGAGGAACAACATTGGAATGAGTTGGAAATATATAAGGAATGACGTAAAATAAGAACGCATTCTTTAGTTCAGTTTTTTAATGGAGATAATTAATGAAATTACTTGCAATTGTTTTCCCAGGCCGACGCTACAGCAGTGATCGTTCGCTGCTCTATTTTCCTTCCAAGGTCATGGAAGCAAAAGGCTTTGAAATGAAGTATCTCCACTACAACTTCGAAAAAGAGGTGGAGGACAACAGGCCCATCGACCAGGCCATAGAAGAATCCGATGCCTATGCCCAGAAAGCATTGGCAGGAATCGACTTCAAAAGCTATGACCATATCGTGTTCCTCGGAAAATCCATCGGAACTGCCGTCAGCGGCAGAATTCGGAAAGAACTGGCCATCGACAACGTCATCGAAATCTACATCACTCCTCTTCCCCAGACCGTCCCGTATTTCCAGCGCCAGGATCTGATCATCGTCGGAGACCAGGATCCTTATTTCCCGGATCCGAACCCGATCCTCACGAACTATCCGAACAACTACGTCTTCCCGTCCAGCACCCATTCCCTGGAAAACAAGAAAAATTACCACCGTTCCATCCGCGTCATCGATGATGTCACTTCCATCGTCGACAGATACCTTACCGTCACCCTCAAGCTTCCGGAGGAAGCAGACATCCAAACAAAGTAAATCAAAATGGCAGAAAAACAAAAGAAAAAGCCTGCAGTTCCGGTTGCGGAGACCCAGTCCACGCTGGAGATCCAGAAGATCCAGGCTACCGTCAATAGGGACTACTATTTCCGCAAGAAGCCGGTTTTCGGCTTCTTCAAACGTTTTTTCGATATCCTGAATTCCTTTATCGCCATCGTGCTTCTTTCCCCGCTCCTCCTTGTTCTCTCCCTCCTGGTGAAGCTGACCTCCAAAGGCCCTGTCTTCTACAAGCACAGGCGTGTCGGAAAGAACGGAAAGATCTTCGGGATGCTGAAATTCCGTTCCATGAAGTGGGATCCCCGTCCGATCGAGCAGCAGCTCAATCCGGAACAGCTGAAGCAGTACTACACGGAATTCAAGGTCGACAACGATCCCCGTATCACCAAGATCGGAAAGTTCCTGAGGAAGACTTCCCTCGACGAGCTTCCGCAGCTCTTTGATATCTTCGCCGGGAAGATGTCCTTCGTCGGTCCCCGTCCGGTCACGGAGATCGAGACGGAGAAGTACGGCCTTACCAGGGATATCCTTCTGTCCGTACGTCCCGGACTTACCTCCTACTGGGCAAGTCACGGAAGAAGCAATGTGGACTACCAGGAACGTGTCAACATGGAGCTTTACTACATCAAGCACCGCTCCCTCTGGATGGATTTCAAGATCATCTGCAAAACTGCCGTCGGCGTATTCAAAAGAGAAGGCGCCGAATAAAGGAGATTATTTATGGAAGAAAACAAAAAAGACGGATCGAAGATCATCGTTATTCAGGACGGAAACGCCAAAGAACTGGGCCAGGGTCTTACTTTACCCCGTTACGGAAGAGGATTGAAGAAGTATTGGCCGTGGTGGGCAGGCGCCACCGTTCTTATGGGCCTTGTCGGATTCCTCGTCACGAAACTTGCCATCAATCCGAAAAAGGAGAAGCTTACCGCAACTTTTTCATACGATATTCCGACCATTGCCGAGAAGTCCGATAACGCCAAGGTCTTCTACTTTGACGGAACTCCTTTTGATTATAGGGATATCATCAGCGCTTCCTCTATCAACGGATTCCTTGCCAAAGATAAGGGGGGAGCGAAGAAGTACACAAACCTTTCCACGGATATCATCCTCAAGGACAACACTTTTGCTATCTCCCAGAGTGTGGATGCAAACGGAGCTGCAGTCGTTCCGGCAACTTATACCATCAATGCTGGTGTTGCTCCTTTCTCTTCCACGGAACAGGCTTCCTCTTTCACAAGAGATCTTATCGACTACACGGCAGAACTTGCCAAGGCCAAGGTAGAGTCTTATAAGATTTCGGATTCCACTGGTTCTATCGATTCCAGCACGTCTTTCAAGAAGTCCACTTCCATTCTTTCCACCCAGTACCAGAGAGTCTCCGATGCCTATACCTTCCTTCTCTCCAATTTTTCCGAAAGCGCAGCTGTCTCCGACAGCGGGACTACCTTGCAGGAATACCACGATCTGTTCCTCTCGAATTTCAGCAACGGATCCGAGAACGAATTTACGAAGCTGAGCCGTGAACTGCTTTCCAAGCATTATGTCAACTTCACGGATTCCACTCTGGATAGCAATCTGGAAGAACTGAAGAGCCAAGGCAAGACGGATCTTGTCGGCCTTACCCAGATCAACGGAACCATCACCAACCTGAAGACCGTCATCGGTACTTCCGATCGCCCGGACTCTGCTTCCTATGCAACTTATCTGGAGCAACTGAATACTGCTCTGGAAAGCCAGGAAACCCTGAAGACGGATCTTCTCCAGTTAGGATATGTCTACACCGGGGATGCTTCCGACCCGAAGAACTACACGCTTCTGGAGACCACCCAGGAGAATTACGACAAGGGAGTCTTCGGACAGATCCAGCACCTGGAGTGGTACAAAGGCCACAAGGATACGGACAGCTGGGGCAAGGAAGTGGCAGGTTTCCGGGATGAGATCAGCTCGATGACTGCACAGCTTACCAGTTGGACTTCCTTTACCGCCGAAAAGACAAAGTATCTCTACCGCAATTCTACAAACGGCGTCCACTACTCCACCTCGAGCGGAATCCTCTCCTCCGGCCATGTCTCTTCCGTCTTGGTTCTTTTCCTTTCTGCTATCCTAGGTTTTGCCGTTTCTTCCCTCATCACGGGAGAAATCGTTGTTGTTGCTGACAGAAAAGCTAAAAACGAAGAAACGAAGAAAGAAGATAAACCGGTTTCAGTCCAATAAACCGCTACTCTTACTAGCCGGGAAGAATGAAAACAATTTACAAGGCCCAAACGGGCCTTGTTTCTTTTATAATGTTAGCCGTCAGTAAAAAGCGGATGGAAAGGACAGCATCTATGTATCAAGAACTCCAGAAGGGTTGGATCGAAGTCATTACGGGACCGATGTTTGCAGGCAAGACGGAAGAACTGATCCGTCGCCTGAAGACTCTCTCCTATACGAAAGACAAGATCCAGGCTTTCAAGCCCGCCATCGACAACCGGTACGACAAGAGCGATATTGCTTCCCACAACGGAAACAAGTTCACCTCTTATCCGGTGAAGGATGTCAAGGACCTGGCTTCCAAGATCCTACCGGATACGGAAGTCATCGCTATCGACGAGGTACAGTTCTTCGACAACTCCATCGTCGGTCTCTGTGACGAACTTGCTGACAAGGGAATAAGAGTGATTGTCGCCGGACTCGACACGGATTTCCGTGACGAGCCTTTCGGCCCGATGCCGACGCTTCTGGCAAAGGCCGAGATGGTGACGAAGCTTACGGCTGTCTGCACGATCTGCGGATGCGCAGCAACTAAGACCCAGCGTATGATCAATGGGAAACCGGCGGATTATTCCGGCAAGGTCGTTCTTGTCGGCGCCAAGGAGTCTTATGAAGCCCGCTGCCGGAAGCACCACATCGTTCCCGGAAAGCCTCAGAAAGAATATCTGAAGTAAAGAACCGAATTCATGTTCCGAAAGAAAAAGCAAAACAAAGCAGAAACCATTGAAAAGGCTCCTGCAGAAGAAGAAAAAAAGACGGAAAAGGTCCTGGCTGCAAAGCCGGAGACTACTGTTTTCCGCAAGAAGGATAAAGGCGAGGAAGTACCGGACTTCGATGCCGAAGCCCAGGAACTCCCGCAGCGGAATACGACCGAAGAAAAGAAAATCTCCCTGGATGAAACCCAGGAGATCAAGATGACCTCCAAGGCCACTGATTTCCTGAAGAGCGTCGATGAGAAGGAAATGAGGAAGAGGCAGAGAAAGGAATGGTGGCAGTCTGTTTTTGCTGTCTTTACCGGCAGGAAGAACAAGAAGCCGGCGGAGTCGAAAACCATTCCGGATGATACCATCCGTTTCAACCCCAGTGTCACGGAAGGTCTTTCGGATGACCAGGTCGCCCAGAACGTTGCCTTAGGCTTAGTCAACCATACGGAAGATACGACCGGAAGAACGTTCCGCCAGATCATCATGGAGAACATCTTCAGCTACTTCAACCTTGTCACAACGGCGATAGCCGTCATCCTTTTCATCTTCAAGCGTTATACCGAAGCTCTCTTTATGTGGGCGGTCATCGCCAACGTCATCATCGGTATCGTCCAAGGCGTCAAGGCCAAGAATACCATCGACAAGCTGAAGCTCGTCACTGCCCAGAACGTCAAAGTAGTAAGGTCCGGGAAAACCAAGATCATCCCTGCCGACAAACTGGTCCTGGATGATATCTATGTCCTCAACAACGGAGACCAGATTCCGACCGACAGCTTGGTTGAGAACGGCAGCATGGAAGTCAATGAGTCTTTGCTAACAGGCGAATCCCGCCCGGTCAAGAAGGGCATCTGTGATACCCTCTATGCCGGAAGCTTCGTTGTCTCAGGGTCCGCAATCGTACGGGCATCCTTAGTCGGTCGGTACAACTATGCCATGGGCATCCAGGCCCGTGCCAAGGAGTTCAAGAAGCCGCAGTCCGAAATCGTAACCTCCCTAAACAAGATCATCAAAGTCATCGGTATTGCCATTGTTCCGATAGGCCTTGCCCTTTTCCTGACTCAGTTCTACCTTTCCGGAAGCAACATCAACGGCCTTTCCACAATCGAAAGAGCCTCCAATGCTATCTCCTATACGGCAGGATCCGTTGTCGGCATGATTCCGACTGGCATGTATCTTCTTACTTCCGTCGCTCTTTGCACCGGTGTCATTGCCCTCGGCAAGAAGAACACGCTCGTTCAAGACCTCTACTGCATCGAAATGCTGGCAAGAGTCAATACGCTGTGCCTGGATAAGACCGGCACATTGACGGACGGCACGATGAAGTGCACGGAAGTGCTCCGTATCGACAAGTCTGCCGACCTTAGCAAGATCGTCGGTTCCTATCTTTCTTCCTTCCGTGACACCAACCAGACCAGTATCGCTTTATCCAAAGCCTACCCGTTAAGAAGCGATTATCAGGCCCGGGATACGATTCCTTTCTCCTCCCAGAGAAAATACTCCGTGGTTACCTTCTATGATGTCGGCACCTATCTCCTCGGCGCTCCGGAATATATCTACAAAGCAAAGGACAGAACCCTTGCGAAATACATCGCCGACAAGCAGACAAGCGGCATGCGTGTCGTCATGCTTGCCAGAAGCGATACACCGATCGCCAACAATGAAATCACCGGAAAGATTACTCCGGTCGCTATCTTCGTTCTGCAGGACCACGTAAGACCTCAGGCTCCTGAAACAATTCGCTGGTTTGTCAATAACGGCGTACAGATTAAGATTATTTCCGGAGACAATCCTCTTACTGCAAGCGAGATTGCAAAGAAATGCGGAGTTCCTCATGCCGAAAAGGCAATCTCCTTGGAAGGACTATCCATCCCGGAAGTCTCGGAACTCGTGAGTCAGTACAGCGTCTTCGGAAGAGTCTCTCCGGAGCAGAAGGCTGCTATCGTCAAAGAGCTGAAGAAGGAAGGAAGAACGGTCGGAATGACCGGAGACGGAGTTAACGACATCCTTGCCATGAAGAACGCCGATTGTTCCATTGCTATGGCAAACGGTGCCTCCTCTGCTAGAAACGTCGCCCACCTCGTGCTTCTGGATTCGAACTTCTCCCATATGCCGGATGTCGTCGGCGAAGGCAGAAGAGTCATCAACAACATCCAGCGAAGCTCGGCAATGTTCCTGATGAAGACTATCTTCACAATCGCCTTCACCATCATTGTTCTTCTTACCTACCTCGGTCCGGGACACCACGGAATGACTTATCCTTTCCGTACGAACAACATCGCAATCATGGAGATCTGCGGTATCGGAATTCCTTCGACGCTTCTAGCCTTGCAGAAAAACGATTCCGAGATCAAAGGCCACTTTACGGCAAATATGTTCTCCCGGGCAATCCCTGGTGCCATCTGCCTCCTTCTTGCCATCGGCATCGACTATATCCTCAAAGGCTTCAATGTCCTGGATCTGGATTCCATAGCGTCTCTTGGAGTCTTCAACGGAGCCTCCCTTTCCGGAGAAGCCCTCCTTGCCGCTCAGCAGGAAAGCTTCACGACTCTCTGTGCACTCAGCATGGCTGTCGTCTCCCTTACCATGGTCTTCAACTGCTGCGTACCGTTCAATTCCTACCGCCTATGCCTATACGGAGCCTGCATCGTCCTGGCTTTGATTCTCATCTTTGCTCTTCCCTTCATCCCTGCCATGAGCGATAAGCCGACAAGCCTTTCAGACTCCATCGCCTGGAATATGTCCATCCAGTTTACAGGCATCGACTTCCGGTATCTGAACAAGACGGGGCTTCTGCTACTAACAATCTATATCGTCGGAGGAGCCGGGCTTCTCAACTTCCTTATCGATTCCTTCTCCTTCATGCGCGGCGAGAAGCCGAAGAATTCCCTCTATGCTTCTCTCCACGAACTTCCGCAGCATCATCTGAAAGCCAAGTAGAAAAAGAATGGAAGCCCTCCGGAGGACTTCCATTTTTCTTTTGCCTGTTTTCATAGAAGAAAAGAATCGGACAGGAATTCCGCATCAGGATGCTATATCTACTCTTTAATTTTTTTATTTCTATTGCAAACAATTTTTTCAAGTAATATAATTAACAAGCTACAAGTTAGCGAGCTGGATCTTTAGCTCAGTTGGTAGAGCAACTGACCCTTAATCAGTGGGCCAAGGGTTCGAGTCCCTTAAGATCCACCAGTGGAAACAGAGAGCTCCCGGAAGGGAGCTCTTTTTGCTGCTGTCTATAGAATGCTTAGACTCTTCCAAAAAACGATTTTGAAGGGTAAGGTCTTTGGAATAAGGTATAATTTCAGTATGCTAGTTTTTGATACCATTGCAGCCCTTGCTACAGCAAATACCAAGGCTGCCTTAAGCATTGTCCGATTGTCCGGAGAGGAATCCCTCCGGATTCTTTCCCATCTGGTAACAAGAGATCCCAAGACCATCGAACCAAACCATATGTACTACGGCATCCTTTACAGGGATGCAGAAACGAAGGAAGAGATGATCGACGAGGCCGAATATGTTTATTACAAAGCGCCCCGGTCCTATACCGGTTTTGATGGCGTTGAATTCTTCCTGCACGGAAATCCCCTGATTTCGGAGTCCCTCCTTTCCGCTCTCGTCTTCTGGGGTGCCAGAAGAGCAGAGCGAGGAGAATTCTCGGCCCAGGCTTATTTCAACGGAAAGATGGATCTCCTCAAGGCGGAAGGAATCAACGACCTTATCAATGCCACCAGCAAGAGGGCAGTCGATATTGCAAGCAACACTCTTTCCGGCAAGAACTCGGAAGCGATGTCCGGTCTCAAGGCGAGGCTTCTGGAGTCTCTCTCCCAGCTCGAGTATTACGTCGAGAACCAGTACGAAGACGATGACAGCGATCATTTCCATACGGAGCTGGATAAGGTTGATCTGCAGCTTCAGAAAGAAACAAAGTCCCTTTTGGAGACTATCCGGAAGACGAAGCAGTCCAACCGGGAATACCAGGGCTTCAAGGTGGCAATCGTCGGAGAGCCCAACGTCGGTAAGTCTACGCTCCTGAACAAGATCGTCGGAGAAGACAGGGCTATCGTCTCGCCGATTCCGGGAACGACAAGGGATGTCGTAACGGGAGAGAGGGAGATCGACGGAATCCGTTTCTCTTTCGAAGATACAGCCGGAATAAGGAAAACCAAAGATGTCGTTGAGAACCTGGGGATCGAAAGATCCTACAATACGATCCGGAATGCAGACCTGGTGCTTCTTTTAAGCGAGTCCGGATTCAAAGAGTTCGAATCCCTTCCGGAAATCCAGGATGCCATCCAAGGCAAACCGGTATTAAGGATTGCCACCAAGAAGGATCTCCATGGAGAAAACAAGGAAGCAGACCTGACGGTCTCCGACAAGGAAGACGACATGGCTTCCCTTATTTCCCTGTTCCAGAAGAAGCTAAGCCTGGAGAACAAGGAAGCTTCCTCCTTCCTCGGAGAAAGGGAAGAGGATCTCCTTATCGAGATCGAAGAACAGCTGGAGAAGACAAGGACTGCTATCCAGGAGACCCATTCCATCGATGTGGTATCGGATAGCCTGAGAGAAGCGGTCCATACGATCAACTCCCTGATGGGGAAGGACGAGAATGCGACTATGGAAGACATCTATCAGACTCTCTTCTCCCATTTCTGCCTAGGAAAATAATATGGAATACATCGATACCCACTGCCATCTGAACGACGACCAGCTCTATCCCGATAGAGAAGGAGCTGTAGAGCGGGCCAAGAAGAATGGCTGCCTGGCTTTTTTCAATGCCGCAGATTCCTTTTCCTCCTTCGGAAGGATCTTTTCCCTAGCCAAGGAATTCCCTGGCTTCTGCTATCCGGTTATCGGCATCCATCCGGAATATGCTTCCCTGCCAGAAGAAGAATTCGAAAAAGCTCTTCAGGCAATCGAAGAAAACAAGAAGAACATCAAGGCTATCGGAGAAATAGGACTGGATTACCATTATTCCAAGGACCCGGAAATAAAAGAGAAGCAGAAGGATAGGTTCATAAGGCAGATCCGGCTTGCCAAGAAGTTGTCCTTGCCGATAGTCATCCATTCCAGGGATGCCGATCAGGACTGCTATGACATCCTGAAGGAAGAACTACCGGACAAAGCCGATATCCACTGCTACGGACAGAGCTATGAGATGCTTAAAAACTATCTCCGGCTTCCGATCCAGCTGAAGATCGGAATCGGAGGCGTTGTCACCTTCAAGAACAGCCGGGTGCTTAAGGAAGTCGTAGAGAAAGCACCTCTTTCTGTCCTGCTGACGGAAACAGACAGCCCGTATCTTTCTCCTGTTCCGAACAGAGGAAAAAGAAACGAACCTTCCTATATTCCTTTTGTGCTTAAGGAGATTGCTCTCCTTCGCAAGGAAGAGGAAGAAGAGACTGCCAAAGCAATCCTGAAGAACGGAGAAGATTTCTATGGATTATGAGAAGAAGTACTGCTATGTCTGCGAAGGCAAGACAGACGAAGACAGGCTGAAGAAAGCCGGTTGTCTGTTTGTCGTTGTCTCCGGCGGAAAATTCATCCGCCCGGAGATTTTGTCCTTCCTGTCTCTGGTCTCCAAGAAGCGGAATATAGTTCTTGTCACGGATCCGGATACACCCGGAGATATGATCCGGAAGAAGATTGAATCCGTTGTCGGCCCATGCATTAATCTTCACGGGAAGAAGGAACAGGCAACTTATAACGGAAAGCTTGGGATTGCAGAGATGAGGCAGACCTCTGTAGATGCTCTCCTTGCTTCTTGCATAGAGCATGACAAAGCCATTGAGGAAGAGAGCGGATTCAGCCATGACGACTACCTGGATATGGGACTAGAAGGTCTGGGAAGCAAGGAGAGAAGAGAAAGACTTATCAAGAAGTACAGCCTACCTCTTGCTTCCGGTAAGAGCGTCGAAGAAGAATGCCATATCCTTTCCTTGACCAAGGAAGAGATAAAGGAGGCAATTGCACATGAGTGAGCAGGATAGAATCCAAGGACTGTTGAAGGAATACGGCTATATCGCCAAGAAGTCCTTCGGACAGAATTTCCTTATCAACGAAGGAATCATAAGAAGAATCGTCGACCAGATGAAGCCGGAGACTTTCGAGACCGTAATCGAGATCGGTCCTGGCCTTGGAGCACTGACTCTTCCTCTTTCCCAGAAGAGCAAAAAGCTTTATGCCGTCGATGCAGACAGGGATATGATCACTATCCTCCATGAGATCTTCGATTCCAAGAAGAATGTCACCTTGGTCCAGTCCGATTTCCTCCGCTTCGATCCGGACTCTGTCTCCCGGAAGGAAGATAGGCTGCTCATTGGGAACCTTCCTTACAACATCACTTCCGAGCTTTTTGAATATATGCTTGAAAAAGGGTTTGCTTCTGCCGGTGCCATGGTCCAGAAGGAAGTCTATGAGAAGCTAAGCTATACCCCGGGGAAGTCAACCAACACTGCTCTAGGAGCTTTTATCGAAAGCATGGGAAAGCTCTCCCTGCTGACACTTGTCGACCACTCCTCCTTCGATCCTTCCCCGAAGGTGGAGTCCGCCTTCGTAAGGATTGATACGGATCCGAAGAAGTCGATTTCCTTCTCCCTCTATCCTGTCTATAAGGCACTCTTCCGGAATCCGAACAAGACCATCCACAACTGCCTCAAGGAGGTGCCGGAATATAGGGACTCCCTTCCTACGCTAAGCCAGGAAAAGCCGGAGCTTCTTTCTTCCAGGGCACGGCAACTGGACGTGAAGACACTGCAAAAACTAGCCGAAGAAATCCAGAAGCTTTCCTAGAACTGTTTTTAGGCGCCAAAGGGAATTAATTTTACCGAAAAAACCAGTTTCAAAACATTTCCTAACCCTTGGGGATGGTTACTACAGCAAAACAGGGTTGCCTTTGTCGGGAATGACTCTACCCAGTTCGCTTTAAATAAGCTTGAGTAGCCCATTCCATCTTCGGAAATATGTAGATGATTATACTACTCACCTACCAAGAAAACTAATTAAGGAACTTTTCGCAGTTAAATATATTTTCTTCATAACTTTGTGTTAACCGGTCTTTCATCTCACCCTCTGTAACTTTTCCGTATTTTCTTTCATAAAGAGAAATTATAGAGGTCATTATTGGAGCGGAGAAACTTGTCCCACTCTTTTCATTAATAACGATTCCATTCTCACATTCGTCTAAACAGATTATATCTAAGCAGGGTAAAAGAAAACAAGAGGAGTTAAAGTTTGCTTTTTTCCAAACGTTACATTCCTTATCTATTCCTGAAACAGCAATGACATTTCCATACGCGGCCGGGTACAACAAACTATCTGTTCCGGAATTTCCGGAACTGGCAACAACAATAATTCCTTTGCTTATGCATCTATCGATGGCAGCCCTAATCAAGCCGGAATCGTTCTTTATTCCTAAAGAAATATTGACTATATCAATGCCATATTCACAACAACAATACAATGCGGATTCAACTTCTTGAATAGAGGCAATATTATCTTTACCCTCAACATCAAAAATGTAGATATCAGAACAACAAGCCAAACCCAAATTATTGTATTCGGAGCAACCAATTATTGAAAATGTACTTAATCCGTGACTGGAATGTTGCTTACGCTCAACAGTGTTGTTAAAAACAATGTTTTGATTATGATAAACCGAGTTTTGAATTCCGGAATCTAGGACAGCAATTTTCGGAAAATACACAGCTTTTTCGTTACCTTTGGATAAGTTTATTTCTTGCAAATAGTAGGCATTGTAGGGGATACTATTACGGTTTTTTGTTAAGCAGAAAAAGAAAGTACAAAAAACAAGCAGACCGGTTACAAGCTTATGCCTTCGCATCTTTTTGATTTTCCGGACCCTGCTTTGCCTTATACGCTTGGACAAACTTCTTCTTTTTCCGGTATTCGAAAAGAAGAATGATAAAGATAGCTAATACCGATACGATTTCGACGATATAGCCGGTAACGGAAGAAACGAAGAAGTAGACAAGAGTAAAACTAATCCCTGCCACTACAAAGAAAAAACTGAAAAGAACGAATCCGTTATTAAAAAGATTCGGATAAGAAAAACTCAGATGGGCATCCTTATTGGATATTTCTTTTGTCGGATACTTTTCTTCTTCTGGCTTCCCTTTGGAAAAGAAACCAAGTTCAAAGAAGAAGTCTTCATAGCCATAACCAAGAAAGGCAGGAAGGCATAGAATCAGGCTTTTTCCAAAGTACTCCAAAGATAAGAACTTTGTGTTTTCCAAGGTAAAACCGTAAACGAGGATTGCCAGGACTACGAATATAGGAGTACAAATCAAACGAAGTTGCCATTTTTTCATTTTTATTGAAGTCCAAACGCAAACTGACGTTCCCACGAAAATGAGATTGAAATACCATCTTTAATAAAATGAGAATAGATATAGTCGAAAAGCTCAGATAAACAAACAGAGACAAAAAAATTCACAACAAACCTTACTAATGCATGTTCGGATAAAACAGAGATAGCAGAAACGACAGCCAAAATGACAGGATTACCAGTAACAGCTCCAAAAAGAGCTAAACTAGCCGCCATAACAATAGGCGTTCTGGTTGCCATAAACAATGCCGTAATTCCTTCAACAATAAACCCTGTCCCATAAGAGAGAATTTTTCTACAGGTGGAGGCATCAATCTTGAAAACAAATTGATCCGGAACATAAATTCCCCACCAAAGTTTTTTCCAAGTTAAATTGAAGGAATTTTCCCCTTCGCTTTCTTCTTCAAAACCAGAATACTTAATTAGTGCCGATTCATAGGCATCGATGATTGTGTTTTCTCCAACAAGTTCTGCTTCTTCAGCAGAAAGCCGGTTTTCCAAAGAAGCAATAACGTTTCTAGAAACATCCAAGAAATAGTTGGATCCTTTTTCATCACATTCAGCAAAGACATTATCCAAACTATTCTTTGCCTTGGAAATGTTAGATAAGATTTCCTTTCTTGACGCAGGTACTTCAATATCACTAATAGAAAGGTTGGAATAGCAGTCTTCAATTTTATCAAGTTGGTCCTGAACCTCTTCTTCTTTGGCTGAATTTATTCCAACATTAGTTGGACCTTTGGAATTCTTTCCAAAACATAAAAAACTACTCAATACAGTTATGATAGTCAATGCTTTTTTTAATGGCACTTGCATATTTTTTGCCTCGTTGATAATCATAGTGTGTAGATAACTTAAAGTCAATATCGTGTTTTTTGATTACACCACTTTTTTGTTCTTGTTATAAATTGTTTTCTAACACAACTGTTTTTTTATAAGAATCGTCTTTGCTTTGTGTTGCACCATGAGAGCAATTGTAAAGCTCCTCTTTTGGCTTCAAATGCTTTTCTGAGTTTTGCCCCCAAGAAATTTTGCGGTCTGAAAAGAAGCATATGCTGAACATTTTTCGTCAAAAGCTCTAGACAAAAACAGATTTGCTTTGGAAAGGGCATTCCGCGAACCATTTTCAAAAAGCAACGTCAATTCCAAAACTTAGATGCCAAAAACTTTCTAAGCTCGTCTTCTAATTGCTTCTAATTCATTTGAACGCTTTTGCAACCGCCCCTTCATAAACAACCATTTCCGCTCTTTCCAGTAGCTGCGGCTTATTCTTCTTTCTTGTTGTTCTTCTCTGTTTCTTTTTCTTCTTTCTTCTCCTGCTTATGCTTCTGATGCTCTTTGTAGAAATCCTGATCGATCCAGAGGATCCGTTCCGAGAACTCCGGATATTTCTTGAATACGAAATAGCTGGAGAGGATGCCGAGAAGCGCACCGCAGGCATCGGCAATGATGTCTCCGTCCGTATCCGTAACAGCATACCTATAGCCTGTAAATGTCTTGTAGTAATTCGTCATATCCGTCTCGCTGAGGTGGCAGTTCCCCGTATTCCACATCTCTCCGTTTGCTCCCCCGAGAATCCCCGTATCCTGATCGATGCAGGCATAAAGATCGTCCGGAATATATTTCTGCATGTTCGTATGGAAGATCAGGTCTG
The DNA here is from genome assembly GCA_023459795.1 of Bacillota bacterium. Taxonomy (GTDB): domain Bacteria; phylum Bacillota_I; class Bacilli_A; order RFN20; family CAG-288; genus Enterosoma. The sequence continues at coordinate 77,314 of JAEWSP010000018.1, forward strand.
CTCCGCCTTCATACAGTTCCCACAAGGCTTCGACGGCAACTCCGAAGAAGAAGCCGAAGAGAAGGCATAAGCCGGTCGCTTGTCTTCCTGTATATCCGTTCTTCTTCATGAGAAGCTTCATCAAGACAAAGCCTGCCAGGGCAAGCTGTGCCGTTCCTATCGTATGGAGGAATTTATCGAATCCGTAATCCCCGAGGTTGTAGTAGACCTGGCAGGCTTCTCCGAGGAAGACGGAGACGAAGAGGTCAAAGGCGATGAACAGATCCACTGGCTTTCCGACACGGAAACCAGTCAGATGTTCGACAATCATCGGTCCCCAGATACCTAGGAATGCGCAGGAAGACCCGACGATAACCGTCCTTGCCTGGACCGGATCCCACTGGAAAGGACGATGGGTAGCAATGCCGCCTTCCGGATAGAACGGCCTTACCTTGCAAAGGGATAGGATTGCAAAGACCATGAGCATGGAGAAAACAGAGGTTTCAATGATATACAGGGTCTTTCGGTAAGATGCCATACGCCGCTCCTTTAATACTTCTTATTTTAGCGAAAAAAACAGGAATTGGAACCACGATTAGCGGAAAGAGAGTAAGAAAGAAAAAGAGGAAATGAAAAAGGCCCGTTTCCGGGCCTTTGTGTTGGTTTCTAAACCTACTTGACGTACTTGGAGATAATATCGGAGACAGACTTGTTGTTGCTGATGGCATCGATGCAGGCAGCAATGGTCGGAGCAAGGGAGACAACCGTGATGTTGAGATCCTTGTTCTTCTTGAACCGTTCATCCAGCGGGATGGAGTCCGTGACCCAGAGACGATCGAACGGGCAGGCGCTGAGACGGGTATAGGCAGGATCGGAAAGGACAGGGTGGACAACAGCCATCATGACCTTCTTGGCACCGAACTTCTTAAGAGCGGCACCGGCAGCAATCGCAGAACCGGCAGTATCGATCATATCGTCGACGATCAGGCAATCCTTATCCTTGACGTCTCCGACAATGTTCATGACTTCCGGCTGACGGGAGCTGTTACGTCTCTTATCGATGATGGCAATCGGAGCATCCAGGATCTCCGCAAAGTTGCGGGCGCGGACGACTCCGCCATGATCCGGCGAGACAACGACAAGGTTGGCCTTGTCGACGCTTTCGTCATGCTTGACGGTATAGCCGAGAAGCGGAACGGCAGTAATGTCATCTTCAAGGCAGGAGAAGAAAGCCTGCTCCTGGGCTGCATGAAGATTGAAGGTGAGGATACGATCGGCACCGGCAGTGACATAAAGATCAGCAACGAGCTTACTGGAAATCGGCTCACGCGGCTTGGACTTTCTATCCTGACGGGCATATCCGAAGTAAGGAATGATGACGTTGATTTCGCTGGCAGATGCTCTCTTGAGAGCATCAATGAAGACCAAAGTCTCCATAATATTTTCATTGACCGGCGGGCAGGTAGATTCGATGATAAATACCCTCTTGCCCCGGACACAGGTCTCTGGGCAGGCCATCACTTCTTTGGACGGAAATACTTCCAGATGTACCTTCCCTAATGTCGTCCCCAGCTCCTTCGCAACGGCTTCGGCCAGATCGACGTTGGCGCTTAACGCATAGAGAATGGCATCATTACCAAAATTCATATCGAAAGGTTCCCCCTAACGGAATTATTCTAACACTCTTAGAGTTGGTTTCTAAGACTAATCCGCAAAAGGAGGGAAGCAATCGCTTTCTTTTCCCAAGGGACTTGAAAGGCAGCTTTTCAGGGAAATAGAATCCGGATCCAGGGGAAGAGAAAAAAGAGGCTTAACAGCAAGAAAATATCTGTTTTGATTTTTGAAAAACGAAAAACAGCCTCCCTTAGGAGGCTGTGCTTAATTCAGCTTGTTTTCTTTTTGAAGGATAGGAAGGATATCGGAAATGCCGACAAGCGGGTAATCTGTCTGATAGTAGGATGCTGCTTCTTTTACTCCGGCAGTCTTATACCCGCCTTCCTTGGCGGCTTTGATAGCAGAGAACCCATCCTCGACGACCAGGATATCCTTCGGAGAGAGGACAAGAGCCTTGGCAATCTTGTCGAAGATAACGGAATCATGTCTTGCGACATCAACGTCGTTTCCGTCGACGACCACATCGAAGACATGTTCCATCTTGATCTTGGAAAGAATGGTTTCGCAGTTCGTAGATGCTGTTCCGATAGCTACCTTGATTCCGTTCTTCTTCAAAAGCTCAATGGTGGAACGGACTTCTTCCGGACAGTCCATCTCGGTGAGCTGGGTAAGAAAATTCTGGTAGATAGCATTCTTTTTGTCGGAAATGGCAATTTTCTCTTCTTCCGTGTAGTTCTTGTTGGCACGCTTTGCCATCAAGGCGACACAGTCCATGCGGTTGGTTCCCCGCATCTGATTATAAACGGAACGGTCAAAAGGGATTCCTTCCTCCTCGGCTACGGATTTCCAGGAACGATAATGGTATTCGTCAGTATCGGCAATTACACCATCGATATTAAAAATAACCGCTTGGATCATACCCGATTCCTCCTTCTGAGGACCTCAAATTGAGCGACAAATAGATATTTTATCAAGCAAATTGTTGCAACTCAACTTATGTTTACTTAACCCAATCCGTAGCAAACTGGGTGAGATAAGCAAGATTTCCGTCTTTGGAGAAGTTATGCAAAGCATGCTCCAGAAGCTTTTTATCCGTGCTTAAGGCAAAGCAGGCACTTCCGGACCCGGACATTCCGCAAAGGGGAAGCCCCATCTCCTTCATCTGATCCAATATTTTCTGGATGAGAGGAAGTGCTTTAATTGCCGGGATGGCAAGAACATTGACAAGGTTCTTTTCGATAAGGGACTCGTCTCCCTTCTTCAGTCCTTCGATAAGCTGCGCGATATCCGGATGCCGGACAGTGGCAGGATCAACAAGGTCGTATGCCTGATAGACGCTCTTGGTAGAGAGTCCGTACGGAGGTTTCACGATAAGGACATAATACAGGGTCTTCACGGAAATCGGAGAAAGCACTTCTCCGACTCCTCCAACCCGGGAAGGGAGATTGCGGAAGCAGTAAGGAACGTCCGCACCGACAGAAAGAGCAAGCTTGTTGATTTCCTCCTTGCTGCTAGCAGACTTCGGGAAGGCAGGCTCAAAAGCCCGGAAGATTGCAGCCGCGTCTGCACTTCCTCCGCCAAGTCCGGCTTCCACCGGAATCTTCTTATAAATAAAAATCTTGAACCTTCCGGTGTCGCTGCAATGTTTCTTCATGACATCGAGTGCCTTGTAGGCAAGGTTCGATTCATCGCAGACAATGCTAGGATCGTCACAGTAAAGATAAGTATCCTGGGTCTCTCCCGGGATCCTGGAAATTTCAATCGAATCATGGAGCTTGAGAGGAATCGTCACCATATCGATGTTGTGGTATCCATCTTCTCTCTTGCCTAGAACGTCCAGCGCTAAGTTAATCTTTGCTAAGGCACGAATCACTAGGGTATTCATAGATTTATGTCCTTTTCGGGTTTTCAGCGTACCTATTATAACTTTTTTCTTTCTTGGTAAGTAGAGTACAAGAAACAAGAAAGAAAATAGTTATAATAAAAGGGACCATGGAAAAGAAACTAAGCTCTTACCAGCTTCTAAGGAACCTCGTCCTTGCCGCTTCTGACCCGTTTGCAACGGATCAGAAGCTTTTCGATATCCAGCATATCCTGGAAGTCAGCGATTCTTTTCAGGGGGTAAACCATCTTCTCCTAGTCCAAGCCTATCTCAATGAAGATACCCTTCCTTTCTCCGTTACCAGAGAGAAAGCTTACGAACAGGCAAACAGAGCCCTAGAAGAAGGGAACCGGAAAGCTTGCTACTATCTCTATCTTCTTACCAAAGACGAGAACAAGCTCAAGGCAAGGCGCTACCTCAATGAAGGAGAGTTTTTTCAGGATCCTACGGCTCTTCTTGCCAAAGGGTTGGAACTCAAATACGGAGGCCTTTTTAGGAAGAACAGGAAGCAGGCAGAACAGATATTCCTGAAAATGATCTCCCTGAAATCCAGGGAAGGGTATTACCAGCTCCAGCTGATGAAGTCGGAAGACGGAGATTTCTCCTCGGCAAAGATCATCTATGAAGAAGCAAAGAAGAACGGATTCGAGCTTCCGGGGTATATCTCCGAATGAAACGGGCATGGATCTTCGGTGCTGCTCCCTTCGATTATTCCTCTTTGAACCCGAGTCTCTTTAAAGGAGACACTTCGGTAGCCGCCGATGGCGGCTACCGTTATTTCCTTTCTGCCGGGTTAGAACCGGACCTCTTTGTCGGTGACTTCGATACGCTGAAGAAAGGCGAACTGCAGAAACCGAAAAGGATTCTGCCTCTGAATCCGGTCAAGGATGACACCGATACTTTGTTCGCTATCAAAGCTTTGCTTAAAGAAGGATACGACACCTTCGTTCTGGTAGGGTGCCTTGGCGGAAGAATCGATCAAAGCATCGCCAGCATCCAGTATCTCCTGTTTCTGAAAGAAAACAAAGGGAACGGAATCCTTTTATCTGCAGACGGAAAAGAGGAGCTTAGGATCCTGAAGGACAGCTCCATCCTTCTGTCCGGAAAAAAGAAGTACCGCTATTCCCTCTTCTCCCTTAGCAAAACTTCAATAGGAGTAACGGAAAGCAACTGCTTCTATCCGCTAAAAGATAAAACACTGACGGATTCCTATCCTTTAGGAGTCAGCAATGAATGCCTGGGAGAGGGCAAGGATATCCCTATTTCAGTAAAGAAGGGAACCCTTCTTCTGGTTCTCCCTCTGATTGCCTTAGAAGACCCTTATAAATAGAAAAGCAGTTATTTTTCTTTTGTTTTCAGTTCATCAGGAATCGGAACGGATGTCGTCCCCACTTCATCGATTGACCAGCGAGTTTCCCAATTAAAATAATCATTTTTGCTCGTCGAACTCCATAGGATTTCTTTAATTTCCCCGTCCTCGGCATAATAAGAATACGTCTGCGAGTAATCCTTCCCTTCAAAATAGATTCCGGTATAACACTTGTTCTTGCTGTTGTAGGAAAGCTTGGAATAATCCAAGAACCAATCCATCTTTGCTCCATTGTAAGGCATACTCACAATACACCAGCCATATCCATTTTTTGAGCAGTAATACACACGAGAACCTTGGACCTGAGAATTAGGTTCTTCATTCGGATTTGGCAGCCAAGATATGCAGGAACATGCCTCAGGATTATCCGGTTCTACATCATTCGTATAGGAATAATACTGGTTTACGTAATCATATTGGTACAATTCCGGGAATTCAGGATTCGGAGTACGGACTCCATCTTCCACTCCGATATTGTCAGCAAACACCCTGCTTAAGGTAAAAGAGGATTTGGTCAGCTCTCCAACAGAGGAATCATATTCCTCTTTGCTAAGCTTTGTAGAGTTCTTTGAACAGCCCGGAAGAAAGGAAGCACAAAAGGTAAGAAAGAGAATCTGCATTACTGTTTTTTTTCATGTTTTCCATCATTTTCTCCCTTTTGGTAATTCACCCATTGTAGGAGCGGGACCGTAACTTTTAAATGCCGGCCTGCCCTCCCGATTAACTCTTCGTTAGCGTATTCTGCCTCATCAAAAACTGGCCGGGGTTCCTTATTTATTGGTCTTATCCCGGCATCAAAAAAACAAAACCTGGAAATTGTTCCTTCTTATCTAAAAACCAAGCCTTAATTCCTTTACCAGACACAAAAGATAAACGCTTAAAAAGCTTATTTCTTTTCCGTAATCTTCCCGTTTTTAACCAGGAGAACCTTGTTGAAGCCAAGCTGATCGCTAAGCCTGTGGGAAATCGATAGAACGGTTCTGCTGCTGCTTGCAGCAGAAAGGGCCCGGATGACTTCCTGCTCCGTTTCGGAGTCGAGGTTAGCGGAAATCTCGTCCAGCAAAAGAATAGAAGGAGAATTCACAAGGGCACGGGCAAGGCCTAATAGCTGCAACTGTCCTCTTGAGAAATCGGTCTCCTTGAAGGGGGCATGATAACCACCTTTTATCCTGGTAGAGACATAATCATCCAGGAAGGCTTCCTTCATCGCCTTATGGACTGCATCCAAAGAAATCGACTCATCCCCTAAGGTAACCTGATCCAGAACCGTACCGGGAACAGGGGAGAACCCCTGTTCGACGTATCCGAAGATCTTCTTCTTTTCCTCGTCCGGAATCTGGATGGTACTGACTCCGTTCACAAGGATTGCTCCCTCGGTTGGAGGAAGAAGCCCGAGGATCAGCTTGAAGAGGGTGGTCTTTCCGATTCCGGTTCTCCCGGTCAGGGATGCCTGGTCCAAGGAAGAGAGGGAGAAAGAAGCATGGTCAAAGATATATTCCGTTCCGTCTTCGTAGCGGAAAGAGAGATTGTCAAATTGGAGAATTGGTTTATTTGGCCTAGATAATACATAGGAAGCAGTAAAGGTCTGGTCTTTTCCGTTTATTTCTTCTTCGTTGAGGAATTCCTCTACCCGGATGACACCAGAGAAGCCTTCCTGCAGGGACTGGAAGTCCTGCCCGAGTTCTTTCACCGGAGAGAAAAGATCCTGGATCAGGTTCAGGGAAGCAGCAAAGGAGCCGACGGTAAGACCGACAATCTGGGAAGAGGAATCCAGATTCATCGTCTTGACGACAGCAAAGGTAACCAAGGCGATGACGAGGGACTGAAGCAGATCAATAAGGGGCGGATAGAAGGAATCGAACAATGCCGTTCTGTTCTGTGCCTTGTCGCCATCGATCAGCTTCTCGTTGAATTTGCCTTCCCGATACCCTCTCTTCCCGAGGTTATGGACAGTAACCGCCGTATCGATGGATTCGGAGAGCATATTGCTTTCCTTGTTTAAGGCAGTCCTTACCTGAAGCTGCGCCTTCTTGCTCTTCCGGCGGAACAGTTCCGTAAGGAGAAAAATCAGCGGAACGGTAGCGAGAAGTATCAGTCCCAGCACCCAGCTGAAATAGAACACGGAGACCGTAATAGAGATAATCTTCAGGGAAGAAACAAGAATAGAAACCAGTCCGCTCTCAAACAAGGTTTCGATTGCTGTGACATCATCCATGATGTGGGATGTCATCTCGCCGGTTCCGTGCTTGGTGAAATACCCGGGTTTCATCTTATGTGTCTTCTGGATCATCAGCCTCCTAAGGTCTGCAATCATCTCCTGGCCCATCCTATCGACAAGATAGGTCTCCAGGAAGGAGAACATTGCGGAGAGAAGATAGCTTCCGAAGTAGAGCAGGGTAATGCCTAGGAAGGAGACTCCGACTTCGGCTGCCGTATCAAAGTACTGATCGAAGATGATCTTCAGAAAGAAGGATGGGGCAAGGACAAGAGAGGATTCCATCAGTATCGAAACAGCAAGAAGGATTGTCTCCTTGATATGTTTCCGGATATATCCTTTCAGGAAGGACCGGACTGTGAATTTTTTCATTTCCCTGCCTCCCCGCTTGTTGTCTGAAGCTCCCAAAGCCTCTTGTAGCAGGAAGACTTCTTCAGCAGTTCTTCATGGGTGCCGAAAGACCATCTGCCGTTTCCTTCCAGGACCAGGATTCCATCCAGGTCCGGGAACAGGGAAAGCCTATGGGAGACTAGAAGAATCAAGGACTCCTTCTTCCTCTCTTCCAGAACGGTCTTCCGGATTTCTCTTTCCGTTGTCACATCGATGCTGGCAAAAGGATCGTCTAAGAGGATCAGATCCTTCGGATGGGAAAGAGTTCTTGCCAAAGCAATTCTTTCCTGCTGACCTCCGGACAGCTTGACGCCTTCATTTCCAACTATTGTCTTCTCCCCTTCCGGCATACCGGAAAGATCCTTTGCAAAGGAAACAGAGGCAAGAGCTTTCCCGACATCCACATTATCTCCATATGCTACATTGTCTTTAAGAGTATCCGTCAAAAGGTCCGCCTTATGTCCCATATAGGAGATTGTTCCGACAATCTCCGGGTCCGAATAGTCTTTAACTTCTTTTCCAAACAAGGCCATGCTTCCGGAATACGGAAGAACCTTTAGAAGCGTTTTAAGAAATACGCTTTTTCCAGAAGCAATCTCTCCTGTTATTCCGATAATCTGTCCCTTCTTTGCAGTGAAAGATAAATTTGTAATCCGGTCTTTGTTCGATAAAGTAAGGGTGTAGTCCTTCAAGACCAAGGAATCGTCCTTCTTCACTTCCTCCGGCGACTCATACGGAGCATAAGGCTTCATGAATGGCTGTATTCTCCTCCAGCTGGCAAGACCTTTCTGGACCGTTGTGAAAAGCTTTGCCGTATGGCTCGACTTCTTGGCAAGAAGAATGAAGACCGTAAGGTAAGCTTCGAAAAGTCCGTCATCCCAGACATCGGAAGGGAGAAGAGGATTAGGATAGAAAACAGGAGTACCATTCCGGACCATTCCGATTCCGAGGTAAAGGATAGGTATCAATCCGACAAGGGCAAGGATATCGACAACAGGCATCATGGTATCGGAAAGAACGTTGCTTTTAGTCGTATCCTTCTGATACTGGGAGAGTGCCTTGCTTGCTTTTTCTTCGATTGCCTTGTCTCTTCCGTATACCCGGTAAAGGAGAGCGTGGTCGAAGGTATCGAAGGCCAGAGAGGAGACTACGGAATAGCTCTTCCGGCTCTTTGCCTGAGAAGTATAGACCAGTTTTCTCAAGACAAAAGCAACCAGGATCGAGAAAGCAACCGGGATCAAGGCAAAGGCAGTGATCCTTGGATCAAAGAGGAAGAGATAAGCAATATAAGACAGGAACAGGATGACGGTATCGAAGATCTCGGTCGTAATCTTCCGCATGCCTTCTACGGCTGCTTTGACATCTCCCATTGCTCTGGAGAGAAGAGCACCGACATTCTCTTTCTGCAGGTCTTCCGGTTTTTCCTGGAGCAGGTTGTTGTAGACATTGAGCCGCATCGCATGGGTTGTCTGATAAGCAAACACCCGGATTCCAAATCTCTTTCCGGAACGGAATCCTTGGACTATAAGCATTGCCAGAAGATAGTATACTAGCAATGCCAGGATAGAAGAGACATCGCTCTTTGCCGAAACAGCATTGATAAGCCTGCCCTGGAAATAAGGGTTGGCAATCATGCCGATGTTGTATCCGATTCCAGTGACCGTGATAAAAAGAAGGAGCCAGAAATGGTCCTTCCAGTAAGACGATAAATGATCTGGTTTGTCGGTCAGTTTATAACCGCCGGATTCGATAATGGCTTTCATCTAGGTTATTATAACGTAAAAAAGGATTCCTTTTCTCTTTTCCCAAGAAAAAGGAAAGCACTTCCTAATTGTTTCTTTTTTCTTCCTAAAAATAATCCTCTTCCTTTTCCCTTTGTTTTTTCCTGTTTTCTTCTTGAAAAGGGACTTATCATATTGGATCTATAAGTTAAATATTTGCTCTTTGCCTTAATAACCCATAAAATAGAACCGCCTTTTCCCAAATGGAGGCTTCATATGAGTAATAGAAAACGTACCGCCTTTGCCGGGCTTCTCTTTTCTGGTTTGCTTTTGATGACATCCTGCTCCTTAAACGCTTCCCGAGGCTCTACCTCTTCTTCTACCTCCTCTACTTCTGGCGCCCCTTCTACTTCCAGTAAAAAAGCTTCTGCAATCCAGATCGTTCCACCGGATAAGAAAGAATACCGTAGAGGAGATGCCTTTGACATTTCCGGTCTTTCTGTTTCTTTGGTTTACGAAGATGGGACCAAAGAAGCAGCAAGCGACTATACCCTAACTTTTTCCGAAACGGGAGAAGAGATTGCTAACGGCGATATCCTGGATTACGAGGATGGAACCCATACGATCACAGTAGCCGTTACAGGAGTCGGATTTGCCAGCTTTGACATCTCGACCTGGACAGCAACTCCAAAGAGCAGATACCTGGATCTTACTTCTCTTCCGACAAAGACCATCTATATTGTCAAAAACCAGGAAGCTTTCTCTTCGGAAGGCCTGGGCGCTATTTATACCGTAATTTTCCAGGGATACCTGAACGGAGTCAAGAAAACGGAACAAAAGGATACGACTGTTACCGATCTTGTTACCTTCAGCATAGATGGAAAGACTCTTTCCGAAGGAGATGTTTTCACCGTAGATGATTACGGAACGAAAGCCGTAACCGTTACTTATTCAGAAGACGGAAAGACGGTCACAGCAGTTTTCTATATCACAATCGTAAGCGGAGACACGGCTCCGAAAAAATATACGGATACAACAAATCCCATCGTCACCGGTTCGAATACGATCAAGCTGACCATCACCAATCCCAACTCCGCTCATACGACCGGAACCAACAACTACATCGCTCCCGATGATGTAGATGCAACGAAGTACAGCATCCCTAACTACTATGCCAAGAAGAATTATGAAAACTGGCGTTACCTTCCGACAACCGGAAAGGTTCCGCTTTTGATTGTTCCGGTATTCTTCACGGATCAGACTCAGTATGATACAACGGCAAACAGGGATCTGATGAAGAAGTGCTTCTTCGGAAAGAGCACGGACCTGAATTTCGAATCCCTGCATTCGTATTACTACAAATCCAGTTACGGAAAACTGGATTTCACCGGCTCCATTGCTCCTTCTTTCTATCCTCAGGTCAGTATTCCTGCCCTGCAATCCACTTCTACGGAGTCTTTCAGCGAGGCATCCATGTTAACTATGCTGACCGCTCTTCCGGATTACCTGAAGACCCTTGGATATGATCTCACTCAATATGATTCCGATTCTGACGGATATTTGGATAGCGTCTGGATGATATACGGACACAGCACGGAAGCAAGCTCCACCTCCAACTGGTGGGCTTATTCCTCGACCCTTTCTGTGATCCCCGCAAGCGTAGCTTCTCCGACCGTCAACAACTTCGGATGGACTTCCTTTGATTTCCTCAATGATGACTTTAGCGGAGGTTCCTCTATTGCAAATGCCGGAGGAGATGCCCACGTCCTGATCCATGAAACCGGACATCTTCTCGGCCTCTCGGATTATTATTCCTACTATTCCTCGACCTACGATCCTCTTGGCGGATACGATATGATGGCCTATAACGTCGGAGATCATAATCCTTATTCCAAACTCCTTTATGGTTGGGTGGATCCTTACCTCGTATACGGAAACAGCACCATCACCCTCAGCCTCAATACCAAAAACAATCACCAGGTCGTCCTGATTCCATATGATTCCAAAGACTACAGCGATACAAAGTATCAGGAAACCATCCAAAACGCAGACGGAACAACCTCAACGAAGACCTGGGTGAATCCCTATGATGAATATATGATTCTGGATTTCTACACGAACGCCAACATGGACAGCCAGTCCTATGACTGCTATGGGTCTGCTCCGATTAATGGAACCGGCGTTAGGATATACCACGCCGATCACCGCCTTTTCAAAGCCTCCGGTATTATCACCACCGTAACCGAATACTCAAATCCGGATGCTCCTCTTTCCACAACGGATCTAGTAAATGCAGCAATCAATAATTCGGAAGGCGGCGATAGAGCCGAATCCGGTTTCGGGCTTCCTACCAGCTACGATGCCTTTGATGAACTCCGTTTGATAGCTAAGGACAAGTCTATCTTGGACCTGAATGCAACACAGAAAACCTATAAGGGTGATTCCACTGCTCCTTCCGTCCTCTTCAAAGCCGGCAGTTCCTTCTCTCTTTCTTCCTACTCTGCTTCCTTCCCGAAGACAACGACATTCAACAACGGCAAATCCTTCAGCTACAATATCTCCTTCTCCAACAACTAAAAAGCAAATCATCCTGACCGGCTGGTCAGGATGATTTTTGTTTGTCTTTTTTGTCTCCTAGCTTCACCAGAAGCACAGAGATAATTATTCCAAGAGCAAGGAACGGAATTCCAAGAGCGGCATCTACGATTTCTCCCCGGGTAAGTGCACCTGTATCCTGAATCTGGAAATACCATTTCATATAGGCATCGATGAAGACTTCCCTGGAACAGAACATCATCAGGATAGAACCTAAAGACAGACCGACGATGGCTTCATTGGTAAGCTGCCTGTGCTTGCTGAAGCAATGATCCACCAGAACATTCGTAAAGAAGAATCCAAGAGCAAAGCCGACACCTAGAAGAGCATATATTACAAAGATAAGAGGATGAATAACCCAGTACCCAATATGTACTGTGTCTAGAATTCCGGAATAGATTCCGATCATCATGCAGAAGGCACTTCCGCTAAGGCCAGGAACAACCTGGGTAAGACCGATTACCATACCGATTGGAGCAATCAATAGATATAGGGAAACAGGATAGGTAGTTCCAAATGCCTGGTCCGCTTTTTCATAAAGGGTAGATGAGGAATCAATGACTGGACGCTGGAAGATCTCGCTGCGAGTAAAATACAAAGTCAGGAAACAGATAAGAGCAGGAATCAGGAGTCCTAAAACCATCATCAACCAATCCTTGGATTGTTTCTTATAACCTTTAATATTCCTCTGCAAAACGGGGAAGGAACCAATCATCAATCCGGCAAAGAGAAGTATGGTCGAAAATGGCAGTACCTTAAGCAGGGCTTGCAACCCAAAAAGACCGGCCAGAAATCCAATCGCGTTTCCAATATAAGTGGGAAGAAGGAAAAGGAAGCAGCGTTTGAAATCTTTAAAAATATGAGCATTGGCATAAACGATCTTGTCGTACAAGCCAAAGACCATCATCAAAGCAGGAGAACTGACTCCCGGAATAATTGCAAATAGCCCCATAGCGACTCCCAAAAGCATGGCGTGGAAGAAACCTTTCCGATCATATTTGACAAAGTCGAATGTGTTAGAGTTTTCTTGTGGTTTTTCCATTACTTTATCTTCCTTTTTTCGATAGAACTTATTATACATAATAATTCCTTTATTACCACCATTTCAAACTGTGTTTTTGGCAAAAAAACCTTGTCAATAAAGTTTTCCACAATTTATAAAAATAGAAAAGAAGTATACAAACAGTGTTTTCGAATCGATTTACCACCATTTCTATAGTGGTGGAGAACAGAGGTGGATAACAAAGTAGTAAAGTGGATAACTTTGGCATGTTATCCACCACTTGTCCACCAAAAATAGAGTTATCAACCGGTTGTTTGTAACCCATAATTATTATGGTGGATAAGTGCAAAAAGCCTTTATATATAGCAAAGATTTTGTTGTTGATAACTTTCCTTTTGTGGATAACTTATCAACTTATCCACCGTGAAGTTATCCACACCCCGTTTAACCACCGTATATCCACTATACACCACGGTGGATAAGTGGTTTTAATATTTTTTATACTTAACGATTTCTTCTCATATAAGTTGGTGGATAACTTTTTTCTTTCTTCTATCCAGAACGAATTAGGGTATAATCAAGAGGCTTTGAGTAGGAGGGGTGGAGAATGAAAGAAACAACAATCAACCGGCAGACAGAAAGAATCTTCCTGCTCGTCCTGGAAAATCTGAAAGAAAAGGTTCCGCAGAATATCTACGACAATGTTTTCGGTGACGGATCTTTTGGCCTGAAATCATTGGATGGCGGAAAGGCTGTTTTTGTTTCCGATAGTGAGTCTTCTGCTCAGCTTATCAAAGCTCTTTATCTCACTCCTCTTACCAATATTCTTCACGATGTAACATCGGATGAATATGAGGTGGAAGTGACAGATAGAGCCAGTTATTCCAGAAGAAAAATAGCGGTTGAGGATGCCTCTGCGCGTTTCTTCCAGAACAGCCACCTATCTCCCGCCTTCCAATTCGATAATTTTGTAGTAGGATCCAATAATAAAGCTGCTTATCAGGCCGGGTTATTCGCTGTTGCAAAACCAGGCGTCAGCAATCCTATCTTCCTTTATTCCAAATCCGGCATGGGAAAGACTCATTTACTGCAGGCAATCGGTAATGCCTACAAGGAGCAGCATCCGGACAGCAACGTCCTTTATATTACATCGGATGATTTTATTGAAGAATTCGTTAAATATAGCAAAGGACTCAAAGATAGCGAGAATCTGAAAGACTTTTTCTCTACTATCGATATGCTTCTTGTAGATGATATTCAATTCCTTGCCGACAAAGACAAAACTCAGACAATGTTCTTCAATGTGTTCAATCTTCTTGTTGGACAGGGAAAACAAATTGTCTTAACCTCTGATAAGTCCCCGATGCAGCTCTCGGAAATGGGAGATGAACACCTTCAGGACAGACTCGTCAGTCGTTTCAGCGGAGGACTTTCTATCTCCATCACGACTCCGGCCAGAGAAACGATGATCGAGATTTTGAAGATGAAGATACGGAATAACGGATTAGATCTTTCTCTATTTGCTCCGGAAGTCCTGGAATACCTCGCCAACAACTACAGTACTAATGTCCGTGTTCTGGAAGGAGCCTTCACAAAAGTCCTCTTCGAAATGACGATTGAGAAACCCCAGGGAAAGATTACTCTTCCCTTCGTGAAGTCCATCTTCGAAGATGATGAATCCCATCGCAAGATGAAAGGCAAGGTCAGCGTAGAAGAGATTATCTCTATCGTATCCGACTACTACTCTTTGACTTCTTCCCAGCTGAAAAGCAAAGTCCGGACGAGTCAGATTGCCTTAGCCAGACAGATTGCTATGTACCTAAGCAGAAACGTCCTCTCTCTCCCTTATCAGGAGATTGGAAAAGCCTTCGGCAAGGACCATACGACCGTTCTTGCAAACGTTCAGAAGATTGAATCCATGAAGGGGAAGGATACGAGAGTCGAAACAGCACTTCTAGAGCTGAAAAAGACGATCAGTAAGGAGAGCAGCCAAGCATAAGACAACAGGCTTTCGGGAAACCGAAGCCTGTTTTTCTTTCTTCTTGGTGGATTGAGTGGAAAACGGTACTTTTATCCACAGAAATCTGGGGATAAAAGAGCATATAATTTCATTAGTTTCGCTTAGCTTTTCGATATAAATAAAGGAAATTTTATTAAATTGCTGTTCAGTCTAAAAAGTTATCCACATTTCCACCGCCCTTATTAATATCCTTATTTCGTATTTGAAGAATGACATTCTATAGCCGGCAAAGCCGGCCCCTTCTCGGAAAACGGATAACAAAACAAATTTCGGCACGAAAAAGACCAGTTTATCGATTTACCTATAGCACCTACAAATATATATATTTATAATATATATATCGCTAATAAAGGGAGATCTAAAATCATGAAATTGACAATAAAGAGAACGGAACTTCTACGCCTTCTGACATACGCTATCCAGGCTATTCCGGCAAAGTCTGCCGAAGCCCAGTATATGAATTTTCTGATCGACTGCGAAGAGGACCATGTCGATATCATTGCCTCGGATGGCAATGTCTCGACCAAGATCAATCAGCCGATGAAGGATCCCAAAGGCAATGACGTCATTCTCAACATCGAAAAGGGATTGATCCAAACTCCCGCCAGAATGCTTTTAGATATCGTTGCTAAGATGGGCGGAGATGTCGTCACCTTAGCATTAGTGGATTCCAATTTCCTGAATATCTCGGATGACACCACGGATTTCAATCTCGTTACCAAAGACGGAAAAGAATACCCGGATGTCAATCTTACGGTTCCGGAAGGCAAGAAAGGTTTCGCTGTCTCCCTCAAGGATATGAAATCCCTCTTTGATACTACTAGCTATGCCGTTGCTACCCGTGGACCGAAGGAACTCTTCTACGGCATCAACGTCAAGGCTCATGGTGGCAAGCTTTATTTCATGGCTACCGATAGTTATAGAATGGCTCAGAATGCTGTTTCCGAACCGGATACCGAAGCAGAATTCTCCTTCACCTGCCCGATCCATGCTCTCAGCATGGTGACCGGCATCGGACAGACCGGAAACTGCCAGATCTTCATCGATGATCAGTCTGCTCTCTTCGTCACGGATGGCATTGCTCTTTCTACCAGACTTCTTAGAGGAGACTTCCCGTCTGTTGATCGTCTTATTCCGCCGGAATTCCCGTATCAGGTAACGGTCAAGACAAGCGAATTCCTTTCTGCTGCAGACCGTGTAAAGATCATCTCCAGCGTCGAAGACAGGAACTCCCAGGTACGTTTCACTATCAGCCGCGAGAACGGCGTGACGATTTCCGCCCGTTCCACGAATTTCGGTACCTCCCAGGAAGTACTGAAGAATGCTACTTTCCAGATCAAAGAAGGAGAAGACGTCTTTGAGATCGGCTTCAATGTCGACTTCGCCATTGCTGCTGTCAAAGCCTTGGCAACGGATTCCTTCACCTTCGTCTTTGCTTCTGCTACCCGTATGTTTATGGTAAAGAACGATAACCCTGAGAACATTCAGATTATTACTCCGATCCGTATGTCTTCCTTCTAGCTCTCGACAGAAAACCAAGGAGAGCGGCAAGCTCTCCTTTTTCTTCTTTTTCCTTGCCGGTTTGGTTTCTTTCTTCGGGATGGGGAGAATATAATTAAGGCAACAGCGAAAGAGGAGGGACAGGTATGGATAAAAACGAAGCAAATGAGTTCTGGGAGAAAATCTTCGGAACTGCAGAGGAAGCATATGACTATGCTTCCAGAAAAATGAAGAAGGAAGATTTCCAAAATCCTACTTCTCCTTACGGCTGGGATGTAGAACCTGTCCGTCCTTTAAGCCTAGGCGGAAGCGAGAATCAGGACAACCTGATTCCGGCTACTCTCTATGCCATTGCAAAAAGAGACGGCAAGACTTCTTTCAGCATCGGAAACCTTCATTTCGAAATGCGGAAAGGCAAAGCTTATAAAAATTTCGATCTTTATGATGTAACGGATCATGATGCTCCGTTATCCTTGAATCCTTATGATTTATCCCAGGATAAGGATTTCCATCAGAACCGCAGGAATATTGCTTTAGGCCATCCGGAACAGGAAGAGCGGCTTCAGGCTGCTTCTTTCTCTTCTCTTCCGAATAAGGATTTCTCGACTCCGATTATCAACGATATGAATGAAACCACGAGCTTTGCCGCTCCTAAGGAAGTGACCTTGGAAGAAATACAAAAGGAACAGGAAGAAGGAGAAGAGACAACAAAAGAAACGGAAGCAGCAGAAACAGAAGAACCTGCCGAAGAAACAGAAGCGACTACGGAAGAGAACACCGAAGATAATACGGAAGAGACTACGGAAGAAAATACGGAAGCAACTACAGAAGAAACTGCCGAGACTGTAGAAGAAACTAACGAAGAGACTGTAGAAGCAGAGCCGGAGACAGAAGCAGTGTCTCAAGAGAATTCAGAAGAGACTACGGAAGCAGAACCAGAGGCAGAAGAAGCTTCCGAAGAAACAAAAGAAGAAACAACAGAAGCCCCGGAAGAAGAAAAAATCGAAACGGAGACGGAAGAAGCAACCGAGCCTACGGAAGATACTGCTGTCGTAGAAGAAACAAACGAAGAAAAACCGGAAGAAGAACAGCGAGAAGCTTCTTCTCCTGTTTTCTTTGCTGTCAATACTCCAACCGATTCCCTTCCGGACAACCCTAAGCCGGAAACGGATGATTCTTCTGAAAATGCAGAAACCGGGGAAGAAAAAGAAACAGAAGAAAAGACAGGAGAAGTAGCGGAAGAAGCAACAGAAGCTGTAGATGCCGCCCAGGGAGAAGACAATACGGAGCCTGCTGTAGAAGCAGAAGAAAAAACAGAAGAAGCGGAAGATAATCAGCAAGAAGCTGTCTCTTCGGAAGAATCTGCAGCTCCCGAAACGGTTGCAGAAGAATCAGCAACAGAAGAAGAAAAGCCTGTAGAAGAACCTTCTCCTATCGTAGAAGAAGATACTGAAGTAGTTGAGAATGTTGTTCCGGAAGAGCAAAAGCCTTCTGTATTGGAAGAAGAAAACGCTGCTCTTAAGAAACAGGTAGAAGAACTGCAGAACCAAGTTCTGGAGAGCAACAAAGCAAAAGAAGAACTGGATAGCAAGCTTTCCGAACTCCAGAAGAAGGAAGAAGAGCTTTCTATCACCCTGGAATCCTTGAATGAAGAAATTACAAAAGAAAAAGCCGGAGAAAACCAGCAAGATGGTCTTTTGGTTTCTTTAGAAAAAGAAAAGCAGGATCTTCTGGAGAAGAACGCAGGGCTGGAAAAAGAGAAAGCTGATCTTTCCGCTTCCTATGAAAGCGAAAAGAACAGCCGTCTTGTCCTGGGAGGACAAAACGGATCTTTGACTTCTCTTCTTTCTGACAAAGAAAACCAGATTCAGGAAAAGAACAACCAGCTGGATTCTCTGAATCAGGAAAAAGCTAATCTCCTTGCGGAGAAAGAAGCCCTAAATAAGCAGCTTCTTGAACTTCAGCAGAAGAATCAGGGAGAAGAGGAAAAGAAGAATCTGGATCTTGTCGAGACGGAAAAGAAAACGGAAGAGCTTCAGAGCCTTCTTTCCAAGAAGGAACAGGAGACCGCTGGCCTTGCGAACAAGGCGGAAGAACTGCAGAAGAAGAATGAAGGCCTGACGATAGAAAACGAGAACCTTTCTGCCAAGCTTTTGGAAGCCGAAAAAGAAAAGCAGGAACAGACGGATATGGTTTCCCAGATGGGAGCATCTCTGGCTACTTTGAACGAGCAGAAAGAGATGGCAGAGAAGATGCTGGAAGAAGAGAAAGACCAAGCCAGTGGAACCAAAGATGCCTTTGCAGCCAAGGAAGAAGAGAAAAAAGCACTTTTCGAACAAGTACAGGACCTTCAGAACCAGCTTGCTCAAGCTAATCAGTTCCTTTCCAATGACCAGAAGAAGGAAGGGGAGGATCAGGAAGATATGATGCTTCTGAAGCTTGGCATGAAGCTTTCCAAGAAGGAAGAAATCAAGAAAGCATTCCTGGAAAACCATATTCCCTTTGCACTGGATACTCTAGCCAAGGAGAGAGAAAGCCATCCGGAATGGCTATCAGCCGATCTTCCGGATATTCTCCTTTCTCCTGTTCCGGTAAACGAGGAAGAAGAGACTATCGTCCATCTACAGCCGTCTATCGAAGACCTGGGAGAAGAAGATGTCTCCTTCTTCCGTAACGAAGAAACAACTAGACGCCGGGATCAATCCCTCTTCAAGGTTCTTTACGGACAGGACAGCTATGATGCCACGGATTTTGCCGGACGTATCATGCGGTATCCGGACTACGGAAACAAGGACAGCGAGACCGGATGGTCGAGGATTGTCCTTGATCCGAGCAAGGAAGACATCGGCGAGAACATCGTACTGGCAAACTATAAATCCATCAAGGAGTTCCAACCGGAAGGACAGTTCCTGTCTAACGGCCATAACTACGAAGTCGTGGAGAAGGGAGACGGGAAGAAGATCCTCTCCCATGATACGATTGCTAATCCGTATGACTTTGTCTCTGCCATGGAAGTCCTGAAGAATACGGAAGGACAGAATTTCCCGCTCCTCTACCTGTTCGTGAAATGCCTTAGCATCGGTAAGGATAAGCCGACGGAGAAGGAGATGCAGTCCTATGCAGCCCTTATCGAAAAGACCGTCCGGAGAATCTGCCCTCATTCCTTCCTAAGCCTCTATACGCATCAAGACAACCTCTTTATCACCTTTGATGGAACTGTGGACCAGGCATACAAGGAAGCGTATCACTACGCCATCCTGCTGAACTCCTATCGCCGGGAAATGAAGGAGGAAGGACTCTCCAATGCCGTTCTCGTCCTGGATCAGATCTCTGTTCCTTACAGCTTCCGCCATATGAGCTTCAAGGATCTTCTCGATCACGATCATTCCGACAAGGATATTAGAGCGGTAAGCTATGACCTGGAGCGTCCGCTTGTCGTTGATTCTACGATCCGCCGCTGTGTTCATATAGGACCGGAAATCCTGCCTAACCTCATCCTGGATGACAGCACCAAGGCTATGCTTTCTCCGTCCCGTCTTGGACAAGGGAGTTTTGCAGACGCCTACCGGTTCCAGGATCAGTACATGGAATGTCGGTTTATCTATAAGCTGAAGTAAAAAAGGAGATTCCAAACATGGATGTCACAGAACGTTTTCTGAAGTATGTAGCTATCGAGTCTACCGCCGGAGAAGAGAAGAAGGATTCCTGCTCGGATCCTAAGATGCTGGTTCTTTCCAAGCTTCTTGCTAAGGAACTCCAGGCCCTTGATCCGGAAGAAATCTCCGTCAACAAATTCGGCATCATCGATGCCAAGTTTGCCGGTACCGGCACCAAGAAGAGGATAGCTCTCCTTGCCCATATGGATACTTCCCCGCAGGCTTCCGACCACAACGTCAAAGCAATCCAGGAAGTCTATACCGGAAAAGACATCGTTCTGAACAAGGATATGGTTCTCTCCGCCAAGGAGTTTGAAAGCCTCAATCACGAGGTTGGACACACCTTGATCCATACGGATGGAACGACTCTTTTAGGGGGTGATGACAAGGCTGGTATTGCTATCATCATGGCTGCCATTGAATATATGAAGAAAAAGAACATTCCAACCCGTCCTCTAGAAATCATCTTTACGACTGATGAAGAAATTGGTGCAGATGCAGATCATGTTTCCATGGATCTAGTTACAAGCGCATATGGCTATACCGTCGATGGTGGAGACATCACTTATCCGTCTATCGAAACCTTCACCGCATACGGCATGACCGTTTCGGTTTCGGGTAAGTCCATCCACCCGGGTTCGGCCAAGGACAAGATGGTCAACGCCTCCAATGTCCTGATTGCTTTCCAGAACGCTCTGCCGGAGTTCCTCCGTCCGGAAGATACGGACCAGAAGGAGCCGTTCATCCATCTCTGCTCTATTTCCGGAACCGAAGATTCTGCCAAGGGGGATTACATCCTCCGTTCCTTCGACGAGACGGAAGAGCAGGAGCTTATCAAGCTCTGCAAGCTGACTGCCAGAAGGATCAACGACAAGCTAGGCTACGAAGCAATCGGATTGGCTTTCCGCGAACAGTATCACAATATGAAGGTCATCATGGATCAGCATCCTGAGATCGAAAAGGAAATGGAAGAAGCCTATGACAAACTGGGGTTGCCTCACACCTATTTCCCGGTCCGCGGAGGAACGACGGGAAGCCAGCTGAGTTTCAAGGGTTTGCCGTGCCCGAACCTCGGGACAGGAGACTACAACTGCCACGGTCGTTACGAATATATCGACAAGGAAGAGATGGAAGCGATGGTTCCGCTTGTCGAGGAATTGATGAAGGCATAGCTAAAAGAGCCTTAATCATCGAAAAAGGAAGCGTTTGCGAAACAATTTGTAAGCACTTTCACATAGACGGAAAAGTAAGCACATTATACGAATCTACTAGAAAAAGGAGGAATAAAATCCGAAAGAAAGGGGTCTTTGTTCCTCCTTTTCTATTCTTTTCCTATAAAAGAGGATAAAGACGGCGTTTTTTTGATTTGAGTAGCCTGCCCGTTTGGTTTTTAATATATTGCTTACGACCAAATCAGGGAGGCATTTCTTATGAAGAAACAATTCTTGTCGTTCTTGTCCGTCCTGGGCACCCTTGCGATGGGGTCCTGGATGAACCAAGCAAAAACAGTCGATCTTTCTGTTCTGTCCCAGAAGGACAATACAGATTACATTGTTTTGGTGGAAGGAAAAGACGCTCTGACTCAGGAAAAGGTTCTTTCCCAGATCAAGTATCAGCTTTCTGCTGATTCCTACACCATCACGAACCAGTATCACACCGTCATGAACGGATTCGCTATCTCGCTCAAGAACGGTTCTGATGCAGACAAGATCAAAGCTATTTCCGGCGTCGAGACCATGGAGATTGCTCATACCTATGCTGCTCCGGAAGATGTTTCCGGACTGACTGCTGGAACGGACACTTCCGAAATCAACAACACTGCGACGATGGGCCTGAAGCTTGGAAACTATTCCAGCGAAACGATGCGGGCTACGGATGGAGAGATCCAGACTGCGTTAGGAAAAGACAACACGTTTGCCAATGCCAAGGGCAAGGGCATCACGATCGGTATCATCGATACCGGCCTTTATCTGAACCAGGTCGAAGGAACCAGCGCAAGAGCTACTGCCGAATCGGAAGGCGCCACCTGCGAAAAGGATACTTCCATCAAGTACAACCTCAATCCGGCTGCTTTCCGTGCCACTTCGGATGTTACGGAAACCCTTAGCCAGAGTGCTTTGGATACCCAGTTTGCCGAAGCCGGCGGAGAAGATTATTTCACTTATGTGAATAAGAAGGTTCCGTTTGCCCGTAACTATGCAGACCAAACCAAGGATGTCACTCCGGGAAAAGCCGGCGAACACGGAACGCACGTTGCTTCCCTTGCCGCTGCTAACGGTACGGATTTCTCCGGTATTGCTCCGAATGCCCAGATTGCTGTTCTCAAGGTCTTCTCTGCAAATTCTGCAGGTGGAGCCGGAGAGCCTGCAATTATTGCTGCTCTGGAAGACGCTGCCAAGCTGAAGCTGGATATCGTCAACCTTTCTCTTGGTACTGACCTTACCGATTTTGACGATACTATTTCCAACAGTACTTTCCAGGCAGTCCAAGGCGCTTCGGATGCCGGCGTCATCGTTAACTACTCCGCCGGAAACGCCGGAAAATCCAACTTCAACAGTGCTACCGGCTATGCCGACTATACGACCAGCACCGTAGAGCCGAGCATGATCGGTTCCTCTTCCCTTTATGACGAAAAGGCCAACATCATCGCTGCTACTACTCCGGAGAAGGCATTCTATTCTTCTATTCTCCTTGCTTACGGAGAAGCTCTTTCTTATTCCGATCAGATCATCAAGAGAAACGTCAAGGGCCAGCAGGATGATGTTGCTGTCGAACACAAGATCACCGATCTTCTTGGAACGGAAAGCTCGAAGCAGATTCCGTTTGTCCGTATTCCGGGACTTGGAACGGATTCCGATTTCCAGCAGTCCATGGTCAACAACAGCAAGGATCCTACCGATGCCAATGCCAAAAAGACTTATCTGAACGGCAAGGTTGCTGTCATCGATAGAGGCAGCTGCACCTTCGTTGAGAAGATCGACAACGCCATGGCCTATGGTGCAGCGGGTGTTATTGTTATCAATAACCTTCCGGGTGCCGTCAGCATGAACATGGATATTTCCACCGATATCGATGCTATAGGCGGTCCGAACGGCATTCCGGTCGGCTTCACTGCTCTTTCTTCCAGCACTCCGCTTAAGGGTGATGCCGGTGGCAATGGAGAATTCCAGCTTGCCAAGAACCAGGTCGAGACTGCTCCGGATGGAAACGCCTATTCTGATTTCACTTCCAACGGATCTACTTATAACCTGGATTTCAATCCTACGATCTCTGCTCCGGGCTCCCTCATCATGGGTGCCATCGATGCACAGACTGTCGGATATGAGTCTACTAATCCGACTGGTTCTTCTTATCTCTCCGGATATGAATATATGTCCGGTACTTCCATGGCTGCTCCGAACTTCACTGGCGCTCTTGCCAATGCTCTTTCCCAGGCCAAGGCTGGTTTCGGAACCGGCACTGCTATGACCGATACGGCTTTTGCCGCCTACAAGAAGAATGTTTCTGCCATGGCTATGTCCACCGCAGATCAGATTCACGGATATAACGACTCTACTGTTGCCGCTTCTCCGCGTCTTCAGGGTGCAGGCCGTGTCAATGTCAGCCGTATCCTTTCTGCCAACGCTTATGTCACCTCTACCCTGAATGACAACACCGGCGAAATGAATGCAAATGCTGCTAACACGGTCATCACGAATTCTCAGGCTAAGGCTGAACTTAAGAATGATGGATCCCTCCACCAGGAAGACCTTTCCGATGCTACCAAGGAAGCAAGCATTGTTATTCCTTATACTATTCATAACGATTCTTCCGAAGAAAGAACTTATACTCCTACTACTTCTGTCATGATTCCTAACCTCCGTATCCAGTATTCTTCCGAAGATGAAGCAGCAAACAAGAAGAATAGTGTTGCTTCCCAGGATAAGATTCCTGACGGACTGAAGGATAAGGCTACTGTTTCTACCGATGATGACAAGATTGCCGATGTTGCAGGAACTCCTGTTACTGTTCCTGCCAACGGCACGAAGAATGGAACCATCGAAGTCCGTATCGACAATATTTCCTTCACCAAGAAGTGGAACAAGCACAATGCCGATGAGACGATGACTCTCCGGGAATACTACAACAAGTACTTCTCCGAAGCCGGTGGATCCTTCGTTGAAGGCTATGTTACCTTCAATGCTACGGGCGACACCTCTGCTACGAAGGCCAAGCAGCTTTCCCTTCCTTATATGGGATTCTATGGCGACTATACGAAGGGCAAGATCGTCGAAGACTTCGACTTCGAAAAGGATACTACCAAGGAAGTCTATACTTCCGATATGATCGATGCCTATATGCAGGGGCTGAACGAACAGTACAAGAAGAAGAATGCCTATTCTGCATCTGCTATTGTCGGTGCCAAGGCCAAGGTCACTGATCTTTCCAAGGTTGGAACCTTCGATACTTCAATTTCCTATAACGATACGGCTTACCGTAACCTAGTTCAGCCGGGCGACAACACGACTCTTTATGCTGGCGCTCCTGGAAAGTCCAACTTCATCGTTGCTTCCTTCTTCGTCCTCCGTTCTGCTTCTAGCGCAACCTGGACTCTGAAGAAGAAGGGCAGCTCCACTGTCACGAGTTCCGGAAACGTCACGGATGCCTACTTCTATAGCAGTCTTGGCGGATATATGGATTCCGGTGATGCCAGTATGGGCTTGATGAAGTCCTGGCTTGTCACCCAAAGCAGTGAAACAAATCCTTATTGCCTCCATCGCGGTATTGCCCAGATTGATCTGAACTCTGTGGACGAAGGCGAATACACTCTGGATTTCACTTTCACGGGAAGAGCCAATACTTACACTTCCTCTCATACCAGCTGGACGAATAAGGAAACGAAGCAGACCAAGGAGTACACGGTCTTCGTCGACAAGACCGCTCCGGTCTTCTCGTCTGCAGCCGTTAAGACTGTGGATATGGGAGGCGTTGCTACAGACGTCATCCACACCGTCTTCCAGAACGCCGACTTCATTGCTGATTCCGGATCCATCGATGATGTCGAATTGGTCGATGGTTCTTCCGATCTCTACTATGATGATCTGATCCTTACGGATGCCATCAAGGAGAGAGGATATGTCGTTCTCCGTGGTATCGATAAGGCCGGAAACGAATCCCGTTATCTCTTCCACCTCGATGATTCCTTCTCCTGGGGATTAGGCGGAGACTTCTTCGATACGACTACCAATTATGACTTCAGCGGAACCTATGCTTCCGGTTCGGATACTTCCGTCATCTACTCTTTCCAGATTACCAAGGGCAGCAAGGCCATCAAGACCTTCGGTTCCGACTATTCCGGTGATTTCTCCGTTGTCTTCAACGTCGGTGCCGGACTGAGCAAGGATGATCTTGAAATCAACATCAATTCCGCTTCCGCTAACCTTACTTCCAGCCAGTTCGAATATGATGCCACTACCGGATATGTATTCATCCCGCTCAATCTCAAGACGAACAAAGTCAGCAACGGCAGTCTGACGATCGAAATCAACTATGCTGTTGTCGCTCCTGGCAACAAACCGATTACAGGAGCTGACTATGATCCTAGCAACCCGTCCGGTGATGATACTTCCTCCTCCTCTTCTTCCAGCACCGGCTCCGCTTCTTCTTCCTCTTCCTCGGATTCTTCCAAGGATGATTCGAAGGGTCTTCCGGGATGGGGCATTGCCCTGATTTCTGTCGGATCCGTCGCTGGTCTTGGGGGTATTGGAACCCTGGTTGTTTTCCTCCTCAAGAAGCATAAGTAGAAAAGGTAAAGCAAGGATCCGGGTTACCTCGGATCCTTGCTTATGGTTTAAGAAAATGTTCCTGAATGACTTCTGGAAGAGCTTGATCACCTGGTCTTCTCTTGTTCTTCTCTCCTTGGCGGTTGTTCTTCCCCTGACGTTTACGAAAGCTGTAACCCTCTCCAACTCCTGTCTGATCCCGGGGATTACCTATCTTGGCATCGCCTGCTTCTCCTTCATCCACAGAAAAGGAATCTTCGATATCTTCGAATATCAGTTCACGAACTGGGGCAATTCCTTCCGCAAGGGCAGTCCAAAGAAATACGATACTGCCAGTGACTACCATCTAGCAATGGACGAGAAGCGAAGCGAACATATGTTCCCCTATCTTCCCTTCCTTGCTGTCGGTGCCGTATATGTAATTCTTTCGATTCTCTTCGCTTATGTGTCTACTGGATATTAAAAAATCCCTTCTCTAAAGGGAAGGTGCGATATGTTATTATAAAGAATACGCTGTTTGTTTTATGGGTAGCAGTGGAAAATAAAGGAGGAGTTCCTTATGAAAAAATCAACACGTACGAGTCTCACGATGATCGCCATGCTTTCTGCCTTCGGCTTTATGGCTTCTGGCTGCAAGAAGACGGAAGCAACGTCTTCTACTTCCGGAACCGGAAGCAATCCGTCTGCGGATTCTTCCAGCACCCCGGTTGTCAGCCGTATCCGTATCAAGTATAAGGGCGGCAGCATCGATGATGGCGCCAACCAGAAAGTTTTCATCGGGGAAACTGTTGATCAGTTCACCGTTACGGGAGCATCTTCCGTTTCCTATACCTCCTCGGATACCGGAGTTCTCGATATCAGCAACATCAACGGTCTTCTTACTCCGAAAACGGTCGGAACGGCAGATATCACTGTTGTTGCCGACACCAAGACTGTTGTTGTCCACTTTACCGTTGAAAAGCCTGGCATCACCGCTGGTGGTAAGTCTTATGCTACCGTCGACTACAACGAAAAAGCCAATATTCTGGCTACCCTTGAGAAGTATGCCGTCAATAACTACCTGACTGGTATCACGATGTTCTCGGATGCCGGACATGTTGTTTACAACAACCGCTATGTTCCGACTCCGTCGGAAAACATCTCCGGCTACGGCTGGGGAACGATGCGTGAAGGTGCTCTCCAGAAGGATGCTTCCGGAAACATCATCACTTTACCGAAGTCCCTTGCCAAGGATCTCGGAAGTGCTTTAGCCGGCCCGGCAACGGATAAGAATCCGCTCCACTACTATACGACTGGTACGACTGCCCTTCCGAAGGGCGCCAATGCTATGGATGCAACCGGCACCGATGTTTCGGATGTCTCTTCCCATACCAACTGCGGCTATTATGCAACCCGTCTCAACAGCGACAACAACGGATACGAGTGGTATCCGCAGCTTGCCAAGGACAAGATCAAGATCAGCCAGACAGAGACGAAGGACAATTCCCGTCCTACCGCTCTTAATGAATCGTATCAGCCTGTCGCTGATTCGGATGATTCCGCCAATTACAACACGAGATGGAGAGTCTATCTCAAGACCGGAGATGATGCTCCGACTTATGCAACCGGATATCCTACCGGCAATTTCAACGGACGAAAGGTAACGCTTGACGACTATCTCACTCCTATCAAGTTCCTTCTCACCGGCTGGAACAACCAGTACAGAGCTGCCGAAACGACAGTCGGTATTTCCGGACTTGCCGGAACTGCCGAATATCTTAGCCACACCTCCAAGAAGCCGACCACTAACCCCAATGATGGAAATGCACATTGGGATCTTTGGGATGAGACTGCCTGGAAGAAGTACATCACCGATAAGGGATACATCAAGACCGGAACAGATGATAACGGCAACGAATATATCGACTTCACTTTGAACTATGCCTGCACCCAGTTCTATGCCATGTATTATCTTTCTTCTTCCTTCTATTCTCCACTTCCGGCAGACTTCCTCGAAATCTGGGAAGCAGACGGAGACTACTTCGGAAAGGGAACCCATGGTTCGGATACTCCGGTCCAGACGATGATCGGCGTCGGTCCGTACTATATTTCCACATGGGATTCGACGAAGATGGCTTACTCCCGCAATCCATATTATGACAATGCGGAAGAGGTTGTTGATGGCAACACCCGTAAGATCTACCAGATTCCGGGCTTTGCGGAATACAAGCAGAACGGCGGCGCATCGGGAACTACTGCCTCTGATGTTATCTGCCAGTATTTTGAAGCCGGCCAGGTAGATGCCTTTGCTCCGAACAAGGATCAGATCAAGAATACCTACAAGAATGAAACGGGATCTTCCAGTTCCGGTGTCAACTGGCATATGTATAAGACCAAGGGATCCGCAAACTTCAAGCTCAACGTCAACTCTACTACCGGAGATCAGTGGAACAAGTTCTTCGGAACTTCCGGCTCTGTCTATGCTCATTCCAGCAGTGACACAAGCGCCAGGGTTGCGGAAAGAGATGCTAAGTTCTATCTCAGCAATTCGGACTTCCTGGATTTCCTGAACTATTCCATCAACCGTCCGGCTATGGCCCAAGCGCGTGGTATGGATGTTGAACAGGCCACGCAGGAGTATTTCTCCGACAACTATATGATCGATCCGGAGAACGGTGTTTCCTATAATTCCACCGCTGTTCATCAGTCCGTTCTTGCTGACCGTCACAACGATGGCAAGGGAACGGATTCCTTTACTGCCGGTTATGATCAGAATGCCGCCTATGCTTCCCTCGACAAGTTCCTGACTATGGTCGACGGGAACTCCGCACTTCAGAGCAAGCTTAAGCCTGCTGGTGGCACTGGAACTGCTGGTTCCTCTGCTAACCCCTACAAGATTACAATCGAGATGAGCTGGATGAATCAGAGCGACTCTACGGATTACAGCGATCTTTGGGGTACGGATACGGACGGAGGCAAGAGCATCAGGGGTATCTTTGCCAAGGTCTGCAAGGAGAAGAAGCACCACTATGTTCTTGATATCCAGGAACCTTCCCCGGATGCGGATTACAACGTTGTCTATACGAAGATGGAGCACGGCGAATATGATCTTGGTTTCGGAGCCATTTCCGGAAACGATCTTAACCCTCTCAACTTCTTCGAAGTCCTGAAGTCCGACAACTCTTCCGGATTCACCCTCAACTGGAGCAAGGATACTTCCGAGAGACAGGCGGAAAGCCCGATCGTCTATGATGGTCAGACTTGGTCTTTCGATTCTCTCTGGCAGGCTGCCGATACTTCCGTTGCCATCGATGGCAACGGCGATATTGCTAAGGCCAAGCTTGTTTCTACTCCTATTAAGCAAATTACTCTAGACGGAACTGCTGCTGCCTGCAAGGTTACCACCAAGTCCATCAAGGATGCCGGCGGAACCATCACCGATATGTCTCTTACGAACGGAGACCAGGTCCGTAACGTTTCCTTCACCGACGACCAGATTGCTGCTGCAAATACCGGAAACAGCTTCGATGTTGTTGTCCCGGCTATCATGAACGAGGCTGCGGATTCTGATTCCAACAATGTTGGGACCTGCCTGTCAGCCCGTCTTGTCATCAAGTACAGCATCTCCATCAACGGCAAACTGACCACTTTGAATTCCACGCTCACCCTTCCTACTGGCGCCTCCTTCTAATTTCAAAGAATCCAGCCACTTGAAATGTCGTACACTTTAAAATACACGCTGAAGAGAATCCTCCTCATGCTGCTGACGCTGTTCCTGATCCTGAGTCTCACTTTCTTCCTCATCAAGATGCTTCCGGACAGCGCCATGGCCGGCATGAAGCCGCAGCAGTACGCTTACTGCAACGACCAGGTTTCGAAAGGCTTCTTCGTCGTTTCCGATATCGAACGCTTTGACCTCGGCAATCCTGTCCTGACCTATCAGGACGACATTACCGGAGCCATCAAGTATTTCTATCGCCGCCCGGTTATCCTCCAGTATGGTTCCTGGCTGCAGGGTATCTTTACCCGCTGGGATTGGGGAGAATCGACTGCTTATGCTCCTGGAAGAACAGCTATCAACATTATCTCCAGCAGCCTTAAGCCTACGGTCCTAGTCAACCTTATTTCTTTGCTGTTCACCCTTCCGTTTGGTTTCCTGTTCGGTATCTGGGCTGCCCTGAAGAAGGACAAGCCGACCGATTACATCATTTCTACTTTGGTTATGGTCTTCATCTCCGTTCCTTCCTTCATCACGATTACGCTTCTTCTTTCCTGGTTCGGCTTCGACCTCAAGTGGCTTCCGACAAGATGGCCGGATGCCGGTGCGCCGGCCGGAGAAGTCGTCAAAGGATACATCATCCCTGTCCTCTCCTTAGGCTTTGGTACGATTGCCGGATTCACACGTTATACAAGAGCCGAACTTACCGAAGTCATGTCCAGTGACTTCCTGCTTTTGGCAAGGACAAAGGGCCTTTCCAAGACTCAGTGCGTCGTCCGCCATGCTCTTAGAAACTCCATGGTTCCGATTATTCCGATGGTCATCGGACAGTTCATTTCGATTCTTTCCGGTTCTATCGTTCTGGAAGGCATTTATGCCATTCCTGGAATCGGTTCCCTCTTCATCGACTGCATCAACCTGAAGGATTACGAACTTCTTCTTGCGGATATGGCGGTCTTTACCACGATCAACCTTGTCGCCAACCTGCTCGTCGATCTCAGCTATGGATTGGTCGATCCTAGAATTCGAATGGGGGCTAAGGCAAAATGACAGATAAAGACATAACGAATGTGGATTTTGCCCTGACGACTGATCCGGACAAAATGGTAGCTGCCGAAACGAAGGTCGGGGAAGTCGAAGGCCAGCAGATCTCCGATTCCGACTTTTCCCTGGTTCAGCAGAACACGAAGATCCATGACCAGAAGTTCACGACGAAGCCGACGACATTCTTCAAGGATGCCATCCATCGTTTTTCCAAGGATCATTCCGCTATTATCGGCGGCGTCATCCTCGGTCTTCTCTTTGTCTTGGCTATCCTTCTTCCGATCCCGGGTGTGATTCCTTATCAGGTCGGTGTCAACTACAGCTCGACCGTGGAAGCAAACCTTCCTCCGAAGATCCACAGTGCCGGAAACGGCAACTGGGATGGTACCAGATGGTATAAGAACCAGTCCTGGCCTTATGAGACGGAAGAACAGAATCCGGATTATTTCTATTCCGACACCACTGCGGACAGCAGTGCTGTCATCCGTGTTGCCAACGTCCAGAACACCTATACGACCGGAAAGCCTGTCGATGGTATCGGCGGTTTTGCCGCTATCACGAAGACCTCCAACAATGCCAACTTCCTTTCCGAAGCCTATGATTTCGATTTCCAGAACGATTACAAGATGACTTATGTCCTTGGATTCAAGGAAGGCCAGACTTATTCCGCTGATGCCAAGTATTCCGTCATCCTCCGTTACGGAGCTAGCAAGACTACAGTAGAACTGGAATCGACTCCGATTGCAACCGATGGCACCGGGCTTCCGGAAAAGGCAATTGCCCCGAGTGAAGGCGGAACTATCGCCACTCTGAAGGCGGTTACCGTCGACTATACCAAGCTTGTCCTGGATTATGCCGCCAAGAACGCGAAGCTTCAGGCCGCTCTCGACAAGGGAGAGAATGTTCTTTCCCAGTCCTCGGTCGGACTTCTTATTTCCGGAACCAGCGGCGTTGAGGAAAAGCTCTACGTCAAATCCCTCAACCTCACTACGAATAGTCCAGAGAACAGCGATGACTGGCTGGAGATGAAGGCTCTGTCTTTCGACAGCGCCTGCGAGATGCTTAACCGCAAAAAAGACGAAGACGGAAACTGGTCGAGCAGTACGAATGGTTTCCAGGCAGAGGACGTCAAGATCCGCCGTTGCGACATTCTCTATGATATGTATACGATCAGCTACGGAAAGGTCCGGAATACAGCTATTCCGGAAGCCACCATCCAGAGCTGGATCGATGACGGCTATATCAACTACGATGTAAACAAGCCGACTCTCAACAAGGATATCCGTACGGAAAAGGGCAAGGAGAGCAACGAAGTCTATGTCTACTCCATCCAGTCCCAGACCAAGGATTCCATGAAGGATGATGAAGGAAAAGATATCACCTATAACAAGTTCACCTGCACCGTTATCGAGTACAAGATGCTTGGCTATTCTTCCTTCCCGGTCCATCTCTTCGGCACCGATGACAAGGGAAGAGATGTCCTTAAATACAGCTTTTCCGGTCTCCGAACCTCTCTTCTTCTCGGCGTCATCGTTGCTCTCATCAACATCACCTTCGGTCTTATCTGGGGTTCCATCTCCGGCTACTTCGGCGGCTGGACCGACCTTGCCATGGAACGTATCGTCGAAGTCCTCTCCGGCATTCCGTGGATCATTCTGATGACCGTCATCTCCATCAAGCTGGGAAGCTCCGCTTTCTCCTTCGGTCTGGCACTCTGCCTTACCGGATGGATTGGAACGGAATCAGTAACCCGAGAACAGTTCTACCGATACAAGGACAGGGAATATGTCCTGGCAGCAAAGACTTTGGGAGCCAAGTCCCCTCGTCTTATCTTCCGCCACATCCTTCCGAACGCTATCGGGACTATCATCACTTCCTCCGTTCTTATCATTCCTTCCACGATCTTCTCGGAAGCAACCATTGCTTTCTTAGGCCTCGGATTGAAGAATGTCGCCTCTCTCGGCGTCATCCTCTCCACTTACGAAGGCTCTGTTTCTTCCTATCCGTATCAGATGGCCGTCCCTGCCGTCATCATCTCTCTCCTAATGATTTGCTTCAACCTCTTCGGCAACGGTCTTAGAGACGCTTTCAACCCGTCTCTGAAAGGCGCCGAATAACCATGGCAAACGAAAATAAAAAGCCGGCGGTTCTTTCGGTTAAGAACCTGAAGATTTCCTTCAAGACGGACGAAGGGCTTGTCCACGCCGTCCGTGGTGTTTCCTTTGATCTCTACAAGGAAGAGACTCTCTGCATCGTCGGTGAGTCCGGTTCCGGCAAGTCTGTTACCAGCAAGACGATTATGGGCATTCTTCCGGCTTCTGCCGTCATCGAAGACGGAGAAGTCCTCTATCAGGGAGAAGATCTCACCAAGATCGGGGAATCCGAATTCCATCGTATCCGCGGACACGAGATCGGCATGATCTTCCAGGATCCGTTAAGCTCCCTCAATCCGATCATGAAGGTCGGCAAGCAGATTACGGAAGCCATGATGGTCAACAAGAATCAGATCAAGAGACGTTTCAATGAACTGACTTCGAAGGAAGAAGCTGCTTACCGCAACTGTGCCGTCAGGAAGAAGGCAGCTATTGCCAAGGCTAAGGAAGCGGTCGTCAATTCCGACCTCTCCTTTGATGACCAGATCAAGGCTCTGCAGATGCCGATCTACGATATGAAGAACGAGAATGCAGCTAAGCAGGCTACTGCCAATGCTGCTCTTTCCAAGAAGAGAAGAACCCTTGCCGACCTCAAGTCCGTGCTTGTCAGCAATGCCCGGAAGGAAGCCAAGGACAAGGGTGAGAAGTCCGATAAGATCGATGTTACCCTGGATCCCACTTACGTGAAGGCTCAGGGAGAGTACAACGCTCTTCTAAGACAGCTGACCGGAGAAGCGGACAAGAGAGAAATCGATCTCAATGCTTTGAAGGATGAGACCGGCAAGAAGGTCAAGGTTCTGGAAGACAAGAAGAAGGAAGAGCATATCCGTCTTTCCCGTCTTATCGCTCCTGTCAAACGTCAGGCTAAGGCCCAGTACGACCACGACTATCCGATTGCCAAGGCTGCTTTGGAGATGAAGAAGGACGAGGCCAGGGAACAGATTGCTTCTTGGAAGGCAGCTATCGACAAGGACCATGAGAAGAAGGCCGGTGCCTTGCTTAAGGAAAAGCAGGAAGCGGAAGCCAAGTACAGTCAGATGCTTGCCAACCTCGAGAAGCAGGCTTTCTCTTCCGAGACGCTTAAGGAAGAGGCTCTGAACAGAGTCAAATCCGAACAGCAGGAATCCTTGGACCGGATCAATCTCCGGATCGAGGAAGAGAACATGGATTATCAGGCAAACTTCACCATCACGAAGAAGTTTGCAAAGAACTATGCCCTCAAGATCATGAAGGAAGTCGGAATCCCGCAGCCGGAACAGAGATACAACCAGTATCCGTTCGAGTTCTCCGGCGGCATGAGACAGCGTATCGTCATCGCTATCGCTTTGGTTTCTAACCCGAATGTCCTTATCTGCGATGAACCGACGACTGCCCTGGATGTCACTATCCAGGCTCAGATCCTGGAGCTCATCAATACTTTGAAGAGGGAGCGTCATATGTCTGTCATCTTCATCACCCACGATCTTGGCGTTGTCGCCAATATGGCCGACCGTGTCGCTGTCATGTATGCCGGCAGGATCGTCGAAGTCGGAACGGCGAACGAGATCTTCTATGATCCCCGTCATCCGTATACATGGGCGCTTCTGTCCTCCATTCCGGATCTTGACTCCTCGGAGAAGCTGGATGCTATTCCGGGAACGCCGCCTTATCTTCTCAATCCTCCCAAGGGCGATGCCTTTGCTCCTCGTAACAAGTATGCTCTTGCCGTCGATTTCAAGGTTCAGCCTCCGTACTTCAAAATCACTCCGACCCACTATGCTGCCACCTGGTTACTGGATCCTAGAGCACCGAAGGTTCAGAAGCCGAAGATCGTGACCGAGAGAATCAAGGCTTCCTTGAAGAAAGCGGGAATAGACAATGTCTCAGAATTGGAAGGCAAATAACGGTATCGGCCGGAAGGTCACGACAGATCCGGAACTGGAGAAGAACGGTGTTCTTGTCTCCGTCCGTCATCTGAAGATGTTCTTCCCGATGCTGAATCATCAGAAGCTGAAGGCCGTTCATGACGTCTCTTTCGACGTCAAGAAAGGCGAATGCTTTGGTTTGGTCGGTGAATCCGGATGCGGAAAGACGACGACCGGCAGAAGCATCATCCGTCTTTACCCCATCACTTCCGGAAGCGTCTACTTCAAGGGCCAAAGAATCAATGCCGGAAGCCGCTGGAACGAGAAGGAAATTAAATGGTCCAAGATCAAGGGCCAGAACAAGATAAGGGAGATCCGTCAGAAGGAAGCAAGCGATCTTTCCGAACTGAATACCCAGACCCAGGAAGAAATCGATAACTACAACTCCATGAAGAAGCCGTATGAGGATGAGATCGCCGAGATCAAATCCCATATTGCCGAAACCAAGAAGATCCAGAAGGAGAAGATCCGTCAGATCCGTTACGACAATACCCATGTCGATCCATCCCTTATGTCCAAGATGCAGATGATCTTCCAGGACCCGATCGATTCCCTCGATCCCCGTATGACGGTTGAAGACATCATTCAGGAAGGTCTTCATATCCAGGGAAAGAGGAACAAGGAAGAAAACCACCAGGCTGCCTGCAAGGTCCTGGAGGAAGTCGGACTGATTCCGGACTACTGCTCCCGTTATCCGAACGAATTCTCTGGCGGACAGAGACAGCGTATCGGTATCGCCAGAGCCATCGTCATGAATCCGGATTTCCTTATCTGCGATGAGCCGATCTCCGCTCTGGATGTCTCCATCCGTGCCCAGATCATCAACCTGCTCAACAAGCTCAAGGAAGACCACGGACTGACTCTGATGTTCATTGCCCACGACCTTTCCGTCGTAAAATACTTCTGCGACAGGATTGCGGTTATGTACTTCGGCCAGGTCGTAGAACTGACGACCAGCGCTGAGCTGTTCCGTCATCCGCTTCATCCGTACACAAGAGCGCTCCTCTCTGCTATCCCCCGTCCGGATCCGCTCTCCGAGAAGAAGCGTAAGAGACTTATCTACAATCCTGCCAAGGAACACGACTACAGCCAGGACAAGCCTAAGTTCACGGAAATCCTTCCGGGACACTGGGTCCTTGCCAATAAGGCCGAAATCGAGAAGTACAAGAAGATGATTGTCGAAGAAGACCGCAAGAATGCGGAAAAGGAAGCCTTCCGTAAAAAGGAAGGAATCGACTACTAAAAACAAAGATGGAAGCGGTTACCAACCACTTCCATTTTTTGTTGGATATATAGGAAAATAGAAAAAAGTCAAAAAAACGAATAAAAAAAGTAACAAAACAAGATAGTTTTTTAAAAAAAACTATTTTTGGTCATTCTTTCGTTTTTGTAAGAATGAAGTTCCTTTTCTTCTCTTTCAAGGGGAAAAAGCATAAATTATAAACAGGATTTTTAAATCCGTGGAGGTTTTTATTTATGAAACACAGAGTATTGGTTTCGCTTCTCTCTCTAACTCTTCTTAGCGGCGGCGCACTAGCCGGCTGCAAGAAGAATACGAATCCTTCTTCCGAGTCTACTTCTGCCTTCGACAAGTACAATCCGGTTTCTACTGCCAACAAGGATGGAAAGACCATCACCCTTAGCCAGACTGCCCTGACTTTATCTGTCGGCAAGACTTCTGTTCTTGCTACCACTCTCTCGGATGGCTTTTCTGGTGCCATCACCTGGGGTTCTTCGGATGATGCTGTTGCCACTGTTGCCGCTAACGGCAAGGTGACTGCTGTTGCCGGCGGTGTCTGCAAGATTTCCGCTTACCTGGATGGTGCAGCTGCTGTTTGCGATGTCACTGTCATCTCCGGAACGATCGCTTTCAAGGGTGAGAGCACTCTCGAAGTCGGCGCCGAGCTTCTGATTCAGCCGACCGTCACTTCCGGACTTAAGGATCACACCATGAATTTCTCCTTCCCGGAAGACAAGGCCGAAGAGTATAAGAAGCTTGTTACCCTTCCGACCAAGGTTGCCGGCGTAATCGGTATCACCATCAAGGGCAAGGCAGAAGGCACGGCCAAGATCCATGCTTGCATGGCTGCTGATGAGAATGTCGGAATCGACATCACTGTCACCGTCATCGCTGCCAAGCCGACCGTTTCCCAGTTCTTCGAAGGCTTCACTGCCAAGAACTACACCATCGAGTCCAAGCTTGTCTCCGAAGAGGATTTCGATGATGATTCCTTCGACGTCAAGACAGCTGAATCCGCTAAGTATAAGACCGCTTCTGGCGAAAGCGCCTATGTCTACAATGGCAAGAGAACCGAAAAGGCTATCACTTCCCAGCTCAATGGTTCCGATATCTGGAAAAAGGCCGGAATCGCTGTCGACAAGAACGGATATGCCGGTTATCTCCTTCGCGATGAAACCTCTGGTGCTATCACTGCTGATCCTACTGGTCGTATTGTTACGGACAACGGATTCCCGGGTGCCGATGATTTTGATGGCGACAAGGAGACCTTCTCTTCGTCTCCGATGTTTGAAGGCATCAATGCCATAAATCCGGATTGGGCTTCCGGCATCGAAAAGTCTGACAGCAACACTTACGAGATTTCCTTTGATGGAACTAATGATGACTACCTTGATTTCGAGACAGTTTACACCCTTTGGAATATCTTCGATCCTGTTGGAGCTAACTCCATTAGTGGTGAATCTGTAACCCTTGGCACTATTGCCCAATCTGTCAAGATCACCCTCAAGATTGTTGATAGCAAGGATATCATCGTCAAGCTTTCTTCCGATGCTATAACTCTTGGAACCGACACGAAGTATCGTGTTATGGGCTTTATCAAGGATATCGGCACCACTGCCCAGGCTGCAGACTATGCTGCTGCTGCCGGCAATGCCGATCTGGAATTTGCTCTTCCGGCTCTGAATAGCGAGATTGCCTACGTCAAGGGTGTCTATGATTCCTTTGGCAGTTACATTGACTATCAGAACAGCGGTATGAAATACACCACAGCAGCCGGTGCTACCGGAACTGTTCCTTACAACAATATCATCACTCCGGATTATATGTATTTCGGTGCTTATGATGATACGTTCCGTGCCGAATACCTTAAGGATGCCGGCACTGCTTTCCCTGCCACCAACTATGGTACCGTCTATTATGTGAATTCCACCGATAACAAGGTTCATTTCGCTTCTGTCGACAACTCTTCCGCTACTTATTCCATTGTTGCTGGTACTGATGCTGTCCTTACATTAAAGGATTCAAGCGGAAACGTCGTTAATGATGCAAGCGGAAACCCGGTCGTACCTACTTGGAACGATGGCGGAAGTTACGACGTTTATCAGGGAAACCATATCGGAGATTCCTACTTCAATACCGATGGTAACGGAGTTGCCTGGTATCTTCTTTCCGACGAAGCTGAGCTTCAGGGATTCAAAGATTACACCACTAAATACCATCACACTAGCGCAACTACTGCTCTTGATTCTGCGACCAAGGACCTGGCTGGAATGGAGTCTATGAAGGACCTTGCTGATTACTGCATCGACAACAATCTCGGCAATATTGCTAGTGCTGCTACCAAGGCTGACTACTCTGGCGGATGGTTCGGTATGAGCATCGATACTACCAAGGATGCAACAACCGGTTCTATTACTTCTGCCGATATTACTCTTGCTCTTACTCCGAACTGGGGCAATTATTCCTTCCCGGATGGTTTGGTTGGCGCTGAGTATCACAGCTTAGGAGCTGCCAAGGATGCTGCTCTTGAGACTGCTCTTGGCACTACCTATGTCAAGCACGCTGCTTAAGCACTAAGCAACTGAGAGACTAACAAGACAGGAACCCTAAAAAGGGTTCCTGTTTTTTGATTTCCGTTCCTCTCGGTGTAGTTTTAGAAGGCTAAATATGGTACACTTTTCTTTATACTGGATAGGGGATTTTCCCGAGGAGACAAAGCAATGGAGAAAGAAGGACATACATTAATTCTTCTTATCTTGATGACTATCGCGGTCATCGTTGTCATTGTTATGCTTGTTCTCTTCCTCAAGAGCTTGTCTGCTCCGGCCGACAGCAGCCAGATTAGTTCGCCGGTTTCTCTTGTCTGTAGTCTTCTTTGACCGAAAGGAGCTGAGTTTATGGCTATTGAAAGCAATATTCCTTATGTTTCCGTCTGCGATGGAAAAGGGAAAAGACTAGGTGCAATCGAAGGTGAGGAAAAAGAAGGGAAAGATCCTTTCTTCACCGTCAAGAATTTCGAATTGACGAAAGGGGAAATCCATGTCGTCGTAAGACGGTATGGAGATGACTATATTCTCCCTAACAAATTCCATAGCCAGTTCGGTATCGATCTGAAAGGCGCCTATGCCATGACCTTCCTTCAGGTCACGCATCCCAAGAAGGCAATCCAGATCGACGAAGAGACCACTCGTTATGTCTTCAATTCCGATTCCAAGCTTGTCTTCCGCGGACCGGATTCCTATAAGCTCGGACTCGTGGTTACGATTCCGAATGCCTTCGATCCTGCCAGAATCAATTTCTTCCAGATGGAGATCAAGCGTGCCGGATATAAGTACGGTATGGATCAGGTTCTTTGGAATATGGCGGATCAGGAACATCCTGTCCTTGCCGAAGAGCAGGCTGCTATCAAGAAGAAGGAAGACGAGAAGAAGAAGGAAAAGAAGAATTTCGATACCATTTTCGGCAACTGGTCCGATTCCGGTGACGATAGGTAGGAAAAAGAGAGGACCAGCGCACTGCGCTGGTCTTTTGTTTTTGCCCTGACTCAGCTAGAATATTGATATGAGTAAGAAAAAATTTATTCTATGGATCAGCATCTTAGGAGGGGTCAGCCTTCTTGGGATTCTAGGGGATATCATTCTGATTGCCCTGAATCATAATGATGCCCTGAAGGTAGTCTTTACGGCCTTAGGAGCTTTCGGAATAGCTTCCCTTCTTCTCTTCCTTCTCTTTGCCAGGGTTAAAGAAGAAAACAAGCCGATCGAAGAAAAAGAGAAAGAGGGCAAGGTGACACAGGTATGCCCTAACTGCGGCAAGGAAGTAGATAGTAAGCTTGGCGTCTGCCCGCATTGCGGGACAAGACTGAAATAGGAGAAAGAAACATGAGCAAAGAGAAAGACATTATGGAACTGTCTCCGGACAAGAAGGTTCATTATCTTAGGGGAGTCGGGAATTGGTATCTCTATCCGAATCCGGAAGACGGAAAGTCTGCCCGTATGTCGGACGGCCCTGTCGGCCTTCGCTTTGAAGTGACTTCCGGCGGATTCAAGAACGAAATCAAGAAGAGCGTTGCTCTTCCCTCCGGTGCTTTGCTTTGCGCAAGCTGGGACAGAGACCTGGCAAAGCAGTTCGGCGAGTATCTTGCGGAAGAAGCCTATAGCTATGGAGCCGATGTTCTTCTCGGTCCTGCAATCTGCATCAAGCGTACTCCGCTTGGCGGAAGAGGATTCGAATACTTCACGGAAGATCCTTATCTTTCCGGAACGATGGCCGCTTCTTATATCCAGGCCGTCGAAGGAAAAGGGATTGCTACAAGCTTGAAGCATTATGTTGCAAACTCCCAGGAGACGGAACGGATGTGCATCAATGAAGTCATCGATGAAAGAGCACTCCACGAGATCTATCTGAGAGGATTCGAGATTGCCGTCAAGGAAGGAAAGCCTTCCACGATCATGGCAAGCTACAACAAGATCAACGGCTTGCATGTCACGGAGAGCAAAGAGCTTTTGAATGGCGTCCTAAGGAAGGACTGGAGCTATCAGGGATTGATCGAGTCCGATTGGGGAGCTGTAAATGATGCCGTCCTCTCCGTCAAGGCAGGACTGGACGTCGAGATGCCACAGGACAACGACATCAACTACCAGAAGACGTTAGATGCTTATCAGAACGACCCGGAGTTCGCGTCGGCCTGCGACAAAGCCCTGGTCCGTATCCACGCGCTGAACGAACGGCACGAGGATCCTAAGGGGAGAGAGCAGTACAACTACCAGGTCCACCATGTGTTCAGCCGGCTTGTCGGGGAGGAATCGGTTGTTCTTCTGAAGAACGAAGGCAATATCCTTCCTTTGCGGAACATCGATCAGCTTCTGGTCTTAGGCTCTTTAGCCAAGACCCCCCGTTTCCAGGGCGGAGGAAGCTCTCATCTCAATGCCGTGAATGTCACCTCCTTCACGGATCAGCTTTCCGTTACCAACTACCAGTATCTGGAAGGATATAACTTCGATGACGAAAATGATGACAGCAAGATTCAGGAAGCCGTCGATGCTGCCAAGAAGGCGGATAAGGTCCTACTGTTTGCCGGTATCAATGAGAAGGTGGAGTCGGAAGGCTTCGACCGCTTCTCTTTGTCCCTGCCGAAGAATCAGATCCACCTGATTGAAAAAGTCCATGAAGTCAACCCGAATATTGTCCTAATCCTGATGAACGGCGGTCCTATCCTTATGCCGTTCATTGATAAGGTAAAAGGCGTTATGGAGACGTATTTAGGAGGAGAAGCAATTTCGGAAGTGGTCTTCGACTTGCTTTACGGAGTCGCTAATCCCAGCGGACATCTTGCTGAGACCTTCCCGCTGGACGACTCCTATTCCCTTTGCCGGAAGGAGACGTTTGGCGATGAGTTCGATTCCTTCTACAAGGAAAGCATCTATGTCGGCTACCGTTACTATTCGACCTTCCATAAGAAGACCCTCTTCCCGTTCGGATACGGACTTAGCTACACTTCCTTCCGGTATTCTGATTTTTCTGTCGATACCAGCGGAAAGAGAGCGGTAGCTACTTTCACTATCGAGAACACGGGAAAACGTTACGGAAAGACGGTTCCCCAGATCTATGTCAGCAAGCCTTCCCATCCGGTCTTTGTCCCGGAGAAGGAGCTTATAGGTTATACGAAGGTGGGACTGGAAGCCGGAGAGAAGAAGACGGTGAAGGTGGAGCTGGATGAACGCTACAACACCTACTACAACGTCGCTGAAAAGCGTTTTGTTCCTCTCTACGGGGATTATGTCTTTATCCTTGGCCAGAACGCCGAAGACGAAGGATTGAAGGCGAAGGCTACCCGCCAAGGCGTTAATCTTCCTTCTCCTTATGAGAACGACAGCATTCCGGACTACTTCGCATCCGGGACGAAGGAACCGGATATCGAGGAGTTCAGGAAGCTCTTTGTCGACCAGGAGTTTGTTACGACAGACAAGACGAAGGAATCCGATCTCGACACCTCGATCATGCAGGCCTGTAAGAAGGGCAGCAAGGGTGCAGGGATCCTGATCAAGAAGCTTTCCAAGACGGCTATCCATGATGATCTCATGATGTATAACCAGCTTATCCAGAATCCTGTCCGGACATTGCTCTACTGGACTCCGGAGCTTGGAAAAGACGGAGTCGATCAGCTTCTCGATGTACTGAACGACAGGAAACTGATACGGAGTCTTATCGGGCTTGGAATCCGGTTCTATAAGATCTACAGGGCGAAGAAGAAGCAAGGACAGATTTAAGGAAAAGGGGCTTGGCCCCTTTTCTTGTTCCGCTAAAAAAGAAGGCTGTTTTCCGTGCTTTCCTTAAAAAAACTTGTAGCTAATCCCCCTTTGTGGTAATATACCCCTTGCTACTGCGTGTTTCCTCATGCAGAGAGTATTCCTAGAGGGGGTATTAAAGTTATGAAAGAGGGAATCCATCCGAAATATTACCGCGCTAAGGTGACTTGCGTTACCTGCGGAACGACGTTCGAGGTCGGTTCGACTGTTCCGGAAATCAAGGTCGATACTTGCAGCCATTGCCATTCGTTCTACACTGGCAAGCTGAAGTTCACTGCCGATACCGGACGTATTGCTAAGTTCAACCGTCTCCAGGCGGCTTCCAAGGCCAAGCAGGCCGAAGTTGCTGCGGATAAGAAGAACAAGTAGTACCAGCAAAGAAAACGAGCCTAACGGCTCGTTTTTTTGTTTTTTGTTTCCGTTACAGGTACAATATTCCTATATGGAAACGCCAAAGCGGGTCGATGTCCTGGACTTAGCAAATACGGCTAGGTCTAGGCTCTCCTTCCCGAAAGGAAATCTCCGTCCTCTTCTTTCGAAAGAAGATGCAGGAGCCATCTGGAACGGACGTCTCTTCTCCTCCGAGGAGAAAGAACCTTATTTTTCTGTCGTCTTCCTCCTTTCCAAGGAGGAAGAGAAGATCTATCCTCTCTTCTTCTTTGAAGCATATAGGAACTCGGAAGGACTTCTTTCCAGGACCGGAGACCTGCCTCTTTTCTCGGAAGTTGCCTTATCCTTCCTCAAGGGACTGGGAGCGGATGTCAAAGACACTTCCAGGATCAATGATCCAGACTCCTATCTGACATTCCTCCAAGGAGCTTTGGATGCCAAGGCCAAGGGAAAAGCGGAGATCCTCTATGGTTTGAGATTCTACTCCGAGGAAGATGTGTCCTATTCCGGCGTCTACCTTCTCTCCCAGAATCTCTACTCCCATGAGGAGACACCGATCCAATACCAGGGACTGTTGCAGAATGTTAGCGTTCAGAAAGAAAAGGAACGGAACCGGAATGCTTTTCTTCTGGAAAATGCCATCGACAAGGAAAACATTTATAAAGTCCTGAAAGTCTCCTTCCATGAAAAAGACCTGAAGGAAGAATTCCTGGTCAAGAAAATCACCTATTCCCTTCTGCATAAAAGGACCATCAGCTTCGTTTTTCCGGATGAAGAAAAAAAGACAAGGTTCGTTTCCTTCCTGAAGGAGAACGGACTGGAGAATTTCTTCTTCGACTTCTCCAAGTTCCAGCCAGAGGCCTCGCTTCCTTTCCTTGTTCCGGAAGCCAAGAAAAGTGCCCGTCTCTCTTTTGCAAAGAAGAATATTTCTTTGCGGAAAAACGAACGGTCCTATCTTCTTCTATCCCAGCGGAAGAGGGAAATTCTTAAGGATGTTCCTAAAGACAGTTCCAACCTGGAGCAGATCTCCAGCTTTCTAGCCAAGGACAGCGATCCGCTCCCTCTTCCGCTTGAGGACTACAGCGAAGAGGAGTTCCAGGCAGATGAAAGCTTTCTATCCAGGCTCTCCTCTTGGCCTTCCGTTCTTTCCGTTCCTCTTTCTCTCCATCCGTTTTTCGGTCTTTCCGTCTCCGGAAAGAAGGAGAACTATACCAAGGCCGAAGAAGTGGTGAAGGAGATTGATAGGAACCTCTCCCTCTTTGAAGAAACCTTGTCCCGGCTTGGTCTTACCAGGATCGGCGGAGAACCGATTCTGGACTTCCTGGATTTTGAGACCTTGCTAGACGATACGCTGCTTCTTTCCGACTACAACGGTTTCCCGAAGAAGTTCTTCAACATCCGGAACCAGCCGGATAGAAAAGCTCTTTCTGATCTCAAGGTCAGTTATCAGGCGGTTTCTTCTTCCCGTCTCCTCGTCCTGAACCTATGCGATTCCTCTATCTTCCTAGAGAACATCCCGCTTCTTCTATCCACCTTCAAGACAGGGAAGTTCAAGGCAAGAAGGGAAGCCAAGAAACGGATCTGCAGCTATATGAAAGGGAAGACAAAGCTGGAACCGCTAGTCCGGATTCTATCGAGCTATGTGGAAGCCTATGACAAACTGAAACGGGATCTCCCCGGGTATGAGGAGATTTACGGAGACAGCGTCGATACGATGAACGGAGTCGTCGAGATAGAAAGCAATATGAAGTATCTGGAAAGGTTCTTCTCCAGGAAAGGAAAGAATCCGGACTTTACCTTGGATAATCCGGTTGTGAAGAAAGCCCTCAAGGAAAAGAACTACCGAGAAGATCTTCTTAGCCGTGTACA
The DNA here is from genome assembly GCA_023459795.1 of Bacillota bacterium. Taxonomy (GTDB): domain Bacteria; phylum Bacillota_I; class Bacilli_A; order RFN20; family CAG-288; genus Enterosoma. The sequence goes on from JAEWSP010000018.1 coordinate 121,625, forward strand.
GGAAGCAAACCAGATCTATCTTCAGCTGAAACAATTGTTTAACCGGTATTTTGGTTTCTTTCTGGACGCACCGGAAAACTTTGTTGCTAAGCCTTTCCACGAACTTCACGCCCTCCTATCTGTAAAGAAAGATGGCACTTATCAGGAATTTATTGAGATGGCCTTATTCCTGGAAGCAAAAGAGAATACATCGACTATCCTCCAGATGGTCATCCGCAGCGACTGGCTGAAGAACAAACCTCTTACCGGAATCCAGGACAGCTTCCTGCATGCCGTCTATTCTAACCGCTACAGGACCTACAGAAAGGAAATCGATGCTTTCCGCAACGACAAGAAGGACAACGAGGTCCGGTATTTCTACGGGCTGTACGACCTTGATGGAATCCGCAAGGAAGAACGTGCGGAAGCTATCTCCAAGGAGACATATAGGAGATACGAAGAGGCAGAAGGGGAGAAGGCATACCAGGAGATCGAGAAGAACCTTGGGATTCCATTCCTGAAACCGGAAACTCGGAAAAAGGAGATTGCTCTTCTTTCTATTACCCATCCGATTTTTCTTCTTACCTCCAAGGATCTTCTCCAGGCCCCGGATCTGAGCTTGGATGATACGGTCAGCTTTGGCAGCGTCTCATATTCTACCCCGGAGCTTCTCCATCTTCTGAGGGCCTCGAAGAATGTGATTTTCCTCGAGGAGATTGGGAGCGGAGACACCAGGATCCAAGGGTACCAGGGAGTCTTCCTCTCCACAGAGAATATCGAGCAGGAGATGTTCAGTCCCTATATTCTTCCCCCCTCCATGGAGAAGCATCTAAGGACATATCTGAATTCCAAAGGCCTTCTTCTGGAAGAAGAGAAGAACGGTTTTTCTTTCTCCGTCAAGGAGAAAGAAGGAGGACAGGAAAAAGGAATCTTGGTTCCTAGTCTTTCTGTCGTCCCCGGGTATGAAGAGCTGGTGGCTTCTCTTGTCCGGGAATACCTTTTCCAGAAGAAAGGCAGGAAGCTTCTTCTTCTGGATGTCAAGGAAGCATCCTTCGACCAGGAAAATGCTTTCAAGGGACTTCTGGATTCCCAGGAAGAAGCCGAAAGAATCTACAAGGAAGAGATCCAGGAGAAGAAGGAAAGAGAGCTTTCGGAAAAGGTCTCGCCTTCGCTTGAGAATCTCATCGGTTCCTTTGCAATGGTTCCTGCTTCCGATCAGATCGATCAGATTCTTAAGGTTGAACCGGAAGACGCCTTTAAGATTCTGGAACCTATCCCGGTCAGCAAGTTCTCTTTGCTGAAATCCCATAAGCTGAGAGCCTTTGTCCGGAAAGGCCTGAGGGAGAAGAAGCTGGTTGTCAAAGACGGGTTCTTAAGATACCAGGATGAAAAGGAGATCTCCTTCCGAAGATCCCTGCCTGGAACAAGAACCTCCCAGGATATTTCCGAAGCGGAGCTTAGGGCTGGTATTCTTTCCGTCCTTTCTGTTTCTCCTCTGCCGGAGAAAAAGCTGTATGCTCTTTTCCTTAGGCTCTGCGGAACAACAGCCGAGGATGCTTCCTTCCTGTCCTTGTTCCGGAATACCCTTCTCTCCCTTTCTAGGGATGGCAAGACGAAGGAAGAGGAAGACGGAAGTCTCTATCTAGCATAGGGAAGGCCTCTGCAGACGAAAACAAAAATGCTTCTGTCCTTACGGGCAGAAGCTATTTTTTACAGGTCTTTTTCAAATAGGCCGTGCAGATTGCAGAAGGAATAAGCCTTCAAGGGCCTTTCCCCTTTGGCAAGAGCGAACTCCCTGACCGGCTTCTCTTCCGGAAGAAGTCTCTTCAGGATTGCTTTTTCCGTTGTAAGAAGAACAATCGCAGAGATGTAATGCTCCTTGGTGCTAGGGTGAAGGACTTCTCCAACCTGAACCACCACCTTCCCGTCTCTTTCGGAAACGAAGGGAACATGTTTTTCTCTGGAGGCATCCGTAGAATTAGGGACAAGAAGAACTTCTCCCTCTTCCGGGATGTTGTCGCCAGTCGCCATTCTTACAGACCCGTCCGCTTTCCTGAAAAAATAAAGTTCCATAGAATCTCTTTCTCCTTTGTTTACTTGAAATAATCCCGGAAGTCTTCTTCGTATTTGCCCATGCAGGCTTTGATGAAGTCGATGATGTTCCAGATAACGCCAAGACCGATGAAGATAAAGGCGAGCTTGACGAAGAAGAACTTGCCGCCCTTCTTGAAGCTCTTAACAAAATAGATCTTATCGATGCCAAGCCAGCCTAGGAAGAAAATGATAACGAGAAGCCACGGATCGACCTTCTTCTCAGGAACGGAATATTCTTCGTTACTCATGGGATACCTCTCTTATTTGTCAAATCATTAGTATTATAAGGATTAAGGCCGGATAAAGAAAGAGAGACGAATAAAACTCTTCTTTTTTCTTCCCCTCTCTTTGCTATAATAGTTTCGTAAGGACTAAGCAAATGGTAAAAGTTTTCCGCTTCGATGGGGATACGAGAGAATTCAGCGCTAACACGTATGTCATCGGCAAGATCGGCCATAACTGCATTGTTGTCGATCTCGGTACGACGTCGGATGACGTCTACGACTACGTCAGCTCCCAGTACGAGGGAGTTGCCGCTATTCTTTTGACCCACGCCCACTATGACCATATCCGTGGCGTTTCTTCCTTCCTGAAGAAGCTGAAGAAGCCTGCCCCGGTTTTCCTTTCTCCTGCCGATATCGAGCTTCTTTCCCATCCGGAGCTGAACTGCTCCAAGAGGAACGGAGAGAACGTTACCGGAAGCTTCCAGGTAGTCACTTTCCGGGATCAGGAATTCCTGCCGATCAACAATATCCGTGTCCAGGTGATTGCTACTCCTTTCCACACGAGAGGAAGCGTCTGCTATCTCTTCCCGGACGAGAATGCCCTCTTTACCGGGGATACCCTGTTTGCCGGATCGATCGGAAAAGTCGAAACGCCTACCGGAAATCCGATGCAGGTGAATGCCTCTTTAGGAAAGCTTCAGGGATTGAGCGATACTCTTGTCGTCTACCCGGGACATGGAGCTATCACCAGGCTTGGAACGGAGAAGGAAACAAATCCGTTCATGATCGCCCTGAAGTAAATAAAAAGAAAAAGCCGGAACGGTCTGAGTTCCGGTTTTTTGGTTCTACTTCTTTTCCTGCTTCTTCTTATCCGTCTTGGCTGGCTTTGCAACAGCCGGACCATCGATCAGTTCCGTAAGGAAGGAAAGTTCTTCGTCCTTCTTCAGTCTCGGGAAGAGCGGAACAAGAGTTCCAACCTTGAGACCGGAAAGCTTTCCGTTTTCCTTCAGGTTCTTGTAGTCTCTCAGATCTACCGGAACGTTCTCCTGATCGAGAGCTTCCTTGGTCTTGGCCGGCATGACCGGGGAGAGAAGGATGGAACCGATCCGGATCAGTTCGCAGGCGGCGGCAAGAGACTCCTTGAGGAGTTCCGTGTTGCCGTTCTTGGCAAGGCTCCAGGGAGCCATCGAATCGAAGTACTTGTTGCCAAGGTCGACTAGTTCCATAGCCGTTGTTGTTCCGGCCGTGATATCGAAGGCATCCATACTGGCCTTGTAGCTGACGATCTTGTCGTCTGCATCCTGGAAGAGCTTCTTGGTGATATCGCTCTTCAGGGCAGAAGGATCGTACTCCGGGATGATGCCGTCGAAATAGCGGTTCACCATGGAGAGGGTTCTGTTGACGAGGTTTCCGTAGTTGTTCGCAAGGTCTGCATTCAAAGTATCAACAAAGAGGATCGGAGTGAACTGACCGTCTCCTCCAAACTGCACTGCCTTGACTAGATAATAACGAAGGGAATCGACGCCATAACGTTCGATAAGCGGATAAGGAGAAGGAGCATTTCCTAAGCTCTTGGAGAGTTTGACACCGCTTCTTGTAAGGAGCAGTCCGTGGATGATGATCTTATCCGGCTGTCTCAGGTTGAGCGCCTTGAGGAGGATCGGCCAGTAGATGATATGGAATCTGGTGATGTCTCTTCCGACAAGCTGGACAATCTCCGTATCCTTGTCCCAGTATTCCTTCATCAGGGAATCATCATCCGAGCCGTATCCGAGAGCGGAGAGGTAGTTCAGAAGGGCGTCGATCCAGACGTAGATGACATGCTTCGGATTCTCCTTGACCGGAATTCCCCAGTTGAAGGAGGTACGGGTAATGCAGAGATCCTCAAGGCCAGGCTTGATGAAATTGTTGACCATCTCGTTGATCTTCTGCTTGGAGCAGAAATCCGGATGTTCTTCATAGAACTTCAATAGCCACGGAACGAACTTCTTGACGTTGAGGAAATAGGCTTCCTCCGTCTCGTAGTGGACTTCCCGATGGCAGTCCGGGCAGTAATGCTTTCCATCCTTGACTTCGACCTGGCTATCGGACCAGAAGGCTTCGTCCGGAGTGCAGTACCAGCCTTCGTATTTGCCAAGGTAGATATCGCCTTCCGCCATCATCTGGGTAAAGACCTTCTGAACGGTTGCAACATGATAAGAGTCCGTCGTACGGACATAATAGTCATACGAAATATTCATTGCCTTCCAGACATCCTTGAAGGACTGGGCAATCTTGTCGACATAGGCCTGAGGTGCAAGTCCGGCAGCTTCTGCCTTGGCCTGGATCTTCTGCCCGTGCTCATCGGAGCCGGTCATGAAGCGGACGCTGTATCCGTCCATCCTCTTGTAACGGGCAATGACATCGGCAGCGGTGCAGCAGTAGGTGTGTCCGATGTGGATGTTTCCGGATGCGTAGTAGATCGGGGTAGTGATATAGAAGTATTTCTTCTTATTCTCTTCCATGTTTTCAATTCTCCTTGTATAACGGCATTATTATACTATCTTCTGCTTAGAAAACTGATTAGAAGAAACCTTCTTTGCTGTATCATCTAGGGAAAGAGGAAGGAGAAAGCAGATGAAACAGAAAGTAATCGACTATATTCCCTATCTTAGGAAGAAGGTCGGGCATGACTATATCCTGACGGTCGGGGTCTCCTGCCTGATTCTGGACGAAGAAGGAAGAGTGCTTCTGGAGAAGAGGACCGACAACGGCCTCTACTGCAGGCCAGGAGGAAGTCTTGACCTTGGGGAGACAGTAGAAGAAGGAGTAAGACGGGAAGTCCTAGAAGAAACAGGGCTACGGTTGAAGAGCCTTACTCTTTATATGATCCGCTCCGGAGAAAAGACGGATATCCTCTATCCTAACGGAGATAAAACAAACTACGTCGATCTGGTTTTCCTGTCTTCCGTGAAGAAGGAAGAACTGGATAACTCCTCTCCCCATGACGGGGAGAGTATTTCCCTCTCTTTCTTTTCCTTAGATGCCCTTCCGCCAAGAGAAGAAATGCTCAACGGTACTATGGAATGCTTGGAACGGCTGAAAAGAGGAGAAGAAGGACTTCTGATTGACTGAAAGCCGTTCTTTACCGAGAAAAGTCTTTTTAGGCGGAAGAGGAGTAAACGGAAAAAGTTGAAATTGAAATATTACGATGATATAGCCGTTTTAGAACCCTCTTTCTAGTCTTGTGAAACCTTTATCAATTCCATTTTCGGGAGTCATATGATAAACTATGTTCCCGTATGAATATTTTGTTTTTTCTGATTCCGAAAAGCAAAGTTGCTTTCGTTTTTACCGATTCCTCCCTCCGTCAAGTAAGCGAGAAGATGACCTACCACAACTACACTTCGATTCCCGTTCTCGACCATGAGGGACATTACGTTTCGACGGTCTCGGAAGGAGACCTTTTCCGTTTCATCAAGTCCAAGGAAGAATTGAACTACAGGAAAGCGGAAGAGACCCCGATGAGTCAGGTCGGACATGAGAGAGAGGTCCAGGCTATTCGCTATGACAGCGATATGGACTCCCTTCTGGATTTGGCAGTAAACCAGAACTTTGTTCCGGTAATGGACGAACAAGGTATATTCATGGGAATCATCACGCGGAAGGCAATCCTCACTTATGCAAAGGGAGAGCTTGCCAAGATGCGGAACGAGTCTCAGCCCAAGAAATAGATAAAGGAGCTGCGGGTTATGGAAAAGTACATTTTCGTTACGGGTGGTGTCATCTCTGGTTTAGGAAAAGGCATTACGGCAGCCAGCTTAGGCCGCCTTTTGAAGGCTCGTGGCTACAAGGTCACGATGCAGAAGTTCGATCCGTACCTAAATGTCGATCCAGGCACCCTTTCTCCGACCCAGCACGGCGAAGTCTTCGTCACCGATGACGGCACCGAGACCGACCTTGACCTCGGCCATTATGAAAGATTCATCGATGAACCGTTGAACCGCAATTCCAACCATACTACCGGTAAGATCTACGAAGCTGTTCTTGCCAAGGAGAGACATGGTGACTACGGAGGAGGAACCTGCCAGGTTATTCCGCATGTCACGAACGAGATCAAATCCCGTTTCCACCGGAACTACAAGACCGACGAGAACGAGATCACGATCATCGAAGTCGGCGGAACCGTCGGCGATATTGAATCCCAGCCGTTCTTTGAAGCAATCCGCCAGTTCCGTCATGATGTCGGAGTCGAGAACTGCTGCCTTATCTTGGTTGCCTTGATCCCTTATCTCAAGGCTTCCCAGGAACTGAAGACCAAGCCCTGCCAGATGGCAGTCAGAGAGATGAGAAGCTTAGGACTCCAGCCGGATGTCGTCGTTGCCCGTTCGGAATATCCTATCCCGAAGGGAATCATCGACAAGATCTCTCTCTTCTGCGACGTTGCTCCGAACCACGTCCTTCCCAACCTTGATGTCGAGACCGTCTATGAGCTTCCGCTTGCCCTCGAGAAGGAACACATCGCCGATGCAGTCGGCGAAGTCCTCCATCTTCCGATGCCGAAGCCGAACCTTACTGCCTGGGAGAAGCTAGTCGATACCATCAAGACCAGCGACGAAACGGTCGACATTGCCCTGGTCGGAAAATATATGGCTCTCCATGATGCCTATATCTCTGTCAACGAGGCTCTCAAGGCTGCCGGATGGGCTTTCCACAAGAAGGTCGTTATTCACTGGATTGAGTCTGAAACCGTGACTCCGGAGACAGCCAAGGATATCCTTGGCAACATCGACGGCGTCCTTGTTCCGGGTGGATTTGGAACCCGCGGCATTCCGGGAATGCTTACGGCCTGCCAGTATGCCAGAGAAAACAATATCCCTTACCTTGGCATCTGCCTTGGTATGCAGATCGCCATCATCGAATTTGCTAGAGATGTCTTAGGATTCAATGATGCCAACAGTGCTGAATTCAATCCTAGCTCCATGCATCCGGTTGTTGCTTTGATGCCGGAGCAGAACGGCGTTGTCAACCTCGGTGGAACCATGAGACTTGGCTCCTATCCGTGCGTCCTCGATCCTACTTCCAAGTCTTATAAGCTCTATGGAACGAAGAACATCACGGAACGTCACCGTCACCGTTATGAAGTCAATAACGATTACCGGGAAGCCTTCAAGGCGAAGGGTATGGTTCCGGTCGGCTTCTCTCCGGATAACCGGATTGTCGAAATGGTTGAGATTCCGTCCCGAGACTTCTTCATCGGAACCCAGGCTCATCCGGAATTCAAATCCCGTCCGGATCGTCCGCATCCGCTCTTCAAGGGACTTGTCGGTGCCGCTATCGAATACAAGAAGAACAGAAAGTAGAAAACAAGGCGCAAGCAGAAAACTTGCGCCTTTTCTTATGCCTCCTATAGAAAAAACGGGTCCCCAAAAGATTTTGCTGTCGACGAGGATACCGTTATTGTTCAAACTGAATCAGCGGTCACCTTAAGAAACGGATTACGGCTTTTATGGTGGACTAAGAGTATCTTTTGAATCCAATACTAGAACGATATGCATAGGGACCTACTCGCCTAGAACCGAATTTCTCGTTCGATGCTATCGGAATATTTCAAAAATGCCATGTATTACTTGCGAACCTTGCCGAACCGAATTACACGAGCTTTTTTCGTTTTTTAGTGGAAAACCTGAGTGGAAGAAAGTTCCACTACTGAGAGTGGAGTTTTCGGTGAAGGCTTTTCCGCAGCCCTTGCATATCCATCTCTGCCTTCCGGACTTGGTCCTGCCGTTCTTCTTGATTTCGACGCATCCGCAGTGAGGGCAGAAACGCCCTAAGTATGTACTTGAAAAATATTAGCTTGATAGAAGTTCTTCAATTAATTAGAACTTTCCCAGTCCGATAGACTATAGAGCCTGTTTTCTGGGTCTTCCGCGCTTCCTCTTCGGCCGCGGCCCGTCCCCGGGAAGAAGGCCCAGTTTCTTCAGCCTCTCCTCCTCGGCC
>JAEWSP010000019.1 GCA_023459795.1 Bacillota bacterium
TCCACGGACGACAATCCGCTTACCGCCTCCTTCACCTTCTTCGTGGAGCCGACCTACATCGCCAGGATGATCGACAGCTTCACCTCCTACGATCTTGGCGACGGACTCTCCTTCACCGGAGACATGACCGCCACAGAACCTCCGGAAGATAATGCAGCAACAAGCAAGGCTGCTCTTTCCGACTATGCCTATACCGTCAACATGAAGAAGGATGCTCAGGCTACTTCCTTCCTTGGCAAAATCGATTTCGATCTCGGAATCAAGTACATGCCTTCGCAGATCAATCTCCTGCTCTATCTGCTTACTGGAAATGTCACCCTTGCGGCTGCTTCTGAAGTTCATCTTTCCTATATCGGCGGAGACAACCTCGGTTTCACTGCCCTTATCACCGACCCTAAGGATGCCATTAAGCAGGAATACGCCTACTGCAAGACCATCGACCTTGAGTCCATCCTCCCTTTGGTAGTTAGCAGATTCCTTCCAATGATCTCGAAGAAATCCTCTTCCCCCGCTGTTGCCACTCCTTCCTACCGCTCCTCCCTTGCCATTCCTACCTTTGCTGATCTGGACTTCTCCGGCCTTATCTCCAAGATCGATCTTTCCCAGTATCTTCCGATAATCAACGGACTTCTTACTTTCGATGATACGGATGGAACCAAGGGTATCTCCCTCAGCCCTGCCGGCGTTGCCGGACTTCAGGCATTGATCGAGACGGCAAAAGGAAAAGTCTCTCTTCTCAAGACTCTGCTCCCGCAGAATCTGACGGGTATCAAGTTCACGGTTGATCTCGATGAATCCGGAGCTTTCAAGGACTTCGCCCTTGTCATCAAGGATACTGCCAAGATCAAGGACAGTACGGATGCGACAGGTGTAGCAACGGTGGATTATCCTTACGACTATTTCACTGCCGACTGCAAGAAGGCTGCCGCCCCGGCTGCAGACTACTTCACGAAGCTTTCTTCTACTTTAGAGGTAGTAGAAGCGGATGCTGAAAAGGTAGATGACTGCCTCAGGTTTAAGGATGCGCTTGATGCAACGTTAATTCAAGGCACGGAAATCAACTCTTCCGGGAATACCATGGAGGAGCAGTACTCTGTCTACAATGCCCTCCTTACTTCCGACGCCTTCAATTCCGAACTGGAACAATTCGTTACCAAATTCAATAACTTGCTTTCCGGAGATAACAAGCTGACCAACACCTATATGTTCAATCCTGCTATTCTGGAATACGGACCGTACTATTCCTTCCATGCCAAGAAGAGCGGAATGATCGTCATGGACAATGCATATGAGGCAAGCGTAGGCGATGTCATCAGCCTTGCGGATGAAGATGTTGCCCCTGCTATTGTTGATGTTGATACGGGCGCCTTCACCTATACTATCGAGGGAAATACGGACACTGCTGAAGATGGCACTGTGACCACTGATGTCAACTATGATGCGAATGCCAAGACGCTTACCGTCAACAGCCTCCCTGAGGAAGCAAGATTTGTTACCATTACCCCTGTTCTTCCTGAAGCTTCTCTCTACCATGCCGTCTCCTCTTTCTTCCGCTCCGGCTGCAATCAAGTAGCTTTCCGTTCTGGATTGAGTTGTGGCAGCATGGCTTCGGCCATGCTGCTTTTTTCGTGTTTTCCTATATCCGGAATAACTAATACGGCTTAAAATAAGGAGCTTGATGCCTGAAAAAATTTTCCTTGCAGGAAGGGAGAGACAATGAAGAAGAACTATACCCTTCCCGAAATCAAGGAAGAACTGCTGAAAGAAATATCCGAGCTGGAAGAAATGGACCCTTCCTGGAAGAACTGCAGAGAGTGCCCTTTCCACGGAAGGTGCTGCAACGGGAATGACATCGACATCCGGGAAGACGAATGGGAAGAAATCAAAACGGTCCTGGATCGGAATCCTCTTATCCGGGGAGAAGTGGAGCAGAACTTCCTATCCGGGAAGAAATGCTATTTCCAGTCCATGACCTGCTGCCTTATCAATCCTGTAAGGCCGACTAACTGTCTCTACACCCCTTATCAGGCTATACAGAACCTGTATGACGGGAATATTGCCTATAGCCATAGAAGCAAGGAGTGCCTTTTCACTACGAAAGAAATTGCTTCGAAGATGCTTGATCCGGGCAAGTACCTGATCCGGATAGAGGGGGAAGAACATCCTTATCTTCTTCTGAACCACTGGTACCTGGACTATGAGAACCAGTCCGAAGGAACTTATAAGGAAACGGGAGAGGAAAGGCTTAAGGAATACTTCTCTGCCAAATAAGGAGCAAACAGCTCTTCAGGATGGTTTCTTAGGACGGAAGAATTTGCTTCAAATATATAGCAAAATTGTCCAAACAGCAAAGAAATTTAGTCCATTATGAATCAAATTAAATAAGAGACCATTTTGTTTGGATGCTATTTTTCCTTTGTTTAATTGTTTTTATTTAAAACAATTTAGATAGAAAACACTTTAAAAAAAAGATTACAGACCCATAATGGAAAGGTAAACAACTAAAAGGAGTTGCAATAATGAATAATAAAAAAATCCGTTCGGCGTCTCTTCTTTCCCTTTCCCTTATCTGCTCTCTGACGCTCGCTTCCTGCGGCGAAACAAAGAATTCTTCGCCTTCCGTCATTCCGGATTCCTCTTCCTCTACACCGGTTGCAACCA
>JAEWSP010000020.1 GCA_023459795.1 Bacillota bacterium
TGTGTCCGACAAGGAGAGCTTTCAAGAATTCCTATCTGAAAACAGGGAAAAGATATTCTCGTCCGGGATTATGCTGAGAAGATCGGACGTTTACGGGTATTCAGCAACACTTTAGTTTATCCTTCTCTTTTTCTATTTTGAAATCCCACTAAACGATGGAGAATATGCTTTTTCTTCGCCGGGAGGGAATAGTGGTGCCTATATCTTCTATTTGGATGTCGGAAACAATTCCGATGAGATTAAGCGTTCTACAGTTGTCGAAAAGTATCTTACTACTGCCTCTTCCTATCAGTATCCTATCGGCGTGGCAATGATTTCCTCGGGGAGCAATAATACGGATAAGGACGGAGCCTGTATTCAAATTCCATCCGGAACAGGGAGCTCTGGGACTGTCAAGTTCTCCAAGACATCGGATACTTCCGTTGTCGTTGATTCTACGCTTACTTCAACGTTAAATACTGTCTATAGAAACCCTGGTCTTTCTGTCGCTTATACAGGGGGGACAAAGCTTCCTGATCTTCCCCTTACTTCTTCAACTGTTACACAGGAAATCCAGACCACCTTTGATTACTACGTCATGGGAGACTACTGGGTCAAGACGATTATTACTAAGACTACCGATGCCAGCGGAAATACTACCCAAACAGCTCGCCTTTTCTACAGGAAGAGCTGGACCGATACTTGGACTGAGGAAGGCCTTAACGGAGAAGAACAAACGCACTTCTATTACAAGGAAGATTCTCCTTATGCCTATGATCTTACGGACTTACAGAGTACAGATAACGTTTCCTTCTCCTATAGTACAACCGGTGTCCTTCTCATCTCTTATTCCTTCGAAGATCAGGAAACAAACGTCACTCATACGAAGACTTTGGAAGTCAGCCTTAATACCAGTACTACGGCAGAATCCCAGTTCGTTACGCTAGATGATTACTCTATCTCTGTTACAAAGGACGGAAGCAATGTTACGGTTACCATCATCGACCACAGCGGAACCGCTCTTACTGTCATAATCAATGGCACCCAGGACGGCAGTACAGCTACTATCCCGATTGAACCCCCAGACCCGTAATACTAAAAATGTCGTTTGCCTCTTTGGAAAACAAAAGAGGTCTTTTGTCCTTTCAAAAAACCTATAAACCTAGTTTTTTTAAGCTCTCTTTGCCGGTCCCCTGAGGAAGGGGACCGGCTTTTCTTATCTTCTGATTCTTCTTCAGAAGCATTACTAGAGGACCAGGCCTTCCCAGCCTCTAAGAATCTTTCTTTCCGTTTTTTGAATACTTGCTTCTAAGCATCCAAAAAGGAGCCTCCTAAGAGGCTCCTTTTGTTTAGCATCCTACTCTCTGTGGAAGGAATTGTTCTTCTGGATGGCATCGATGAAGGCATTCTTCTCGAGCGGCTTGTAGAAGGCGTAGCCCTGGATGTAGCAGGTAGGATCGATATCGTGGACGATGTGGTACTGCTCCATGTTCTCGATACCGATGAGGGTGATCTTGAGCTGATGGAGCTTGGCAGCGGCAAGAAGGTTCTTGACGTTGAGGAACTGGTTTCGGTTCGTATCGAGGACCCGGACAAGGGAACGGTCGATCTTGACGCCATCGAATCCGAGCTCCTGCAGCTTCTCGAGGGAGACGTATTTTCCGGTGTAGCCGTCGGCTTCGATCGTGAATCCGGCACGGTGGAGGTTCTTGATGATAGGGAGAAGCCCTTCTTCGTTGTTTCCGACATCCTGTTCGGAGACTTCGAAGGTAAGGAAGTTCTTCGGAATGAGGTTCATCTCGACCATGCTCGTGATCTTCGGAAGGAACTCCTTGGAGGAGAGGTAGCTGTATTCGGTATTCATGGCGAGGTGCTGGAAGCCGAAGACACGGAAGATGGAGTTTCCGTACTGGAGGTACATATCGGAGATGTATTTCAGAAGCGCATCGCTGATAAGGCCGATCTTGCCGTACTGGATGGCGACACGGATCAGTTCGTCGGTATTGAAGGCGACCTTCCTGTAGTCGTCCGTTACACGGACGAGCAGTTCGCCTCCGTCGATCCTCTGGTTACGGGCAAGAAGCATCGGCTGGAGAAGGACGTTGAAGGTGTTGTTGGAGAACTTCTCCTGAATGATGTCGAGCATGTAGCTGACTCTCGAAGCCGGTCTCTTGTAGTCGTTCGTATCGAAGTAGAGGAAGTCGAGTCCGGAAGTGTACTTGGAGTTGAGAAGCTCGGCCTGGCAGTGCTTGACAAAGTCGTCGCTGGTGGAATAGACCTGCGGGTAGACGATCGGGAGGTAGGTGATGAACAGGTTCTTATGCCTGCTTTCCGGGAAGATAGGATCCTTGCTCTTCAGGTAGATGGTTTCGGCGGCGTTGAGGACATCGATCTGGCCGGCTTCCGGGAAGAGGAGGGCAATGGTATCGGAACGGAACAGGTAGTAGGTAGCCTTGAGGTTGGATTCGATCAGGGAGTCGATGAACTTGCGGAGACCTAGGGAGACGCCTTCGGAACCGTTCTCCAGGATCAAGCTACGGATGTTATCGATCTTCAGGAGGAGGAGATAGCCTTTTCCGTGGGTCTGGAAGGCGTTGTCGAGGTCGAGATGGAGGCTGTAGAAGGAATGGATGAGGAGGTTGGTATCATACAGGTCGTCGCCCATGGTGACAGCGGACTTCGACATATTGCCAAGGGATTTGGCAGCCGTAAGCTTCTTGAGGTACAAGGTCTTCTCGTTCTTCCGCTCGTCGATATTGAGGGTGAGGGCGGTTTCCATCGGATTGCCGTTGATCTTGGAGAGCATCTTGGACTTGGTGCTAAGCGGGCAGCCTGCGCACGGAGAGCTTTCCCCGTAGAGGACCTTGTAGCAGCAGTCTCCGATTCTGGCCTTCGGGAACTGTTCCAGAAGCGTCTGGGACATGTAGGTCAGCTGGTAGGTACGGGAATTGACACGGTAGACGGAAGTGTTGGAGAGGACAAGGATCTGGTTAGCCATTCTCTGCTCTTCCCTGAGCTCGGCTGCTCTTCTCTGGGAGAGAAGGAAGTTTCCGATAAGCTTGGAGAAGGAGAGGATCGTTTCCCTCAGGTAGGAGTCGATGAACATATTCTTCTCTCGGTTGAGGAAGTAGACGATGCCTAACAGGGATCCATCGCTTTCCCGGACTCTGTAGAAGAATCCGGAACGGATTCCAAGCCGGTCGAAGTAGGTAGCGATCTGGTAGTTCGTATGTGTCCTAGTAGAGACATAGTAGGTATCATCGCTATCGGCTACATCATCGAGCGACTGGAGGAAGCCTTTCTCGATCGTGGAACCGATCGGGAAGACGTTCTTCGTCTTCTGGGAAGCAGATACATAGGAGCGGGAGGCTTCCAGGTCGGAATCCTTGAGGAGAATACCGCCCTGTTCGATACGGAGGTAGTTCGTCATGGCCAGGAAGGAATCCTGGATATGATGCCCGACTTCGAACTGGTCACGGTCGCTTAGGCTCAGGTTGGAGACGGAGGCGAGAAGGTTGGAGAGGTTGTTCAGGGACATCGTGGCGCTGGCCATGATGTTGCTGGAACGTCTGTTCATCATACGTTCCGGGAGGTAGATGTTGATGGTCTTGCCCATACGCTTGGCGTAATGGATATCCGGGAAGAGCTCGTCGACGTTGGAATACGGGTAGCAGACTTCGGCAAACTTGGCACCTACGGCATGTCCTCTTCCGGTATCATCCTTGCGGATCAGGGCGACCTGCTTGGTGATAGCGGCGATTCTTTCCGTAAGGGCGGAGAAGGAATCGATATGGGGAAGGTAGATATAGATACCGGTCCGGTCCTCGGTAACGGAGAAGAGAAGGCCGTCGTAGTCCCGGAATTCTTCGCCTAGGAGATGGATACGGTTCTGGATCTCCTCATCCGACAGTCCGTCGGTGATATCGTAGTACAGCTCCAGAAGGACGTTTCGGTAGCTCTGGCTGACCTGGATCAGGTTCTTCATCTGGGAATGGAAGGAATGATGGTCGATGACGCCGTTCTTCTCATCCGTGAAGACAAGCGGAATCTTGGAGTAGTGGTTCGTGATGGAGATCAGGGAGGAGTTAGCAAGCTCGACATTGACGTCTTCGATGGCACTGGTGAGTTCTTCCGTTTCCTCAAGCCCGTTCTTGTATTCGACCAGTCCCCCTTCGTGGCGGGAGATCTTCTTCATATTGGTAAGGGTCGTACCGACGATTCCGTAGTAGAAGAGGTGATAGGCGCGGACTAGGAAGAGGATAGTAAGGATCAGGAAGATGACGCCAAGCGGGATAGCCGTATAAAGAAGAAGGGAAGTAAAACGGTCTTCTCCGGTTCTTATATACATATAGGAGCAGGCGATGATATCGGCAATCAGGACGATCAGAAGGAAGGCAAGGAAAAGGGTAGCCCGTAAAAGAACCTTCCGGATAGTAGGGCTGTTCTTCTTTTTTTTCATTCGACTTTCCCCCTCTCCAGGACATCGGTCCTGCCGATATCGCCGATGCAGGTGACGATGGCTCTTCCGACCAAGCTATAGGAATCCAGGATCTTTCCGTAGTCCTCGACGCTCATCGTTTCGCCGATGGCTCCTTCGACGGACTTGACGGCAGCAAAGGAGGTATGGGTAAGTTCGCAGGCGATGGCGACTCCTCCGCTTGTGGAATCCAGAACGACATTGGAATCCAGGCCGAACGCTCTTCCGCTTAAGGAGATATCCCTGAGCTGGTCCTTGCGGACATAGAAGGTGTTGGAGGAGATGAAGGAGGCAAGACGGTACTTGGAGAAGGTGACGGTGGAGATGTTCGGTACCAGGAAGGAGAGGACATCCCTTCCGACTTCCAGCGTCGTTTCAAAACCCGGAACCTGTCCGAGCTTGACGTTCCTGACCGGTGTCTGGTCGACATCGCCAAGCAGGATCTCCTTGCTGACGACGACATCGCCGAACTGGACATCCTTGCTGTAGGAACGGACCGTTCCCACAGACAGGATCAGGATGACGAAGAAGTTGCGGATGAAGTACATGGCAACGGCTTCCGAGGAGTAGGAGGTATAGACATCGTAAACAAGGCAGGCTTCCTGGTTCAGGATCTTGCCGAAGATCGCCGGATACTTGGCGTAGATCCAGCTCTCCCGCTTATCGCTGAGGATACTTTCGTAGTAGATGACGTCGTCGTGCGTGCTTCCCATGATTACGATCATTTAGTCTCCCTCCTCTAGGGCTTCGTAAGGATTGGAGGCAAGGAAGGAGTCGTACTGGTCCTTCGGAAGCGGCTTCGAATAGTAGTATCCCTGGACGACATCGCAGCCGTCCTTCTTCAGGATCTTGATCTGCTTGCTGTTGTCGGCACCTTCGGCGATGACAGCCATATGGTTGATCCGCCCGGTTTCGATAAGAAGCTGGAGCTGTTTCTCGGCTCTGGCATCCTTGGCGATGTTGTCGACATAGGACTTATCGATCTTGACGGCATCGAACGGAATACGCTGGAGGTTTCCGATATTGGAATATCCGATACCGAAATCATCCATCAGAACCTTGATTCCTGCTTCCTTCAGCTTCTTGATGATGGAGATGGCCAGGAACGGGTTGGCCTGGGAAGTGGATTCCAGGATTTCGATCTGAAAATACTTCGGGGAAAGGCTGTACTTCTTCAGGGTATCGAGGATGTAGTCGATAAGCTGCGGGGAATAGAACTCGTAGAGGGAGAAGTTGATGCTGACCGGAAGCATCCTTCTGCCTCTTCTCTGGTTCTCGGAAAGGTCCTGGCAGACCCTTCTGAAGACGAAGGTATCGATTTCATGGGTAAGACCGGCACTTTCCGCCTTCGGAATGAAGCGGTTAGGGGAAAGAAGTCCGTATTTCTTGGAGTTCCAGCGGATCAGGCCTTCGGCGGAAGTGAACTGCTTCTTCTGGAGGTGGTACTTCGGCTGGTAATAGACCAGGAACTCGTTGTTCTTGAGGGCATCCCAAAGCTCGTTCGTCTCCTCGAAGGAGGTGCTGTTCCTTAGACTGGTCTGATAGTAGGTAAGGGTTTCGAAGTTCCTCTCGCTGGCGTCTCTGGCAACCATGGCATCCTGGAGACCTTCGTTCAGGGCTTCCCAGGAAAGAACCTTGGCAATACCAAAGCAGGGGGAAATCAGGATGTGGAGCTGGTTCCTCTCGACGATGGCATAAAGCTTCTTCGTGATCTCCTGGACAAGGCTGTCGGCCTGGTCCTTGGTGGAACCGATCAGGTAGATAAGGAAGATACCGTTCGTAAAGCCGGTAACCTGCTCTCCGTTCTTGTATTCCGGATGGTTCTTGAAGAAATCCGCAAGGTAAAGCATGGTCTGGGTATTGAAGAGACGGATAGGACCACGCCGGGAGATGTTCTGGGTCATATCCAGAGTGGAACCCGTGAAGGCGATCAGATACTGTTCCTTCCTCCGGTTCTTCGGCTTCTTTCTTCTCAGGGCTACCTTCTCCTCGAAGAGGGCCTGGTTGTTGAAGGCCGTGCTCTGGATGAAGTTGTAGTAGTTCTCCTGCTTCAGGTTCTTCTCGATTCCTATGTAGCGGTTATAGCGGGAAAAGAAGAAGGCGGCAATTCCGGTAAAGACAAGGGAAAGCCCGAGGAGGAAATACTGGAGGTATTCCGGGGCGTGTCCCGGGAAGAGCTTCAGGAGGACAAAGCCGGCGAGGGTAAGAAGAATCAGGATTCCGGAAACAAGGGAGATGGTTCCGAATGTTTTCTTTTCTTTCATGCTATTTCTTCCCTCCCTTCGATTGGTTCATAAGCTGCTCCAGCATCTCGTCTTTCAGCCTCTTTTTGTCTTCTTCGCTAAGCCCGGCAAGAGGATCCGAAGAAGAGGAAGAAGGTTTTTCCTTCTCTCCTTCTTCCGGCTGTTCCTTGAAGGCCTTGGCAATATCCTTCAGTCCGGAGATGACTAGGAACAGGGCCGGGATCAGAAGGAGGATCAAAAGTCCCCAGATGCTGGTAATGAAAGACATGATCTTGCCGGCAACCTTGCTCTTTCCGATGACGGTTCCCAGATACACACCGGCACCGGTAACGGAATAGTAGTTCGTCGTTTCCGGGTTTATATAATCCGGAAGGGAGAAACGGATCTCCGATCCTCTGTTCTTGTAGTTCGTCAAGAGGCTGTTTCCGTCATCTGTAGCAAAGACGATCTGTACCTGGTAGCTTCCGTAGTGGGAAGTCTTGCTGGAGTCCTCATGGGCCTCTTTGGAGACATTGGCACCCATGACGATCCAGAACGGGGAAGAAGTCGGATTGGTGATCTTCACCGGATAGGAAGTTCCTTCCACGAAAGAGATCTGGATAGTCTCTTCTTCCGAAGAGACCGGGACATATCCGATAGCCCTATGGATGAACGGGAAAGAAGTCTGGGTTCCTTCCGAGATGGAGTAGTCATCGGCACTGAGATAGTTGTAGAACCAGAGATCGTCTCCGGTCTTTACCGTCGAGAAATCCTTCTTCTTCGTAAAGACGGAGGAACCGATGGGATAGCACTCGTTGCCCTTGAAGTCGTAAGCCATGGAGTCCGTCTGGACCAAGGCAGTTCCATACCCGAAGGGAATGGAAAGGCCGTAGTTGTTCTTCTTGTTCATGCTGCCGTTGATGAAGCAGACGGCAAAGAAAACAAAGAACAAACCAAAAATACCGGTCAGGACCCATCCGAGGATGTTCCAGACCTTTCTTTTCTTCTTAGGTTTCTCCTCCCCTTTCGGGGAGACGTTGTTCTTTACAGGCGCAAGGCCTTTCTCCTGTTGTTCGGACATAACTACCTCAGGATGACCTCGCCGTCAATTCTGCTGGCTGCCTTCTTGGCATCAGAGAGGGAAAGGTAAAGGAAAGCTTCCGCAGGATCGTTCGTGAATCCGGAAGCACCAAGGGAGAATCCGGCCTTCGTCTTGACGATATAGTAGGAGTTGTTCTCCTTCATATCATCGTCATCCTTCATAACGAGGATGCCGTTCGTAAGCATCTTGTATAAGGAGTCGTTGTTTTCCTTGGCACGGGAAAGGACATCGTCGGAGAGTTCATCCAGGATCCAGTCTTCCTTCTTTTCGTCATCGGATTCCTTGTCGATTCCAAGGTCGACAGCCAGGGAATGCTTGAAGTCCATATCGAAATCCCTGTAGGCGGAACCCTGTTCTATGATCTGGATAGGAAGAAGAGGCTTTGCCTCCTTGGAGAGGTAGAGATCCTTCTGTACTTCGGTAGGAGTAAGGGTAAAAGCCGGCTGGACAGTGGAAGCCTGGTACTGAGCCTTACGTTCGATCTGGAATTCATCCGCATCATCGGAAATACGCTGCCTCAGCTTATTGAGGAAGAGGGTTTCCTTCTGATGCCACTGGTCTTCCAGGTTCTTCTGATAATCGAGAAGACGCTGTTCCCGGCGCTGGACGATCATCCTGGCCTTCTTGTTGAAGCGGTTCTCGTCAGCTACCTTACGGGTTTCCAGCTTTCTGACGGCTGCTTCATCCGACTCTGCATCCTGCATCTCCTTGACGTCGTCTTCGAAATAGGCCTTCTCTTCCGGAGCGGCATTAGCAAAATCCGGAATATCCTTGTGTGCCTTATGTTCCAGATATGCCCGGTAGGGCTTATCGGTACGGACAAAGGATACAGGTCCCTTGAAGATAGGACCATAGACAAACTGCTCCTCGTCGTCCGAAGTAAGGACGACCGGGGAATAGTGATGATCGACCGGAACAACATCCATCGGCTTGTCTCTTCCGCCAAGGGAGAGGTAGTTGACCATAAGGAGGAGGTTAAGATCTCTCAGTTCTTCCTTGTTGTAGTTAGCAAACTCTTCGTGGACATCGTAGTCGATACCTAGCTTCGAGTAGCCTTCGATAAAGCAGTAAAGCTCGAAGCAGTGATGGACTGCAGGGTTCTTGCGGATGACGTTTGTCTGCATGATCGGATTGCGGACATCCCTGTCTACCTTCATCTGCTTCATGAACGGAGTGTTGTAGTAGAAGCTGATATAGCGGCGGATCTCCTTGATACGCTTGATCAAAGCAGTCTTGTCGTAAGGCTTCGTCATAATCTGCGGGGCAATGACTTCGATCTTGGTTTCGATACTCACTTCCGTATCATGGATGGTGGAAAGGGACTTGAAATACAGGGAGGAGTGGTCCTTCAGTTCCGTGAACTTGCTCAGGTACTGGTAACGCTGCTCGACGAAGAGCATGAGCTTTCTTACCAGGGTTGCAATGAACTTGTTCTCGTAGGTATGGATATCATCATCCCCTTCGATATTCAGAATGCTCTTCGGGATGACGTTTCCGTTTTCATCGATTTCCTTGACGTACTGGGTATGGCTGGCAAGGTGCTGGACGGAAAGCTGGTTGGTCTTACGGGCTTTTTCGACAGGAACAAGCTCCGTGACGGTCTTCAGCTTCGTCCTCGGATTCATGACGACTTTGCCTAAATCCGGAAGACAATTCTCGATAGCATCGATCCAGGTAGTATCAAAAGCACCGGACACCGTCCGGTCCTTTCGAAGATAAGTATTCTTTCCCTGGGCAATAGCATCATAGATGTCATGGCCTTCTGCAGAATTCAGAAGGTCGCTGGCTTTTTCGCTATAGTCCAGGAAAAGTGTCTTTTCCTTGCTGGGTTTGTCTTCCATATTCTTTGTTTAACCTATTGGTATTCTTTAGAACAGTTTAGTTCATCGCCAGGAGGTTGTCGATGTAGTCCTGAGCCTGCGGCATCTTGCCCGGTCCATAGAGGGTATCGAGGTAGGTCTTGAGATCTCCAAGCTGCTTCTTGAGGAAGCTGACATTGAGGTTGAGGAACTTCTTTAAGACCTTGTTGGTGAACATGAAGTCGTATCCGCCAGTCTCCGTACCTCCACATCCGATGTAGACCGGAATGAAGGTATCGATCTGCTTCATAATACGGTTACCGAAGGCAAGCTTGAAGTTCTTGATGACGAAGTCATCCAGTTCTTCGAACTTCCGCTTCATGGCAGCGGAGATAGGATACTGAGCCAGAGCTCTGTTGTAGAGCTGAGTCATTTGGGAGTAAGGCATATGGATGCTGTCGGTTTCCGGAGCATCGAACGGACGGCCCTTATCGTTGAAGAACAAAGCGATAGCACGATCGTAGACCTTATCGGAGATAGTGAAGGTGGAATCATCGTTATTGGCAGTTCCGAAGAACTCGACGTTCTGCGGAATGACAAGCTTTCCGTCCTTGAGGTTGACCGGATCCATATCCAGACGTGTAGGAATGACATCGATCTTCCACTCGTTCGGATCCTTCATTTCCATGATGGAGAGGAATTCAGCGAAATAGTATTCGACTCGGGAAAGGTTCATTTCATCGAGGACGATCGGATTCATTTCATTTCTGTAGGTGGCAGTATAGAGAGCTCTCAAGAATTCCGTTTCGTTGAACTTCTTGGTGAATTCGTTGTAGTAACCGATAAGGTCGGAACGATCCTTCCAGGAAGGCTGGACCGGGATGATGTTGGAGTCGAAGTTGAAGAATTTACCGATGGCGTAGCAGATAGAAGTCTTACCGGTACCGGAGATACCTTCGAGAATGATCAGTTTGGAAGTAGCCATACCGGCGAAGAGATCACGGATGACATCGATGGTGTAGTAGAGCTTAAGCTTGGAAGCAGCGAAGTTACGGAAGGAGTTGCAGAGTTCCTCGAGAGACATATCCTTGATCGGGGGAATGGAAGTATCGAGGCCTTTGTACTGGGCATCGACATTGACGAGCTTCGGGAAACGGACACCGGACATATCCTTGTCTTTTCCTTCTCCAGGCTTTGCACCCAGGTAGGCACTCTTCAGGTTCAGGATCTTATCCTTCTCTTGGACTGCTTCATAAAGTTCGTAGTTCAGCTCATCGACCTGCTCTCTCAGCTTATCCTTGTCCAGTTCCGACTTGACGAAGCGGACATATTTCCGGATAAGACGGAAGAGAAGGTAGAGAAGGCCGCCTACTAAAGCAGCTACCAAAACCCAGAAAATGACGAAGACGGTCCAACCGCCTCCGCCGAATTCGGCCTTATAAGTGTTCAGCAAGGCACCATAGTTCTTGAAGTTGTTCGGTACCCGGTACCAAGGAGAGACGACACGGTCGGAGAAAAACTGGACGAAATCCTTCCAGAACTGAACGGTGAACTCTTTCAAGTAATTAAAGAAAGCTGTCATTCTTTTTATCTCTCCCTTGCAATCTTGAAGCTTAAGTTGAAGTCGAAGTTAGCTCCCATTGTATCGTTTACGGAACTTTCATCCCAGCCTTCGGCATAAATAGAGACAACAATCTTCTTCGGTTGATAAGCTTTTACCGGAATTAGGAACTTATCCAAGTCTTTTTGGTTTAGCCCGAGGGATGGTTCTTCTGTAATAGTTAAGCCATTCTGTAGACTTGCTTCTTGATCGAAGCAACAAGAACCTTTTGCTGCTTTGGCATTGAAGGAGGACTCAGAACCGGTGTAGTCTTTATCTTCGGTTAGCGGGGAAGAATAAACAGCCTTATCTAAGTTCTGGACATCTCCGTACACGGTCTGTTTTACCAGCTTGTCCTTTGTGCTTTGGAAGGTGTCGAAATACCCATCACGATCAGTATCTAGTATACCACCATAATACGTCTTTTTTTCACCTTTATTCGGGTCAATTATGGAATAATTATAGGTATCTGGATCAGGGTCTAGGAAGGATACGCGGAGGCAGTTCACGTAATCGTCCATTTTTGTAGCAAGTTCTTCATCCGTCAGGCCTTCATTGAACTTGTCCCGTTTAATTGTTTGAGCAATTCTAAGGTTTTCTTCGTGACTGGTGGATACTTTTGTTTTCTCAGGGTCAAGAGAGACATAGGCATTAGTGTTGGAGTAGAGATACAAGTCGCCAGTATAATAACCTGTTTCCGCAACAGAAGGCTGATACATTTCACCTGTGTCGGAATCCTTAATCAAAATTCCGTTATAGGAATCATAGAAAAAAGGCGAAGCATTTGTTTTCTCCTTTGTCCATTCATTGGAGTAAACAGAAGAAACAGGAATTAAAGGATAGTCCGATATATTCTTGGAAATCTTGTTTCCGGTTTCCCACTTTTCGTCTTCTCCCGTACTTGAAAAAGAGACACTTAAGTCCGGTTCTGCACCAATGACAATGTTCAAATTATCGATAGAAAGCTTTGTTGCTCCTGAATACCAAGCCAAAGATGCCGTGATAGAGAAAACGGATAGGGCAATCATTGAGGTGAAGAGCCCAATAACTAAATTCCGGGCTTTCATAAGTTAGGCTGTTCCTATTTCGAAACCAAGATTCATTTTGAAAAGTTTGTTGATACCTAGATCGATAATGGAGTGGTCCCAACCTTCGAGATAAATAGTTAGCATTACATTGCCGACACAATCTTCATTTGTCGTACAGACTGGTTTTCCACCAGACCGTTTTCCTGTATCCTCATCCACGGAACCAGCAATTGTACTAAGAGTTTCATAGTCTGCTTTCCCAAAAGTGATTCCATCATAATTGTCATAGTGATCAATATAGCGGCAATGGGCAGCAGTAAAAGTAGAATGCTCTGTACTTCCGGTTCCATTAATATCTACAAAAGTGTCCGGGATTTCCGGGTTTTGATAATTCTGACCAATATCACCAGGGACAGACGGATCTGGCTCGGCATAAGGCTGGTCATGAATGTTCCAAGTTGTCGTCCCTTGACCAGAAGAAACACCATAAATTATTTCTTTAGAGCCTTCAACTCCGGGTTTACCAGAAAAGTCATAAAAACCATCGTTGTTTAAATCCAATAGCCCACCAATTGTTGTACTTCCAGCGGCAGAACTCTTGTCCGAAGGATTAAAAATATACCGGGTAGGTGTTTTTTCAGTATCCCCTACACCATATAAATCCCCATCCACAAAAACCCGAAGTCCGTTTTGAACTTGACATGTTCCTTGATTTTGTTCCAAAGCAGTTTCTGCTTTATTTATCCAAACGTTTTTCCAGGGGGTGTATTTTTGAAACACGCCTTTATTCCGCAAGGAAATACGGAATGCCAAAGGAAGCTTAACAAAAGCCTTGTCCATTGGGTAGGAAGGATCATTAACACCATAAGAAATAGCATCCAAGAGGTGAAGAGAATCGTTTGAGTCCCGAGTATAAACGGAAGAGGTTACCGGATAAAGCGCATTGTTGGCATATTCTGTTTTGGAAAGGTAAGCGTTGATTTGCTCGTATGTTAATCCCTGCCCATCTCCGGCAAACCAATAAGAAGAAGTACCCATGGTATCTTGGGTTAATCCTGGAATATCGCTAAGATCAAGTGTGGATTTGAACCCTATTTGAAGGTTGGAAACGCTGTTTACGGCAACACCAGTATAAGAAGCATTTACTCTTGTGGAGTACTGGTACCACGCTAAAGTACCGCTGACAACGCCAGCCATTGAAGCGATGATTCCGCAGCTAAGGATAGCAGACGTAATGCCTTTCAGCTTCATGTATTTTTCATACCCCACTACCAAAAAAGGAAGCTAACTTTTGGTATTCAAAAAAATAATCAAAACAAAAAACTAGGCTTTAGTAGATTCCACAGCCTTGATCTGGATACCGAGCTTCAGAGAAGCACCGACAGGTGCAGAGCCTCCGCACTGAGGATCGTTGCCTTCAATCCAAGTGACCATCGTATAGCGGACCATTTGGTCCGGAACGAAGTCTTGGACATTGATACTGGTAATATCCGTATCATTCAGGAACTTTGTAGCAAACCCATCAAAGGTGACGGTAGAATCATCATTAGGAGTCGAGATATATTCATCGAAAGTATGGTTGGCTTCCGTATCTTCGACACCGCTCTTGCTCGGGTCAAGCTTGTGGTAAGTATCGGCGGCTTTGGCATAGACGGTTTTATTATGGTCGTCATCTAGGGAATTAGAGTACAGCATGACACGGAGAGAGTTAGAAAGGTCTCTGTATGCCGGCGCAAGAGACTGATCGGAAGACGGATTGTTCTCCGTGATCTTCACATCCATCTTGAAGTCGGCATCCTTTGTACCAGTGTTCTTGACGAAGAAGGTGTACTTGAAAGCACCAATACTACGGATATTGGAGACATCCGTACTGGTATCATCCACGTATTGAATCTCATGGAGACAATCCGCCTCCAACGTTTCTTCTTGGTCTAATGTCTTGGTAGCATCTGTATCCGGGTAATCCGTAACCAAGGTATCGTACATGGTTGGTGTAAAGCTTGGAAGCTTTCGGATGCTTAAGAAGGTAGTAGGATCCGTGAAGGCCTTCTTCTTGCTCATAGATAAGCTAAGAGTTCCGGAATCAATGCCAACAGTAAAAGAACCGACATATCGGCCTAAGAAAGCAACGATGACTAAAGACGAGGCTCCAACGAATGCTGCTCCACTGAAAATTGCAGCTAAACGTCTTTTCCTACGTCTTTTAACTACTTGTGGTACAAATGGACTTGAGTCAGCCATAATTAAAAAATAGGCCTTCCTTAAGAAATCAGCTCTTTCCTTTGATCCCTTCCCGTATGTCCCTTGGGTCAAGCATAGCCAGGTGCCTATTGTCCACCATTCATCTGGCTTAGCTTCTTCCCTGAGGCACCTGGCTATCTTCAATTTCTTGAAGACCCTATAGTTTTGCGGCCCCACATTGCTGTGAGTTTGCTTTTTTCACTCTTGATTAAGATATCACCTAAGAGAAAAGTATGCAACAAAATTATTGAGCATGTATACAAGCGGAAATGCATAGTGTGTTCTTCGTCTTGAATTTTTTCGGAACTAAAAAGGGGCTGTTACGAATTAGGAATTCGTAGCGGCCTCTTTTCTTGGCATAAAAATTGCCCCGGGAGTCTAACCCGGGGCGTTTTTGGTAAAATACTCTTGTCTGGAGGGCTTTTACTATGCCTT
>JAEWSP010000021.1 GCA_023459795.1 Bacillota bacterium
GCCCGGAATCGCCAAACCCCAAAAGGCTCGCTTCCCCCAAAGGGCTTTGAAAAGCTGCCAAAGGCAGCCTGATTATTATAACTCTTCGGAAAGAGATTCATCCCTCACGTGCACTCTAGAGTTTAATGAAAATTAACGAAAAGAAGGCTCTAAAGCCGGGAAACTGCGAACCATGCGGTTTCTTCCGAAGCATTTTTGCTTATGTCGTCGATATGGGAATTGCGATTCTCCTTATCTTCGGATGCTATTTCCTGTGCAACAAACCGATCTATAACGGCATGCACGGAGATCAGGTTGCCAAGGAACGAACCCAGTTCCTGATCGATTCCCATCTGGCTACGGAAGCCACAAAGGAGAACTCCGGAAAAGAAACCTACTCCGTCTATAACAGCGCCTCCTTGCCGGTAAAGGCGGAAAACAGCAAGGACAAAAAAGACGGATACAAGGTAATGAAAGATGCCGTCGTCTACTACTATACGGAGTTCCTCTTGCAGGATTCCCGTGCGGTTTTCCCGGATTTGGAAACCAAGCCTTCCCAGCCGGAAGCTTTTTCCTGGATGAACAAAGAGCTTTTCAGCATTACCAACGGCTCCATCAACAACAACTTCTACGAGCCGCAGAAGACCGAGGGACAGTATGACTATTCCAAGCGCCTGGTGCTGAAAGAGGATGTCCAGAAGAAGGTCGGGGAGCGGAACGAAGATACCCTGAACCAGCTCTTCGAGTACTATTTCTCCTTGACCAACAAATCCGGCCTTTATGTAACTGCCTATACGGACTGCTGCAACCAGGATTATGCCTCCTCCCGCTACCATGTCCTTTCCAACATCACCTACTACTCCCGTATCCTTGGCGTCAACCTTATCCCTCTTATCCTCTTCATCCTTCTTCCGCTTCTGCTCCCTAACGGCAAGACCCTGGGGAAGCTCATCTTCGGTCTTTCCGTAATCGACAGAAGAGGATACAAGGCAAAGAAATGGCAGATTCTCTGCCATTACCTGATGATCTTCGCCTACTGGATGTTCCTGAATCTTCCTACCCTCTTTGTCGGCATCGCTATGGCAATGGTCCAGATGATCGTCGACTACCTTGTTAGGATCATCTCCCGCGACCGTATCTCCCTCCACGAAAAGATCACCTATACGATGGTCGTCGACAAGAACCAGGCTTTCTACGACTGCAAGGAAGACCTAGAGAAGGCGGAAGAAGATGCTTCTCCTTTGAAGAAGGCGGAAGAAAAGACCTGGGAAGACAAATATTCCAGGAAGGATGTGGATATCTCTGCTTTGCAGGAACAGGAGAAGGAAAGGGAAGAAAACGACTACCTAGATCTCAGCACCATCGGAAAGGCAAGAAGGGATGCTGCTACTATCGACAGCTTCGATGAATTCGAATCCAGGGGAGAGGAGCCTACGCCTATTCCGGAAAAAGCTAAAGAAGAAACGGAACAAGAAGAAAAGAAAGAAGAAAAATAATCGGAATATGGAAAAAATCCCTGCAAACAAACTGGAGGAACGCGTCTTCTTCTTCGGAAGGCATTATTACGACAGGGAAGAAGACGGTGTCTTCTTCTCCTTCTCCGCAACCGGATTCTGCGTCCGGTTCAGGGGAACATGCCTTCTGGCCGATCTCTCTGCAACGGGAATCGGCCAGAGCATGGGACAGCCCTATCTCGGAATCCTTCTCGAGGGAGAACTCTTTGAGAATGCCAGGAAGATAAAGCCTTCCTCAAAGAGAGGAAAAGTCATCCTCCTCTCCGGGCTGGAAGACAAGGAACACGTTGCAAGGGTCTACAAGCTGACGGAAAGCCACTGCAACCTCCTAGGCCTCCACTCTCTTTCGACAGACGGGACATTCCTTCCTGCATCCCATAAAGCCAAGCTTCTCTTAGAGACATACGGAGACAGCATCAGCTGCGGAGACGGAATCGAAGGAGTGGAAGGGGATGACTGCTTCGAGACCAGGACCGAGAACGCACTTCTGACCTACACCGCCGTGGCAAGCGAGAAGCTGGATGCCGATTTCTCGATCCAGGCCGTTGGCGGGTTCGGACTTACCGTCACTCCCTGGAACCAGGAAAGCCCGATAAGGACAACTCCTCCTCTTTTTTCCTTGGCTACCTATAACGACAGAACCAGCGAAGAGAACAAAATCCCTTATGACAACAGGGCTTATAGGAAACCGGATTATGTGATCGTCAACCTCGGAACCAATGACGCCGAATACTATGAACAGCTTCCTGAAGAAGAACAGGAAGAAGCCGAAAAAGGATTCCCCGTTGCCTACAAAGAATTTACGGACAGGATCTTCTCCTTCTATCCGGAGTGCCGGATCATTATGGGAATCGGGATGATCCCATCCCCAAGAGCTGTTCGGCTTGTGGAAGAGGCTTACCGTTATATCCACAACCCCCGGGTCTATTTCCTTCCTTTCGACTCCTTCAAGGTCGGAGGATACTGTGCGGATAACGGGCATCCGAATAAGAACATGCATAAGGAAGCCGGGCTTGAGCTTTTCCATCTGATACAGAAGATAGAAGAAGAAAAGTCAAAATAGGCCGTTGCTTAGGAACAGCAATCCACAAGTAAATATTAGGATACCAACCTGATTGGCACAAAAGAAAGCGAAAGGGATTCCTTCCGCTTTTCTATTGCAATGTCAGGTTCTTCAGATAGTACAGGGAAAGCGAAAGGAGAAAGGAGAAAGCAAGGAGCGGGACAAAAGAAAGGACGGTCTTTCCAAGACCGATCTTCCTTGTCCTCAGGAAAGGATAAGGACCATCCACAATACCTTTCTGGTTCAGGACAGAAAGGACGATTCCGTAAAGCAAAGTCGGAATAAGGGAATAGAATGCGAACGAGAAGGGAATCTTCTCTCCCCTTTCGAAAAGGAGGAAATCTATTATTCCCAGCACCGGGCAGAGGAGATGATGGTAAAGCATCCCCTTATCCAGGAAGAGGGAAAAGAAACCACGCGGACCTTTCTTCCCTGCCTCTTTGGGGGCTAGGAAGAAGAGGACAACGACGAAAGTAAGGAGGATGGTTGCAAGGGACATGTATTGGAAGAGCCCCACAAAGGACGGGATATCCCCGCAGCCCGCGAAATACAGGACTCCGTAGACAGAAGCCAGGAGACTCGAAAAAAGTAGCAGGAGGTTGCTGTCGATCGTAAACCAGGAAAAAGCCTTCCCCCTGTCCTTGCGGAAGCTGTAGAAGGCACCGATGATTTCCAGGATCACGATAAGGAGGTTGAGGATTAGTGCAGCAACCGGGTTTTCCATGACGGGTTTATTATAAAGGCTAGGGAAGAAAAAAGGATGGAACTAATCGGAAATATGCAGATTTCCAGGGAAGTAAGTTCCTCATTCTTC
Organism: Bacillota bacterium; assembly: GCA_023459795.1. GTDB lineage: Bacteria > Bacillota_I > Bacilli_A > RFN20 > CAG-288 > Enterosoma. The sequence continues at coordinate 3,371 of JAEWSP010000021.1, forward strand.
GCCAAGAAAAAGCCAGCAACGCCTCACCCTTCTTGAATTACGCATGTTATTTACGCTATATTAATAGTGGATAGAGCGAAGCGGTTGGAATATAATAAAAGACGAAAGCAACAAGAATATGATTGCCCTAATTACCTTTTTGGTTCTAGCCATTGGACTCTCCGGTATGATCGACTACTTCGTCTGGACGTCTATTGGATGGCAGTATTTCTGGATCGGAATACTTACAATCTATCCTATCTTTGTTATCCTCTCCTCCCTGTATATCTTCCTCCTTGCCATCCTCTCCCTCTTCTGCAACAAGAAGAAGCCCGTACCTGCTCCAAACAGATTCGCTTACCATTTTCTCCGGCAGGGAGATATTGTCATCAACTTCTTCGCCAGGGTAAAGATCAAGGCCACCGGGCTGGAACGGATTCCCAAAGACCAGAAGGTTCTTTATGTAAACAACCATAATTCCAACTTCGATCAGATGGTGATGATTTAGCTATTGAAAGACAAGAAGCTGTGCTTCATCACCAAGCCCGGAAACTTCGGCATTCCGATTGCCGGCTCCTATATGTACTAGTGCGGTTTCCTTCCCATCAACCGGGAAGACCCCCGTCTTGCTATTCCGACAATCCGCAAGGCATCTAACTACGTCAAAGAACAGATTACCTCGGTAAGCATCTGCCCGGAAGGAACGAGAAACAAGACCGATCAGCTGATGCTCCCTTTCCATCCCGGAAGCTTCAAGATAGCGACTTCCGCTAAATGCCCGATCGTCCTTATCAGCATCCGGAATACGAAGAATATCAAGAAGAACTTCCCTCTCCATTCCACCACCGTCAGCTTCGATGTCCTGACCGTTCTCCCTTTCGAGCAGTATCAGGGCCTTACGACTGCCGAACTGTCCGAGAAGTGCCATAAGATAATAGAAGACAACCTGAAGAAAGAAAACGCGGAGGAATAAATTATGAATTATCTGCTTTTTAATCCGTTAGACGACAACAACAGCGGGAACGAGAGTGCGGCAAAAGCTGCCGACTTCCTGAAACCGCGGTTTCCGGGGCTGCAGGTTTTGAACATCGTGGATACCGATATCCCCAAGCTCATCGCCCATCTGACCGGAAAGGATCTCGTCATCATCCTGGGAGGAGACGGCACTCTGAACCATCTCATCAACCGGTTCGACCCCAGCATCCTTCCCTGTCCTTTCTACTGCTACCCCAACGGTACCGGAAACGACTTCCTCAACGATGTCCGGGAGAAGCTGAACCCGGAGACCAACCTCGTCCGGATCAACGAATACCTTTCTTCCCTCCCGACTATCGAAGTGAACGGAATGAAGAAGAGGTTTCTGAACGGAATCGGATTCGGAATCGACGGCGAATGCTGCAAGGTCGCAGAAGACATGAAGAAGGAACAGCAGAAGACCGGAAAGAAGCGGAAGATCGATTACGGGAAGATCACCGTCCATCTTCTCCTCACTTCCTATAAGCCCAGGACCTGCACCGTCACCATCAACGGCGAGACCCACACCTTCCCGAAAACGTATCTTGCCAGCTGCATGAACGGGAGATACTACGGCGGAGGAATGATGATTGCTCCTTCCCAGAAGAGAGGAACCCATTTCCTTACTTCCGTCGTCATCCACGGAAAAGGGAGGCTTGGAACCCTAATCCAGTTCCCGTCTTTCTTCAAAGGCAAGCATGTGAAGTACAAGAAGAACACCTCCATCCTCTCCGGTCCGGAGATGACAGTCCGCTTCGATAAGCCGACCAGCCTTCAGATCGACGGGGAAGTCGTCGAGAACGTCCTCGAATACAAGGCCTACGCCAAGTAGAAACAAAGCAAAGGAAAGGGGATGGCCTGAGGCCATCCCCTCTTTTCGTGTCGGAATATCTACTTCTTCTCTTCCTTCTTCTTGGGAGGGATGAGATACCATTTCGTCTCCTTGCCGGCAATAAGCTTCTTGAAGTTCGGGATATGGGGGAGAAGGATGATCCAAGCGCCGAGGATGGAAAGGGACCAGAAGAAATAGAAGGAAGGGATACTGTTCTGGAAGCCCGGGATGTTGACAAGGGCAAGGCCGAGGGGAGCAAGGGCTGCGTTCAGGCAGCTTGCAACGGACATGTACTTTATGGCGAAGACGAGGACCAGGAAGAGGACGAGGAGAATTAAGCCGATCCTGTAGTCGACCGCAAAGAGGGTGGCAGCACCGGCGATGAAGGCTTTTCCGCCCTTGAACTTGTAGTAGACCGGGAAGGCGTGGCCGAGCATGACGAAGATCCCGGCGAACTAACAGCCCAGCTGGTAGATGTAATCCGTCGTATAGAGGAAGGAGGAGTTGACGGTGGACGGACTTCCGAAGAAATGCCCGAGCAGGAATCCGGAAAGAAGGACAGGAAGAAGGGTCTTGGCGAAATCCAGGAAGAGGACGAAATAGGAAGAGAAGTGGTTTCCGTATACCCGTTTGAAATTCGTGAATCCGGGATTGCCGCTGCCTTTCGTACGGATGTCTTCCTTGTAGAGGAGACGGGACATGATGATGGAAGGGTTGAGGCTTCCGATAAGGTAGGAGAGGACAGCAATGATCAGGAGAGAAGGAATAAACCAGGAAGAGGTAGGCATGCTATTCCGCAATCAGGAGATAATCGTATATATCCTGATCGCCCTCCGTGGCCTGGACTTCGATGTCCGGGTACTGCTTCTTGATTGCAGCAGCAATCTCTTCCGCATCTTTGCTGCTTCCGTCCTTGCCGTAAAGAACAAGGACTTCCACGTGGTTCGAGACATCCAGGGAAGGAACGGACTGAAGGACCGCCTCCTTTGCGGAAGAGGCAACGCTTTCGATATCCTTACCTAAGATGCCAAGATAATCTTCGGCCTTTATTTCATGGCCGCCAATGTTTGCAGGACGGATTGCTTTCGATACTTCTACAGTGAGAACACCATCCATCTGGGAAAGCATATCGTTCTGGATGCTTTCTTCGTCTCCGTTATCGAGTTCCAGCATTCCGAGGATGGAATAAGCCTGGCCCAGATTCTTCGTCGGGATGACGATGACCTTGCTCTTCTTGTAGAGGGAGGCAGCCTGGTTGGCTGCCAGGATGACGTTGCCGTTGTTCGGCAGAACGAAGATCGTCTCCGCATTGGAGAGATCGAAGGCCTTGATGAAGTCTTCGCTGGACGGGTTCATCGTCTGCCCGCCGTTGATGACGGCATCCACCCCGAAATCCAGGAAGTTCTTCCGGATACCGGCACCGGTCGCCATGGTGACGACACCCATCGGGTGTCGTTCTTTGGGCTTCGGGAGGCTTTCCGTCATCTTCTCTTCCTTCTCCTTCTTCGACTTCTTCCCTTCCCCGTTCTGAAGCATCATATTCTCGATCTTGATGGTGAGGAATTCTCCGTATTTCTGGCTAAACTCCAGAACCTTGTACGGAGCGAAGGTATGGACATGGGCCTTGATGATGCTTCCGGTCTTGAAGCAGACGATGGAATTCCCGATCGTCGAGAAATAGTCGATGAAGGTATCGGCCTTGATGGCATCGATGTCGCACTTGCTCTCCTGGAGGCGGAGAAGGATCTCCGTGCAGTAGCCGAACTTCATCTCCATGTCGCTGGTGAAGAGGTCCGGATTGATCTGGCGGCTTACGCCGCTGCTGTTTCCGTCGATCGGCTTAAGGATATCTCCGGTCATTCCGGATAACATGCCTTTTACGATATAGAGAAGACCTTTGGCACCGGAATCGACGACTCCGGCATCCTTCAGGAACTTGAGAAGGTTAGGCGTGTTCTCCAAGGACTTCTCTCCGGCTTCGAGGAAGACGGAAAGGAAATCCTCGATGGAAGAAGCCTTTGCTTGGACAGCCGCTTCCTTTGTTTCCCTGGCGACGGTAAGGATTGTCCCCTCCGTCGGGTTGACGACGGCGCTGTAGGCTTTCTTCACCCCGCACTGGAAAGCAAAAGCCACCTGCTCCACATTGCTGAAAGCCATGCCGATGAATCCCTGGGTGATACCGCCGAAGAACTGGCTCAGGATGACGCCGGAGTTGCCTCTGGCACCAAGGAGCATTCCTCGGGATAGGACACGGGCGGCATGCTCGAGATCCAGATCCTCTTCGGATTTGGAAAGGGCATTGACTCCCCCTTCCAAGGTCATCTGCATATTCGTTCCCGTATCCCCGTCAGGGATCGGGAAGACATTCAGGTCGTTGACTTCCTGTGCGTGGGCAGAAAGGAGGCTAAGGCCACTGAAAACCAAAGTACGGTAAAGCTTACAGGTTAACTGTGTAGTAGCCATAAAGACCTACTTCGTCTTGTTCTCGAAACTGTAAGTGACAGTCTTTCCGAAAGCCCAGACGCCTAAGGTATCCGGTCCGCAGCTGGCACCGATGATCGGGCCAACCGGAACGACTTTGACATCCTTAGGATTGATCTCGGTCTTGATCATCTGAATAAGGGAATCGATTTCTTCCTTCTTGCAGTCGCCTTCGCAGATCCAGACGGTCTGCTTGTCGACATCCAAAATCACGTTCTTCAGCATCATGACAATCTCCTTGACGGAGTTCGGGCGGCCCTTGACCTTCTTGATCGGAGTCTGGGCACCATCGCAGTCCGCGATGAGAATCGGCTTGACACCGAGGAGGTTGCCGAAGAAGGCCGCGGAAGACTTGACTCTTCCGGCTTTCTGGAGCCAGATCAGGGAACCGACGGTGATGAACTGGTTGAGATTGTTCCTTACGGACATGATGTCCTTGTAGATGGTTTCGCTGTCTTTGCTTTCCTTCGCTTCGTCAGCGGCCTTCATGGCAAGCATGCCTTCTCCGATCGAGGCACGGAGTGCATCGATGCAGAAGATCTTCTGGTTCGGATACTTGGCAATCAGCTCCTTGGAGAGAGTGGTTGCCGTATTGACGCTTCCCGACTGCTTGGTAGAGCAGCCGATATAGACAATATCCATGCCCTGATCCAGGTACTTCGTGAAGACCTTGGTGAACTCCTCGACGGAGACCTGAGTCATCAGGTAGCGTTCGTTGTTCCGCATGGTCTCATAGAACTCATGTTCCGTGAAGTATTTCCAGGTAAGGCTGGCAGGCTGCTGCCTACCATGGAAAACAGTATTCATATGGCAGTAGTCGATATCATATTCCTTAAGCAGATCGCCGGTGAGGTCGGAGCAGGTATCCGTAAGAATCTTGACTTTATTCATTGGAAATAATCTTCCGCCCTTTACTTTAGGATAAAGCAAAGAAAATAGAAATAGTTTTTTAGCCGAAATGTTTTAAAAGGGAGGAGGAGAAATTAGAATAAAGAAAAAGAAAAATAAAGTTACCTTTTGCCCCCTTAATCTTTTACAATAGATAGCCGAAAGAATAATATTCATGAAAACATTCAATCATCTGCCGAGACTGCTTCAGATCATCCTTCTCCTTATTCCGGGCGTCAACTATATCGTCGAGCTGGTTGTCCGTATCTCTGCCGTTGTCGAGAAGCCGACTGCCGGAAACATCCTGGGTCTGATCTTCGGTATCTGCATCCCGGTCATCTACGGCTGGATCGACTGCCTCTCCTGCCTTTTCTGCCATCATCTCGTACTTGCAAAGTAAGGGAAAAAGGGCTTTCGGGCTCTTTTTTATTTGTCTTTATACTGTGGTAAGATAAAGAGCAAGGAGCAGGAAAATATGGAAGAAAAAAAGGACGAGATTTCTTTTTCTGAGTATCAGGAAGAAGCAGCAAAGCTGATCTCCCCGGAAGGAAGAAAGGATATGCTCCGCTGTGCGGCATTAGGGCTTTGCGGAGAAAGCGGGGAATGTGCCGATATCATCAAGAAGACGGACTATATGGGGCATCCCCTGGATCCGGTTCATCTTAAGGAAGAGCTTGGGGATGTCCTCTGGTATGTCAGCATGATGGCAGAAGGCCTTGGTATCTCCTTAGCCGATGTTGCTGCCTACAATCTGGATAAGCTCCATAAGCGTTACCATGGCTCCTCCTTCAGCACGAAGGACAGCCTCAACAGGGTAGAATACCAGAAGAAGAAAGAAGAATAAGAAAAAGCGGAACCGGATAATCTTAAGGCTTTCCTCCGATTCCGCTTTTTGTTTCAGTACTGGAGATGGATGTAGGAAATTTCCGAGATACAGCCGGTCCGGATCGGCGGCCCGTAGAATCCTAGCCCTGAAGAAGTGATTGCTTCTACTCCGTCGACCATCTTCATTCCGCTTCCGCAGGGATTGGTCAAGGCCGTATATACCGTACCCGGCCAGATCTGCCCGGCATGGGTATGACCGCCAAGCACCAGGTTTGCTCCGGCTTCTTTCAGTTCTTTGTATTCGACAGGCTCATGCTCCAAGACGACGGTCGGAAGAGTGTGGTCCAGAGGGGCAAGAAGGTCCTTTGGGGAAAGACGGATATTGGTTCCGTCTCCTGTCTTGCTCATATCCTTCCTTCCGGCGAACTGGACGCCTTTATAGACCATCGTTTTGTCGTTGAGATCCCGGAATCCGGAGAGGGAAACGAAATCCTCCATCTCCTTGGAACGTAGCGCCTCTTTCGGATCGGCCCAGGCAAATCCGGACAGGAGCCCTTCTTCTACGTCATGGTTTCCGTATACGAAGTAGGTGGGTATCCTATCCGACATCCCCTTGAAGGTTTCTTCCAGGTGTTCCGAGCTTGGTACTCCGGAGAAGGAGGAGGTGAAGATATCTCCTCCGATCAGAACTAAATCCGGATGCAGGTTCTTGACCGTATCGACAGCCTTGTCGATTGTCTTTACCCTTGTATTGACTCCGAGATGGAGATCGGTAAGGAGAACAATATCCAGGTTCTTCTTTTCTGTATCCTCTTTGGCAAGGTCGACCGTGTAGTCGACGACCTTCGGGTGCTGGGCAATGGCGGATCCGGCGATGTTGAAGATAAGGGAGTTCAGGGCAGCAAAGACCAAGACTCCCTTGGCAAGGGTCTTGTCCTGGAAGGGAAGAGTGTGCTTCTTCTTCCAGAGAAGAAGGAAAGGATAGAGGATCCAGCAGAAAAGAAGGGCCGTCATCAGGTAGACGGCAATGCCAAGCCAGATGTTTCCGGCTCCCCGGAGCTGGTTCTGGAAATGCCCGTGGTGGACAGAAAAAGCTCCGTCCATAGGCAAGACAGTGGCAATGCAGGTTCCCAGGATGATGATTCCTTTGACCAGCTTGCTTTTGGTGATCTTCCTGGACCAGAAAAGCAAAGTGAAACATAGGAAAAGATGGAATAGGAGATAGAAGACAATCAATAATGCTTGCCGCATTTGCTTTCCTCGATGAAACGATTATACCAAATGGGAAAAGGGGTGGGAAGGCAAAGCACTTTCCACCCCTTTCAAAGTCCCTTAGATCAGTTTCGAATTCTTCAATAGCTCTTCTACTTCCGTCCCTTTCGTCTTCTTCAGCACCATCTTCAGGAGGAACTTCTCCTTGTGGGAGAGCTTGATGTCGCTGATCTTCTTCTTGTCGATGGCATAGTAGGAAGCCTTGAGGAGTTCCCTTACGTCGTAGCAGCTGCCCCAGACTTCCGGGACGCCTCTATCCACGTTCAGGAGAGTGTAGACGGATTCCATACCCGTGCGGATAGAATACTCCGTCGTGAAGATGGTATCCCTCGGGGTTTCGGCAAACTGGCCGATGAAGGCAAAGTTCACAGCACCTTTCGGAACCACAAGCGGACGGTCCGTGTTCTTCCGCGGCTGGAAGAAGGCATTGATGTAAGGCATATAGCAGGTCGTCGTGTTGCAGGCATCCTTGGACAAGGTTTCGATATCGTCTTTTCCGAAGCCGATATGGTAGAGCCATTCCTTTGAGACTTCCTCGCCCGTGCAGAACCGCATCGGCTTCTTCACGTAGTTGCCGGGCTTTCCGGTGCTAAGCGCGTAGACCCAGATGAGGACCGTATCCTTGTCCTGGCTCTTGAACTGAGGCTGCCGGTTGACAGTCCAGCTCAGATACCAGTTGTCTACGCTGTCCTTTACGGTGATGATTCCACCGGTCGTCACCTTCCCTTCGAGCGGATTCCGGTGGCAGATATCCTCGATCCTCCGGATGATTCTCTTATCCTTGGTCTCGATTGTTGCAGACATCCAGTTCGTATCTTCCGGGTTGGAGCAGAAAGCGGAAGGATTTCCGAAGCTCTTGTCCTGGCTTGCAATCCTGTTCCAGAGGTTCCAGGAATCCCCGGTGTTCGGCTTGATGCCGCTTAGGTCCGGAGCATGGCTCTGGTCTCCGTAGCAGGAGACATCCGTGCAGCAGCCGTTCGTGATGAAGACAAGGTCGTTCTCGTCCAGCTCCTTCTTCTCTTCCTTTCCGTCCTTGGTGAAATCGAGTTCCCTGGCAACTTTCCTGTCCGGTGCTATGTCGAAGAGGACATTCGTCACTTCGACTCCGAAATCGAAGACGACCCCTTTCTTCTGCAGATACTTCTGCAGAGGGAGAATCATGGAATCGTACTGGTTGTATTTGGTGAAGCGGAGCGCCGAGAAATCCGGAAGCCCGTCGATATGGTGGCAGTACCTGGCGATATATCTCTTCATCTCCAATGCCGAGCACCAGCGCTGGAAAGCAAACATCGTCTGCCAGTATAGCCAGAAATTGGAATTCCAGAAGTCATCCGTGAAGAACTCATCGATCTTCTTGTCTTCCAGGTCCTTCTCCGGGGTCATCAACAGAGCCGTCAGTTCCATGGCAGCTTTCTTGTTGAGACCGAATTTCTTGTCCGTATGGGCATCCTTTCCGCAGTCTGTTGTGGCACGGCAGAGGGAATAGTTGGGATCCTTCTTGTTGAGCCAGTAGTATTCGTCGAGGACCGATACCCCTGGAGTCTCGATAGATGGAACATCCCGGAACATATCCCACATGCACTCGAAATGGTTGTCCATCTCTCTTCCTCCGCGCATATAGAATCCTTTCGAGATGTCTTTCTTTCCGTCGCAGCTTCCGCCGGAGACGGGAAGCTTCTCCAGGATATGGATGTTCTCCCCTTTGACTCCTCCGTCTCTTACAAGATAGAAGGCAGCGCTTAGTCCTGCCAGACCCGAACCGATGATGTAGGCATGCTTCTTTTCGCTTCCTTCCGGGATTTCGGGATGAGCGAACGCTTCGTAATTTCCTGCTGTATAGTACATGTTCTAGCCTCCTTATGGCCTTACCATAAGAGTAGAAGAAAAAAGCCGGAGACCAAATCTCCAGCTTGCATGGTTTGTATAGAATCAAGACAGCAGGGAAAAGCTGTGGAAAAATGCGACAGAAGGTGGAAAATGTCTAGACCGAATGTTCCTTGGAATAAGAAAGGAGCGCCTGGCGGATCGTCCCTTTTACAATCGGAACCAAATGCTGGATGATATCTTTCGGATCCTGGTTCATTCCCTTGTCGATCCAGGTCAGGACCAGCCCGACGAAGGAACTCGTATAGAAACCTGCCAGGAAGGCTTTGTCTTCTTCCCGGGCAGGGATATCCTTCGCTTCTTCCTCGACGACTCCCCGAAGCAAAGGAGTGACAAGCCGGTCCAGATACCGCACCAGGACTTTGAGGGAGACGGAGTGGTAGATGTTCATGACAAATGCCCGGTCTTCCAGGGCCAGAAGGAAGATCCTGTAGAATCCCTCCTCCCAGTTATCGTAGTGGCGGTTCTCTGCCAGGATCTTATCGGCATCCTTGACGCAGGTCCATTCGATGAGGGCAGGGATGTTGTCGAAATGGTAATAGAAAGTCTGCCGGTTCACACCGCAGTCCTCCGTGATGTCTTGGACGGTAACCTCGTTCAGAAGCTTCTTCAGGAGAAGCTTCTTCAGGGAATCCGAAAGTGCTCTTTTCGTAATATCGCTCATAACGCAAGTATAATTCGACACGTGTCTAGTTTCAAGACGGATAAGGCAGTATTGTTTTTTCTCCGTCTATGAATAATACTGATAAAAGAGAACGGAACAAAGGAACGGCATCTCTTTATCCACCTGCTCCGTTTGGAAAGGAAGGCAACGATGGAAAAGGAACGCAGTTTTCCGTATCCGAATCCAAACGATCCCCTTACGAAGCTTCTCGAAAGCACGAGAGACGGCGATAGGACCGACTGGGATCACCTCTTTGACTCCCCTTCTGTGAAGAACCCTCCTCCGGCAGATCCGGACAAGGAAAAAGAGAAGAACGAATAAGGAAAAGGCCTGGCGGAAGCCAGGCCTTTTTTTCGGCTTTCCTATTTCCTCTTCTTCTTGGAGAGGAAGGCAAGGCAGGAAGGAATGCTGCAGACAGCTGCCAGAAGGAGGAAGGCTGCCGGAACGGCAATGCCGGGGCCTAGTTTTACCGAGATGGTGAAGGTAGTACCGGTCGTGATACCGGCAAGAGCGGGTGTCACAGAGACCAGGATTCCGCTGGTGAGGAAGAAGAGGAAGTCCAGGATTCCGAAGAAGGAGACTGTCTCTTTGCTTTTCTTCATCCTGCAGAGGAATGCACAGCATAAGGCGGCAAGGATTCCGGCGATGGCGAAGGCAAAGGCAACGATGAGTCCGGGAGTCGGGCCGATGGACTGGCTTTCGGAACCGAACATATACTGGAACAGGGTGACTTCTTCCTTGGTCTTTGTAATGGATTCCGTCAGACTCACTGCCGGAAGAGACGAAAAGGCAAGCCCGGCTATTCCGAAGACGAAACTGGCCATACTGGTTAATGTTGCAACCTTACGATCTATTCTCATGTTGTTCTCCTTTCCGATGCTTTCTCTTCAATTTAGGATAAAACAAAATATAGGATCAGAATATCAGTATAGGAAAAATTGCAGTTATTTTTTAGCCTTCTTCTGGCATTCCGGGCAGACTCCGTATATTTCCGTGCTGTGATCCAGGATCTGGAACCCCGTAGAAGCGGAAATCCTGCTGTTTGCTTCATGGTACGGACATCCCGGAAGTTCCACTCTCTTATGGCATCTTACGCAGACCAGGATGTGGTGGTCCTTCGAAGTAACAAGGGAAAAGACGTTTTTCTTCTCTTCTCCGGTCTCCTTCTTCACAAGCCCGGCCTTTGCAAAGGAGTTCAGGCTTCTGTAGACAGTCGAAAGATTGAGGCCAAGGCGGCTGACCTTGCCATAGATCTCTTCGCATGTCATTGGGAAGGAGGCTTCCCTCAGGACGGAAAGGATCATCTCCCGTCCCTTTGTTTTCTTAAGGGTGTTTTCACTCATAGGTTTATTTTAATCGAATAACTCTTGCAATTCAATTTGCAGAGATCTATATTAAAAATGCAAATGATTTGCATTTGCATAAAAGAGATTAACCATGAAAAAGAAAATTGCTTTGCTAGCCTTTGCCTGTCTGACCCTTTCTTCCTGCGGGAAGAAGGCGGAAGAGGACAACAAGCTTACTATCTATACTTCTTTCTATCCGATCTATGATTTCACGAGACGCATCTGCAAGGAGAAGGCAAACGTCATCAATATCACGCCTGCCGGATCCGAACCCCATGACTACGAGCCAAGCGCCAAGGAAGTCGCCGGCCTGTCCTCTGCCGACCTGATCTTTGTCAACGGCTTAGGGCTGGAAAGCTATAAAGACAAGCTTCCTCAGGAGAAGATGAAAGTCGTCACGTCCGGGATCAGCGTGGAACAGGTAAACGGCGTAGAGGATCCCCATGCCTGGCTGAATCCACGGAATGCTATTACCTATATGAAGAACATCAAGGATGCCCTTGTTTCCATCGACAGCACGGACAAGGATTATTTCGATTCCAACTTTGAGGAGGCCAGCTATCTATTCCATTCCCTGGACAAGTCCTTCCAGGAGACGACTGCTGCTTTCGGAAACAAGCATATCGTTGTTTCCCATGCCGCTTTCGGATATCTCTGCACGGAGTACGGACTTACCCAGCATTATGTGGATGGAATCTCCCCGGATGAGGAGCCTACCGCCAAGGGGCTTCAGGCTATCATTGATGAGGTAAAGGAATATAATATAACCACAGTCTTCAGCGAAGAACTGGTATCTCCGGAAATCTGCGAGAAGGTTGCCAAGGAGACAGGATGCGCTATGGAGACTTTGAATCCTCTGGAAGGTCTTACCGAGCAGGAGATGGAATACGAAGACTACGTCTCCGTTATGGTAGAGAACATCCAGAAACTGGAAAAAGCTTCCCAGAAGAAATAGAAGGAGGAGTATATGATCGAGCTCCAGAAGGTTTCCTTTTCCTACAAGGACGAGCCGGTTCTGAAAGATGTCTCCTTCCGTATCGAGGATGGTTCTTTTGTCGGAGTCATCGGATCCAACGGTGCCGGAAAGACAACTTTGATCCGTCTGGTCCTGGGAATCCTCAAGCCGACTGGCGGAAAGATCCTCCGCACCGACAAACGGATTTCGTATGTCTCCCAGACGACTTCCCTCTCCGATTCCTCCTTCCCCTCCAGCGTCGAGGAGGTCGTTTCCTTGGGGCTCTGCTCGAACAGCCCCTTTCTTTTCGGTTACAGGGAAAAGAAAGAGAAGGTCGAGAATGTCCTGAAGGAGACGGGTCTGTTCGAGCTGAGGAAGAGGCTGGTCTACCAGCTGAGCGGCGGACAGCTTCAGAAAGTGAAGATTGCCAAGGCTTTGGTATCCGACCCGACCCTTATCGTCCTGGATGAACCGGATTCCGGTATGGATGAGAAGAGCCATGAGAAGCTTATCGAGACTGTCGACGAGCTGCACGACAGGAAGAAGACGGTTCTCTTCATCTCCCATCATATGGATGATCTCGGGAAAGCCGATAAGATACTCCTTGTAGGAAACGGCGGTGTCTCCTTGGTTCAGGAGGGCGAGAAACATGTTTCAATCTGAGTTCATGAGACTTGCCTTTGCCGTCGGAATCCTGCTTTCCGTGATCCTTCCCCTTGTCGGATCGACAGCCGTCTACAAGAGGCTTTCCATGACCGGCGACGCTCTTGCCCATACCTCCCTTGCCGGTGTTGCCATCGGTCTTGCCTGCGGACTGAATCCCCTTGTCACTTCTGTTCTCCTCTGCGTAGTGGCCATGCTTGTCATCGAACTCATCCGGAAGAAATTCAGCAAGTTCTCGGAGCTCGGGGTTGCCGTCGTGCTCTCGTTTGGAATCGGCCTTGCGGGTGTCCTCTCCAGTTTCACGAAGACAAGCAGCTTCGATCAGTATCTCTTCGGCTCCATTCTCCTGATCGATCATCTGGAGCTCTACATGGTACTGGGAGTATTCGTCCTGGATGTTCTCTTCTACGTCTTCTTCCACAAGCAGATCTTCGCTGCTATCTACAACGAAGAAGAAGCCAAGGTGCAGGGGATCAATGTAGGGCTCATCAATTTCCTCCAGTCCCTGCTTCTCGCCCTTACGATTGCACTTTCTGCCAAGACCATCGGCTCCTTAGTCGTCTCCTCCCTGATCGTGATTCCTATTGCTGCTTCGTTGCAGTGCAAGAGGAACTATCTGGAGACGATCCTGATTGCAATCGGTGTCTCCTTTGCCTCCACTGTTTCCGGGCTGACTTTCTCCTATTACCAGGACTTGAAACCAGGAGCCACGATTGTTCTTTTCTCCGTCTTCCTCCTTGTCCTCTTCTTAGCGATAGGAACCCTAGCCAAGCTCTTCCGAAGAAGAAAAAAGTGCTAACAATGGATCCCTGCCTCTTAATAGAAGCAGGGATTTTTTTAAATAAAAGAGGCAAAACGGTGGATAAAACAGCAATTTATGAAAGGGATATCAAAAATTACTTGGTTTTTCCCCTTTTCCTTCATAATGTAAGGAAGCAACTAAAGGAGTTGTAATTTATCAACAAGAAAAAGATCCGTTCGGCGTCTCTTCTTTCCCTTTCCCTTATCTGCTCTCTGACGCTCGCTTCCTGCGGCGAAACAAAGAATTCTTCGCCTTCCGTCATTCCGGATTCCTCTTCCTCTACACCGGTTGCAACCA
>JAEWSP010000022.1 GCA_023459795.1 Bacillota bacterium
CCTCTGATCCATCGTGTATTTCATCGAAAAAGCCCCTCCTGTGGCTTCGGGGCGGCCGATGAACGAAGGGCATGCCCTTCGTTCATCACTGGCCTACTCCTCGGTCCAACATTTGGGGTTCACTACAAGAACGGGGAAGGCTTTTTCATTGCAGGAAAAAAGGCCGTCCCAGGACGGCCTTCCATCGGTTTAGTAAGTCTACCTGGGATCGAGTTCTTCCATCCGGTCGACATCCAGGATCTTGACGACGACAAGAGGCTCTTTCTCCGTATGGCGGACAAGGAGCTTGCTGGCTTTTTCGCTGATCCTGTATTCCAAATCCTGAATGGCTATCTTCTTGCCCGTGCTGGCAAGGAAGTTATTCACGTTCGTAAGGAACAAAGAAGAAAGCTGGCCTAAGATCGGTTCGCTCTCCTTGAGGTAGAGGAAGCCTCTCATTTGGATGTCCGGCTGGGAAACAATCTTCTTAAGCTTGCTGGAGATGTTGACACCCATGATGACGACACCGCCATCGGCCATCTTCTGTCTCTCGGCAATGGAATTCTCTTTTACGTCGCCGACGCTGTAGCCATCGACCATGATGTCTCCGGCCTTGATGTTGATGACCTTGCGGACGGCTTTCCCTTCTTCATCGAAAGCCAGGGCCAGGCCGTTGTCGTATACGAAGGTATTGAAGTGGTTAAGCCCGACTCCCATACCGATTGCAAGCATGGCGTTTGCCATAAGAAGACGGTACTCGCCCTTGACCGGCATATAGTAACGGGGATGGAAGAGGGAGATCATCATCTTGATATCCTCCTGCCTGGCATGCATGGAAGCAAAAGTCTTGCGGGAGAGGGCGATGACATTGCAGTCCGCCCGATAGACGGTATCCGAAGTGATGGTTGCGATATCTTCCGTTCCCGGAACGGAAGGAGTCGCATCGATGAAGGTATCCTTCGTATCGATCTTGAGATCCTTCACCATGCCGTAGCAGATATCCTGGATGAACTTGAAGAGCTTCTCCCCGCCGCCGGTCACAAGGACGATGACGTCGGAGGAATTCGTATGGATGAGGTCGGAAGCCGAGATCCTCATATCCTGCGGGATGACGATGCTGCCGCTTCTTGCCATATCGTCGAAGAAAGAAACCTGGTCCGGATTGGCAATCAGGATCTTCTTCTGGTACTTGCCGGCAAGGTTGATGACTTCCTGGATGTTGTAGAAATTCTGGCTGTAAAGGGAGATGAAGACCTTTCCCGACTGCTCCTCCAGGACTCTTCGGAGGGTGTCCGTGATCTTATGGGCAGGGGAAGCGATTCCGGTCTTGTCGGCAGCTTCGCTTTCCGTCAGAAGCAGGAAGGTCTTTTCCGACTCGCTGAGCCTTGCAAGCTTCGGAAGGTCGAAGTAATAACCCTTGAGAGGGGCGTAGTCCGTCATATAGTCGGACGTATAGACGATGTTTCCGAACTTCGTCTTCAAAGCAAAGCCGAAGGATTCCGAAACGGAATGGGTGGTTTCGAAGAATTCGAAGTTATGGGAACCGATGACGGCATGACCGCTAGGATCGACCGGAATGAAGGTAGCCGAGGAAATCTGGCGCTTGAACTTCTTTCCGTAGGTCGAATTGATGATAGCGATAGTCGTGCGGCTGGCATAGACCGGAGCATGGCAGAAATTGAGAAGATAAGGGAGAGCTCCGTACTGGTCGTCATGGCCGTGGGTGATGATGATTCCCTTCACCTTGCTGCCCAGCGTTTTCACATACGTGAAATCCGGGATGATGGTATCGACTCCAGGGATGGCCTTGGACGGATACTTCATACCGGCTTCGATGATGAAGGCATCGTCTCCGGCTTCGATGATGTAGCAGTTCTTGCCCATCTCATCGAGTCCGCCGAGGGCGACAATCTTCAGGGGGTAAGAAGAGGATTGCTGCTTCTGGCGGTTCTGATTCTGATTCGAATTGAAATGTTGGTTCATATTATTTCCTAGCGAAAATATCGCTATTTCCTGTTTTCCTAAATCTAAGAGCAGAAAAACGTCTCAAGATTTGAGGCTATTATACCTTATTTATGGTTTTTAAAACAACACATGTATCCGCTTTATCCTAGAAAGAAAGATCGATATCCAGCAGTACCGGGCAATGATCGGATCCGAAGACATCGTTCAGGATCTCGCTGGAACGGACCTTTGGGAAAAGGGATTTGGAAACAAGCATGTAGTCCAGTCTCCAGCCGGCATTGGTTTCCCGGGCATTCCGTTTGTAGGACCAATAGGAATACTTCTTCTCTTCCGGATGGAGAGAACGGAAGGTATCGACAAGGCCGATGGAAAGGAGGGAAGTAAACTTTCCCCTCTCCTGATCGGTGAAACCGGCAGACATATGGTTGGATTCCGGATGCCTCAGATCGATTTCCTGATGGGAGACATTCAGGTCTCCGGTGACGATGATGGGTTTCTTGGCCATCAGGGAGAGGAGATAGGACTTCAGCTTCTCTTCGAATTCCATCCGGTAGTCCAGACGCTTGAGCCCTTCCCCGGAATTCGGAACATACATGTCGATGAAATAGAAGGAGGAGTATTCCATGACGATGACTCTTCCTTCGTCATCGTATTCCCCGTTTTCCAGTCCGTAATGGACGGAGAGAGGTTTCTCCTTGGCCATGACGGCCGTTCCGGAATAACCTTTCCGGGTCTTGGAAATCGTAAAATCAACATATGGTCTAGCCGGGTCCTGGAAGGGAAATTCCTTGTCATCGCTAAGCTTCAGCTCCTCCAGGCCTAGGATATCCGGATTGTACTTCTGGAACTGGCTGGTCAGATCCTTCTTCAGGTAGGCTCTAATCGAGTTGACATTGAAAGACATCAGTTTCATAGTCTATTCCCCCTTGGAAGCATCATGCTTCAGGATATCCGTATACATCTCAGGACGTCTGTCCCGGAAGATGCCCCAGTCTCTTCTCTTGCTATCCGTCTTATCCAGATCGAACGTATGGGTTAAGACTGTTTCCTCTTCCCGGTTTGCCTGTTCGACGACAGTTCCGGTTTCATCCGTGATGAAAGAGGAGCCGTAGAAAGTCATGGAAGAATTCTTTTCTTTCTGGGTTCCGACACGGTTGGAGGCAACGAGAGGGAGGATATTCAAAGCAGACTGGCCGACCATTGCATTATGCCAGTGCGGCATGGAATCGATGGGGAGGGTAGGTTCGGATCCGATGGCGGTCGGGAAGAGGAGATACTGGGCGCCTTTCAGAGCTAGGATACGGCCGGTCTCCATAAACCACTGGTCCCAGCAGATTCCGATACCAAGGCGACCCGCCTTCGTATCGAAAACCCGGAATCCGGTATCCCCGGGAGTGAAATAGAACTTCTCTTCGTAGCATTCCCCTGTCGGGATATGGGTCTTCCTGTATAGTCCGAGATTCTTTCCGTCTTTATCGAATACCACAATCGAGTTATAGTAGCAGTTCCCGTCTTTCTCAAAGAAAGAAATGGGTAAGACAACCTGTTGTTCCTTAGCAAGGTTGCTGAAATAGGAAAGGGTTTTGGAATGATCCTTATCCTCGGCATAGGAGAAGCGGTCGTAGTCTTCAATCTGGCAGAAATAGTTTCTCTCGAAAAGCTCCTGGAGGAGGACGACGTCCGCATTCTTCTGCTTGGCTTTCTTCACCATCAGGGTAGCTTTCTGGATGTTCTCGTCATAGTCCCTGGAACAGCTCATCTGCGTTGCAGCAAGTGTTACTTTCATTCTTTCTCCCCCTTCTTTTCTTTTCCGGTTTCTTTCTTCGGCTTTTTCTTGACGTCTTTCTTATCTATCTTCTTATCTGCTTTTTTATCCACCTTGATTTCTTCTTTTTCCTTCGGCTTCTTTGTTTCTTCGCTGTCCTTGAAGAAGGCATGCTTGGAAACAGGCTGCTCTTCGATCCAGTAGAGGGCGGAGTAAGGAATCTGATGGGTGATGCAGTGGATGTTTCCTCCTCCTAAAAGAATTTCCCTGGAAGCAATCGGGAAGACTTCCTTGTCCGGGAAGAGGGAAGAGAAAAGGGTGAGAGCCTTTTTGTCGCTTTCCTTGTCTCCGAACTGGGGCAGAAGAAGGAACTTCTCTCCCATATAGAAATTGATATAGCTGGCAGCAAGACGTCTTCCGACTTTCCGGGAGACGGCATCTTCGCTGTCCTTGATACCATCGGCCTCTTCCTTTGTCAGGTACTGGACTTTCGGAAGGGGAACAAGGACAACTTGGAGCTTTCTCCCCTTTGCATCCGTTTCGGACTGCAGGTAGGCTAAGTCGTCTTGGCATATCTGGTACTGAGGATCTTCCTTGTCTTCCGTATAGGCAAGAGCGACGACACCGGGCTTCAGGAAGCAGCAGATGTTGTCGATATGGCCGTCTGTTTCGTCATTGACGATACCCTTCGGAACAAAAAGAACCTTCTTGGCATTGAGGCTATCCTTAAGCTTCTGCTCGATCTCTTCCTTGGAAAGGCTTGGATTCCTTCCTTTGCTGAGCTGGCATTCCTCGGAAGTGAGGATGGTTCCTTCTCCGTCTGAATGGATATTTCCCCCTTCCAGGATGAAATCTTTATAGGCGGCATAGCGCGTAATCATCAGATCCAGAAGGATATTCCTGCCTAAGGCATTGTCCTTGTCCCAGGGTCTATAAAGACCATCGAAGTCTCCTCCCCAGGAATTGAAGCCGAAGTCGACACCGCAGAGCTTCTTGGTTTCGGGGTTAAGAAGGAATGCGGGAATCGGATCTCTGGCCCAGCTGTCATCATAAGGGAGCCTCAGGATATGGACGTTCTTCTTTTCGAAACGGGCCACGGTTGCACTGTCGATCCTTGGATCGGCAACGACGATTACCCATTCGAATCTGCGTATGGCATCGACTACGGAAAAGAATTCCGCAAGGGCAGGCTTTGCTCCGTTTCTCCAGGTATCCTCCCGATAGGGAAGCAAAATTATCGTAGCCAGATGCTTTTCCCCTTCGAAGGGGAAGACATAGTCCTTTATCGAAGCAAGCTCGGGTTCAATTGCATACATATTATTTTCTTCTCCTGTATCTCCCAAATAAAATCACAAAATAGTATAATTGATTTATTCGGAAATTGTTACTGGAGGGAAAGGATGAAAGTACTCGAAGTCGTTACAGATGGTTTCGAAGACATGGAAGCAATCGGCACTTTGTCCTTGCTGAAGAGAGCGGGAGTAGATCTTACTTTCGCTGCTATCGGCTCCCATAAGGCAACAGGCCGGTACGGAGTTGTCTCCGAAGAGATGCCGGACGTCTGGAATCTGGACTTGGATGAATACGGGATGCTGATTATTCCGGGAGGCCCGGAATATATGGCGGAAGAAAAGAATCCGCGGTTTCTTGCCCTGGTTTTTGACTTTGCCAAGAAAGGCAAGTATATTGCCGCTATATGTGCCGGTCCGACGATCCTTGGCCACCTTGGTCTTCTGAAGGGGAAGGAGTACACCTGCTTTACATCCATGGATGAGGACTTCGGAGGTACGTATGTCGACACGTATGCCGTAAAAGACGGGCGGATCATTACGGGAAGAAGCGTTGCCGCCGTCAACCAGTTCTCTCTGGAGATTATCCGTGCCGTCAAAGGGGAAGATGCTGTTAATAGGATCCGGGAAGAAGTCTACTTCTAGGAAACGAGGAAACCATTATGGGTATTATTGACATTGTTTGCATTGCCGTTATCGTTCTGTTTGGTTTAATCGGTCTGGTGAAGGGATTCTCCAAGGGAAGCATACGTTCCCTTGCCTCCTTATGCGGAACCGCGGTTGCGTATTTCGCGGGTGTTCCGGCTACTTCCGGAATGATGAAGACGGGTCTCGGAACTTCTCTGAACAATTTCTATGTCGGGAAGCTTCCTTCGACTGCTACCTTCACCCAGGCGCTTGCTTCCACCACCTTGAATCCGGATATGAGCGCTGGCGATATTGCCACTGCCAACAGCGGTTATCTGGCTTCCGGGCTTAGCGAAGTCCATATCGTAAAGATCTTCCAGGGTCTCTTTATCACCCATGTCCAGGACTTCTCCAGCGATGTCCAGCATGCTCTGGCTTCTTCTTTCGGATACTGGACCATGCTTGCCGCCGTTATCGTCATTCTCTTCCTCCTTGTTTTCTTCCTTGCCTATTTCCTTCTCAAGAAGGCCGGAGATGTAGCCTTCGGAGAAGACGGAAAGAGCGGACTTGGAAGAATTGCCGGTCTTATCAAGGGACTGCTGCAGGCTGCCCTCTATCTCATTGTTGCCATGATTATCATCGTCTTCGTCAACCAGCTTATGGTCAAGGGCGGAAACAATGCTCTTGCAACCTGGCTTACGAATGACCTCAAGCTTTCGGACAGCAATATGAGCATCGGCAAGCTTCTGTACAATACGGCCGGTTCCCTTCTCAACTGGATTTCCACGGTTGGAAAGTAGGATTCATGGCTTTCGAATTCCATCATCTGGATAAATGGGGGTATGCAAACCTCGACCTCGTAGAAGAGGTCGAGGAGCATAGTCCTAAGGCGGTTGTGCTGATTGCCGGAGCTTCTTCGGCGGGGAAGTCGTTTGCGGCTACCTTTCTGAAGAACCTTCTCGGAAAGAACGGCCATAAGGCCGTTATTCTTTCTTTGGACCAGTATAATTTCGGCCTTTCCGGAATTGTCCCGAACAAAGTCAACGACAATTTCTTTGGTGGAAAAATCGAGAAGCTCCCGGCGATCGAAGAAGAAATCAAGAAGATTATTTATCATGTACCTTTCGAAGAAAAATTCTCTGCTCCGATTCTTCTTAAGATCAAAGAGAAGATCAAAGATCTTCTTCCTGCCCATCAGATGGAAAAGTTCCTTTCCGGTCTTTCTTCGGAATGGAAGAAGCTGAACTTCGATGAACCGTCCGTCTACAACCTGAAAGAAGCAAGCCAGGATATCCATACTCTTTTTGAAAACGGACGGATCTTCTCGAAGCTTTACAGCAAGGTAGTTTCCGAACGTGTCCCTTCCAAGACCGAAGTCGACGGAAGCGCCTATGATGTCATCCTCTGCGAAGGCATCTACGGGCTTACCAAAGGCATTACGGATTCTCTTTCCAATCTTCCGGTTCTAAAGAACTTCGTGGACGGGAACGCCAAGTCCCTGTTCCTAAGAAGAATCATCCGGGACTCGAGAATCACTTCTGCCGACAACATCTTCACGGTTTCTCTTTATTTCAAGTATATCGTGGAGTCTTACCAAAGCACGATCCTTCCTGCAAGAGAAGAAGCGGATGTCATCCTGAACAACGATATGACCTTTACGGAAATGCGGGCCGGATCTCTTTATGTGACGAAGGATGAAATCTTCACTCCCAAGGAGGATGTGCCTTCCCTTCTTATCCAGGAAGGAAAAGTCGACAGGGTCAGCTATCAGAGAGACTTCTTCTTTACCGTAAAAGGGGAGAATCCTCTGAAGAGAGCCAACAACATCCTTAGGATGCGGGAAATTTCCAGCGACTGCGGCAAGACTTATGTTCTTTCTTCCCTTGTCCATAAGGGAGCGCCGAAGTCCCGGAAGGACGACAAGCTCATCCGTCCGATCAATGTCCTCCTCAAGGAGGGGGAGATTGAAAAGGTCTGGAAGAATGAAGAGGAATGCCTTTCCGATTTCAAGAGGGCCGGATTCGAAATCGGGAACATCGAAATCAAGAAAAAGACTTACCTTATATATAAGGGGCAGGAAATTACGATGCGGAACATCCTGGGGAAGGGAACATACCTCGAATTCACGGAACCTGTAAAACCGGAAGTGGTTGCTTTCCTGAAAGGGATGATCAGACAGGAGAAAGCCTAGGACCGCTCTTCGGCGGTCCTTTTTTTCTCTCCGAAAAAGAGAAAGGAAAGTGAAACCCCTTACGAGTGCCTGATTCAGGAAATATTCCTCTTTCTTCTTATGTTGATTCCTCTTTTCTTGTGGTAGAATATGCTTTGAGGAAACAGATATAAAGAACCTTATTTGCATGGTTCGAATCCGTGTCTCTGCCGAAACAAGGACTATCTGTTCGATAAGACGCCCCAGCTGTCGGGAATGCTGCTCCCCTACTCAGACTTCCGGGACATAGTTTACGGCGAAGGGTGCCTATCGTGTAGGTCCACATGTCTATGGGGCCTGTTTTCTCAGAAATTCATACCCAAAGGAGGAAAAAGTATGAAAAAGTCTCTCGTTGGTCTACTCGTAGTTGCTTCGATGGCCGGTATGGTCGGATGCAAGAAGAATTCTTACGAAATCGCCATTGTTACCGATGTCGGTTCCTTGATGGATGGCGGCTTCAACCAGGGCACTTACGAAGGCGCCAAGGAGTATGCCGAAGCCAACAAGCTTACCTACAAGTACTACCAGCCGGCGAATGGTTCTTCCGCTACCACGAAGGACCGTGTCGCTGCCTACAACCTTGCCGTAACCGGCGGAGCAAAGGTAATCGTTGCTCCGGGCTTCATGCAGGCCGATGCTATGGCCGAAGTTGCCGAGAAGAACCCGACTGTCAAGTTCCTTTTCGTCGATGGATACACTCTTTCCGATTCCAGCAAGAAGGTTCTTTCCAACGTCACGGCTATTCAGTATAAGGAACAGGAAGCTGGATATTTCGCTGGCTATAGCGCTGCTATGGATGGTTTCAAGAAGCTCGGCGGAGTCTTCGGCGGAGGCGGATCGAATCCGGCCTGCGACCGCTATGCTTATGGCTATGTCCAGGGCATCGAAGATGGTGCCAAGGATAAGGGCGTGACCGACAAGCTTGAGGTCAAGGTTTCCTTCAAGTATGGAGATGCCTTCTCTGCTTCGACCGAACTCCAGCAGCAGGTTAACGGATGGTACAATGCCGGAACCGAAGTCGTCTTCGCCTGCGGTGGCTCAATGGTCAATTCCGTCGTGGCTGCAGTCGGAAGCAATACGGACCGCTATATCATCGGTGTCGATGTCGATCAGCAGGCTCTTTCTAAGCAGGTCGTCACTTCTGCCATGAAGGGTCTCGGTGTTTCCGTCAAGGAAGTCCTTACTGGTTATTATGCTGGCAAGTGGGATGCCGACTATGCTGGCAAGGCCGTCAATCTCGGCGCTGCCGAGGATGCAACCGGTCTTCCGACCGCGGATGCTTCCTGGAGATTCAAGAACTTCAAGAAGGAACAGTACAATACTCTCTTTGCCAAGGTCAAGGCCGGAACCGTTGTTCCCAAGTCGGATATCGACAAGGATTGCAATGTTGCCACCTTCTGGTCTACGAAGTGCGCCGATATGACTCACGTTTCTGTCACTCTCGACAAGTAGTTAGGTTTGTCAGGCCTTTGCTTATGAAAATAGGTGAAGGCCTTTTTATCAAAGATGGATGAAAGGACTTGGAATAATGGAACCAGAACCAAACTATGTCATTGAAATGCGGGATATCGTCAAGGATTTCCCTGGTATCCGTGCGAATGACCACATCACTCTGCAGCTGAAGAAGGGAGAGATTCATGCCCTTCTCGGAGAGAACGGTGCCGGGAAGTCTACGCTGATGAGCGTACTTTTCGGTCTCTATCAGCCGGATGAAGGTGTCATCCTCAAGGATGGAGTGGAAGTAAAGATTCATTCTCCAAATGATGCTACCGCCCTCCATATCGGTATGGTCCACCAGCATTTCAAGCTTGTGGAATGCTTCTCTGTTCTGGACAACATCATCCTCGGTGATGAGGATTCCAAAATCGGCTGGGTCTCCAAGAAGGAAGCCCGGGCCAAGTGCCTGGACATCATGAAGAAATACGGACTCGAGGTCGATCTGGACCGCAAAGTCAGCGATATTTCTGTCGGCATGCAGCAGCGTGCCGAGATCCTGAAGATGCTTTACCGGGATAACGACATCCTGATTTTCGATGAACCGACTGCTGTCCTTACCCCGCAGGAGATCGAGAGCCTCATGAAGACCATGAAGTTCATGGCCTCCGAAGGGAAATCCATTCTCTTCATCTCCCATAAGCTCAACGAAATCATGGAAGTCGCCAATACCTGCACGGTTCTCCGCAAAGGAAAATATGTCGGCACCATTGCAACCAAGGATACGGACGAAGAGAAGCTTGCTGAAATGATGGTCGGACATGAAGTCCATTTCACTGTTCCGAAGGGTCCGGCAAATCCGGCTGAAACTATCCTTAAGGTTTCCCATCTCTGCGTGAAGGATCCGATTACCAAGAAGGAAACCGTGGATGATGTTTCCTTCGAAGTCCGCAAGGGCGAGATTCTTGCCATTGCCGGTATCGAAGGCAACGGCCAGACGGAGATGATCAATGCCATCACCGGTTTGGAAAATTTCCGGAAGGGAACATTTGTCTTCAACGGAGAAGATGTCACCCATAAGTCGGTTTTCCGTAAGATCCAACTGGGTATGTCCCATATTCCGGAAGACAGACAGAAATACGGCCTTGTCCTGGACTATGACGTTGCCCAGAATATGGTTATCGAGCAGTACCGGAACAAACCTTTCAGCCATAATGGCTGGATCAATTTTTCGGCTCGCAAGGACTATTCCGATGAAGTAATCAAGGACTTCGATGTCCGTGCTTCTTTGGGAAGCGAGACGGTTGTTAGAAGCATGTCCGGCGGAAACCAGCAGAAGCTGATTGTCGGGCGGGAAATGTCCAAGAAGCATTCCCTCCTGGTTGCTGTCCAGCCTACCCGTGGTCTCGATGTCGGAGCCATCGAAGGCATCCACAAGAAGATCATTGCCGAAAGGGATTCCGGAACTGCTGTTCTTCTAGTCTCTCTTGAACTCGACGAAGTCATGAATCTAGCCGATAGAATATTGGTTATGTATGAAGGTAAGATCGTCGGCGCTTTCGATCCGAAGAACGTAACCGTCCAGGAACTCGGTCTCTATATGGCCGGTTCGAAGAAGATGCCGGTCGATGAACTGGGCTTCCCGGCAAAGGAAGAAGCTAAGCAGCCCGCTCCTGCTGTCGAGGAAGCTGCTCCTTCCCTGGAAGAAGAAGTTTCCATGCAGACGCCTGTCTCTTCTGGCTCTGTTCCGCTTAGGGGCAATCCAGAAATCTCCGTGGAAGCAAACGTCGTCCAGCCGCAAGTCGTTCAGCCGCAAGTCGTTCAACCGCAGGTTGTGCAGCCAGAAGTCGTTCCTGCTGCCCCCGCCCCTGCTCCTGCCAATGTCCTTACTCCGACTCTTGCCAGCAATGCCAAGGAAGACGACAACCTCGTTATGGCAACTCCTAGCGAAGTTGCAAAATCCGATCCGCAGTTTACTTTGACTCCTACTCTCTCCGGACTTGCCGATCCTAGTGTCGGCGATGCCATCAGCACCGGTAACTCCGCGACCCTCTCCGTTCCTGTTACGGCAAACATTCAGGAGGATTTGAAGAAATGACGAAACAAATTACAAAAACGCAGAAGAAATCCTTCTCCAAACCTGCGGAAGGCCTGAAGTCTGTCGGCGCCTCCCTGATTTGTATCCTTGCCGGTATCCTGATCGGCTTCATTGTCATGCTTGTTTCCACTCCTGCACTCGGCTTTGACAAGGCCAACCCCTTTGAGGGCCTTCTTTACCTTTTCGCCGGTCCGTTTACCGCGGGAGATCCTCTCTGTTCTTTCGGTAACATGCTTTTCTATTCCGTTCCTTTGATTTTCACTTCTTTGAGCGTTGCAGTTGCTTATAAGACCGGTCTTTTCAACATCGGTGCACCAGGACAGTTCCTGGTCGGAACGATGCTTTCCCTTTTGGTCGCACTTAGCATTGATTCCAACGGAAACACAGGCAAAGGTGTCGGCATCTGGATCCTTGCCGTTGTCCTTGCTGTTCTCGGCGGTATGATCTGGGGATTGATCCCGGGTCTGCTAAAGGCGTTCTTCGGAATCAACGAAGTCATCGTTACGATTATGACGAACTGGATTGCTGCCAATATGTTCTCCTGGGTCTTCTCCCTCGATTCTTTTTCCAGCCTCCGGAATACGGCCAACGGAAAATCTGCCTACCTGATTACGACGGCTGTAACCGGGAATGGTACTCCTTCCCTAGGGCTTGGGAAGATTACGAACAATTCCTATCTGGATATCGGTATTTTCCTTGCCCTTATCGCTGCGATTCTTTGCTGGGTCCTGATGACGAAGACTACCAGGGGTTATTCCATGCGGGCTTGCGGACTGAATAAGTATTCTGCCCGTTATGCCGGTATCAATGATCGCTTCAACATCATGTTCGCCATGGGACTTGCCGGTGCACTTGCTGGATTGGGCGGTGGCCTGTATAACCTGAATCCTGGAATCGAATACCAGTGGAAGGTGGCCTACCTCAGTCTTCCTGCGGAAGGATTCAACGGAATTGCCGGTGCCTTCCTTGCAAACTGCAATCCGATTGCCTGCATCTTTGCCGCAATCTTCATCAAGTACATCGGAGCCGCGGGTGACAACCTGACCATCGTCGGCTACAACAAGTACTTTGCCGATATCATCATTGCCGTTATCATCTACCTTGCCGGATTCACGAACTTCTTCCGGAATCTTCTTTCCCGGAAAGGCAAGGACAACAAGGCGGAAATCAGTTCCCTGCATATGAAGATGCTTCTAAAAGGCTTGGATATGACGGAAGGGGGAAGAAAATAATGACTGCTAGCTTTATTATTCAGCAGACTCTGCTCTGCATGGTTCCCTTCCTTATCGTTGCCTTGGCCGGTGCGTTCTCCGAACATTCCGGTATCATCAACCTTGGCTTGGATGGCGAAATGATCTTCGGTGCCTTCATCGGCTGCATCTTCTGCCGGTTCATGGTTCAGGGCAAGGTCTTCGGTGAGAATACTGCTAATTCCCAGTGGCTGTTCCTTCTGGGAATGCTGGTCGGTGCCCTTTCAGGCGCTATCTTCTCCCTTCTTCTCTCCTTCTCCGCAATCCATATGAAGGCGGATCAGACGATTGCCGGAACGGCACTCAATATGCTTGCTCCAGCACTTGTCAGTACGTTCGGCCTTCTCTTCTTCGACGGTGAGAGAATCACTTCCGGTGCCATGTTCCAGCTGACGGCCAATTCCTATTCCAATGCTGCCTTCAGCCAAGCTATCTCTTCCAACGGAATCCTAAGCTTCTTCTTCGATCAGATCTATATCTCTACCTATATCGTCATCCTTCTCTTCATCTTCCTTTCTTTCTGGCTCTACCGTTCCAAGACCGGTACGCACTTAAGAGCTTGCGGTGAACATCCTCAGGCTGCTGCCAGTGTCGGCATCAACGTCTTCAAGATGAGGTATCTTGGGACAACGGTCTCGGGTGCCCTTGCCGGGCTTGGCGGATTCGTCTACATTGCAACGATGACCGGGACGGAAGCGGAGAATTCCGTCAGCGGACTCGGCTTCTTAGCCCTTGCCATTATGATCTTCGGCAACTGGAATCCGCTCTACATCGGGCTTGGTTCCCTTCTCTTTGGATTCGTTAAATGCATCGGAAGCCTCTCGAGCCAGATTCCTTTCCTTTCCCAGCTTCCTCTCCCGATGTACTTCTACAACATGCTACCGTATGTCATTGTCCTCATTGTTCTTGTTCTTACCCGCAAGAAATCGGGCTGTCCGAAAGCCGAGGGTATTCCATACGACGCCGGAATGCGTTAACTCCTTTGGAGGCTGCCCAAGCGGCAGCCTCTTTTTCTTTCTTTTCCCGTTTCAAGTCCCAGGCAAAGGCATAGAAGAAGCGAAATACCTTAAGGGATATGGAAATAGCTTGAACAAGCACAGGTCCGAGTCTAAAATAAGAGTGTTTCATGGAGGAAAAAAGACATGTTAGTCAATGCCACTTCGATGTTACGTGCTGCTAAGGCTCATCATTATGCTGTCGGTCAGTTCAACATCAACAATCTCGAATGGACCAAGAGCGTTCTGCTTACTGCCCAGAAGCTGAATTCGCCTGTCATTCTCGGCGTTTCCTGCGGTGCTGGTAAGTATATGTGCGGATTCTCCGTTGTTGCGGATATGGTCCGTGCTATGGATAAGGCTCTCGGAATCACTGTTCCGGTTGCTCTCCATCTCGATCATGGTACTTATGATGCTGCCAAGAAGTGCGTGGAATGTGGATTCACTTCCATCATGTTCGATGGCTCCTCTCTTCCGCTTGACGAGAATTTCGCCAAGACCAGAGAACTTGTAAACCTTGCCCATAACCACGGCCTTTCGATCGAAGCCGAGGTCGGCTCGATCGGCGGAACCGAAGACGGCGTCACCGCTGACGGCGAAGTCGCCGATCCGGAAATCTGCAAGAAGATGGTCAGCCAGGGAATCGATTTCCTTGCTGCCGGTATCGGAAACATCCACGGCATCTACCCGAAGAACTGGAAGGGACTTCATTTCGATGTCCTTGAGACCATCAACAAGGCTACCGGAAACATCCCACTCGTTCTTCACGGCGGAACCGGCATCCCGGATGATATGATCGTCCACGCCATCCACGATGGCGTTTCCAAGATCAACATCAACACGGATTGCCAGCTTGTCTTCGCTCAGGCCACTATCGACTATGTCAAGGGCGGCTTCGCTGAGCCGACTGCTGACAACAAGACCAAGGGTTATGATCCTAGAAAGCTTCTGAAGCCGGGATGCGATGCCATCGCCAACAAGGTCGAAGAGAAGATGAAGCTCTTCGAGTCTATCGGCAAGGGCGAAGATTATCTGAACTTCTAGCAAGAACGGCCGGGCTTCTAGCCCGGTCTTTTTTAGACATTTGTCTAGCAAGTGTCCGCTTTCATACAAAAATACCGTTCAAAGGGGCAAGAAAGCGTGGTACTATATAGTCACCTAGGAAAGGGGTGTACACCATGAAAGAATTTGTGAAGTGGATGAACTCGACTCCGAAGATTCTGAAGATTATTTTTACGCTTCCGGGTCTCGACATCATCTGGTCCATCTACAAGCTTATCAAGGCCATTGCCGATAACAACGCCCTTGAAATCGTCCTTGCCATTCTTCTTCTCTTCTTTGGCCCGACCATCATGTGGATTCTCGATCTCATCTGGGTCGTCATCTACGATCGTCCGTTCTGGTTCTAACCAAAAAAGGGAAGCCGCAAGGCTTCCTTTTTTCTTTCCCCGAAGAAAGCTTCTATTTATGCTAGAATAATACCATATGCCAGAAACAAAGAAAACAGACGCTTCCTCCCTGAAGGAAGAGGCGAAAGCCGCTCCCAAGGTTCCAGGGGAAGAAGAAAGGTTCGATGCGGATGTCGAGCTTGCCACTATCAACAAGACCGTCCGCCAGAAAGCCATCGAGAAAAGGAATGCTATTACGAAGTATGCCAAGCTCGGGCTTTTCTTTTCTTTGCTTGGCGGAATCATCGGGCTTCCCTTCGATTTCTATGTGATCTTCAGGCCGGAGGCCTGGGACAAGGACAGGAAGATGTCCTACTGGGCCCTTGCCATCGCTCTCTTCGAGATCATCGTGGCCGGGCTTCTTGTCATCTACTTCTGCCTTAGGAAGGAAGTCGTCGGATAAAAAGGGGCTGTTGCAAAACTGGCAAGACAGTATGCGGCAGCCCCTTTTCTTGTGGGGACAACCGGCGGAAAAGGAAAAAGTGCCGAGGGAATCGAACCCAGCGGCACTTTCCTCTAGAGTAGAATACTCTTGTTCACAGAGGTATTCCTATGGGTTATTTTACTACTAATCAGCTGTTTTTGCTGCCTTCCTTCGATCCGGACGAGATGGAAATGGCGAAATTGGATGGATTCCTTGATGTCCTGGAGAAATCAGGCGTCGGAGACCTCCTCTCTCCTATGGGCCAGGAAGGGCGTCCGGGATACAATCCCTACCGCATGCTAGCGACGGTCATCTACGGATTCGCCATGCGATGCCCGACGCTCCGGGAACTGGAGACGGCATGCCGGAACGACCTTCGGTTCATATATCTCATGGGCCAGCAAAGACCCGACTCCGCATCCTTCTGCCGCTTCATCAACGACGAGATAATCCCGAACGAGTCAGCCATCTTCTCCCTGGTGACATCCGAGATAGTGAGGCGCTATTCGATAGATGTCGGCGACCTGTTCCTGGACGGAACGAAGATAGAGGCCAATGCCAACAAATACAAGTTCGTATGGAAACCGAAGACCGCCATGCAAAAACTGACAGACAAGGCAAACGCCCTGGCGGCAGGCCATGGCATACCGAAGGACACCGGATCCGGGTCCGTCCTCCTTGCCCGGTATCTCGACTGCCTCGGCGCCAAGGCGGAGGAGGAAGGGATAGATATCGGCAAAGTCGAGTTCGGGAGCGGCAGGAGGCCTCCGCAGACTGCCACCGACTACAGGTCGATGTCGCGGATGCTCCAGAAGATGCTCGACTATGAGGAAAGGGTGAGGATATGCGGCCCCGACAGGAACTCCTATTACAAGACAGACACGGGGTCGACCGCCATGTGCCTGAAGGAGGACTACTACTCAGGCCTAGGCAGCGAGATGCATGCAGGCTACAATGCCCAGGCCGGGGTCTCCAAAGGCATCGTGATGTGCTATCTGATATCACAGGAAAGAAATGACGTGAATACGCTTATCCCGTTCATGGAAAGGTATTTCCAACTTTACGGAAGATATCCGGAGCGCCTTTGTGCCGATTCCGGATACGGCTCGCTCCGAAATTATCTCTACCTCGAGCAGGAAGGCATAGGCAACTACGTCAAGTTCCTGCAGTGGGAGGGGTACGTATCCGGGAAAAGGCCGGCGCTTTACAGAGTGCTGGAGGACGGCTCGATCGTCTGCCTCGGAGGAAGGAAGGCGTGGCCATGCTCGATCCCCGGGCATCCGCCACGGAACAGGAATTTCACCCTGTTCACCATCACGGGGTGCAGGAGATGCATATATAGGGGATACTGCAAGAAGTCCCAGAAAAGGAAAGGGGAACCCTTCCGGATCTTCGAGGTCTGTGTCCGGCTGGAGCTGTTCAAGCAGAAGGCGGCCGAGAACCTGCTTTCGCCAAAGGGAATCGAACTGAGGGTCAACAGGAGTGCCCAGGTCGAAGGAACGTTCGGGGTGATAAAGAAGGACATGGAATACGAAAGATTCCGGAGACGGGGGATGGCCAAGGCATCCGCGGAATTCATGCTGGTCTGCCTCGGATACAATGTCCGGAAACTGATGAGGCTGATATCGGGGACGGCAAAGACAAGATACTGGGAGGCCCCTCCGTCCCTCCTGCCCGAGACGTTCAGGGAGCCGCGTGCGAAGATCCTCTCAAGGAAGAAGAAGAGACAGGTTGGCTTGAATGAGGAAACAAGGAAATCATACAAAAGAAAAAGAGGCCATGCGCACTAACTTCTAGCAGTTAGTTTTGCAACAGCCCCTTTTCTATCTTTCCACAAGCTTGTCCTGGCCTTGGAACACTTCCTTGCGGGCGAGGGAATCCTTTTCCGTCAGGGGACGGATCACTCTGGCCGGGTTTCCGGCACAGAGGGAATAAGGAGGAAGGCTTGCTTTGACAACGGATCCCGCTCCTACTACCGTTCCTTCTCCGATCGTGACTCCCGGAAGGACAACCACGTTGGAAGCCAGCCACACCCCGCTGCCGATCCGGATAGGGGCTCCGTATTCCTGGTCCGTGACTTCCCCGTCCTCCTTCCTATAAGGGGCCCGCTCCTTTGCAAGGAGCGGATGGAGAGGCGTAACCAGGGAGCAGTTAGGACCGATATAGACATTGTCACCGATTGTGATCGGGCAGGTATCCAGAAGCGTCAGGTTGAAATTGGAGAAGAAGTTCTTTCCGATATAGACGTTCTCTCCGTAGTCCGGAGTGACCGGGGAATTCATGTGGAGGGATGTGGAATGCGGGAAAAGCTGATGGAGGACTTCTTCCCTTCTCGGGTCGTCCTCCTCCAGGGAGTTGAGGAGATGGGCAAGATGGTGGCCTTTCTTCTGGCAGGAAACAATCTCCTTGTCGGAAGGATCGTAGATCTTTCCGGCCAGCATCTTTTCTTTTTCCGTCATATAAAAACCTTTCTATTCCGAAAGATCGGCAAAGCCGGCACCGACAAGATCCGTCAAGGCCTTCGGGTCGAGCTCGACCTGGAAACCGACCTTCCCGCCGCTGATGCAGATGGTCTGGAACAGGAGCGCGGAAGAGTCCACGAAGACCGGAAAGGGCTTCTTCAGCCCGATTGGGCTGCATCCTCCGTGGATATAGCCGGTAAGGGGAAGAAGCTTCTTCTGTTCGATCATCTCGATGTTCTTCTCTCCGGAGGCCTTGGCTGCCTTCTTGAGGGAAAGCTCCTTCAGGGAGGGGATCACGAAGACATAGTGCTCCTGGCTTTTGCCGACAGTCACAAGGGTCTTGAAGACCTTCTCCGGCTTCTCCCCGAGAGCGGCCGCGACATCGACAGCCGAGACGGCTTTCGATTTCGAATAGTCATGGGGAAGATAGCTTATCTTCCTGGCGTCCAGGATCCGCATTACATTGGTCTTGTTCATCAGGCAAGCCTCATGGAAGAAAGCTCCCTGACACCGTTGAGGAAATCAGAGGCCTTGCTGACCTTCTTTCCCGGACGCTGAAGCTCCAGGATCTCGACCTGTCCTTTCTCCAGCTGCAGGACCAGGACCTTCTTCTTCGGGGAGAAGAGAATGCCAGGCTCCTTCTCGATCCTGTCGCTGTAGGGAAGTGCCTTCAGGATCTTGATGGTTTCGTCCCCGTTTAGTAGGAATGCACCAGGGGTATAGCTTAAGGCCCGGACATGGTTCACGAAGCCAAGGGGTTCTTCTGCCAAGGACAGCTTCTCCTGTCCCTTCTGAATCATATGGACGACCGTGACTTTTGAAACATCCTGCTTTGTGCCAGAAAGCTTGTTATCAAAATAAAGAGGCAGGGATTCAATGGCAAGGGAAAGAGCAGCCTCGCTCATCCTATCGCAAAGACTGGTATAGTTGTCCTCTATGGAGAGAGGAATCTTCTTGACGGCATAGATGTCTCCGGCATCCATGTCATGGACCATCTCCATAAGGCAGACTCCGGTTTCCTTGTCTCCGTTGAAAAGGGATGCCTGGATCGGGCTTGCCCCCCTGTATTTCGGAAGCAAGGACCCATGGAGGTTAAGGGGCTTGTAGGTGCCAAGAGCCAGGATCTCGTCTCCGATCAGCTGCCCGTAGGCAAAAGTCAGAAGAAGATCCGGCTTCCAGGTCTTCAGGATCTCGAAATCCTTGTTGAGGCGGTGCGGCTTATGGACAGGGAGGGAAAGCTTTTCGGCCATCTCAGCGACCGGGCTTGGCTCCAGCTTGTGGTTCCTGTCCCGGATCTTGTCTTCCTTCGTTACGACACCGACGACATTGAAGCCGGCTTTTACAAGCCCTTCTAAGAAGGTGGCACTCATCTCCGGAGTACCTAGGAATACGATTCTTTTCTGGTTCATGGATTCTTTCTCCTCGTGGCTTAGCATGCTTCCTTTATGCTATCATATTTCTAGCGAAGGATAAGGAAAAAAGCTATGGATAATAAGGCACTGAATTCTATGGGACTCACGGTCGGGGAGACCTTCCTCGTCTATCTTTTCCTTTTTCTCTTCGGTGCCATGCTGGGATATGCCATCGAAGTCCTTTTCCGGCGGATTTTCACGGCCAAGAGATGGGTGAACCCCGGATTCCTTAAAGGTCCCTGGCTTCCTCTCTACGGTTTTGGAATGATCCTTATGTTCACTATATCCTGGATCCTTTATGCCTTCCTCCCCTTCGGGAACAGCTTCTACAATCCTTTCGGGGATCTGTTCGGGATAACGGGGAGCCGGAACGGCCCCAATGTCTATGACCTTCTTCCTATCTTCCTTTCCGGCACCTCTTTGCTTCTCCTGGAGATCCTGGCAGGTCTGATCTTTGTAAAGGGATTCCATGTCAAGCTCTGGGACTATTCGAACCTGAAAGGCAATATCGGCGGAATCACGGCTCCTCTCTTCGACCTGGTCTGGTACTGTGCTGCCGTCGTTTATTTCTACGGCATCAATCCGTTTGTCTACCAGCTCGTACTCAAGGTCGGTTCCTTCTTCTTCGGCAGCGGCGGGGCAGATGCCCACTTCGTTTGGCTGTTCTTCT
The DNA here is from genome assembly GCA_023459795.1 of Bacillota bacterium. Classification (GTDB taxonomy): domain Bacteria; phylum Bacillota_I; class Bacilli_A; order RFN20; family CAG-288; genus Enterosoma. The sequence continues at coordinate 20,028 of JAEWSP010000022.1, forward strand.
TCGGCGTCGTTTACGGCATCTTCCTGATCGATGTCATTTCCTCCCTCAAGGTCTTCGGCAAGATCCGTGCCTGGGCCAAGGACAACGGACTCGTCGTCCTTTACGACAAGACCAGGGACAGCATGAAGGACAAGCTCGGAATGAAGAAGAAGCTCTTCCGGAAGCTTTCCCCGACCCTGTTCGATAAATCCCTTGCCGAAAAGGCCAAAGCCTACAAGGAGAAAGCTGTGGACAGTTCCAAGGCTTTCAAAAGGAAGATCCGTTCCTTCTTCCTGATCAATCCGGACTATTCCTATCAGGCGGACAAGAACTTCGGAAGCGACAACCGTCCTGTCTCTACAGCTCCCGGGAAAGAGGAAGCAGGGACGGAAAAGAAAGAAGAGAAAAAGAATGGATAAGGATATGGAAGGACTCAAGAAGGGCTTTGAAAGGAAAGGGTATGCCTTTTCTTTCTTTCCGACGGGAAAAGAGGCGGCCTTGTATCTTGACAAGGAAATAGATAAAAAGAGTGTCGGAATCGGAGATTCCAGGACTCTTGAGGATATCGGGATAGTCCCCCTTCTTTCTTCCCACAACAAAGTCTATAAGACCGACCATTCCAAGGACGAGAAGACATTCCTGGATAGCGCCAAGACGATCTTCCTCACGGACGTATACCTGACTTCGGTAAACGGTGCATCCGAAAACGGGGAATTGGTCCTGATTGACGGGACCGGAAACAGGACCGGGGCAAGCCTGTTCACCCATAAGAAGGTTATCTTCGTCTTCTCCCTATCCAAGGTCGAAGAGAACCTCGACAAAGCCATCTTCAGGGCCAGGAACGTGGCTGCCCCTATGAATGCCAAGAGGCTAGGGAAGAAGACCCCCTGCGCCATTACCGGGAAATGCATGGACTGCAGATGCCCGGACAGGATCTGCAATGCGCTTCTTGTCTATCTTCATTCCATGGAGCATGTGGAAAGCGAAGTCGTCCTTATCGGGGAGAAGCTCGGATTCTAGAAGAATAGGAAAAAAACATGAAAAAGGCGGGACTGGTCTGTAGGGAACCTCTATGCTTGGACTTTTATCAAGTTCAAAAGAAATGGTTCTTGATAGATCCAGTGTGTTAAAGCCTATATTCAAACCCGCTTTAGGAACCTACTTTAGATTACTGGTTTCCATTAAATCCCTTATATTGCAGCCTAAAGCCTTGGATAACCTATAGACAGTATCCATAGAAGGTTTGTTGATATCATTCCTTCTCTGCTCATTCATCTGGATGGACCGAAGAAGAACATCAGATTCCTTAGCCAACTGGCTTTGGGATAAACCGCTGGCAGACCTGATCCTCTTTAGGTTGGTTTCTCCTTTGTCTTTACCAACATGCTTATTAGCTTCCCCGAAGAACTTCTCCGTGTCCGTTTCGTGAAGGGCAGGATACATCCGGATTACTTTAGCCAAAGGAAGCTTTTCCTCTATCTCCCCGAAAGAAAGGCCGGTTCTTTGCTGAAGCCTAGCAATCCTCTCTCCAGCCCAATAGTATTCGTTGAACGAGAAAGTCCTGTCCTCCTTCAGAAGAACAGAAGGATGTGTAGGTTCTTTACCGAGGGGGAAGAGTTGATAACGATATCCAGATAGTCTCGTCCGGAATAACCGGATAAGAATCTTGGATTTCCTTTTTCAATCTGCAAAGCCACATTGGAAGCAACAAACATCTTCCAGACCGCAAAAAGTTCCAGTCCACAATGAAAAGAGTATTCCAGCATCGTTCCTACGTTGCTGGAAACATCATCGACATAGATATCCCTATAGGATTCCATCATTGCCTTGACTCTCTTTTCTCATGATATCCAGAATGAATTCCTCGTTCCTGATTGAGGAATCTACCTTGCAGGATAGGTAGTCTTCCCTAGCCTTCTTATCCCTAGCCATTCTCTTTGTATAGAAGATACTATGATCCGTTAACTCGGAATCAGCAAAGCAATCCTTTCCAAAGCCTTCTTGCTGATCAAGACCACCTGCTTTCCAGGATTTCCTGATTTCAAAGCTTTTGAAAGCTGTTCAACGGAGATGGTGTTATTGACAAATTCCTTAGCAAAGCGGAAATAAGAATCGTCCGCCCGATAACCGATCACAATATCGTATGCTTTAGTATCTACATAAGAATGCTTCAGAAGAAATTCTTTAGCTTCGATAGCTAAAGAAGTATTCCAATCGAAATGCCTGTTCTTAACTAGAACAGCAATTCTGTTCAGAAAGGTCTAAGACCTTTAAGCCATCCCTATCTATCTTGTATTCATTGACGAACCCGTCTTTCGCATCATCGATACAAGCCCATCCTTTGGCAAGAGCTTTATCCGAAGTGCAGTAGAAGCCCTGACCATAGTCATTGGATTCTTTTCCGTATCCGAAAAAAGGCTTATCAACAATGACCGGTGAACCATAATATAGCATTTCGTTTTCCATAGGATTGATCCCTCAACGAAAATATATCATTAGAATTATATAGCTTTAGATGAAACTATTATTCAGGCAACGAAAAAGGGTAAGCTTTGCCAATAATCCAAAGACTATCGATAAAGCTTACCCGGTTTCGTTTATTTCAGTCCGACTCTCTTGTAGATAGCGTCGACGTTTCTAAGGTAGTAGTCGTAGGTGAAGAGGGAATCGAGCTCCTGAACAGACAGGACTTCCTTGATCTCGGGAAGTTTCTTGACGGCTTCTTCGAAGGAAGGAATCTCTCCAAGGGCTGCCTTCATGGCAAGAGGCTGGATGAGGTCGTATGCCTTTTCCCGGGCCATGCCTTTCTCGATAAGACGGGTAAGGAGGTGCTGGGAGAAGACGGCTCCATGGGTAGTCTTGATGTTCCTTTCCATGTTGGAAGGGAAGACGCGGAGATTGTCGATGACTCTCTTCATCCTCCGGACCATATACACGGAAAGCTCGATGGAGTCGATGAAGGCGACTCGCTCGACGGATGAATGGGAGATATCCCGTTCATGGAAGAGGGCGTTGTCCTCTAATGCCGGGATCAGGTATCCCCGCATCATCCTGGCGCAGCCGGTGAGGTTCTCGCTGCTGATCGGGTTTCTCTTCTGGGGCATTGCAGAGCTGCCTTTCTGGCCGTTTGCAAACCCTTCCTCGACTTCCTGGATCTCGCTCTGGGAAAGAAGACGTATCTCCAGGCAGATCTTCTCGATCGTGGAGGCCAGAAGCGTCAGGACTTCGCTGTAGTAGGCGTGCCTGTCCCGGTCCAGGACCTGGGTCGAGATCGGAACATCCGTAAGACCGAATTTATTGCATACATAGTCCTGTACTTCCGGTTCTACGTTTGCAAAATTTCCGACAGCCCCCGAAATCTTCCCAGCTTCCAACTCTTTCCGGGATTCCTGGAATTTATGGTAATCCCGGGAGAGCTCGTCATAGAATCCGGCAAACTTCAGGCCGAAGGAGGTGACTTCGGAATGCATGCCGTGGGTTCTTCCGATCTCCGGGGTATATTCATACTCCAGAGCCTTCTCCTTGACGGAGGCAAGAAGGGAAAGGATATCCTTGTCCAGGATCTCGTCTGCCTTCTTGTAGAGGATGCCCATAGCCGTATCGACGACATCGGTTGAAGTCAGCCCGTAATGGACCCACTTCTTTTCTTCCCCCAAGGTCTCGCTGACCTGGCGGGTGAAAGCGACGACATCGTGCTTGGTCACAAGCTCGATCTCCTGGATCCTTTTCACGTCCACGTGGGCGTTCTTCAGAACCTTGTCGACATCGGCCTTGGGGATGCGGCCGATCTTCTCCCATCCCTCGAGGACGGCTTCCTCGACTTCGAGGTAGGTCCCGAACCGGCTTTCGTCGGTAAAGACGGCCTCGATGTCCTTCGGTGCATACCGACCGATCATATTAGAAGATCTCCTTGCGGACCAGCGTCTGCTTTTCGTCCGGACCGACGGAGACGAGGACGACTTCGACTCCGAGAAGCTCTTCGATGCGGGCGATGTAGGCCTTGCACTCCTTCGGGAGGTCATCATAGTTCCGGCATCCGGAGATATCTTCCTTCCAGCTCTTCATCGTCTCGAAGACGGGCTTCACCTTGTCCATGGTGGCAACGCAGCCCGGCATATAATCGATTTTCTTGCCGTCGAGCGTATATCCGACGCCGATCTTGATCTCCTTGACGCAGGAAAGGACATCGATCAGCATCAAGGCGATATGCTTGACGCCGGTAAGGCTGATGACATAACGGAGTTCGGCGACATCCAGCCATCCTACACGTCTAGGACGCTTGGTGACGACGCCGTATTCATGTCCGGTCTCCCGGATCTTGTTTCCTTCCTCGCCTTCGATCTCGGTCGGGAAAGGTCCGGCACCGACTCTCGTCGTGTAGGCCTTGGTGATGCCGAGGATGGAATTGCCGATAGCCGAGCAGGGAACCCCGGCATTGACCGGGATACCGGTTGCCAGCGGGGAAGAAGAAGTGACGAACGGGAAAGTGCCGTGGTCGAGGCAGAGCATAGCGCCCTGGGCGCCCTCGAAGAGGATCTTCTTGCCAGCGGCAATAGCCTTGTTCAGATAGGAGGAGGTATCGATGATCTCGATTCTCGTCTTCAGCTCGTCATAGACCTTCATGAGATAGTCGAATTCCTCTTCCGGAGTGACTTCCTTGATTCCGTATGCCTTGAGTTCGATGTTCTTGACAGGGAGGATCTCGGAAAGACGTTCCTTGAGGTAGCCGGGCTCCAGAAGGTCTCCCATACGGAGGGAAAGACGGGCTGCCTTATCCGTATAGCAGGGACCGATTCCTCTTCCGGTAGTTCCGATCTTGGCCTTGCCTAGGACTGCTTCCTTGGCTTTGTCCAGTTCGGCATGGTAAGGCATAAGGATAGTGGATCTCGTGGAAACATAAAGCTTGTAGTCCTTGATTCCGGCTTCTTCCAGGGTCTTGAGCTCGAGAAGAAGAGCTTCCGGATTTACGACTACTCCGTTGGCGATGACATTGACGACTCCGGCAGAAAAGATTCCGGAAGGAACGAGGCGGACAGCAAATCTCTTGCCGTCGCGGACGATCGAATGCCCAGCGTTGTTACCGCCCTGGCTTCTGACGACGATGTCGGCACGGGCTGCACAGTAGTCCGTGATTTTTCCTTTTCCTTCATCGCCCCACTGCATTCCCTGAATCGCTAAGCATGCCATAATAAAATACCCTCCTAAAGGTGAACATCTGGAACCTTCCGGTACCCTGTAAGAAATCACTCATCTCTTACCTTAAGATATTAGCACTCTTTGAACCTGATGGAGACAAGAAAAGACATAGGAAAAGGAAACGGATAAAGACTGGATAGACTAAAGGCCTGGATTCCTTGCGCCTTGCGAGGAATATAAGGCTTTATCCAGGCTTCCGTCCTGTATCATCTTGACCATTGCGGAAGCAATGGAAGGATCGAACTGGGTTCCTTCGTTCTTCTCGATCTCCTTCAAAGCGGCATCCCTGGTCAGCTTCTTCCGGTAGCACCTATCCGTCGTCATGGCATCATAGCAGTCGGCAACGCAGATGATCCTTGCAAAATACGGGATCTGCTCTCCCCTGAGATGGCAGGGGTATCCTTTTCCGTCATACCGCTCATGGTGGTAGTGGGCACCGTCCTGGACCCCGGGGATCGAGGTGATGTCCTTAAGGACGGTTGCCCCGATCGTGGTATGGCCCTGGATGATCCTGTATTCGGCATCCGTCAGCTTTCCCGGCTTCTCCAGGACCTCGTTGCTGATTCCGATCTTGCCGCAGTCGTGGAGAAGGGCGGTAAGGTAAAGGTTCTGGATTTCGGAATCCTTCATTCCCAGCTCTTTTCCCAGGGCTTTGCTGTAGATAGCCACTCTTGCCGAATGGCCTTCCGTATAGGGATCCTTTGCATCGATGAAGTTCGTGAACGTCATGACGGACTGGAGAAGGACCTTTTGCTCGGCTTCCTGGCTTTTCCGGAATTCCTGTTCCTTCTGCCGGAAGGTGAGGTAGACGATGAGGAGGAGGAACCATACGCAAAGAAGGACAAGAAGAGAGATAGATACCGAGGATTTCCAGAAGTCCACCGCAAGGTGGTATTCCAATTCATACTTCGTAACGTGGACGACCGGATCTGCGGAATAGAGGTTTGCGCCAAACTGCTGGACTTTGCCCGACTCCAGATACGAAGGGTTGTTCTCTGACTCCGGGTCGGCTGCCGGAGTGAAGATTATGGAATTTCCCATTTTCTCCATGGAACCGGTATGGAAGACATCCCCGATGGAGAAATCCCCGTCGATGGTGATGGTGGCCTTCCAGTCCGTCAGGGGAAGGGGATTCTCATTCGTCAGATAGAAATAGTAGGATCCTCCGTATGGTTTCCCGCGGAAGACTTCGTTAATCTCCGAAAGGGACCAGACCCGGGAAGGGTCGTCGTGGCTAAACAGGATCCCGTCTTGGGCTTGTGTGATGTTTTCCCCTTCGTAGGAAAGAGTTCTCTTGCAGTGGTTATAGGAGCGGCAGTAGAAAGCATAGAAAATAAGGGGGACTAGAATCAGGAAGAAGGAAATGAGAAGACCCCAGGATTTCGCTTTATCTGCCTTGCCTTTACTCTTTCGTGGTGCCATGGAAATAGTATAGGACGGAAAAAAGCAAAAAATTAGAAAATGGGAAACGGAAACTTTCCGGATTTTCATGAAAGGGCAGGAAAACTCGCATAGACTTACGATTCCTTTTCTAAAAAGTGCCTGAATTATGGCAAAAACAGTGACTTTATCGATTCCAAAAAAGAACGCTTTCTTTGCTGAAACAATCGGAAACGAAAAATGCCGCCAGCGGACTGGTGGCATGATTCTTCTTTTGGTGGAGCTGACGAGGCTTGAACTCGCTACCTCATGCTTGCAAAGCACGCGCTCTCCCAGGTGAGCTACAGCCCCAAAAGCAAGGAAAATTATAGAAGAAAGAAGAAGGAAAATCAATGAGAAATGAAAGAAGAGAAGGTTCCGACCTCTTCTTTGTCCCCTTTTCTTTCGTAGGAAAGGTAGTTTTCGCTGTATCCTTTGAGGACATTGTCCTTGCGGGAATCCCAAAGAACGGTTACCTTCTTTCCGTCCAGGGACTTCCGGAAGAGGGCTTCCTGTTCTTCGGACAAGGCGATCAGTTCCTTTACCCTTCTTCTTCTTTCCGGATAAGGGACGATTCCATCCTTTATTCCGGATGCCATCGTGCCCGGACGCTCCGAATAAGGGAAGGCATGGATACGCATGAACCCGGCCTCCTTGAGGAAGGAACAGGTCTCCTGGAAATCCTCTTCCGTCTCGCCGGGGAATCCGGCGATCACATCCGTGGACAATCCGGCATTGGGGAAGAGCCCGTGGATTTCCTGGACCACGGAAAGAAAACGGGAAAGATCGTATTTCCTGTTCATCTTCTTCAATATCTTCTCGCTTCCCGACTGGAGCGGGATATGGAAATGGGGAACGATCCTGTCCGGATACTCCTGATAGGCGGCAAGGTACTTTTCGTCGATCTGGGAAAGCTCGATAGAAGAAACACGGAGCCTGTAGGGACCCTGGAAAGGAAGGACGGCAAGATCCAGAAGAAGATCGGAAAGACGGTAGTCTTCTCTTTCCGGATCCTGATAGCTTCCGACATCGATCCCGGAGACGACCAGCTCCTTCACTCCGCTCTCCAATAGCCGCAGGGATTCCGAAAGGATTTCTTCCCTTCTTCTGCTTCTCGACCTTCCCCGGGAATAAGGGATCAGGCAGTACGTGCAGAAGTTGTCGCATCCGTCCTGGATCTTCAGGGTAGTCCTGGTCTCCTTCTGCCCGGAAGAGATCTTCAGGGGGTCGTAATCGAAAAGCCGGGGATTGGGAAGAACGAAGTCCCGCTCTTCCTTCTTCAGGTTATCGACGATAAGATGCCGGTTGGCAGTTCCGTATACGGCTTTCACCCCGCTATAGGAGAGATAACGTTCCTTGTGGATCTGGGAAGAGCAGCCAAGGACAACGATCCTGGCATCCGGATAACGTTTATGGATCTCATGGAGGGATTTGCTGTCCTTCCTCTCGGACTGGTTTGTCACTGCACATGTCAGAAGGAAATAGTAATCCGGGCTTTCCCCTTCTTCCGCCTTCCGGAAACCCGAAAGGAGAAGCTCTTCCTGGAGAGCTTCTCCTTCGTATCCGTTGATCTTGCAGCCTAGAACATAGAGTGAGAAGGTCATCCTTAGAAGGGGTTGTTCTCCTCCCAGTTTCCGAAGGTTTCCTGCCACTTGCGGATTCTCTTCTTCATCCGCTTCATGGACTGGTAGACCTTGTTGTTCTGCTCCCTCTCCTGGCGCTTGATTACCTTCTTGGCTTTCTCCTGGACTTCCTGGACAAGAGGAGAAGAAAGGAAGCCGAGTTCCTCGGCTTTAATAAGGAAGGAATCCGGGTTCTTTTCGTCATAGGAAAGGCATAGTTTGTCTAGCCTTGGATAAAGATTGTCCTTCTTCTCGATGCCTTTGACCTTCTCGTCGAAGAGGGGGAGCTCTTCCAGAAGCTTTCCTTCCCCGTCTACGAGGAAGAGGGTTTCGAATTCCGGATGGTAGAAGAAGGAAAGGTTATCCTTCCTGGAATCAAGCTTTATGAGGCGGGAGAAGAGGGAAGAGAAAACCTGTCCTTTGTAGAAGGAAAAAGGATCCACGAAGGAAGGATTCGTTTCCGAAAGCCTTTCCCCGTTGGCGGAAGACTTCTTGAAGCTGGGGAGATCGGATAACAGGACGGCATTCGTTTCCGGGTCATAGCAGGGAAGATAGATCTTCTTTCCTTCGTATTCCAGATACGGAAGGCTTTCGAAGAGGTTCCTCTCCACGGATCTGTTCTCTAGCTGGGTATAGGAGAAGGCTGCGACATATTCCTCGATCCTTTTCCGGCTGAGCAGGATATGGAGGATGATGTCTGCTTCCACGAGCTGTCCCAGCGTTGCCGAATCCTCATAGGCATTGGTGCCCGGAGAGAAGAGAGTGGCATTCTCGTTATAGAAAAGCTGCTCCTTGCTGTTGGCAGGGCTTTTCGGATTGAAGAAACTCAGGCATTCGGTAAGGACTTTTTCCATAGGACTATATTCTACCAAAAGAGGAAGGATAAGAAACAAAAAAACCCGGCTTTTTACCGGGTGTGTTTACGACTGGAGCAAGCTACGGGAATCGAACCCGCATGTCAACCTTGGCAAGGTTGCGTTCTACCACTGAACTAAGCCTGCAAATGGCGGATCTAGAGGGATTCGAACCCTCGATCTTCTCCGTGACAGGGAGACGTGATAGACCGCTACACTATAGATCCATCCGCTGCGCTTTTTATCGCGCTTTACTATTATCCCAATACGCCTCTTGAAAATCAAGTATTTTTTTTCCTTCTTTAACTTCTTCTTGGAAAGAGGGAGAATAACAGGGAACATGAAGTGCAACGGACATGAAGTGGATGGCGTCCTGTTCGATCTGGACGGAACCCTTATCGATACGGAGAGGCTGGGAACCGAGGGCTGGAAAGAAGCCTGCCTTTTCTACCATGTCCCTTTCGACATAGAACTGGTGAACTCCATGAAGGGAAGATCCAGAAAAGACGATACCCTGCTCTTCGATGCCCGGTACAAAGGCTTTCCTTCCTATCAGGAAGCAAGGAATATAAGGGAGAAATACGTTTCCGACTATTTCCGGGAAAGAGGAGTACCCCTTCTTCCCGGTGCCCTTGCCCTTCTTTCCTATCTGAAGGGAAAGAACATTCCTATGGGCGTTGCGACTTCCTCCAACAGGAAGTACCTTTCCTATGTATTGTCCTCTACCGGCATGGGACAGTATTTCCAGGGGACGGTCACCGGGGAGGAAGTACAGAAAGGAAAACCCGATCCTTCTATCTTCGTTGCCTGCTCCAAGCTGCTTGCTACTTCTCCTGGGAATACCCTGGTCGTAGAAGACTCTAGGTTCGGGCTTCTTGCCGCATATAGGGGAGGCTTCCTTCCTATCGGCATTCCGAATGCCTATCCTTTCGATGAATCTGCCTTATCCCTATGCGTATCTTCCTTTTCCTCCCTGGAAGGACTCCTGGGAAGCATCCGGAAAGAAAATCCCTGAGCTAAGGGGCTTTCTTGCTGAAATAGGGGAAGCTGCTTTCCGGTATGGGAAGGGAAGAAGAGGCTTTGTTCCTGGTTCTTGCTTTCCTGCAAGCGTTTTTCTTTTCTCCTTTTCCAAGAAAAGTCTTTTTTGGATAAGGAATTAAGGTATAATCAAACCATTCCCGGAAGAATTCCATTCTCCGGGATGCCTTCATCACTTAAGGACTGTCAGTCCTAGAAAAGGAAAGGGAAAACGCCATGGAGAAACTGATTCTTTCGGAAGATGAGATCGTCAAGGTGTCGGCAAGGCTTGCCGACGAGATCGATACGGCTCTGGTCCAGGAGAAGGATGTCGGGATTCCGATTTTCCTAGGCATCATGAACGGAGCCCTTCCGTTCATGTATGAACTGGTCCGTCATATCAAGACTCCTTGCCTTCTCGATACGCTGAAGTGCTCGTCCTACAACGGCACCCAGTCCACCGGCAAGATCACGGTTCAGAAGGAACCGGATCATAACCTCGAGGGAAAGACCGTCGTCATCGTCGAAGACATCATCGATACCGGACTTACGATGCACTTCCTCAAGCAGTTCATTCTGGATACCTATCATCCGAAGAAGCTTCTTGTCTGCGTCCTTATCAAGCGCAACCAGAAGCATCTGAAGTACGATGAGCTTGCTGACTTCACCGGCCTTACCACCGAGGAGCAGAACTACATCGTCGGCTTCGGATTCGATTACTACGGACTTTACCGGAACGTACCGTATGTCTTCGTTCCTTCCGTCAAGGACGTCAAGGAATGGTCCGAGCTCTTCGAGGATGACAAGAAGCTGACGGCTGACTATCTTGCCAAGAACCCGAAGGCGGAAGAGAAGAAGTAGGCTTCGAATCGCTTTCAGAACGGGATTCCGGCTTCGGAATCCCGTTTTGCTTTTCATCCGGAACCAAAACCCTTATAATCTTCTTTTGGGAAGCAAATAATGGATTTCGATGTAATTATCGTCGGCGCCGGTCCGACTGGCTACATGGCTGCCTACAAACTGATCGAGGCCGACCCGAAGAAGAAGATCCTTATGATCGACAAGGGAAGAGATATCCGGGAGAGAAAATGCCCGATTTCCCTGCACCTTGTGAAGTCCTGTCCGAACAATGGAAAGTACCAGGGATGTGTTCCGGCCTGCTCGATTACTTCGGGCTTCGGCGGAGCAGGTGCTTTTTCGGACGGCAAATTCAACAAGACGACGCAGTTCGGCGGATGGCTCAAGGATTATGTCGCACCCGACAAGCTGCTGTCTCTTATCGACTACTGCGATGAAGTGAATCTCCGCTTCGGTGCCACCAAGGAGATCACGGATCCGTATACGGATAAGGTACGGGAGATCGAACAGAAGGCAATCGGAGTCGGACTGATGCTCCTTAGGGCAAAGGTCAGGCATCTAGGGACTGAGGAGAACGTCAAGATCCTCGGCCGGATCCGGGATTACCTCGGGGAGCAGGGAGTAGAGTTCCTGTTCAAGAAGAGCGTCCAGGATATCCTTATCGACAACGGGAAGGCAGCCGGCGTCCTTCTTTCTACCGGAGAGAAGATTACGGCCCCGGTCGTCATCCTGGGACTCGGGAGGGAAGGCAGCGGATTCCTGGAGCAGATGCTTTCTGCCCATAAGGTATCCTTCACGAACAACCAGGTCGATATCGGCGTCCGCGTCGAGACCAGCAATGTCGTCATGCAGGAGATCAACAAGTACCTCTACGAGGGAAAGTTCATCTTCAATTCCAGCGAAGGTACGGAAGTAAGGACGTTCTGCTCCAATCCTTCCGGCCATGTCGTCATCGAGAACGATGACGGCGTCATGCTTGCCAACGGCCACTCCTACAGCGACCCGAAGCTCGGAAGCGAGAATACGAATTTCGCGCTTCTTGTATCCCATAAGTTCTCGGAGCCTTTCAAGGATCCGAACAAGTATGCAAGGGATGTTGCTAGCCTTGCCAACCGTCTTGCCTGCGGCTCCATCATCGTACAGAGGTACGGAGACCTGAAGCGGGGAAGAAGAAGCACTCCGGAAAGAATCCGGAAGGGATTCCTCCGTCCGACGCTTCCGGAGGCTGTCCCGGGAGATCTCGGGCTCTGCCTTCCCTACAAGACGCTGCAGTCCATCAAGGATATGATCGAAGCCCTGGACCATGTGACGCCCGGCATTGCTACCGAGCATACGCTTCTCTACGGAGTCGAAGCCAAGTTCTACAGCGCAAGGCCGGACGTCGAAGAAGGCCTCGAGCTTACGGCTATCCCTGGCGTCTACTGCGGCGGGGACGGTGCCGGAATCACGCGCGGGCTTGCCCAGGCGGGTGCCTCTGGCGTCCTTATCGCCGAGAAGATCCTCGGGGAGGATACGAAAGCCCTGACGAAGCCGATCAAGTAACAAAAAGCAGGAAGCCCTCGCTTCCTGCTTTTTATGTTAAGTTGGTAAGTGTAGGATTGAAGAGAAAATAATAGATCTAGTTCTTTTCTGCGCGATATAGGTCCATCGTATTCCGGATGGTGTCATCCATGTCGAAGTAGCGGTACTGGCCAAGCCTTCCGGCAAAGAGGACGTTCTTCTCCTGCTTGGCCTTTTCCCGGTAAGCGGTATAGAGGGAGCTGTTCCTTTCGTTGCTGATCGGATAGAAAGGTTCGTCTCCCTGTTCGAATTCCTTAGGGTATTCCTTGGTCACATACGTGACCTTGGAAGGCATCGGATTGAAATGCTTGTGCTCGATGATACGGGTATAAGGGACTTCCCTTTCCGTGTAGTTGATGACGGCATTTCCCTGGAAGTCCTCCATCTCCAGCCTCTGGGTTACAAAACGCAGGGTCCTGTACTGGAGGCTTCCTAGCTGATAGCCGAAATAGGAATCGATCGTTCCGGTATAGACGACCTTCCGGGCAAGCTTGGCGAGTTCTTCCCGGTGGGCAAGGAAATGGGTCGAGGTGCGGACCTCGACTCCGTCTAGCATGTTCTCGATTGCCTTCGTGTAGCCGTCTATCGGGATTCCCTGGTACTTGTCGTTGAAGTAGTTGTTGTTGTAGACGAAACGGAGAGGAAGCCTCTTGATGATGCTGGCCGGAAGATCCTTGCAGTCTCTTCCCCACTGCTTTTCCGTGTAACCCTTGATCAGAGTCATATAGACGTCTCTCCCGACCAGGGAGAGGGCCTGCTCCTCCAGGTTCTTCGGCTCCTGGATTCCGGCCTCCATGACCTGGGAAAGGACTTTGGCCCTGGCTTCTTCCGGAGTCTTGGTTCCCCATAGGGCATAGAAGGTATTCATGTTGAAAGGCATGGAATAAAGCTTCCCTTTGTAGATTGCCTTCGGGCTGTTGATGAAGTTGTTCAGATGGCAGAAGGAAGTGAAGAAGGAATACACCTCCTCGTCCGAGGTATGGAAGATATGGGCACCGTAGAGATGCACATCGATGTTGTCGACCCTCTCCGTACGGATGTTTCCTCCGACGTTCTTCCTCTTCTCCACGACCAGGACTTTCTTTCCGTCCCTCTTGGCAAGGGCAGCGAAAGTTGCACCGGCCAGACCGCTTCCGACAATGAGATAATCAAACATAGGTTCTCCTTTGATATGGGTGTCTTTATTATAAAACAAAAAGGATTCCGGTTGGGGAATCCTTGTGGATTACGGATGATAGAGCATGTCCTGGCTGGCGTCCACCTGGACTTTCTTCAGAAGCTCCGCACAGGATCTCTCGCTGATGAAGTTCATATGGTCCCCGCAGCGTTCGAGGCCGCCGACAAGGCTTATGAAGACGGTGGAGTTCACCGGGTTGCAGGAACCGGCGGCAAGCCTCTCCACGTGCTCCTTCACCATCCTTGTCCGCTGGTTGTCAATCTGGTCTTCCAAAGCCCTGGTCTTCTTCAGCATGGCCAGGGATGGATGGTCCACGATGGACTCGCAGTTTCCGAACTGCTCGTTGAGGAACTGGGACATCTGGTCCAGTTCGGCATAGACGACCGGGGAGAAGACAAGTTCGTCGTGGACCACATGGGCAGTATAGCCCGTGATGTTGTCCGCGATTTCGGAAAGACGGACGATATCCGCGATATCCAGTTCCATCTTGGCAAGGCGGTTCGTCGTATTCTCCGAGACTCCGGCGGTATTGGAGGTGATGTTGACGATGTAGGGAGTCAGTTCCCGGCTCATGTCCATAACCTGGCTTTCCCGCTTCAGAATTCCTTCCCGGGCGTTGGTATCCTTCTCCTTGAAAGCCGCAAGGGAACGGTTCACATCGTCCATGGCAAGCTTTGCCATCTGGTGATAGAAGGTGTTGGCCTGTACGGCAGCAAGTTCCGGGGTTTCGAGGAAGCGGGGATCCAGAAGCGGGGAATGCTTGACCTTCCTGGCCTTCTGGGGAACCATCTTCTCGGCCAGCCAAACGAAAATCCTCGTGAAGGGAAGGAAGATCAGGGTGCAGAAGACGTTGAAGAAGGTATGGAACATGGCGATGACTTCGCTTTCGTTCTCGAACCACCGGGAGAAGGTCATTTCGTTGAAGCTCGGCCAGAGGTTGAGGAAAACGAAGAAGAGGAAGGATCCGAAGAGGTTGAAGAGAAGGTGGATGACGGAAGCGCGTTTGCCGTTCGTCTGGCTGCCGATTGCCGAAATCAGGGCAGTCGAAGTCGAGCCGATGTTGGAGCCGAGGATGACGTAGAAGACTCCGTTTCCGACGCCCCCTCCGACCCGCTCTCCTCCGATGACGGCTCCGGACATTGCCAAAGCCAGGACAATGGAGGTGACAGCGGAGGAAGACTGGGCAACCACCGTTAGGGCGACACCGATAAGAAGCAGGCAGATAGCATTCAGGAATTCATTGTCCGTAAGAGGGGAAGTAAGGACCTGCTTGATCTGGGCGTTCGAATCGAAGATCCCTGTCAGCTGGTTCGTCATCACGTAGATGCCTAGGAACAGGAGTCCCAGGCCGGCGATGAGGTCTCCGATCTGCGCGGTCTTCGGATGCTTCTTGCCCCAGAACATGCGGAGGATCACACCGGCAATTGTCGTCGAGACGATGATCTCGGTGAGCGGGAAGGAAGCAGAGGAGAGTCCGCCTAAGGCAACGATCTGGGCCGTGATGGTGGTTCCGATGTTGGCACCCATGATGTAGCAGGTAGCCTGTTCGAGGCTCATGACTCCGGCATTGACGAAGCCGACGACCATGACGGTCGTTGCACCGCTCGACTGCATGATGGCCGTTGCGAGCGTTCCGATTCCGACACCGGCCCACTTATTGTTCGCCGTCTTCTTGAACAGCTTCTTGAGTCCGGAGGAGGCGAGCTTCTCCGTGGCTTCCTGGAGGAGGCGCATCCCGACGAGGAGCGCTCCCAGGCCTCCTAAGAAGACAAGGACGTAGATGTATATTGGCGTTACAGTCCCGGCTAGGATTAGGCTGCTTCTTCCCAATGGGTTCATTGTTTGGTCCCCTGTGATTCCATTCTGGTATAAGTGAAAGTTAGAATATTATAAATAAAAACTATAATCATGGATAGTGAAAGAAAGGGAAAACCAGCCGAAAGCGGTAATCAAAAAAAGGAGGGGAGGCAGCTGCCTTCCCTCCCCTGTTCTAAAGGATTCCTTTTCCGATCAGCTTCTTGCGGATTTCATCGCTCTTCTGGTAGTCCTTGTTCTTCCTGGACTCCTCGTAATCCTCCAAGTCCTTGCGGTCTTCGATTGATAGTACCGGAAGAGGATAGGAAAGGCCTAGGACAGAAGAGATCTTCAGGAAAGTGGCAAGCAAGGAAGAAAGCCTTGTCCTGTCCCCGTCCTTCTGGGAAGAAAGGGAGTTCATCTCCTTCAGCTCCCTGTCCAGGACCGCGATCGCATTTCCGCAGTTCAGATCATCGGCAAGGGCCAGCATCGCTTCCCTGTAATCCTTCTGATCGATCTCCCCGGCTTTTACGCCTTCCTTCTGGAGAAGAAGGCTGGTCTTCCTAAGGGCAGTCCTGTAGCGGAGATCCTTCTGGTCGTTGACCGTAAGGTTCTCTTCCGTGTAGTTGACCGGCGCCCTATAGTAGGTGGATTCGAAGAAGAGACGGATAGCGTTGGCGCTGTGCCTTGAAAGAACATCCTTGGCAAGGATCGAATTGCCTAGGGATTTGCTCATCTTCACGCCGTTGGTAAGAAGGAAACCGACATGCATCCAGTAGTTGGCAAGCCTGGTCTTATGTACGGCCATGCTCTGGGCGATCTCATTCTCATGGTGCGGGAATTTGAGGTCGAAGCCTCCGCCGTGGATATCGATCAGATCCTTGCCGAAGACGGAATTCACCATGACGACGCATTCCGTATGCCAGCCCGGGCGACCTTTGCCTAGCGGCGTATCGAACTTGATGCCGTCATCGTCGGTGACCTTCCACAGGGCGAAATCCAGCGGATTCCGCTTTGTGCTCTTCACGTCGATCCGGGCTCCGGCTTCCAGGGCTTCGATGTTCTCCTTGGAAAGGGATCCATAGGAAGGATCCGAGTCGATCAAGAAATACGTGTCCGTTCCGGACCTGTAGGCAGTCTTGTTGTCGAGCATCACCTTGATGAAGTCGGCCATCTTGTAGATGTAGTCGGAGGCAAGAGGGTGGGAATAGAGAGGAAGGATGTTCAGCTTAGTCAGGCATTCTTCGTAGGCATGGATGTAGAACTGGCTTAATTCCTTCTCCGTCTTCCCTTCCTTCTTGGCTTCGTTGATGATCTTGTCATCGATATCCGTATAGTTGGAGACAAGCCTTACCTTGTATCCTTCTTCCGTAAGGAAGCGGGAGAGGACATCGAAAGTGATGGTCGGACGGAAATTGCCGAGGTGGACATAGTTGTAGACGGTGGGTCCGCAGTAGTAGATATCGCAGCTGTCTTTTGCAAGCGGTACGAATTCCCGTTTCTTTCCTTCCCACGTATCATAGAGATAGATCTTATCCATTTGCCACTTCCTCCCTGTTTTCCTTCCCGAGGTTCTGCTCCAGATTCTGCAGACGGTATAGATTATAGTATGTTTTGTGCATCTTCAGAAGTTCCTGATGGTTTCCTTCCTCCAAAATCTTCCCTTTCCCGACGACGAAGATATGGTCGGCATCCTTGATCGTGGAAAGCCTGTGGGCGACGATAATCATAGTACCGATGGAACGCATCTTCCTGAGGGACTTCTGGATGACCTGCTCCGTCTCCGTATCGATATTGGCGGTAGCCTCGTCCAGAAGCATCAAGGAAGGATGGTAGGTAAGAGTTCTTGCAAAGGAGACAAGCTGTCTTTCTCCGGCGGAGAAGTTTCCGCCTTTCTCGACGACCTTCTCGTCGTACTGTCCGGGAAGCTTTTCGATGAAGGAGTCCGCTCCTACATATCTAGCCGAGGAGATGACCTCCTCCCTGGTGACCTTCCCGTCTCCGAGCGAGATGTTGTCTCCGATCGTCCCGGAGAAGAGGAAGACATCCTGCATCATCATGCCGATGTTCTTCCGCAAGGATTCCAGGGAATACTTGCGGATATCGACATCGTCGATGAGGATTTCTCCTTTTGTCGCATCGTAGGTCCTGGAGATCAGGGAGATGATGGTGGATTTTCCGGCTCCGGTTGCTCCCACGAAGGCTACCGTCTTTCCGGGGTAGATGACAAAGCTCACATCCTTGAGGACGTAGTCGTCCTCCTTCTTGCTGTCTTCGTAGCGGAAATAGACATGGCGGAATTCGATCTTCCCCTTAAAGCTGTCCGGGGCAAGGGCATCCTTGGTGCTCACGATCTCCGGATCCATATCCAGGACGAAAGAACATCTGGTCGCACTGGAGAGGACGGAGGAGAAGGAGTTCAGAAGCTGGGCGATCTGCTGGATAGGCTGGAAGAACTGGGAGGCGTAGGAAAGAAGGAGGTAGAAGCTTCCTACCGTCATTATCTCCGGAGAATTGTAGATAGCCGGGATGCAGAATGCCGACAACAGGATCTGGCAGCTTACCTGGAGGAAGTACATGGAAGGATAGAAGAAAGCAAACAGGTTCTGGGAAAGAAGATGGTAATGATAGATATTGTTGTTCTTGGCGTCGAATTCATACAGCTTCTTCTCTTCCCTGTTGTAGGTCTTGATGACACTGATGCCACCGAAGGACTCGCTGAGGAAGGAATTCATCCGGGAGATGGAATTCTTCTCCCCCATGTAGTATCTGGCTGCCTTCTTCTGGAACAGGTAGGCAAGGAGGAAGGAGACAGGAAGATAGGCGACGAAGATGAAGCCGAAGTAGGAGGTCTTGATGAAGCAGATGACGATGATGATGACTAGGGATACGGAATTGCGGATGAGGGAAGGAAGGAGATCGGAGAAGAAGGCGGAAAGGTTCTGGGTATCGTTCGTGATTCTCGTGACGAAGGATCCCGTCTTCAGGCTCTTCATCTGCTTCTGGCTCAGGGAGAGGACGTGGGAGAACATATCCTTGCGGAAATCATAGATGACATACTGGCCGATCTTACGCAAAGAAAAATCCACGAAGTAGGCACCGAATCCCAGAATAACCAGGATGGCGATTACGGAATACGTATTGAACCAGAAGGAGGAAGTCGCACTATCGATCGTGATCTTCCCTTCCTCGTAGTTGGTGATGATATCGATAATCCTGGAGACGAAGAAGGTTTCCGAGACATAGCCGAAGGTAAGGATCATATCGAAGATCAGGATGGAAATGAAGAAGGGAAGATAGGGCTTCAGGTAACGTAAGAAACGTTTCAGGGACGAGAGGTCCTTGAGGGAATAGATCTTGCTGTTCTCCTGCTCGTTTTCGTATTCGGTTTCCATTTTATCTTACCTCCTTCTCTAGCTTCTGCATTTCTGCGATGTCATGGAAGAGAGGGCAGGTCTTCAGCAGGGTCTTGCTGTCTCCTGAGCCGACGAGTCTCCCTTGGTCCAGGACCAGGATCTTGTCGGCATCCTCCAAAGCAGAGATACGCTCCGCAATGAGGAAAGTCGTCACTCCCTTATGGGAATTCCGGATGTTGGAAAGGATCTCCTTCTCCGTATCGGCATCGACGGCACTTAAGGAATCATCCAGGATCAGGATCTTCGGATCCTTGTAGATGGCACGGGCAATCGAAAGCCTCTGCCTCTGGCCTCCGGAAACGGTGCTGCCTTTTTCCCCAAGGACGGTAGAGTACTGCAGCGGGAACTCCTCGATATCCTTGTCGATGTCGGCAAAGCTTGCCGCTCTCTTCACCTTCTCTTCGTCGATCTTAACTCCCGGCAGTTCGCTGAAACCGATGGTTTCCGTAATGGTTCCGGAGAATAGATAGGAAGTCTGGGCGACGAATCCGATCTGTTCCCTCAGGCTGCTCTTCGTATAGCCGTTGATATCGATTCCGTCGAAAAGGATCTTTCCTTCCGGGATCGGGTAGAGCTTGGAAAGCAGAGTCACCAAAGTGGATTTTCCGGATCCCGTCCTACCCATGATCCCGATGATCTCACCGGGCTTGGCACGGAAGGAGATATCCTTGAGAATCTCCTTTTCGGTGCCGGGATAGGTAAAAGAAAGGTTGCGGACTTCCACTCCTCCCTGAAGAGGAGAATGGGCAGAAGCAGAAGGAAGGTCCGGATTGTCTTCCCGGCTATCCAGAATCGTCGAGATACGCTGATAAGCTGCCTTGGCGTTGCTCATCTCGCTGATGAGGATACCGCCTGCAATCATCGGCCAGATCAGCATATCCTGGTAGGAAGCAAACATCGTGAAGTCCCCGACGTCCTTGATGTTCCCGAGGAATGCCGGATTGGTATGGATCAGGGAATAGCCGCCGAAGATGAGGAAGAAGGCATAGAGGATGGAAATGATGATGTTGATTCCTCCGTCTAGGAGGGAGGAGAAGTTCATCAAAGAGATGTTCTTGGCCTTGGCAATCCTTGCCAGCTCGGCAAACTGATTCTCCCTTTCCTTTTCCTTGCGGAAGGATTTGACGACGCTGTAGCCCTGGAGGTTCTCTTCCGTGAAGTCGCTCAGGTGCTCGAAGGCATCATCCGCATTCTTGCTTCTCTTCGTCTGCCCTTTGCCGACCAGCCCTCCGAAGAGGAAGAAGACAATCAGAGGGATGGCGCAGATCAAGGCCAGATTGACGGAAAGACGGAACATCAGGACAAGCGCAATCGAACCGAGGACCAAAAAGTCGGTAAGAAAGATAAATCCTTCTCCGAAAAGCTGTTTTATGGCCTGGAGGTCCTGAGTGAAATAGGATAGGAGTCCGCCGATCTTCTTGTTGCTGAAATAGCTTAAGCTCATCGTCTGGATATGGGCATACATCTCCTTGCGCATATCCCGTTCGATCTTGCCGGCAAGACGGGCAGAGAAAAGACGCCAGATGATTCTTCCGCCGACGATGACAACGGCGGCAACCACCATCGTTATCATGACGGCCTGGAAACTCCGGGCATAGAACGGAATGGCTTCTTGGGTGCCGTCGGGATAGTGGAGGACGGGGATAGAGGATTCCAGGAAAGACTTGGCATCGTACTGAACGCATTTGATCGTATAGCCTGTCAGCTGCGGGAACAGGAACTGGGTGACGTCGAGAAGGATATCCGTTAACAGGATTCCCAGGAACAGGTACCAGTACCGGCCGTAGTATTTGTTTATGTGCTTACCGAAAATCATACTTCTCCTTTAGGAATTTTCTTTGTTCTTCCTTATGACCGATGTGACTTCCCCCTCGAGGTCATAGACGAGGGCATTCACGACTTTGGCTTCCACCAAATCCCCGGTTTCTAAAGGGGTCTTGGAATAGAGACGCATTTCTCCGTCGATATCGTCCGGAGCATAGAGATTGGAGACGCAGGAATAGGAGAGGGACTTCGGGTCGTATCCGGTGACAAGTGCCTTATAGGTCTTTCCTATCCGCTTCTTGTTCAGGGAATAGGAAATCTTCTTCTGAAGCTTCATTACCTTCTCGTATCTTTCCTGCTTCACTTCTTCCGGAATCTGGTCCGGGCGTCTGGCAGAAGGCGTACCTTCCTCCGGACAGTAGGTAAAGCAGCCGAGATGGTCGAACTGCACCGCCTCGATCTGCTTCATGGTCTCCTGGAAGTCCTCTTCCGTCTCGCCCGGAAATCCGGCCATGATAGTGGTACGGAGGACGGCTTCCGGAACCTTTGCCCGAAAACGGGCAATCAGATCCAGGATATCCTTCTCCGTTCCTCTTCTTCCCATGCCCTTAAGGACGTGGTCCGCAAAGTGCTGGACAGGAAGGTCGAAATAAGGGGTGAGGTTAGGCTGGCTCTGGAAGAGATCGATCAGGCTGTCCGGGACTTCGTCCGGATAGAGATACATCAGCTTGATGAAGTCGAATCCGGTATGGGAAGTGATCTCCTTGACGAGGTCGGTAAGAGTAAGGCCGATATCCTTTCCGTACATGGAAGTATCCTGGCTAATTACCGTAAGGGAACGGACACCATCCTTCTCCAAGTCCGAAAGCTCCGTCTTCAGAGTCTCGAAGTCGACGCTCTTGAAGCGTCCCCGGATATAGGGAATGGCACAGAAGGTGCAGAAGTTGTTGCATCCGTCGCTGATACGGAGATAGGCCTGCTTCTTCGGGGAAAGGAAGACACGTTTGGTAGGATCGATGCTGCCGCTAAGCTTCTTGTCTTTGAGAAGCTGGTTGAGCTTCTCTCCGAAATGAGGGTAGTCGGCAAGCGGAATCCAGAGGCTTACTTCCGGGATTTCCTTCTTCAGGTCTTCCAGATATCTTGTGGCTAGGCATCCGGTTACGATGACCGGCTTCTTGTAATTCAGCATCTCCAGGATCGCATCGATGCTCTCTTTCTTGGCTGCATCGATGAATCCGCAGGTATTGATGAGAAGAATATCGGAAAGGGCTGGATCCGAAACGGTCTGGAAGCCGTTTACCTTCAGGTAGGCGAGGATCTCCTCGAGATCTACCTGATTCTTTGCACATCCAAGAGAGACAATTCCGATATTCATTTTGACCTCCTCCAAAAACCTATCTTCTAGAGACAGGTCTTTCTATTCTACTAATTCCCCAACTTATAGTCCATTACAAACAAGAAGAAAGTCCTCTCTTTATCGGAAAAACAGAACCTTCCTAGAAAGAAAGGCAAAAGTCAGGAAAAGAAACCGGATAGCGGGTTGAGCTTTCCGGAGAAAATCAATGCTTCGTATAACGGATTTCGTCATTCTTGTCCTTCGGGGCATAATCCGTTTCGTCAAGGGCAGAGCAGACCGCCTTCTCGATCCGGTTAAACGGAGCAGTAGGCTCATACCGGTGGAGGACTCTTCCGTCACGGCTAATAAGGAACTTCGTGAAGTTCCACTTGATGGAAGAGCTTCTTGCAAAGCGGGGATTCTCCTTGATGAGACGGTCCATCAGGACCGGAGTAAGGGCATTTCCTTTGTCGAAACCCTTGAAGGGTCTTTCTTCTTCGAGGAAAAGGAACAGAGGGAGTGCATTCTCTCCGTTGACATCCACTTTCTCGAACCTCGGGAAAGTCGTCTGGTAGCTAAGCTTGCAAAGGGAATCGATTTCCTTGGTGGTCTCGGGTGCCTGACCAGCGAACTGGTTGCACGGGAAATCGAGGATCTCGAATCCTTCCTTGCTGTACTCCTGGTACAGCTTCTCGAGGTCTTCATAAGACGGGGTAAAGCCGCAGTGGGTAGCGGTGTTGACGATAAGGAGGACTTTCCCTTTGTACTTAGAAAGGGAAACTTCCTTTCCGTCGATATCCTTCGCAGTAAAACTGTAAATACTAGGCATTCTTTTTATCCTCCCTGTTAAGGGCTGCAATCACATACGGCTCGATCTTCTCCTTCGTGGAAGAAGGTTCGAAGCGTTTCAGGACCTTCCCGTCTTTGCCGATCAGGAACTTCGTGAAGTTCCAGGACAGGGACTTGACCGGAATCAGGCCTAGGATCTTCCTCTTCTTCTCTTCTTCCAGGTACTGGAAGAGTGGGGAAGCCTTCGGACCGTTGACATTGATCTTATCGAATGTCGGGAAGGTGACATGGTACTTCAAAGAACAGATGGAGCCGATCTCCTTTGCCGATTCCGGAGCCTGACCAGCAAACTGGTTGGAAGGGAAGGCAAGGATTTCAAAACCTTTCTTCTGGTACTCCTTGTACAGTTCCTCTAGGCCCATCAGGCTTTTGGTGAACATGCAGTGGGTAGCGGTGTTGACGATGAGGAGGACTTTGCCCTTATAGGCACTTAAGTCCGTCTCCTTGCCGTCGGAATCCAGGAATTTTATGGAATAGATATCTTCCATGTTATTTACCTTCTTCTTTCTCGATGACGATAGGATCTTCCGGAATTACCGGCTTGATCTTCTCGTCCTCAATCCTCTTGTCGATCTTCTCCCCTTCTTCCGCATAGGTATCCAGGTAGTTGTGGGAACCAGTGGAGTCCTTGTATCCTAGCACCTTGTCCAGAACGACGTTGCTTGCGCTCCTGAAGATGTTCTTCTCGATCTGGCTGTTCTTCTTGCTTAAGGAGGCAATCAGGTTCTTTGTCATCAGGCGCTGGCTCGTCTCTTCGTTATGGGCAGCGGCTTCCGTGAAACGGCAGGCGCAGCGGATGAAGGAGAGGGAGTTGGTATCCCGCCAGTCCATGATGTCTTTTTCCCTAACGAAGTAGAGGGGACGGATGATCTCCATTCCCTTGTAGTGATCGCTGTGGAGCTTGGGAAGCATCGTCTGGAAGGAACCGGCATTGAGAAGGTTCATCAGGGTGGTTTCGATGACGTCGTCATAGTGGTGGCCTAAAGCGATCTTGTTGCATCCCATGTCCTTGGCGACTCTGTAGAGGGCACCTCTTCTCATCTTGGCACAGAGATAGCAGGGGGACTGGGTCTGGCTGTTGGCGACTTCGAAGATATTGGTCCTAACGATCCTGGCGTCGATTCCCAGGACCTTCAGGTTGTCCCTTACTTTCTTTCCGTTCTCATCGCTGTATCCGGGATCCATGACCAGGTAGTGGACGGAGAAGGTATTCTTCGGGTCCCTGTATTTCTTGTAAAGCCGTAATAGGACGGCTAGGAGGTTGCTGTCTTTTCCTCCGGATATGCAGACAGCGATGCTGTCTCCCGGAAGGATCAGCTGATACGTATCGACGGCTGCACAGAATTTGGACCAGATCCTTTTCCGGTAGGTGGTCGTTAACGAATGGGCGATTTCTTCTTCTCTGGTCATAGGCTCTCCTTTATCCCTATGGATAGGGAAACGTATTTATTATATCGATTTTTCGGCCTGGAAGATACGGAAAGAAAGAAGAGAAAGAAAAGGAATAGGAATTACCGGTGGGGAAAGTCTTATCCTAGAGTGAACCCCTTGGAATGACCTACCCCTATTCGCTTAGAGCAAACGACAGAAGGCGAGGTCGCGGAAAAGTCTCGGAAGCCTTACATTGCAGGCAAAGGAACAGAGGATCTAGAAAAACAGTCCTATATTGCTTTTCACGGCAAAGAGCTACTTGAAAGAGCAGGAGGATTCAGGCTTCGTCCATCTCCATAACGGTTTCGTTCAGGTTGATGATACGGGCATAATCCAGTCGCGAAGCCACTTTCTTGAGCAGGGGCAGGCCATGGAAGAGGGCTTGAGGGCCCTCTTCTTCCCTGTGGGCGATAGGATCGAAAGGGATTCCGTCGTCTTTAAGGGAGAGGAGGAAGGAACTTCCTTCCTTCGAAAGGGCAAGGTCGACGCCCCAGTCTTTCCTGTTCTTGGGATAGTTATACTGGAAATCATTGAATAGAAGCTCTTCCGCTCCCAAAGCCAGATACGTAGCTGTCCTTTCCTGCCCCCGGCTTCCAGTACCTTTTCTTTTACAAAGGCACTGGCTTCCTCGACCTCGTTCACGGAGGAGACGGTCCATTCGTAGCGGGGTCTATTGGGATCGCCCTTAGGCAGCAGCAGGGAGCTTGCCTGTTTCTTTTTCCGGTAGAAAAGGAGGAAGACAGCAGTAATCATCAGGGCCAGTGCTTCCGATAAGGTAGAACCTAGGGAATAGCCAAGTACGCTGTAGGAGAGCATCAGGGAAACGCCTAGAGGGATGCCTAGGGCTCCTTTTTCAAGGATAGTGTTGATAAGGCTTGGCAGGTTAGACGAGATGCAGGGGTAGTAAGTCTGGATGAAGCGATTGGCCATATAGAGGAGGATAGCGATGGAATAGACCCGGATAACCAGATCGTAGTCCGAAGATACGGCTGTTGCTCCCATGCCGAAGATATAGAGGAAAAGCTTGGGATAGGAAAGGGTCGCTATCCAGAGGATGGATGAGGAGACAAGGGAAAGAAGCAGGACCTTCTTCACGATGAACCGTACGCCGGAGTAGTCTTTTTCCCCGTACAGGGAGCTGACTGTAGCCGGGATCATCTGGATGAGGCTGGTAACGAAGAGGTCCAGAACGAACACCAGGTTGGAAGTTATGGCGTAGGTGTTCATCTCCGCCTCACTTCTAAAAGCACCGGTGGCCACTTTGATGAGAATGAAGTTCATCGCAAACTGCAGGCCGAAGAACAGAAGGAAGGACAAGGATGCCTTCAGGACGGAAAAGACGGGAACAAAGGAGAATCGGCTGAAACCGAATTTCAGGAGGCGGGATCTGGAGCGGAGGTAGAACGGCAGCAGGACAAAGCCGGAAAGAAGCCCGATCTCAAAGCTTAAGGCCACGTAGAACAGGATGTGGTCTTTTGAAAGCAATAAACAGAAAAGAATCTCCACAACGACATATACCACGCTGGAGATGAGGAAATAGAGAGCGGAGAGCATGGGGGTTATTGTCGGCAGCCAATAGGTTGCAGAAAAGGATAGACAGGAAAAAGAAAGGAGCGCAGTAGAAAAACACCGAGATATAGTCCTTGATCAAGGGGATGTAGGCCGGGAAATTGCCGGAAAGGAATGCAGCTATCCCGTCCGAAAAGAAGATGCCGATCGGGATATAGACAAGATTCCCTAGGAAGCCGAAGATCACGACGGAATAAAATGCTTCCTTGGACTCTTGGAACTTCCGTTTGCTGAAAAGGTTGGAGAGGACGATGGCAAGGCCTGTCGGCAGGGCTAGACCTGGAATCTCGGTCAGGATCACGATGGAGACGGACAGGAAAGCCGCGGTCAGGAAGTCCGCACCCAGCAATTGCCCGATGACGATGCTTGCTGCCAGGCTTCCGAACTGCATGCTGAAAACCAGAAGGATTCCAGGGCCTAGATACTGGTAGAACTTATGGAGGGTCAGCTTTCCGCTACGTTTTTCCATTGCTTCTATTTGCTCTTTTTCTTCGTTAAGGAGAGGACGTTGGAAGAACCGGCACGCTTATAGGAGAGGGCAGTGGCCAGGGACTTGGAGATGGTGATGCCCATTCCCCCGATCTGGCCCTCTTTCCTTTCGGGGGCATCCGTAAGAGGATCGAAGGCCGTACCGTAATTCCGGATAAAGCCGTATGCAGCCCGGTTTTTGGAATCAAAGCCGAGTACCAGAGAAACCGGCTTGGGAAGTCTTCCGCCGTAATGGAGGACGTTCGAGAGAAGCTCATCCAGGATCACATCCAGCGCAGAGAGATCCTCCTTGCCTAGATCCCCGGCGAGGTTTGAATTAACGAAATCCGGTACCTTTCCTAGATCTCCCTATTCTGAAACAAGCAGTTCCCTCCCCTTCAGGTAACTGAGGGACAGCATGCAAATATCATCGGACTGCTCACAGCCGCTGGAGTGCTTGGCAAGAGAACCGTTCATGCCTTCGATAAGGTCTTTGTCCTCTGCGCCGGCAAGGGAGTTCAGGACTTCTTCGATTTTCCTCTTCCCGTAGAGGACTCCGTTCCTGCTCATGGACTCGCTGACCCCGTCCGTGTAGGCGAAGATCCTGTCTCCGGAATCAAGCTGCAGGGCCTGCAGATGGAACTCGTATCCCTCCAGAGTGGCAAGAGGAACATCGGCTTCCTCCTTCAGCTTGGAATATTGGCCGAAATGGCAGACGAAGATCGGTTCATGGCCGGCGTTTACATACTGCAGCAGACCGGTGTTCTTATCCAGGACCGCAATAAAGGCCGTCAGAAAAAGATCGGCACTGCCCTCTTTAAGGAGATGCTCGTTCGTATTGGTTACGGCTGCTAGCAGAACCTTTCCGGACAGGGTCTCCTGAAGGATGGTTTTTGCCTGCATCATAAACAGGGCAGCCGGAATTCCTTTTCCGGAAACATCCCCGACGAAAATGTATAGCTTGCCTCCCGGAAGGTCAGCAAAGCGGTAGAGGTCCCCGCCGACTTCCTTGGCCGGATTCATGTTGGCATAGAGGGATAAGGTTTCATCATGGATAAAGCCTTTGGGAAGGGAAGAAAGCTGTATGTCCTGAGCCAGGTTCAGCTCCGCATGCATCTTCTCTTCGCTTGTGGCAGCACTCTTCACCTTGCGGACATATTCCCGCAATTCCTGATCGAGATAATAGAAGGAGTCATTCAGGTCATCGATCTCATCGGGCCTGCCTATGGATTTCCGGAAGACGGGCTTTAGGTTCCCTTCCTTGATGGAGGCGGTATACTCTCTCGCGATAAGGGAAAGCTTCCTCGGCGGGGTGATCAAGAATCGGGCGAGGCTTCTGCAGGAAACTCCCGAAAGCCTGAACGCGAAGTTCAATCTGGACGTCCGAGTCCACAACGAGGCCTTATCCATCGGGTCATCGAAATAGTAGACCAACAGGCCTTTCAGGCGGCTGGAACCGCTGTTGCCTTTTCCGTCCCTGACTACGCAGACTACTTCCTGCCTGGGATCATCGAGGAGGGATTTCAGGATGTGGGTTCCAAGGAACCCTGTGCATCCAAAGAGAAGGACTGTTCCTAGCCCGTGGTCGAACTTCATCTTATCGAGACACCCTTCCTGGTTGCAGGAAAGAGCCTTGGAGACGGATCCCTTTGGTTCTTCCGGTTTCTTTTCGGCTTCTGCTTCTGCCGGTGCTGCCTTGGTGATCAGGATGTGGTCGTAAAGGTTAGCAACGGAGGGGTTGGAGAAGACATCGCCATAGGACAAAGGCAGCCCTTCTTCCATGGCGAGCATCGCGACCTTGGAGGCGCTCAGGGAGGAACCGCCGAGTTCGAAGAAGTCGTCATCGATGGAGAAATCCTTGGTGCCTAGGACCTTCCCGTAGATTCCGTATAGCTTCTTCTGCAGATCGTTTTTGGAAAGACGCTTGTTCCCCTTGGCTGAGGATCTGGCTTCCGGGACAGGCAGTGCCTTCTTGTCCACCTTGCCGTTGTTGGTGAAAGGGAAGGAGGAAAGGTGCATATTTCCTTCAAACATTTGATTGGCTAATTCGATAAGATCGTAGCAATCATTAACTACATCCTTCGTCCTATTCGCCTTTGCCGAAGAAGAAAGAAATGATAAACACAAGACAATAGAAATAGAAGAAACAAGTATTTTTTTGTTTGTGCATAACCATTTTGCTTTCTCTTCCTTAAAGTATTTTAGCAAATGCAAATATTGAAAAGAAGGAATACGTCTAACCCATAGAAACAATGTTAATCCTTTTTCATTATTTCCTTGTTAAATTGTTATTTATGGGATAATTTTGGCTCCTTCTTTTTGTTTATAGACTCTAGAGTGCACGTGAGGGAT
Source organism: Bacillota bacterium (assembly GCA_023459795.1). Lineage (GTDB taxonomy): Bacteria > Bacillota_I > Bacilli_A > RFN20 > CAG-288 > Enterosoma. Next base: position 48,689 of record JAEWSP010000022.1, read on the forward strand.
GGGAAATGCCATGAAATCGGCAATGTTTCAGTGCTTGGTGGCACGATATCACATAATTTTGACGGTTTTCAGCATGATTTCGATGAGAGCCTGTGCCTTCA
>JAEWSP010000023.1 GCA_023459795.1 Bacillota bacterium
CACACTTATACAGCGCTCCACTACCATTTTTTAGGAGCGAAACTCTTTTAAGTGTTAACGAACCAACACGAACCGAATCAGGCACATCCGAATTTTTCTGAACACCCCTATTTTTTGACTGATTTCATGTAAATTCGACCCTGCTTTTAGTCATTTGAGTGGAAATTTAGGGGTAATTTTGCCATTTTAGTGGCTTTTTCCACTCAGCCCTCGTTTGGCGTAATCTCAATAAGTTCGATGATATCGGTCTTTTTTGAAATTGCGTTTTTGGCGACCCGAGACTCTTTTGAGTGCTTCGTGTATACCAGGTTTCACCAAAAGGCCATGATGTGCAGAATGGTGCAGTAAGTATTTCTAATGCTCTAAGGGGGAAACCTATTGAGCCTTTCGAAACATCTTTTGCGCCACACCCGCATAAGTGAGATTTTATCACAATTGGGCATTGCTTCACTACCTTTTTAGAAGCAAAACAGGATTAAGTAAATAGGGAATTCAGATTGAGAAATCATTGGATGGTGTTCCTTGTTTCTTTTCCTGGCTTTACCGGGCAATATAAAGGATCTATAAAGTACTGTTGATAATTAAATAACAATAGTTATATAATTAAGTCATCTAAATAACAGCTATTATTTGTAAACGACAAGCTGACTGCTAAGTCTTCTGAAAACAAAAGACCATCTGAAAGTACTGTAGATTGGCGGAAAGACGAAAGGAATCCCAAAAAAGAAAATCTTTCTAATGCGTACTTTAAGAAAAGAGTCTTTCTTTTCGCGAAAAGGGACTGTCTAGGATCCGTTCCATAATGAAGGAGAAAGGAGAACGAAGCAGAATCATTTAGGAAAGACGGGCTATTGCTGAATTTCCAAGAAAGGAAAAACTATGTCATTAAAAAAGAAAAATGTCTTTGCAGCTTTGTTTCTTGCCGGATCTTTGGTCCGTTTCCCTGCAGCTGGCAATACTGTTAACAGTATTCCATCTCCTTCACTGAAGAAGGCATCCACTTTCCAAACAGACGGCTTAAAGGGGCTTAAAACCAAGATAGCGAACGCTTCTAGCGGGGATACTATCCAGATCACCAAGAGGTTTGAAATCCCCTCGGATTCTGCAGGAGTTAATATTACGTCCTATATTTCCGTAGACAAGAGTCTGACTATCGAAGGCTCGGATTCTTCTATTACGATCAAGCGGGCAGGCGGATTATCGATCTTTGAATTCTACGGTAACGGTTCTTATTCTGCTAGCCCTGTAGAGATCACATTAAGAAACATCACTTTCGATGGTGGCTCCACTTTGGTTGGGACCTCCCCGGCGACCTGGATGAACACCGGTGTACATGGAAGATCCATCCTGGACGTTGCCAATAAGGCAACCTTGAATGTGGATGACGGAGTCACTATCCGCAACGGCTGGTGCTCCAACTCCGCTGCGACACGCTCGACCAATGCCACTACAGCCGCTTACGGTGGTGCCATCCGTGTAGACTGGAGTTCCAGTATCGGAGGCGGAAAGACCAACCTCCGTTCCGGCTCCCTGATTGAAAAATGCGTTGCCATCAACGACGATACCACTTCCTTCCATGATGGAAATGGCTATGGAGGCGGAATCGGTGCCTACAACTATGCTTATCTGAACGTCTATGGCGGAACCATCCAGAACTGCTATGCTGCCAGAGGCGGTGTCGTTGGCAGCACGTACAAGTTGAATACCTCGAGTAATACAAGCGGTGTCATCAACGTGTCCGGCGGTATCCTGGACGGGAATTATGCGGAAGAGGGCGGAGCTCTCTTATTCGAAGGCAAGGCAACCCATACGGTTTATGGCGGAACCATTACGAATAACCATATTCTGTCCCAGACAGGGCATGGCTATTCCAACTCCAGAACAGGGCTTCGCGGGGGAGCAATTGCTTCTACCGAAGAAAACAACATAAAGCTTGCTGTAGACAACACTTCTATCACCATGAGCGGGAATGATGTCAAGAACGGAAACTACACTTATGGTGGCAGTGCGCAATGCTACGGGAAGTACCTTTCCGGGTTTTCTACAACCGAGACTTTCAAGATCACCTTTGATTCCAACGGCGGAAATACGGTTGTTCCGCAATATGTCCAATCCGGAAACAGCCGCGGGGATTCCTTCCCAGGGGAGGTTATCAAGCCAGGCAGTACATTCCTAGGCTGGTTTGACAATTCTGCCTTTACGGGAGAAAAGATCACGAAGGAAACGGTCTTTACCAAGAACACAACTCTTTATGCGAAATGGCAGGAATCCTCTCCTATAGCTGTTACCGGGATCTCCTTAGACGTAACAGCAAAAGAAATAAAGGTTGGAGATACCTTCTCCTTGATCCCGGCTATTACTCCTCAGGATGCAACGAACAAGACAGTCTCTTATTCCTCTAAGGACGAAGGGATTGCTACCGTCAGTGATAAAGGGGTAGTAAAAGGCCTTAAGGCTGGAAAGACTACAATAGAGGTCAAAACAGCAGACGGCAGTTTCGTGGCAAACTGCGACGTTACTGTTAAAGCAAACAGCTATGAAGCACCGAGTCTTCCTAATCCTCTTGACCTGGAAATAACTTCCACAAGCTTTGTTGCCAAGTGGAACAGCGTCAAGGATGCTCTCTCCTACGAGTTCGATCTCTCCCCGTCGGATAGCTTTGATACCTTCGTAGAGGGATATAAGAGCAGATCCGTTACCGGCACATCTCTGGCCATCCAGGGATTGCAGGAGAACGGAGTCTATGCCTACCGGGTAAGAGCCGTCTTTGCAGGTGGCAAGAGCGGAAACCCCGTCATTGTCGGGGTCGGGCTCAATAGCCCTAAAAAAGGATTAGGGGCTGGAGCAATTGCCGGAATTGTCATCGGATCCGTCTTCTTATTCATCCTAGTTCTGATTGCTATCCTCTATGTATTATGGAAGAAGAAGGGATACAGATACGGAGTCTTCGCTGCATTCTTGGTTCCAATGTTCCGTTTCTTCAATAAATTGTTTTTCAAGACGGAGCTGAATGATATCGAACGGAAAGAAGTAAAGGAAGAAGCGAAAAAAGAAGAAAAGAAGAAGAATAAGTAGACTGGTTCTTTCTTCCCGGAAAGGAGGCCTCTATAGGAGGCTTCCTTTCTGTAAGAAGAGGAATCGATCCCTCTCTCCAATCCCGGTGTTCGATTTCGTATCGTTTTTATTCTTGCAATACTTGCTATATAATGATTACAAATAAAAGAAAAGCAGAGGTGATAGATGGCTTATAGAAAGATCAATAGCTCTCAGGAAGACGTCATTCAGAAAGTTATTCAGCTGGGTGCAGAATATGGTTCCAGCCATGTGACCATGAGGACCTTGGCAGATGCCTGCCAGGTTTCTACCTTTACTATTATCAGTATGTTCAAGAACAAGCAGGCATATCTGGACTTAGCAGCCCAGAGCATCGATGTTCCTCATATGGAAACCACGAAAAGACTGATTCAAAGCGGCTTAGGTCAGATAGAAGTCTTTGATAAGCTATTGGATATGTTCCTTTCAAAACCGGACGAAGCCTTGTTCTATATCTCCTATACCTATGATTATGGTTTTGATCCGACTTCCAACAACAAAAGAAAAGAAACCTTCCTTTCTATAGCGAAAGCTTTCTTCAGCGACAAGAAGGACGCGGAAGATGACTACCTGCTTCTTCTCTGGGACTATGTGACATCGATGCTCTTCTACTATGCCGAGAAGATAATCCATGGATACCTGAAGAACGATGCCAAGACGAGGAAGTGGATTGATGAGATTGTCTTTAAAGGAATCCTGTAGGATCAAGGATTCCTTTTTGTTTGGAAATAAGGGCATTCTATATTAGTAGGTTGGTTTTGCTGTGGAATCCCATCTTGTCTGAAGTAAGCCTTACGGCTCTTCCAGACAGGAACCGGTGCAAGAAGCAGCAGGAGCAGCAGAAGAAGGATAGAGGAGTTGTATCAGCTCTTTAAACGGATAATAAGGAACTCCGTATGCAAGAAGGTTCTTTTCTGCCTGGAAGAGAACCTTGAAAGGAACAGAACCAAAAGAAAGAAGGTAATCCTTCCGGATTCCTTCTTTTTTTCCGGCCTGAAAAAGGGAAAGATAAGTGCGGAGGCTGTTCTGAAGTTCCTGTACTGTGTGTTCTTGATCCATAGAGGCCTATATTCTATCTTACATAGATTAGGAAAAGGGAAAGGATGCTCTATTTCTATATTGGGAAAGAAGGAAATTTTAGGGAAAACTGTATCAAAATTGTATTATGAAATGAAAAAAGCCCTATTGCTAGGGCTTTTTTTATACATGGTTGAAGCGCAGGGATTCGAACCCTGGACCTCTTGGTCCCGAACCAAGCGTGCTACCAAGCTGCACCACGCCTCAATGTGCCGAATCTTACGGCTTGTTTATTATACCATTTGGGGGAACCAATTCAAGAGTTTCTATTTGCTTTTTTCAAAAAGGAAAAACAGCGATAGGAAAAGGGAAAGAATAGCTTAGGAAGAGAAGAAAAGGCCTCTGCTTTTGCAGAGGCCTACCTAATTACTTCTTATCCTTCGGATCGACAGGCTTCATCGGCTTAACCGGCTTCGGAGCAATAGGAGCAATCGGATGAATCGGACCGTTCGGTTTGCCCAACGGCTTCTTCACAGGAGCAACCGGCGGGATGACAGGCTGGATCTTTGCAACCGGCTTTTCTTCCGGCTTCTTCACCTCTTCCTTCGGTTTGTCTTCGCTGAAAGGATGAGTCGGTGCAACCGGCTTTACAGGCTTAAGAGGAGCCTGCGGCTTGATAGCTTCCGGCTTCTTCTCTTCTACTGCAGCCACTTCCTCGTCTGCCTTCTTGTTGGCCTTTACAAGGTCACGGATACTAGTAGCAGCGGAATAGTCTGCAACCGGCCTGGTAGGCTTTGCAACAGGGGCAGAGAAGTCGCTGGTCTTCTGATTGACATTGAAGATACCTTCCTTCTGAATCTGCTCTCTTCTCTTGCGGGAAGAAAGGGCGGAATTGTCTTCGCCGGCAAAGACAGGCATTGCCATAGGCTGGACCTTCGTGACACCCATACTGAAGGCCTGTTCGGCACTGAGTTCTCCTTCATATGTCTTGATCTTGTAATGGGCAAGCTCAAACTTGACATGCCGCGGAGCGACAGGAGTAATAGCACCCTTCGGGGCAGGAGCATGGATGGCATGAACCGGTCCGGCAACAGCCGTAAGCTTCTTCTCTTCCGGCTTTTCTTCCACTACCGGTTCTTCTTCCTTCTTAATAGGAGTGACCAGCTGGATAGGATTGATAGCAGGATGCGGTTTTCCATGGATTCCAACCGGTGCAAACGGAGCACCCGGCTTTGCCATCGGCTTTACAATCGGAGAAGGAACAGGCTTGACGGCCGGAGCTACCGGTGCGACAGGCTTCTTCTCTTCCGGAATGTAATCGCCAGAGTTCCAGGAATTGCGGATTCTCTTCTTCGGTCCGTCATCGACTCCAAGAGGAGCATTATCGACAATGGTTCCCTTGCCTTCCGGCTCACCGACATTCTTCTCGGCGTCCGGATTGACTCTTTCCTGAGGACGTTTTCTTGTCGGATAGGCAGTATTGTCAGCCACAATGAAAGCACCATTATCGGCGACCTTCACCATAACTGGATTCTCTTCCTTCTTCTCGACCGGCTTTTCTTCCACTACCGGCTTTTCTTCTTCCGTCTTCTTTTCCGGCCACGGAGAGGCATTCCACTCATCGATGCCCGGAAGGACATCAATAGGTGTGCATTCCTTCGTCAAAGCCTTCTTTTCCGGCCACGGAGAAGCACTCCATTCATCAATGCCAGGGAGCTTATCGACAGTTGTCGGATCCGGCAGAGCCTTCTCAGCAGGCTTTTCTTCTGCAGGCTTGGCCTCTTCTACAGGCTTAGCTTCTTCTGCAGGCTTGACTTCTTCTGCAGGCTTTGCAACGACCGGAGGTACAAGCTTCGGTTCTGCAGGAGCCTGTTCTTCTTCCTTTAAGGCTTCCGCTTCTTCCGGCGGGAGATAGAAAGGAAGCACCCAGTGCGGTCTTAGGCGGAGTCTTGGTAACGGCAGATCGGAAACAGAGTTATCAGCAACGATAGAAAGCGATTCGGTATCTCCGATAACCTTCTTCATATCCGGGTTATGGGATTCCTGCGGACGATGGCGATGCGGGTAGCAGGTATTATCGGCAACGACCATGGCACCGTCTTCATCGAAGGCAACCATGACCGGATCCTTTTCAGGAGCCTCCGGCTTAACAAGAGCTTCCTTCCGCTTGGCTTCTTCTTCGTCGATAGCCTTTAGGATCTCAGCCAAATCATACTGCTCACCGGCAGGTTCCGGTTCTTCAACAGGTTCCGGCTCTTCTGCAGGTTTGACTTCTTCTGCAGGCTTGACTTCTTCTGCAGGCTTGACCTCTTCAACAGGTTTAGCTTCTTCTGCAGGCTTGACCTCTTCTGCAGGCTTGACCTCTTCTGCAGGCTTAACCTCTTCGGCAGGCTTAACCTCTTCGACGACCGGCTTCTCTTCTTCCGGATTGTATTCCGGGATACGCCAGAAGTTGACGATACGGCGCTTTTCTAGTAGATCGATACCAAGCGGAGAATTCAATACAGTCGTAATCGGCTCTTCGGCATCTCCGGTTATCGGCTCATTGTCCGGATAGAGGTGTTCCTGGGAACGGGTAGAAGGATATAAGGTATTATCGGCCTTCCAAACTGGTTCATTCGGTTCCTTCTCTTCTTCTGCTTCAACCTTTTCAGGAACAGCTTCTTCAGCCTTCGGTTCTTCGACCGGCTCTTCCACCTTCTTCTCTTCGAAGATTTCTTCCGGCTTTTCTTCCGGTTCTTCTTCTACAGCGGATTCTTCAATAATCTTCGGTTCTTCTTCAGCAGAAGATTCGACCTTCTCCTGACCCTTCGGCCAAGGAGCGGTTCTCCACTCATCGACACCAGGCATGACCGTAACCTTAGTCTCTTCCGATGCCTTTTCCTTGAAGGCGAGTTCGCCTTCCTTGGTCAGCTCATCATCCGGAAGAACAGCCGGCTTCAAACCGGTCGGCTCAAGATCAAGAAGAATCTTATCAATATCCGTACGATAGATACCCTGAAGCTTGACTTCATGGAGGTGGAACGGTTCGAGAGTATTCAGAATCTCCATATCACGGTTTGTCGGATATTCGTATTCGTGGTCTTCTTCCTGCGGGGCAACAGCTTCCGGGATAATCGGATTCTCATCCTTGGCCTTGATAGGAGTAACCTTCTCTTCTTCGCCCATGACAGGAACAGCCTTCTCCTGAACAGGAGCTTCCTTCTTTTCCTGCATGTCTGCTACGGCAGCCTTGGAAGCAAGCGGAGCTTTCTCCATGGCCTTGGCAACGATAGTCTCTTCGGCAGCTTCCTGCCTCGGAGCTTCCGTTATTGCCTTGACAGGATAAGGGATGTCTTCCACTTCTCCACGGACCGTGAAGATATCCATGATTAAAGCAACGACAATAACACAGATCGGAATGACAAAGAAAAAGAATTCTCCCTGGAAGATATTTCCAATCTTCGGCATATGTTCTAGGACTGTCGTCAAATAGAATTCCCGAACCTTAGCTAGGACATTCCAGTAGTTGGAAACTATGATCAGTACCGACCAAAGAGTATAGATTGCAACTAAGGAGAAAGAAAACCAAGCCAGGACATTCTTTCCCTTGCGGTGGATCTTGTGTACCCGTTTGTTGTGCGCCATATTGACGAAGGGTAGGATGCCAAAGAAAAGAACGAGCGTAAGTAGGAAAACGGAAACAACAGCTAGAGAAAGGCCATACTGAAAATCGGAAATGCCGGACCAAGTCGGGCCAAATGAGAAAACGCTAGTAAAGAAATTTTCGAAGCCCAAAAACATATTGGCAACAAAGCCGTTGCTGCTAAGCGGTCCATAGATTGTTTTATATAAGGAAGGGCTGATCGTAAAAAACATTAAAGGGATTGCAGCCAGCAATTCCAGAAGGAAAAGAACAATGAAAACAAGGATGAAGGCAATTGTTCCTCCTCTTTTTGGCTTCTCTCGTACTTTTGCGTCGCTTTGTTTGCTCATGGAACATGACTCCTTTGCAACGAATTATTCACTAAAAAAGAATAAACGAAATGCGTCTTTAATAATATAGCACCCTACCTCTTTTATATACAAGCTAATATTAGTCAATTTTTAAATTTTATCTTCTCTACTCTATCAAATTTCCTAAGAACCAACTTATTTGTGAAGGAAAATGTACCAACCTTTATTGAGACTTTCGAAAACAGCGATAGTTTAGGGAATAATGATAAGAAAAACCCACTCGTTAACGAATAATCGAGTGGGCTTTTCTGTGTGCTATTCAATAGAAATAATTAACTATCTTTGGTTCAATTAGTTTAAAACTTCCAGCCTTGGAATGCAAGGAATAGGCGGAACAGCCAGTTGGGGGAATTGCTTTGGAAGGCGGCCTTGGTTAAAATATTAGCCGAAGGAAAAATCAGGATGAAGACAATTAATTCCTTTTTTTTTGATTGTTGGTCGACTTTGCTTCATTTTGCCAAAAAAGAAGAAGACTGGAATACTAAGCCTTTGAAGAACCATTGCCTGCATCCGGATGCGGTAGAATGGCAGGTGGTGGATGCCTTTACGGAGGATTTCTTCCAGGCTTATTACAATGTTCATAGCAATTACGAGATCCAAATAGAACAAATTCTGAATCTAATTGTCCGCAAATTCTCGATTTCCTTAGACTGCCCGGTTGAAAAATGCGGAAAAGAAGTCCTTTCTTTTCTTGATCCTACACCGATTCCGGGGGCTGATAGATTTCTTTCTCGTCTGGACAGGGAAAATTTGCCTTACGGCATTATCTCGAACACTGTTTATCCTTCTGAAGAGTCCTTTGCTCTTGTGAAGAAGTTCTTCCCAGGGCACCCCTTTCTAGGCTTTATTGCATCATCGGATGTCGGAGTGAAGAAGCCTAACCCGGATTTCTTCTCCTATGCCATGGGGATTTATCAAAGGAACCCTTCCCAATCTATATACATTGGAGATTCCTATTACCAGGATATTTACGGCTCTTGTCTTGCCGGCTTTGCTTTCTCCATCTGGCTTAATCCCAAGGGCGCCTCGGTCCCGGAGGATTTGCTTCCGGAGAAAAAAGAAATGCATGTGCTTTCTGTTTCTTCCTATTTGGAACTCGAGGAAAAAATCTTCGCCAAAGAATTAATTCATTGTATTCCGTAAAAACTGTTTTTCCGGATAGAAAAGAGGTATGGGTGAAAAAATCTATACCTGTCCTAGATGCGGGAACAAAGATCCCCGCTATATAGGCATAAGGAACGGACAACCTTATTGCCGCCGCTGCATCATGTTCCGAGGAAAGGAAGCGGACCCTTCCTTTTCTCCCAAGGGGGGCATCTCCCTAACGCTTTCTTATCCTCTCAGCAAGAAGCAGGAAGAAATTTCCAGGAGAACCAAAGAGCTTCTCCTTTCCGGGCATAACGTATTCTTGAATGCCGTAACAGGAGCGGGTAAAACGGAACTTGTATATGCTTCCATGGAAGCCTATTTGAAGCTAGGAAAAAGGGTGGGTTTTGCAACCCCTAGAAAAGATGTTGTCGTGGACTTGAAACCGCGAATCGAGGAGGCATTTCCGAGTGCCCGCGTAGTCGCCGTCTATGGAGAACATAATACCCTCCTGGAAGGAGATATCCTTGTTCTCACTACTCATCAGCTATTTCGGTATGTATGTTATTTTGACTTACTCATTGTCGATGAAATAGATGCTTTCCCCTACCGTGGGGACGAGGTCCTTCATGCTTTCTTCAAAAGGAGCCTCAGAGGACAGTACGTTCTTCTCTCGGCAACTCCGGACAAAGAAGACCTTAATGCCATAAAGAAAGATTCCGGAGTTGTTCTTTCCCTTTCCGAAAGATATCACGGAGGAGACCTTCCCCTGCCTGTTTTCTGCCCGGCTTCTTACTACCCTTCCTTTTTCCTATGTGCACACCACTTAAGGAGATTCAAGAAAGAGAATTTCCCCGTATTCATCTTTGTTCCGACAATTGAGATAGGAAGAAAGCTTTTTTTCTTTCTTCGCCTTCTTTTCCGTGGCGGAAGCTTTGTTTCTTCCAAGGAGAGCCTTCGAAGAGTGGACATTGAAAAGTTCAAGAAAGGAGAGTTCCAATATCTGGTTACGACTTCCATCCTCGAAAGAGGAGTAACTGTCCGGAATCTGCAGGTGATCGTCTTTTCAGCAGATCACGATTTATATACCTCATCAACCCTGATTCAGATTGCGGGACGGGTTGGAAGAAAAGTTGGTGCAACGAAAGGAGAAGTACTTTTCATTGGGGAAGTAAAAACTACATCTATCGATACCACAATCCAGACGATCGATAGAACAAACAGGAGAAAAAACAATGGGGAATGATAAGTGTTTTTGCTTAGCCTGTATGGAAGAATTTTCGCCTCCTCCCATAAGGAACTTTTTGGAAAAGAAACCGATCCTTTGCGATACCTGCTTGGAAGGGGTGGATTCTTTGATCCAGGAGAAGACTTTTGCCGGAACAAAGATTCTTTTTCTTTCCGGATATAGCGGGAACATGAAGAAGTGGCTTCTCCAGTACAAGGAAGGACTGGATGTTGCTCTTTCGCCCTGCTTTCTTTCCCCATATCTTCTGCTCCTGAGGACTTACTATTTCCGTTCCGTCTTTGTTCCTCTGCCTTCTTCCGAAAAGAAGAACCAGGAAAGAGGATTTGTCCATCTTGAGGAAATCCTAAGGTCGGCGAATCTCCCTTTTCTTTCCGTTCTTGCAAAGGAAGAGGAAACGGAGCAGAAAGAGCTGGGACCAAGCGGAAGAAGAGACGGAAAGAAGATGCGCCTTCTTCCAGGCACATCTAGCCTTTCCGGCAAGCATATCGTTCTTTTTGACGATGTCCTTACAACCGGGGAAACCTTCCGCAAAGCACTCGCTCTTCTGAAGACCCTTCCGGTTGCATCCATCCGTGGCCTTGTCCTCATGGATAACGGGGATGACTGGCATAGGATTAACGGATAAAGAGACTTTTTTCCAACAGGCTTTAGAAACGGAAGCCTTTCTATTATAATAGTAGCTACTTACTCTTCTAAGAGAGCTAGGAGGCAGCATGAACCATCTGCTCAAGAAACATCGGCTTCATTCCTTGGTTATTCTTCTCTTCGAGATCATAGCCTATGTTGTCGTCATACTTTGCTACCTGTATATTCCCAAGGCGGATATCCCGGTTACCCTTTTCTATGCCTCGGTCGGCCTTGGATGCTTTTTCGTTTCCCTCGATTTCCTCGTAAACCTTTCTTTCAATTACAGGGAGAAGGCCTTGAAATCGAAAGCCGAGATGACGAGCGCCGAAGTTATCGGAAACGACGTCAACGAAGCTTACTATTTCGGCCAGATAGGTCTTGCCGTTACCGACCATGGCGGAAACGTCCTCTGGACCAATGACTTCCTTTCTAAACGTATCCCTAACCTGATCGATACCAGGATTGTCAGTACTTTCCCGACTCTTACCTCTCTCTCCGTGGATAAGAAAGAAAAGAAGTCTGTGACAGTCAAATTCGAATCGCGTACCTATTCCGTTGAATTCCTCAACGAATCCTCCCTCTATATCTTCCGGGATGTTACGGAGTACGAGAACGAACTGCAGAATTCCTTGAACCAAGCCCCTGTCATCGGCTACATCTCCATCGATAACTTCTCCGATGTCCAGATGTCTATCTCGGATGATGCCCACTTTACGGATATGCTTACGAGAACAAGGGCAATCATTGCTGAATTCGGCCAGACTTCCGGTTCCATGATCAAGAGAATCAAAGACGACCGTTATATCTTCGTCACGACCATGGAAATGTATTACCGTATCTTCAATGAGAAGTTCCCGGTGGTCGACCGGGTCCGCAACGCCTTCCCTAACGGCTTCACTCTCTCCATCGGTATCTCCTATGGCTTCCCGGATTATTCCAAACTTAGCGAAGAGGCCGGAAATGCTCTCGATGTTGCCCTTTCCAGAGGCGGAGACCAGACCGTTATCGCTCCGTTTGGCCAGTCCATGGTCTATATCGGCGGCAAGAGCGAACTGAAGCCTGCCCGGAACAAGGTCAAGATCCGTACCCTCTCCAACTCCTTCCTCCAGATTCTGAGAGACTATCCGAAGGTACTGATCATCGGCCATACGAATGCCGACTTCGATGCGATCGGAAGCTGCCTTGGTGCTTATCTTCTTTGCCAGTATGTCCGTGTCCCGGCAAAGATCTGCTTTGAAAACCAGCTTGTGGAGAACAACGCCCGAATCGCTGTTACGACGAACTTCAGCGACGAGGAAATCAAGCGTATCTTCATCGACTTCCGGGGACTCAAGGACTTCGTCGACAAGGATACTCTGCTTCTTTGCATGGATCACAACAATCCGAAGATCTCCATGTTCTCCGATATGCAGTCGAAGGTTAAGGCTGTTGCAGTCCTCGACCACCATAGAATGGGGCCTTATACGTATGACGATCCGGTCTTCAACGGACTGGATACATCTGCTTCCTCGGCCAGTGAAATCGTCACCAGCTACATCACCTATTCCCTGGATTCCATCCCGGTCGATGAAAGAACGGCAACGTTCCTTCTTGCCGGCATCACCTTGGATACGCATTCCTTCCAGGAGAGAACCAGCAATTCCACCTTCGAAGCTGCTGCCCAGCTCAAGAACTTCGGTGCGGATTCCGCCAAGGTCGATGACTTCCTCAAGGAAAATCTCGAGGAATACAGGCAGAAGATCAGTATTCTGAATAATTCCGATACGCCTTACTATGGAACCCTTGTCTCGCTTTCTCCGGATACGGATACGATTCCGGATGTCATGCTCTCCAAGGTTGCCAACGATGCTATCCAGATCCGCGGGATCGATTGTTCCTTCGCTATCGGACGTACCGGTCCTCACACCATCAAGATCAGCGCCAGGAGCGACGGAAGCGTGAACTGCGAACTGTTGATGCAGAAGCTTGGAGGAGGAGGCCATTTCTCGATGGCAGCCTCGAACTTCACGGATAGTACTGTGGAGGAAGTGAAGAAAAAGCTATATGCTGTTCTGAACGACTATCTCGGCGAAGCAAAGTCGGTTGGCCGCAATTAGTCTTATCCGATCATGAAATCCAAGGAGGATTCAAAATGAAAGTATTACTGAAAGAAGAAGTCCGGAAGCTCGGAAAGAGAGGCGATGTCGTCAATGTCAGCGATGGATACGGAGCCAACTTCCTGATTCCGAACAAGAAAGCCGTTCTCTTTACGGATGCCGCCCAGAAGGAATACCAGAAGGAGCTTGCCGAAGAAGCAAGGCGGGATGCCCTCGACAAGAAGGCCGCCGAAGAGCTCGGCAAAACTCTTTCCGGACTGACGCTTACCTTTGAGGCAAGTGCCGGAAGAAGAGGGGATATGGTCGGTACTATCTCCACGACTGCTATCATCAAGACGCTGGAGAAGAACAACGGAATCAAACTGACCAAGGGCCAGTTCCTGGATAAGAACCTGCTAGTCAACGGCTTCGGAAAGACGGAGCTTCCTGTCGAACTCTACAAGGGAAGCCTTGGACAGGTCAAGGCCACTCTCCATATCGTTGTCAATCTGAAGGAGAAGAAGTAGCTTATGGATGAGGAGACGAAGTACAAGACCGATCCCAACGAAGGCTCGATCCTTTCCGCGATTCTCAACGATGCGGAAGGAAACGAGCTTCTTGATCTGACGTCGAAGCTGACGCCGGAGGATTTTCTGGACCTGAGAAACAGGACGATCTTCAGTACGCTCCTCGAGATGAGCAAGCACAACATCCCGCCGTCCGTGGAATCCCTGAAGAGCACCTTGAACGATCTCAAGAAGCTGGAGGAGATCGGCGGAGAAGGATACATCAACTTCCTGGCGGATGACTGCTATGCTCCTGTCGGGATGGATTCCTTCGTCAATGCTGTCAAGGACCACTCTCTTCTGAACCAGTTCCTGAATGCCCTGAAGGACATCCAGAACCAGGCGATTGCCGGTGCCATTCCGGATATCTCCGACTTCATCGGACTGAGCGAAGAGAAGATCACCAAGATCACTCAGCAGAGGCGTGTTGCCGAAGTCAAAAGGCTGGATGCGGTCAATTCCGAGCTGGTGAACCAGCTTGTCATCCAGACCGAGGAGAACCGGAAGAACGGAAAACGGCCGGACGGCGTTACCGGGCTGGAAACCGGATACAAGGCTCTCGATTCTATTACGAAGGGATGGCACAAGGGAGATATGATTATCGTCGGTGCCAGGCCATCCGTAGGAAAGACCGCTTTTGCCTTGAACCTGCTTTACAATGTCGCCAAGAAAGGCACTCCGGTTGTTTTCTTCTCCCTGGAAATGAGTGCTACCTCGATTGCTATGCGTCTGCTGGAGCTGACCGCCGGACTAAGTTCCGATGAGATCAACTCTCTGGAGTTCGAGAAGGGAAGCACCAGGGACCAGGTTCTCATCAACGATGAGCATGATCCGATCAAGGCCGGGAATGCAGCCAAGCTCCGCCAAGGGCTTCTGGAACTGAATGCTCTTCCTTTCTACATCGACGATAACCCCGGAAGCAAGGTCATGGATATCATCGCCAAGGCCAAGAAACTCAGGAATCTCATTCCTAATCTCGGGCTTATGGCGATCGACTATATCGGTCTTATTACTGCCCAGACCAAGAGCAGCGATTCCCGTCAGAACGAAGTTGCCTCTATCTCCCGTCAGATCAAGCAGCTCGCCAGGGACATCAACGTCCCGATTATCGCTCTTTCCCAGCTTTCCCGTGATACGGAAAAGCGGGAAGACCATACTCCCCAGATGTCCGATATCCGGGAATCCGGTGCTATCGAACAGGATGCCGATATGATCATCTTCCTTTACCGCAAGGATTATTACGGCAAGGGAGAAGACGGAAAGGACAAGGAATCCTCCGGCCAGCCGGAAGAGGAAAGCCCGATTTCGACCGTCAACGTCGATCTCAAGAAGAACCGTAACGGAAGGATCGGAGACCTTGTCTTCTCCTTCGACAAGGAGCACTGCTCCTTCACCCTCATCTCCTCCATGCAGGATGATGCCGGCGGTCCTAATACCCCGTTCTAACATGCTTTACGATGTCATTTCATCCGGGTCAAAAGGAAATGCCACCCTTGTCGTTTCCGGAGAGGATGCTATCCTTCTCGATTTCGGAATATCCAAGAAGAAAGTAACTCTGTCCTGCAGAGAATACGGACTCGGCTTCGAATCTATCGAAGGCTTTTTCGTGACCCATTCCCATTCCGATCACGCCAGCCATATCAGCAGCGCTCCCAAAGACCTCGTCTATGCCTCCACTCTCACTCTGCCGTCCTTGGAAGGAACGATTGCAAGCTCCCGTTTTCTTCTGCCTCTTACCCCGGTCGATGTCGGACCTTTCCGTATCACCCCTGTTCCCTTAAGCCACGATGCCAAGAACCCGATGGGATTCCTGGTGGAGGACGGAAAGGAATCCTTGGT
This sequence comes from Bacillota bacterium, assembly GCA_023459795.1. Lineage (GTDB taxonomy): Bacteria > Bacillota_I > Bacilli_A > RFN20 > CAG-288 > Enterosoma. The sequence goes on from JAEWSP010000023.1 coordinate 15,549, forward strand.
TTATGTGACCGATACCGGGTTTGTTCCGGAAAGCGACTTTGATGCCCTTCGGGACAGGACCTACTACATCTTCGAATCGAACCATGATTCCGAGCTGCTCTTCCATTCCGGGAGACCGGACAGCCTGATAAGGCGTATCATCAGCGACAAAGGGCATCTCTCCAATACGGACTGCGCCTATTACCTCTCCGTCCTGATGGGAGAGAAGACGAAAGAAATAGTCCTGGCCCATCTGAGCGATGAATGCAACACCCCTTTGAAGGCGAAGGCCACTTTCGAAGAAGTAGTAAGAACCCAGCTAGGCTATCTTCCGGATGGGATCCTGAGGATTGCCAGCGACAAGGAAGAGACGAAGGGAGGAAGAAGATGAACTTCCGTTTCCTTGTTCCGGGAAAGCCGAAGGAGGATTTCCTTGTTTCCGGCATCCGGGAATACAGCAAGAGGCTTTCCAAGTTCGGGAAGGTCCAGATCGAATACCTTCCGGAGGAGAGGCTTTCTCCAAAGCCCTCCCAGGAAGAGATCATCCGTGCCCTTGCCAAGGAAGGGGAGAGAGCCCTTCTCCGGATCAAGGATCAGGAGTATCTGTTCCTTTTGGATATCCATGCCAAGGAAATCTCTACGCCGGAGTTCTCCTCCAGGCTTTCTCAGGCGATGTCCAGGAAAGGAAACCTTGTTTTCCTCTTCGGAAGCAGCTACGGGCTTGCCGACGCTCTTAGGAAAAGAAGCGACTTCTCCTTCTCCCTCAGCCCTCTCACTTTTACCCACTACATGGCATTCCTGCTGACCCTCGAACAGGTCTACAGGGGATGCAAGATACAGCATGGGGAAGCATACGACAAATAGGACAATTTCCTGTTGACAAACCCCTCCCCAAGCCCTATACTTTTTACTTGCTATTGGGGTATAGTCAAGCGGTAAGACAGCAGTCTCTGAAACTGTGATGCCTTGGTTCGAATCCAAGTACCCCAGCCAATAAAAAAGCAAGGCCCGGATCATTTCGGGCCTTTTTCTTCGAAGAAAAAGCCTTTTTCCTGCGTTTCTTGGAGTATAATCGAAAGAAAAGGGAGACATGCCTATGGTTTCTGGAGTAAGGCGGTATCTAGTGAAAGCCCTCCTTCTTCTTCTGGAAAGAAGGGATTTCGAGGACATCTCCATCAAGGAGCTCCTTCTGAAGGCCGGAGTCAGCAAAGCCAGCTTCTACAGGAACTACAAGACGAAGGAGGACATCCTCGACGATTACTTCAAAGGCCTTTTCTCCATTGCTCCGCTTGCCAAGGACAAGACCCTGAACGGATTCCGGGGTTCCTATCTTCTCTTCCTCCAGCAGCTCTGGGGGGAGAAGAAGAACCTGACGATCCTTTCTAGACGGGACCTCCTCTCCAAGATGCTTCCTTACCTTTTTGCGTACCACCGAAGCTTCCTTGGCAATGAGGGGGAGCTTCTGAAAGACCCTGCCAACCTTTCCGCTATCGTCGGTGCCTTGTCTTCCCTTACTTATGACTGGATGAAGAACGGTTTCCTCCATTCCCCGTCCAGTTTCTGCGAACTTTCGGCAAAGACCCTGACCCGGTTTCTGGAGTAGTCTTTTTCCTTTCTTTTCTTTTGTTTTCTGCAAGGGGCCAGGCCCCCTTTTTTGCTATACTAATAAGGCATGAAAAAAGGGGGCCTCTATGATCGATGTATCTTCCAAGCTGAATGCGCAGCAGCTCGAGGCCGTGACGAGCGAAAGCCAGTTCGTCCGGATCATTGCCGGTGCCGGGACCGGAAAGACCAGGACCCTGACTTACAGGATGGCCTATATCCTGAGCAAAGGGGAGGTCCTCCCCCGCCAGATGGTTGCCATCACGTTCACGAACAAGGCCGCCAAGGAAATGCTCGACCGTGTCGGGAAGCTTCTTTCCGAGACCCCCGGAATCGGTTCGGGCCGTCCTCTTGTCTCTACTTTCCACGGATTCTGCTACCGTTTCCTCAAGAAGGAGATCCAGAACTACGACGGAGTCTACAACAAGAATTTCAATATCATCGATACCTCCGACCAGAACGGCATCTTCAAGCAGATCTTCAAGCCGATGCCAAAAGGTGCTGCCAAGGAGTTCGTGAATGCGGTCGTCAGCAAGGTTTCCAGGCTCAAGGAGGACGGAGTCTTCGTTTCCGATCTCTCTCCTTCGATGGTACCTCTTGGCGCTATCTATACCTTCGACGAGCTGAAGTCCGTCTATTCCCAGTACCAGGGATACCTGAGACAGCAGAACCTCCTCGATTTTGCCGATCTTCTTCTCTTTACCATGTCCATCATGGAGAACCATCCCGATATCCGCAAGGTTTGGCAGGAGAAGTACAAGGTCTTCTTCATCGATGAGTTCCAGGATACCAATGTCGTCCAGTACCGGCTCGTGAAGCTTTTCCTGAAGCCGAATTCCTCCTCTTCCAGTACCGACGGAACGGCACTGACCGTCGTCGGCGATCCCGACCAGACCATCTATACCTGGCGCGGAGCAAAGAACAAGATCATCCGGGACCAGCTTCCCCATGATTTCCCGTCCCTGAAGACCGTCGTCCTCGACAAGAACTACCGCTCCACCCAGTCGATCCTGGATGCTGCAAACAACGTCATCAACAACAACAAGGACCGGATGAAGAAGGATCTGATGTCGTTCGGCGGCGAGAAAGGGGACAAGGTCCATTACTGCTTCTACGGGAACGCGGACTCGGAAGCCCTCGATATCGCAAGCCGCATCTCCCGGGAGACAAGGGCCGGAAAGTCCACATACAAGGATTTTGCCATCATCTACCGTTCGAACTATCTCTCCGCCGCTCTGGAAAAGCAGCTTACCCTCTACCGGATTCCGTACCTCGTCTATGGCGGACTGAAGTTCTTCGAGCGGGCGGAGATCAAGGATGCCCTGTCCTATCTCCGGCTTCTTGTCAACCCCGACGATATCTCCTTCCAGCGGATCCTCAAGGCCCCGACGAAGGGAATCGGGGAAAAGACCATGGAGCGGGCCAAGGACCTGCAGAACCAGATGCCGGAAGAGGAGGCTACCCTTTTTGCCGCGATCCGCACCAATGATCCCTCTCTGCATCTGAACAAGGGAACCCAGCTTGCCCTCTCCCAGTTCTATCAGGCTTACGACAAGATGGAGGCCCTCTACAAGTCCTCTCCGTCAAACGATGCCCTTCTTTCCGGAATCACTACCTACCTTTCGGAGGCCGGATTCCGGGAATACGTGAGCCGTGTCGACGAGAAGGAGAACGAGTCCTTGTCCTACACGGCATCCACCTCTTCCTCGAGAGTCGACAACGTCAACGAATTCATGCGGACTTTAAGCCAGGCCCTCTCCTCTCCGATAACGGATGAGCAGGGAGTCAACAGGACTTCCACCTTGGAGGACTTCCTGATCAACGTCGCCCTCCAGTCCGATCAGGACGAGATCAAGGACAGCAATGCCGTTTCCCTGATGACCGGCCATGTCAGCAAGGGACTGGAATTCCCGAAGGTCTTCGTCACCGGACTCGACCAGATGGTCTTCCCGAACTACCACGCCCTGATGGCCCAGGAAGGATCCTCCCTGGAAGAGGAGAGGCGTCTCTTCTATGTCGCTATGACCAGGGCGGAGAAGGACTTGTATGTCTCCTCCTTCGGCGGGACCAATTTCCGGAACGGGCAGGGATATACGCAGAGCCAGTTCATCAAGGAGATGGCGCTTCCCGGAGACAGCCTTTCCAGTTCTGTTTCGGCAAAGCAGGCTCCCAACTACTATGCCTCCTATGGATCCCATAGGCCTGTGAACAGGCCGTTTGGTGCTTCTTCGGTCAGCAGTGCCAGCCAGTATTCCTCTTCCTCCTCTTCTTTGAAGCCGGAGGATACTTATGTCCCCGGGGACTTTGTCATCCATACCTCTTTCGGAAAAGGCAAGGTCACGAAGGTCGAAGGGAACAAGATCGTCGTCGACTTCCCGGATCCTTACGGAGAGAAGAAGCTGATGGTCGGATTCAAGGCATTCCGGAAGATGAAAGAGGAGGAGAAGTAAGGATATGGCAGAAAAGGAAGACAAGGAAAAGATAAGGGTAGAAGAGCTGACCAAGCTCCTCAACCAGTACAACTACGACTACTACGTCAAGGACACCCCGACTGTCAGCGACAGCGAATTCGATGCCCTGATGGAAGAACTCCAGATCCTGGAGAGGAAGAGACCGGACCTTCGTGATTCCCTTTCCCCGACCAGCCGGGTAGGAGGAGGAGTCGTCAAAGGCTTCCCCAAGGTCACCCACAAGAAATACATGCTTTCCATCGCGGATGTCTTCAACGAAGAGGAACTGCGGGATTTCGATGCTACGATTAGGAAACTTACCGGACTTAGGGATGTGGAATACATGGCCGAGGTCAAGATCGACGGCCTTGCCTGCTCTGTCCTTTATGAGGACGGAGACTTTTCCCTGGCCTCCACAAGAGGAAACGGATCTATCGGGGAAGACGTCAGCAACAACGTCAAGACGATTGCCTCGATTCCTCTCCATATCCCGGAGAAACGGGAATTCGAGATCCGCGGAGAAGTCTATATGCCAAAGTCCAGCCTTGCCCTTGCCAATGCCGACAGGACCAAGAACGGGGAAGAACCGTTTGCCAACTGCCGTAATGCGGCTGCAGGTTCCTTGAAGCAACTGGATAGCTCCGTTACTGCAAAAAGAAAGCTTTCCGCTTTCTGGTATTATGTTCCGGATGCTAAGTCTCTAGGCTTTAAGACGCATAGCGAGTCCCTAGAGTACCTTGGCAAGCTCGGGTTTATCACGAATCCGGAAAGACGGCTTGTCCACGGCATCGAGGAAGTGATTAGCTATATGCACGAATACACGAAGAAGAGAGCGACTTTACCCTATGATATCGACGGGCTTGTCATCAAGGTGAACGATCTTTCCCTTTATGATCGGATCGGTTACACGATGAAGGTTCCCAAGTGGGAGATTGCCTACAAGTTCCCGCCGGTCGAAGTGACGACGAAGCTCAGGGACATCGAGATCTCCGTCGGACGGACGGGGAGGGTCACTCCGACCGCGGTCATGGATCCGGTCCGGTTTGCCGGCTCCCTTGTCAGCCGTGCTACCTTGAACAACGAAGACTTCATCAAGGGGAAGGATATCCGGATCGGAGACTATGTCAGCCTCCACAAGGCCGGAGACGTCATCCCGGAGGTGGAGAAGGTGATCCTATCGAGAAGAACAAAGGACTTGGTGCCCTACTCCTTCCCGGAGGAATGCCCGTACTGCCACAAGCCTCTCGTGAAGGTACAGGGACAGACCTACTGCCAGAACGTCCTCTGCCCTTCCAGGAAGATCAACTCCCTCATCTTCTTCGCCAGCAAGGCAGGGATGGATATCGACGGCTTCGGAGAGAAGCTGGTCGAGCTCCTCTTTGCGGAAGGGCTGGTAAGGGAAGTATCCGATTTCTATCTTCTGAAGAACCACAAGGATGATCTGATGATGCTGGACGGATTAGGAGAGAAATCGGCGAAGCTTCTTCTCGACGGCGTCGAGAAGAGCAAGAAGAACGATCTCTGGATGCTGCTGTCGGCTTTGAACCTCGGGACCATCGGAAAGAAGAATGCCAAGATCCTTGCCGACCACTACGGCTCCTTGTCTGCCCTTAAGGAGGCAACGCTTGACGAACTCTCCTCCCTCAGCGATATCGGGGAAGTGAGAGCGAAGAAGGTAGTGGATTTCTTTGCCGATCCGGAGAAGGAGAAGGTTCTCCTCGCCTTGGAAGCGGAAGGGGTAAACACCCTCTCCCTTACGCCGAAGACCATGGCCGGCGACAATTTCTTCAAGGACAAACGCTTCGTTCTGACCGGTACTCTTTCCGTAAGCCGGGAGGAGATGACGGAAAGGATCGAGAAGCTCGGCGGGAAATCCTCCTCGAGCGTCTCCAAGAAGACGGATTTCGTCCTTGCCGGGGAAGAAGCCGGGAGCAAGCTTGCGAAAGCAAACGAGCTCGGAGTCAAGGTCTATTCCGAAGAGGATATCCTTCCGCTCCTTCAGGAAGCGGAGGAAAAACAGGAAAAGTAGTTTTTTCCTTTTTCCTTCCTCCGGAAATAGTAAGATACTATTGTCCGTAATTTTTCATAGACAGGAGAATGACATGATCAAAGTAACAAAGGATGTAATCGACACCTGTGCCAAGAGCCTTATGTTCCGGCTCTCTCCGGGCCAGGACGATCTGATTTACGAGGAATTCAATACCGTCCTCGCCCAGATCGACTTTCTGAAGTCGATCAAGGGCGTCGACGAAGCCGACCCGATGACCTTCCCGTATTCGGAACACCAGAAGATCCTCAGGGAAGACAAGCCGTCGAAGCCGATCGATGTGGCGGTGGCTCTGAAGAACAGCAATACGAAGCTTGGCAACAACGTCAAGCTCCCGAAAGTCGTAGGTAACGCAAATGACGAAGTGGATGAATAAAAGCATCGCCGAGCTCCATGCGGCGCTCGTGAAGAAGGAAGTCACCTCGCTCGAACTGGTCGAGGATGCGATTTCGGGTGTTCAGGGAGATACCTGCAACTCCTTCGAAGCACTCTGCTTCGAAGAGGCCAGGAAAGAAGCCGGCAAGATCACGGAAGTGAAGGAAGAGGAATACCTGAAAGGCATTCCGTATGTCGCCAAGGATAATTTCTCGACCGCCGGGATCGAAACGACGGCTTCCAGCAAGATCCTGGAAGGATACGTTCCTTTCTTCGATGCTACCGTCGTCAGCAAGCTCCGCCGTGCGGGAATGATCCTGATCGGAAAGTCCACCATGGATGAGTTAGCCATGGGCGGAACCGGAACGACCGGCCATAAGGGCAACACCCTCAATCCGTATAATCCGGAGCGTATCATCGGCGGCTCTTCCTGCGGAAGCGCAGCTGCTGTAAGCCAGGGCATCGTACCGATGGCCTTGGGAAGCGATACGGGCGATTCCGTCCGTAAGCCTGCCTCCAATGCCGGACTTGTCGGCTTCAAGGCAACCTGGGGAAGAATCAGCCGTTACGGCCTTTTCCCGTTTGCCCCGTCTCTGGATGCCGTCGGCTATTTCACCAGGAATGTCCTCGACAGCGCCTATGTCCTCTCCGCTATCGCCGGGCACGACAAGAACGATATGTCCTCTTCCAGCCGGAAGAACGAGAAGTATCAGAATTATGTCCTGCAGAAGAAGACCTTGAAGAAGGTCGGCTATTTCAAGGCCGTCATGGACTCCATTTCGAATCCGAGGATCAAGAAGGCCTACCTGGAGGTTCTCGACGCACTGAAGAAGAAGGGATACGAAGTCCTTTCCTACGACTATCCGGTGGAGCTTCTGGACGCCCTTTATCCGACATATATGATCATCTCCTGTGCCGAGAGCACCAGCAACAATGCCAACCTCGACGGCATCAAGTTCGGCCCTGCCGCCAAGAACAGCCCCAGGACCTGGCAGGAGTACATGACGGAAGCCCGTACGGCCGGGTTCACCGACCTTATCAAGAGGCGGTTCGTCATCGGCTCCTTCTCGCTTCTCAGCGAGAACCAGGAAGAGATGTTCTGCCGGGCCCAGAAAGCAAGACGCCTTATCGTCAACGAACTGAACAAGTTCTTCGACCAGATCGACTACCTTATCGTTCCGGCAGCCTATTCCATCCCGAAGAAGATCAGCGAGCTCTCGACGAAGTGGTCGACCAAGCCTGACTTCCTCGACAATATCCTGACTATCGGCAACTTCGGCGGGAATCCGTCCCTGACTCTTCCTCTCCTCTTCGAGGAAGGAATGCCGATCGGCCTCAACATTACGGGAAGACCTTTCGAAGACGGGTATGTCTTCTCTTTGGCAAGTGCCGTGGAGGAGATCACGGGCCTGAAAGGCCTCGTGAAGGAGGAAAAGTAGCATGGCAACCGAATATATCCCTACCATCGGCGTGGAGATCCACGTCCAGCTGAAGACGAAGAGCAAGATGTTCTCTTCCGCTCCGGTGACTTACGGACTCAGCCCGAATTCCGAGACGATGCCTCTCGACCTTGCCTTCCCGGGAACGATGCCGGTCGTCAACAAGGAGGCCGTCGCTTTTGCCATCAAGGTCTGCGAAGCACTCCATATGGATATTGCCCGCACCCTCCGTTTCGACCGCAAGAACTATTTCTATCCGGATCTTACCAAAGGTTATCAGATCACCCAGCAGTTCGATCCTATCGGCAAGGGCGGAGAAGTCGAGATCACTCTCGACAGCGGCGAGAAGAAGACAATCCATGTCGAACAGGCCCACCTCGAGGAGGATACGGCCAAGCAGCTGCATCTAGCCGATATCTCCTTTCTGAACTACAACCGTGCCGGTGTCCCGCTTCTGGAGATCGTCTCCCTTCCGGATATGCATTCCGGGGAAGAGGCCATGAAGTACGTCGAAGCCATCCGGGAGATCGTCACCTACCTTGGCGTTTCGGACGGAAAGATGGAGGATGGCAGCATGCGCTGCGATACGAACATCTCCATCGCTCCGAAAGGCAGCGACAAGCTCGGCACCAAGTGCGAGTGCAAGAACCTGAATACCATCCAGAACATCCGCCTTGCCGTCGACTACGAGGTCAAGAGGCAGGCCAAGCTCCTCGATTGCGGGGAACCGGTCATCCAGGAGACAAGGCGTTTCGATGAAGGGAAGAAGGAGACCGTGATGATGCGTAAGAAGACGAATGCCATCGACTACAAGTACTTCCGGGAACCGAACATCGTTCCGATCGACCTGGATTCCGGATTCCTGTATGATTCCATCCACTCCATGAACAAGCTTCCTAGCGCTTACCGCAAGGAGCTCCATGAAGACGGACTCAACGACTATCAGGTCGAATCCCTCCTTAGGGAGAGAGACGACGTCCTCTACTTCGAGGACTGCCTGAAGCTCGGAGCCAAGAACCCTGTCACCCTCTGGGATTTCCTGATGGTGGACATCAAGGCCTGGCTCAACAAGAACGAGAAGAGCCTTTCCGACCTCCGCTTCCAGAAGGAGAACCTGGTCGAGCTTCTGACCCTCCTCGGAAACGGGAAGATCAATTCCAAGCAGGCGAAGGAGGTCCTCTCCGAGATGCTGGAGAAGGGATCTCTTCCCGGCGATGTCGTCAAGGAGAAGGGCATGGAGCAGATCAGCGACTCCTCCCTTATCGATGCCCTTGTCAAGGACGTCCTTGGCAAGAACGGACAGTCCGTCCTGGACTGGCAGCAGGGGCATGACCATGCCCTCGGCTACCTGGTCGGCCAGGTCATGAAGACTTCCCACGGTAAAGCCAATCCGTCGATGGCCAAGGAGAAGATCCTTGCCGCTATCGGAAAGTGCGGAAGCAAGAAGAACTAGTCTTTCGGAGGGGAAGAAGTCTTCCCCTCCTTTTTTCTTGCCGTAATAAGGGCTTTCTTCTTTTCTTTCCTTTCTTTTCTTAGAAGAGGATTCCATTTGGTCTATAATACTAAAGCTATGTGCCCTAATTTTTATATTGAAGTCCTTCACAAGGACAAGAACTGCAACGCCCGGTACGGGCTTCTCCATACGCCGCACGGCGTCGTGGAGCTTCCGATGTTCATGCCGGTCGGCACCCAGGCCACCGTCAAGATGCTTTCCGCTGACGAGCTTACGGACATGGGGTCCGGAGTCGTGCTTGCCAATACCTACCACCTGGCTCTGCGCCCGGGGGAGGATATCGTAAGCAGGGCCGGAGGCGTACAGAAGTTCATGGGATACAGGGGACCGATGCTGACCGACAGCGGAGGCTACCAGGTGTTCTCCCTTACCAAGCTCCGCGGTCCTATCACGGAACAGGGTGTCTCCTTCAAGGATCCCCTCAGCGGGAACAGCCATTTCTTCTCTCCGGAATCCGTCATCGGGATCGAGGAGAAGATCGGCGCGGATATCATCATGTCCTTCGACGAATGTGCTCCTTATCCCTGCACGAAGGAATATATGGCATCTTCTGTGGCCAGGACTATCCGCTGGGCGAAAAGAGGACTTGAAGCCCACAAGAGGACTGATGACCAGGCACTGTTTGGAATCGTCCAGGGCGGAGACTACGCTGACCTCAGGGAAAGCTGCGCCAAGGAGCTTACCTCCCTTCCCTTCGACGGCTTCTCCATCGGCGGAACGGCTATCGGCGAACCTAGGACTACGGAATACCACGAAGTAAGCCTGACTCTCCCTTACCTTCCCTATGACAAGCCGCGCTACCTCATGGGTATCGGGAGTCTCGATATGATGTTCGACGGCATCAGGAAGGGAGTCGACATGTTCGACTGCGTCCTTCCGACAAGGCTTGCAAGGCATGGCTCCTTGATGACCAGGAACGGCAGGATCAATATCCTGAAGGGAAAGTACGCAGACGACTTCACCCCGATCGATCCGACCTGCGACTGCTACTGCTGCCGGAACTTCACGAAGGCCTATGTCCACCACCTCATGAAGTGCGAAGAAGGACTCGGCGCTCGTCTTGCCTCCATCCACAACATCCGCTTCCTCATCCAGACGATGGAGGAAGCAAGAGAAGCAATAAAGAACGACCGCTTCCTCGAATTCTCTGCGGAAAGGCTGCAGGAGTTCGGAAACGAACGCGGCTGCTAGAAGAAGGAAAAAGAAAATAATGAATACACCAGGTTTCGATTACGATATTTACAGTCTCAGCTCCTACGATTACTATCTTCCCAAGGAACAGATCGCCCAGTCTCCGGCGGAGCAGAGGGACCATTCCCGCTGCCTGATGATGGACCGGTTTACGGGAGAGCTCCAGGACCTTCCTTACTTCTATCAGATCGAGGACTACCTGAAGCCGGGAGATGTCCTGGTACGGAACAACACGAAGGTCATCCCTGCCCGCCTTGTCGGGGAGAAGAAGGAGACCCACGCCCATGTGGAGCTCCTGCTTCTGAACGAGAAGAAGGATCAGAAGGATGTCTGGGAATGCCTGGTCGGCAATGCCCATGCCGTCAAGCTCGGAACGGTCGTGTCCTTCGGAACGAACGACGAGCTTGTCGCTACCTGCGTCGGAGTGGAGGAAGAAGGGCTCCGGCTCATGAAGATGGACTACAAGGGAATCTTCCTGGAAGTTTTGGATGCCTTAGGAGAGATGCCGCTTCCGCCGTATATCCATGAGCAGCTCGGGGACAACTCCCGCTACCAGACCGTATATGCCAAGATCGAAGGCAGCGCTGCTGCCCCGACCGCCGGTTTTCATTTCACTAAGGAATTATTTGAGAAGCTCAAGAAGAAAGGTGTCGAAGTCGTGGATATTACGCTTCATATCGGACTTGGCACTTTCCGCCCTGTGAAGGAAGACGATATCCGTAAGCATGATATGCATACGGAATTCTACCAGGTCAGCGAAGAAGCTGCCGCCACTCTCCGGAAGGCAAGAAGCGAACACAGAAGGATCATCGCCATCGGTACGACTCCGACCAGGACCCTGGAGACCGTCATGCAGAAGTGCGGGGATTTCAAGGCCACGAGCGGAAACACGAACCTCTTCATCTACCCGGGCTTCAAGTACAAGGCTATCGACTGCCTCATCACGAACTTCCATCTTCCCAAGTCGACATTGGTGATGCTGGTCTCTGCCTTCTCGTCCCGGGACAACATCCTTAGAGCCTACAAGCATGCCGTCGACAGCAAATACCGCTTCTTCTCGTTCGGCGATTCCATGTTCATCCATACGGACAAGACCCTCTAGATGGAAGAGAGAAGAGACTACAACAGGGAGTTCAAGGAAGAAATCGAGAAAGCCAGGCTCTATAAGAAGAAGCCTACGCTTTTTCTTCATGCCTGCTGCGGCCCCTGCCTTACCTATCCTCTTTCCGCTCTGCTTCCCTATTTCGATGTGACCGTCGGCTACTTCAATCCGAATATCCAGCCTTTAAGCGAATACTATAAAAGAAGGGACACCCTTCTTTCCTTCGTCTCCAGGTACGGAAAGGACCGGGGACAGGATATTTCTGTCGTCCTTCCCGAGGAGGACTTCGAGAAGTACCGTCTTTCCTTCCTCGACCGGAAGGACGATGCCGAAGGAGGGGAAGTCTGCCTCCGCTGCCACCGCTACCGGATGGAGCTTGCCTACCAGTATGCCTCTAGCCACCATTTCGACTACTTCACGACCGTCATGACGGTCAGCTCCAAGAAGCCGAGCCGCGAGATCAACGAGATCGGAGAGGAACTCTCCCGGAAGTTTCCCGGCACCAAGTATCTTTTCTCCGACTTCAAGAAGGAGAACGGACAGCTGCTCGGGATCCGGATCGCAAAAGCCTATTTTCTCTATAGGCAGGACTACTGCGGATGCCTGTTCTCCCTTGCGGAAAGGGAGAAGGAGAAGAGAAACAGAAGCCGGAACGGAGAGAAGGAAGACTAGATCTGTCTGGGCGTTTTGAAAGCAAGGTTCCTAAGCACTAGCCGGCATATTTGCAAGGCTGATGTTCCAATGGGGCAGATTGATTTCTGCTTGTCATGGGAAGATTGATAAAAAAGGTGGAATTAATGGTAATTAAAGGCTGCCCAAAAGGTGCAGATAATTGCCTTTTTTTGGATTTTGGTCCGTGGTAATAGTTTCCTAATACAACTTTTACAACTCCTTATAACATTTTATAGTAATCGAAGTTTTTTTTTGCAAAATAGGGTGAACAAAGTGGCATCGTTCCGGATCTGATTTGCTCCACCAAATGGTCGCCAGACGCACACCCGCCTGATACTCGTATCGAAAGGGCGATTTGCGTTAAGGTTTGCTATTACTAAGCCTATAAAGCCTAGCATTAAGTAAGCCTATATTGAAAGGAGTCTCCCAGGCTCTTTTTTTTCATGAGTGGAGATTTCCACTCACATTTGAAGTAAAAATCAATAAGTTTATAATAATTATGTAGGGAGGGGAATATGAAAGCTTTATATAAAACGCTACTTGAAAAATCAAAGCAAGCGATGCTTAGTGCGGTTTCAATTTACAACAATCCTATAATATCTTTTAAGACAGAAATTTTTATTGTGAATGCAGAAATAGCTTGGACCTATTTATTTCATGCATTTTATAATCTTTGCAAGATAGATTATGCTTATTATACTTTAGTGAATGGACGCAAAAAATACACTTATGTTGAGAACAAAAGGCGCAAAATGTGGGAACTTTCAAAATGTATTGATTGTACAGAATCACCTCTTGACGAATCAACTAAGAGTAACTTAAATTTTATAATTATGCTAAGAAACGAAATAGAACATAGCTCTTGCAAATCTATTGATGATTGCGTAAGTGCAAAAATTCAAGCTTGTTGTATTAATTATAATTTTTACCTAAAAAAATTATTTGGCCCAAAGGAAGGCCTTGATTCGAAACTAGCAATTTCGGTACAATTTTCTGAATTAGATCCTTTTCAAAAAAAAGCAGTTAATTAACAATCCAAAGTTAGACAAAACAATAAGCAATTTTGTAACAAATTTTGAAAACAAATTATCAAAAGAGATAATTGGAGATTCTCGATATGCATATAGAGTGTGTTTTGTTGAAACCAATGTAAATAGGCCTGGCCAAGCTGATAAAGTCCTTAATTTTATTAAAAAAACAAGTGAGACAGAAGAAGGAATAAACCTAATTATCAAAGAGACAGAAAAGAAAAAATACCTCCCTTCTGATATTGTTAGAATCATAAAAAATGAAGGTTACCAAGCTTTTAATATGACTAAACACACGGAAATTTGGAAAAAAGTAGATGGTAAAAGTGAAGAAAAGCATTTTGGGGTAAGAATTGCAAAAACATGGTACTGGTATGATTCTTGGCTTAACGCTTTGCGAGAGTATTTAAAAAGCAATCCATTAGATTAATCAATTTCAATTTTATTAGAGAAGGATAAACCAAAGTGTTGCTGCATGACTTCAAAGCAGTATAATCATCCCGTTACATTGTGACTGTTCAAGAGTCTGCCATGATGACAATGTAACAATTCCCTTCATGGCGGATTCCTGAA
>JAEWSP010000024.1 GCA_023459795.1 Bacillota bacterium
AAGGCACAGGCTCTCATCGAAATCATGCTGAAAACCGTCAAAATTATGCGATATCGTGCCACCAAGCACTGAAACATTGCCGATTTCATGGCATTTCCCATCCCTCACGTGCACTCTAGAGTCTAAAGAAAAAAGAAAAGATTGGGCATTGCAATCATCGTTGTCTTTTTGCTGACCATAGGAATCGGCTGCTTTGCTTTCTGCCTTTTTGGCATTTCGGAAAACTACTCCCGGATGTACCATTATCCGGAAAACGTCCAGAGCGTGATGGATTTCACCGGCTATGATTCCCAGAAGGAAGGCCAGCTTATCAACCTTAACGGCGATGCTACTTTCTATTACGACAAATGGGCGGTTAGCGAAGACTGCATGGACGAGCCTACAACCGTTGTGGACTACGGCTCCGGATTCTCCCAAGCCGGATACCCGAAGAAGTCTTTCGGTACCTATCGATGGACGCTGAAAGGTCTGGATAATTCAAAGCCTTTGAAGTTCCGCATGGGAGGAGATATCTATACCTCATGCAGGGTTTTTGTCGATGACGGCTCTTCCGCCAATCCGACGCTTATATCCTCCTCTGGCAGGATGAGCAAGACGGAAGTCCGTTCTTCCCCTGGATCGGTCAAATGGTCCCGGGACTTCTTCCAGGTGGCTTCTGATACCTTTGACCTGTATTTGGAGTTTTCTTTGGTGAACCGGGGGTACCTGGCGGGAGGGGACATCTACCTGAAGGCTCCGGATAATCCCGCAAAGGATTCCCTTCTCTTCATCTTTGGTGCCGCTGGCGGAGCGGCGGCTTTGATTCTCTGTGCCTTCAGTTTGACTGCCTTTCTTGCAACCTCTGAAAAGAAAAGGGGATTGCCTTTCTTCTTTTTAAGCATTTCCATGCTCCTTGGATATCTCATTACGGATTTCATGTATATTTTTGCTTCCGAACTCCATTTTTTCATGCCTTGGGATATTACCGTCGTTCTGAACTTCCTGACCGTCCTTCTGATCCTTCTGTCTTTCCTGTATTTTCTTCTATCCCAAGGGAACAAACCGACTAAGGTGGATGTCATCGTAATATCCTCCTGCCTCGGTCTATCCATCCTCCTCTTCCTTGTCTTCTTCTATTCCCGGCTTTTCCACATTGCGATGGTTCCGATCCTTTTTTGCATTCTTTATACGGTCTTCGATGTCATCAAGGATCCTGATAAACAGGATATTTCGACAATCATTCCGATGACTGTTGCCTTCATCTTCTTCATGATGTATGTCGTCTTCGACTTTATGGATATAGCCGATTTGATTGTTTATTCCCTGGCCGGATTCCCTTCCATTGCCTTGTTCCTGATGGGACTTTCTTCCAGTTTCTATTTCTTTGCCGTTACCAGGGAACTGAGCCGGAAAGCCGCCCAGGCCGACAAGAATGCCCTTCTTTATGAAAAAGCCGAAACCAGGACCTTGATCAACACGATCAATCTCCATCTCCTGTTCAATTCCCTGACGATGATCGAATCCACCTACCATTCTTCCTTAGAGCAGGGAGACAAGGCAGTCTCCTTGCTCAGCACCAACCTCCGTGCTTCTATCGACGCCAGCAGCAAGAACCTTATCCCGCTCGGGGAGGAAATGGATCATATCGGCAGTTTTGCGGAATTTTGCTCCATGAGAACGGATAAACGGTACGAAGTCCTCTTCGACATCGGGTACGAAGATTTCGAAGTCCCCCCGCAGTCCCTTCAGGTTTTCGTGGAAAATTCCATTCTCCATGCCAAGCTCTCGGAGAGGAAGGATCCCTATATCATCGTCAAGACCTATCAGGACCAGGAACAGAGAATCCATATCGATATTTCTGATAACGGCCGCGGATTTGATCCAAGTAGCGTAGATATTACCAAGCACAGCGGAATCCATAATGCTACGACCAGACTGAAGATCGCCTTAGGGGCAACGACGGAAATCGTTTCCTCTCCGGGCCAAGGAACTACTGTCAAGATATCTTTCTTCAAGAAAAGCGAAGACGGGAAGGATATGAAAAAATTATACTGAAATAAATTCTTTTCCGAGGTTCCTACCGAAGTATTGGATTTTTGTTTATTCGGATCCTGAAATCCAAGTGGAAAATTGGTGCTTTAGAGAATCTATGTTTCTATAACGTTTTCGGCTTTTTCTCCATGCAGAATGCTGAAAAAGCCCGAATTTATGGTATAAGGAAAATACTATAAGCAGAGACGATTAGAGAACGTAAAGGAAAAAATCTTATGAAACACGTACTGAAAAGGCTATTTCTGGCTACCTTCCTTTTTGCTTTCGGTTTCTCCGGCTGTTCCATGAAGAATCCTGTGTCTTCCTCCGATTCCTCTATATCTTCTTCTAACGATTCCACTACAAGCACCAGCGAATACGTTCCCATCGATTACGTTTATTTCCCGGATCATGAAACCAAAACTATTGTCGAGACGAAGACCCTGCAGATGACCTATGGCATTATGCCGGAGAACGCAACGGAAAAGACAGTCCGTTTTGCTTCTGCCAATTCGGAGATTGCGACCGTTTCTTCCACGGGACTTGTTACCGGAATTAAGATGGGGACCACAACGATCATCCTTTCTACAAAAGACGGTAGTTCTGTAGATTCCTTGATTGTGGAGGTGAAGCCCTATGTCCGAGCCACTTCGCTGAAAATCTGGGAGACTTCTAAGGATGTTCTTATAGGGGGATTCAAGATTCTGAATGTGGATATTCTTCCACAGGACGCTTCCTTCCCGGAAGTGAATTATTCCTCTTCCAACGAAAGCATTATGAAGGTTTCCGATAGCGGAAACGTGTAATCCCTCTTCCAAGGGAAAGCGACCGTTACGGCAACCCTTCAGGATGATCCTTCCTTAACCGACTCCATCGAACTGGACGGGGAAGAGATCGGCGTCTTCGACAACTACCATGTGGAAAGAAACATCACTGCTGGAACATCTATCCAGCAGATCCAAGGGACAGGCGGAGCAGATGCTCTCCCGAGCGTCGGGAAGAAAGAAATCCTTGTTGTCCCGGTGGAGTTCTCGGATTTTCCTTTCCAGGACGGGCTCTTCTCGAAACTGGATCTTCTCTTCAACGGCAATGCGACAGACGGAACAACCGGATACTGGGAATCCGTCTGCTCCTTCTACAAGAAATCCAGCTACGGGAAGCTGGATATGCATATGACCATTGCGGATATCTATAAACCCGTCTATGCCAAGACCGGAAAGCAGTATGTTACGTCCAATATAACATCTTACGTCGATACATTGGATATTCTTCGTTTGGCAGTGGCAAATTATAAGGAAACAACCTCTACCGACTGCAAACAGTTTGATAGTGACTCCAATGGTTTCATCGACTCCGTGTATCTGGTTTACAGCGCTCCCGATTATCTGGAACTTCCTACCTTGAATCATGATGCTTTCTGGGCCTTCACTTATTGGGATTACACGCAGACTGCCAACAAGGAGAACCCTATCGGGAATTCCTATTTCTGGGTTTCCGTGGATTTCATGGATGAGAAAGGGAAAGGCATTGTCGATGCCCATACCTTTATCCATGAAACCGGGCACTTGCTTGGCGCAGAAGATTACTACAATTACAGGGGTACTAGCCAACCACTGGGCGGGCTGGATATGATGGACTACAACATCGGGGACCACAACCTTTGGACGAAGATGGAATACGGATGGGTGGATCCGATTGTGGTTACCGGCAATGCCAAAGTCACGATCAAGACCTCCCAGCTTGCGGGGGACGTCATCCTGCTTGCTCCGGATGGCTGGAACAATACACCTTTTGATGAGATGATCACTTTGGAGATGTATTCCCCTACCGGCCTGAACCTCCTCGATGCCACGTCCCCTTACCAAGGGGTATTCCCGCTCCAATATACGAAACCCGGAATCAAGGCTCTGCACGCTGATAGCCGTTTAATGGACTCTGAGTTCCACTACCGGACTACCACGGCTATCGGGGAAGATTCCGATCACATCTATTTTGCCGCCTGCAATACGGATGACTACACTTCTACCCAGGAGGGAAGAAACCATTCCCCGGAGAATTTCTACCAGCTGGGGCTTCTCCAAGCCGGAAAGAAGGCAACCTGCCTTTCCCAGAATTCTATTTCCACGGATGGGGACCTCTTCCAGGCAGGACAGGCCTTCAACATGGAGGACTATCCGGAATTCTTCAAATCCTATCCGACTCTCGACAACGGAAAGACGCTTCCTTATGAATTCTATGTGGAGTCGATGGACGCCGATCAGGCGACGATTGTCATCCAAAGAGTGTAAAGGAGAAACAGAAACATGAAACGAAGTTCCTTGGTGCCTTTGCTCCTCTCTCTTGCCGTCCTTGCCGGCTGTCAGAAGAGTCCTGTTTCGAGCTCCGGAAATGAAAGCAGTCCGTCTTCCTCCTCTTCCCTTACTCCGGAGGGAGAGAAGAAGAGGAAGGAGGATGTCCTATCCTCCCTCCGTTCCGGATTTTCTCTTTCCGGGACAACCACAACGGCCACAACCCCTTATCAAGGGGAAGAAACCGAAGAGGTCCTAGACAGCAGTTTGGTGATTTTTGAGGATCATTATGTCTTCCGCCAGGAGGATAAAGACAAGAACCTCCTTACGGATAGTAACTATTTCCGGAAAGAGGACGGATACACATACTCTTCCGTTCTTAGCAAGAACAACGAGGTGGTGGATGTCCCGGTAAAAGCCAGTTCCGAAGATGCGACCGGGCTACTCTTCAACGAAGCCTATTCCTGCTTACGGAACCCGTTCTTCTATTATTCCGTCGAGGATATGGCTTACTCTCCGGACAAACAGGAAATTTCCTTTTCCACTGCAGCAACAAAGTCGTCTTTCAACCCCTCCGTTATCCTGATGATGACATTCTCCGGATATTTTATCCTTGCCATGGATTCCTTAGTCCTCTCTTTGGACGAGGACTGCAAACCGGTTTCCATCACGGGCACAGAGAAACCGAAAGGGAGGGATAACCAAGGGAACATGGTCGTCCACTCCTTCTCCTACCATTTCGATTCCTTCGGGCCTTCCGAGGTTTCTGTCCCTAAGGCTTATTCCAGCAAGGCATACAGAAAAGAGATCGAAGATGCCTTTGCCGAACTGAGTGCCAATTCCTATTCCATCTTCTACCAGAAATACCTTACCTTAGAGATCACTTATCCGACTCCTCTTTATTATAGTTCCACCATTACGGTCCAGCCGGACATGGTCTACTGCGACGACGTCTTCCAGCCGAATTACATTCAGGATGGTAAAGAAACGGTGCAGTTCACGTATTATCCTCTTGCCGGCAAAATCTATGAAGATGATCCGGAGAAAGTAGAACCGGTGGATTCCCTGGATTCCCAGATTCCCCACTATGATGTCTCCGGAGACTTCTTCGTCGAGGAAGTGGCGGACCAGGAGTATTCCCTGGAACCAGGAGCGGCCTCCATCGTCCTGGAGAGGCTTTGCTGGAACCATGACGGCGAATGGAAGGATGCCATAGAAAGCAGTGTCCGTATCTATCTCTCCGAAGGATCTTTAGCCGAGCTGTCCTATGACTTCTTCGATAAGGATATCGGTAAGGGCACGGTAACCTATTCCTATTTCAATGGCAAGAATTCCTCCGTCCATTTCTCCTCGGCAGACCTTATCCGGAGAGTTACGGATCCTCTGAAGCAGACCGAATTCACTCCGGAGGAAGACGAAAAATACTTCCTTTCCGTCTTCGGCACCAGATTCCATTTTCCCTTTGTCAATTCCGGCTCCGGGAACTTCTACAAGGAACTTGGGGAAATGTACGATGCCGACAGCAACCAGGTCGGAATCTTCCTTGCCTGCTACTTCCAAGAGGGCAAGGAGGCAGATGTGAACACGCTGGTAACGAATTACCAGAATGCACTCCTGGGAGACAAATGGAAGGCGGACGAGAACCCTGTACCGACAAAATTCCGGGGGACGATGTATTCCAGGAACGGCGTCAGTGCCTTCCTCAATTCCTACAATGACCCCCTTTGCTTTACCTTGAAGGTCTGCTATACGGATGACCTTGCCACCTGCGAGATGCTGTGATTGTCGCCTATCCAACTAAGCCTGTCTTCTTCATATGAAAAGAAATTGCTTCTTTATAAAAAGGAGCTGCCCATAGAAACTTTCGTTTCCGGGAAGCTCCTTTTTGTGACTAGTCTAATGGAAGATTACTGACGGGTGAAATCAACATCGAAATCGTTGTAGTCGTCATCTTCGATATCGCCTTTCAGGGTATCCGAAGATGCCGTATAGGTGCAGGTACCGGTATAGGTTCCTAGATCCAGCGTGATGGTGGTGCTGGCATCGCCGCTCCAGGTTCCAGTCAAAGTGGCGGCAGGAAGATTCAGAGTGCAGGTGTTATCGGAATTGATGGTGAGAACCCAGGGGTTGCTAAAGACGGATCCGTTCCAGACGCCGACAGCAGTCTTGACGACCGGTGCTACGGCTGGCTTGACGGCAAAGGACAGGCTTACCGGCGCATCTCCGTCATTCATGGTTCCGATAAGGGTCTTGTCGGTAGCATTCCAGACGAGGGAGAAGGCGACATTGTTGCAGGTAAAGGTGACATTGGTTCCGTCGAAGGCATAGGTGATTGCTGTTCCGTCATACGTTCCGCTCTTGTCGGCGGCAAGGGTCAGTTCCACCTTGCTGGTTCCGACAGTGGCTTCGTAGGTGTTGACAAGAGGAGTGACATCCGGTGCAGGATCGTTGTAGACAAGGACTCCCTTAGTGATGGTGTAGGAACTTTCCCCGATGGTGATGGTCTCGCCTTCGGCAAGAGTCCCGGTAATTGCCGTCTTGCTGTCGAGCTTTCCGTTGATGACGAGATAGTTCTGATCGGAGAACTGGTAGATGTAGACCTTTCCGGTGCTGTCCTTGTAGGTCTTCGTATACGTTCCGCTCTTGGCATAGAGCTCGCTGCCGTCTTCCTTCACCAGGACTTCCTTCGAGGAATAGTACTTGTAGGTACTGTTCAGGGAGATTCCGGTGTTCTTGATGTTCAGAGTGGCATCTCCGGTCTTGCTGAATCCGTAGGCACGGAAACCGCCGGCGCTAAATAGGCTTGTTGCTCCCGGCCTCATGGCATCGAAGTTGCCGTCATTCTTCAGAGTCCAGTCATAGGAGGCTCCATGGTAGGTTCCTAAGAACTTCCAGCCCGTGTAATCCGGGATGCCGTTGCTGGGAGTGAGGCTCAGGGTGAAAGGATATTCACCGTCGTCGAGGGTGATAGACAGGGCTCCGTCCTTGAGCACCGGGGTGCAGGCTGCATAGTCCCCGACGGTAAGGCTGGTGATGACTCCGGCAGCCACGGTGTAGGTGACACTGACGGAGGAGCTTCCATCGGAATAGGAGCCGGTTCCGTCGCCGTTGAGAGTCAGGAGATGGCCGTCAGCATCTGCCCAGTACCCGTAGTCTGCCTTGGTCTTCGTATAGGTATAGGTGTAGGAACTGTCATTGGCGTCCGGGAAGGTAAAGGTGCCATCGGCCTGGAATTCGGCGACCTGGTCTTCATACGGGGAGGTTGTATAGTTGATGGTGAAGACAAGATAGGAGCCGTTGCTCCACCAGGTGCCTTTGGCCGAAGACATATCATCGAAGTAGGCAACCAAGGTTCCGTCTCCGTCGATGTTTATGACGAAGTTGTAGGTCTCGGCTCCTTTCCAGAAACCGCCGATCTTGGCCGTTTCGAACCAGTTGTCGTAAAGGGTAGGAGCAACATTCAGCGGTGCATACCAGCGGTAGGAGATGTATTCGTCCGGGCTGTAGCTGGAACCGATCAGGTTATAGCCGGCTCTCTTGGCTGTACTCTCCAACTTGTTGAAGGAACCGGTGGTAAAGGCAAGATTCTCGTCTGCTCCGCCGTCGTATCCTGCCTTGATGGTAGCCTGTCCGGTCGTCCCTAGTCCGTCGCTGGCATTTTCCTTTAAGACCGGAAGCTTTCCGTCTTCCAAGTCCCAGGCAGTGGCGACAAAGCCCTTGGCTTTCAGATCATCTGCTTTCAGGGAGGTAAGGGCAACGTCCTCGTCTCCTAAGGTATAGGCTCCGGTAAGTTTGGTATCGATAGAGATGTTTCCATATTCCGCACCCCCTTCGATGTTGCTTCCCTCGGAGTATCCGTCTTCCGTGGGGGCGGCAACGATCTTGCCGGCAACACCCTTTGCTGCCACATCCCCGACGGTGATGTTCTTAGCCTTGACGATATTGTATAGGACAGCATTCTCTAGGTAATCGGAAGCGATGATTCCGCTTGCGTATGCCTGGCTGGAAAGGGCGGAAGTGGTTTCGATGGTATCCGCAACGACGACGTTGTTGACGGCGCTGAAATAGTAATAGGAGGAACCGGCTAGTCCGCCCGCAAGATAGGAGGCGGAAATCTTGGTGGCATTGACATAGTTCGTATTGAGTGCGGAGATACCGATCGAACTGGTATAAGTAGTAGCCTCTCCGATCAAGCCCCCGGCCATGCCGAAGTAATCTCCGTTAGAAGAGACGGAGCCGGCAAAAGAGGAACCTTCCACGCTGACAAAATAATACCCGGTAGCCATATAGGCGCCGACCAATCCGCCGGCATAAGTCATCTGGTTATCCTTGTCTTTGCTATCCAGGATCTTGACGCTCCCGGAAGCATCAACATTCCGCAGTGTCAGGTTGTCGCCGGCACCGGCGACTAATCCGGCCATTGCTGTAGGATTGTTGGCAGTAATCTCGATAGAACCTTCTACCTTCAGGTTCTTGATGACGCCGGTGACCATGCCGAAAAGGCCATATACCCCATTATCATCGGAATTGGATTCCGTGATGGTTAAGCCCTTGATAGCGAAATTGCCGCCGTCCAGGTAGACGTTGGCTTCGTTCTCGCCGGTTCCGCCAAACGGAACCCATTCCTCATTGCCCAGATCAATATCCTTGGTAAGGGTGATATAGACGGCAGTTGCACTCTTCACCTTCTCTGCCAAAGAGAGAAAGTGTTTTGCAGTTACCGGAAGATAAGGACTTGCCTTGGTTCCGTTTCCTTCCATTTCCGTTTCCGGTTCCGGAGCAATGCTGGAGGAAGAAGAGGAAGAGGAAATCGAAGAATCCGGCTGGCTTGTAGAAGTGCTATCCGAAGAAGCACCGGTAGAGGAGGGAACAGTATTCTTATTGCATCCCGTCATTCCAAGAGCGGAAATTAAAGCAATCGCACCTAAAAAGAATTTGTTTTTCATAGTAAGAATCTCCTTAATTCTTTGCACGATAGTCTATAAGAAATGAAAATAAATTTTCATTTCTGGAATTGCCATAGAATTATTAGGAAAAACAGCAACTATTAAAATAAAGTAAGGAGAACATAGGAAATAGGTACTGCAAGAGGGGCAAAAAGGGAATCACGGATAACTGCTTTTGTATTAAAGAACTGCTAATGAAAGAGCTTTCCTTAGTGGTAAGCAAATTGCCCTTTTTTTAAAGAAAAAAGAAAAAAGAGGAACGAAAATAACATCCTTTTCAAAAAAAGAAAACAAATTACTTAAATCCTGCTATTTTACTTTCTTCGATTGTTGCAAGTCATTTCCCCTCCCTGCTGTTCGGAAAAATAGCAGTAATAAATCTGTCTCTCCTGAAACCATCTTCCGAGGAGGAAAATCACTCTATCCGTTATTTGTTCTCTAAGAATATTTCCGATAAAAAAGCCTTGCTTCGATTACCGTAAATCCTTATCCGAAAATTAAAACGGCTGCTAAGAGCAATTTCCTTGGCAGCCGTTTGAGACCTTATTTCCTAACCGTCTTGCATCTCTTCCGGAAGAAGACGTTCATCGAGACATAAAGCAGGTCCGAACTATCTACGGAGTAGTAGAGGACTTCTCCTGTCTTTACTCCCTTTAGGACCAGAAGGTCCTTCTTTCCAAGAGGATTGAGACGGACAAGGGTATAGGCTTTCTCATGGTTTTCGATTTCGTCTTTTGCTTCCAGGAAGCATCCCTGCTTTCGGAAGGAAAGGACTCCGGGATGGCATTTGGAAGAAAGCTTCTCCGTATCCGTGATCTTCTCCATCGTCTTGGGATCCACTAGATCCACCTGGGAGAGAGGAACATAAAGAGTGATCTCTTCTCCTGGCTTCCTATCCTTTTCCGAGGAGAAGGAAATGCCTTTGTTAGAATCCTTCACATGGGCGTAGACAGCAATCCTATCGGAATAGTCCTTGGAACAGTCGCATACCACCTGGATGGCTACGTCGTCTTCGTCCGTCTTCTCGAAGCGGATAGCAGAAGACGGAATCTGGATAAGGGCAGATGGAACAAGAGGGGCAAGGCTAGCATCGATAAGCCTGTCTGCAAGCTTCCCTTTCTGTTTCCCGTCGAGGTAATGGACCTTCTCCTTAGAAAGGTAGGTGACCGGCTTCACATCGCTTAAGGAGACATCCGTCTTGCCGTTGAAGAAATGGGCCTTCTCCTTCTTGATTCCGACCTGGATCTTTTCTCCTACGGAATACCGTTTCTCGCCAGAAGTAGAAGCAATGCTGTAGTCTTTTCTTCCCGGGGCATAGAAATATACCAAAGTCTGGTCTCCCAGTCTTTCCACAAGTTCGACGGTAGAGCGGAAGAGCGTCTCTTCCTCTTCACAGCCAAGAAGAACATCGGAAGGACGGATTCCAAGCTTTACATCAAGCGGGAAGTCTTCTTCCCCAAGATGCCCGAGCTGGAGAGGATTCATCGCAAAGGAGAAAGGCTTCTCCCCTAAGGAGACAAACCTGGTCTTTCCTTCTTCTTTTGTGATCTTCCCTTCCAGGATGTTCATCTGCGGACTTCCGAGGAAGGTAGCGACAAAGACGTTGCAGGGATGGTCGTAGAGGTTGGAAGGAGAATCCACCTGCTGGATGACACCGTCCTTCATCACAACGATCCTGTCTCCCATCGTCATGGCTTCCGTCTGGTCGTGGGTGACATAGATGAAAGTCGTTCCGAGCTTCTGGTGGAGCCTGGAGATCTCCGCCCTCATCTGTACACGGAGCTTGGCATCGAGGTTGGAGAGAGGTTCGTCCAGGAGGAAAGCGTCCGGATGGCGGACGATTGCTCTTCCTAAGGCGACACGCTGCCTCTGGCCGCCGGACAGTTCCTTCGGCTTCCGTCCGAGGTAATCCCTGATTCCCAGGATATCGCTGGCTTCCTTTACACGGCTTTCGATATCCTCCTTGGACATATGATGGCAGCGTAAAGGATAGGCGAGGTTCTCGTATACGGAAAGATGCGGATACAGGGCATAGTTCTGGAACACCATGGCGATGTTCCTGTCCTTGGGCTCCAGGTCGTTGCAGTATCTGTCTCCGATGAAGAGGTTCCCGGAAGTGATACTCTCGAGTCCGGCAATCATACGGAGGGTCGTAGACTTTCCGCATCCGCTTGGCCCGACGAAGACGATGAATTCCTTGTCCCGGATATCCAGGCTGAAGTCCGTCACGGCTTTAACCGACCTGGAGCCGGAGCCGTAGACCTTGCAGACATTCTCTAATCTTACTCTGGCCATAGTTTTATCCTTTCACGGCTCCGGAAGTCATGCCCGAAACCATATTCCTGATCAGGAGGAAGTACAAGACGACGATCGGAACAGCGACAAAGACGGAACCGGCTGCAAAGCGGGAGAATTCCGTCTCTCCCAGGGACATCAGGCCGACAGCTACCGTATAGCAGTCCTTGTCTTTGAGGAGAAGGGTCGGAAGGACGAAGTCCGACCAAGGCCAGGTGAAGGAGGTGAGGGCCGTATAGACGATCATCGGCTTCGCAAGAGGCAGGGTGATAGTTCGGAAGATCCTCAGGTTGGAAGCTCCGTCGATAGAGGCTGCTTCATAGATGGAGATCGGGATCGTATCGAAGAAACCTTTCTGGACCAGGTATCCCATCGGAGCGGTGCAGGAATAAATAAGGATCAGTCCCCAGAGGTTGTCGATCATCTTGAACTGGGTCATCAGGATATAAAGGATGGTCATAGACATGAAGGAAGGGAACATGCCAAGGACCAGTGCTCCTTTCATCAGGTGCCTCCTTGCCTTGAATTCGAAGCGGGAGATCGTATAGGCGGTAAGGATAAGGAGGATGGTAGAGAAAAGGCAGCTGAAGAGAGCGATGACGAAGGTATTGAGAAGCCACTTCGGATAGTTGTACATGTTCGTATCCGTGAAGAGGGTTACGAAGGAGTCGAAGGAATACTCGGAAGGGAAGAATCCGTTGAAGGAGTAGATGGATCCTGTCTTGGAGAAGGAAGCAAGGATAAGCCACAGGCAGGGGAAGACGAAGATGGCGGAGACCAGGATGAGGATGCAGTAGGTCAGGGTGACATTCAGAACTTTTTTGACTTTATGGTTCATCGGTAAGTATCCTCCTTCCTATAGGACGGGGAACGGACATAGACAATCAAGGAGATCGTCGAAGTGATCAGGAAGATCATCAAGCTGATAGCAGCACCGATCGAATAGTAGTTGTTGTTGATGGAGAGGTTATAGAGCCAGTTGATGAGGAGGTCGGAATCGGAAGCCAGGAAGTATCCGTCCGAATACAGACCGCCTCTCAGGAAGTAGAAGATTCCGAAATTGTTGAAGTTCCCGATGAACTGGGAGATCAGAGTCGGAGTCGTCGCAAAAAGGACATAGGGAAGAGTGATATCGAAGAACTGCTTAGGCTTGCTGGCACCGTCGATATCCGCAGCTTCATATAGATCTCCATTGATGTTGGAAAGGATGCCGGTAGCAAGAAGCATGGTCGTCGGAACGGAAAGCCAGGCATTTACGGCGAGTCCGATAAGCCTTGCCGACCACTTGGAATCCCGGCCCAGGAAGTCGACGATGGCTTTGTTGTTCTGGAATCCGCCGGTCAGATAGTAGTTGATAGGGCCGCCCAAAGACAGCATGAACCTAAAGGCGATCATCGTGATGAATCCGGGGATTGCATATGCCAGAACCGGGAAGGCCCGGAACAGGGACTTGAACTTGACGCATTTCTTGTTGATCAGAAGGGCAAGGCCTAAGCCGAGGAAGTAATTGAGGAAGGTAGATAGGAACGCCCAAAGGAAGTTCCATCCCAGGATCTTTCCGAAGGACGCCCCGACTCCTTTTGCCGTGAAGATGGTCTTGAAGTTTCCGAATCCGTTCCAGTCGACAAGGGCTGGAGGGACGATGGTTCCGCCGTAGTTTGTAAAAGCGATCAGGATCATCATCACGATCGGGATGACGGAGAAGATGAGAACGCCAAGAAGCGGAACAAACAGGGCAAGCTTCGGGAAATCCCTGCCCGCAAGGTTTGCCAAATCCTCTTTGAAGGTATTCGGCTTTCGGCCTTTGATGGTGGAAAGGTAGGTCCTCTGGCAGTCCTTGACGTTGTCGATGTAGAGGGCAAGGAAAATCAGGATTACAAAGACGGTAAAGACTCCCATCAGCAGGAAGATGACGGAGTTGTCTCCTCCGGTATTTGTCCAGGGGTCGGCAACCGTAGTTCCCAGGGTGATAAGCCCGACTAGGAACCGTCCTCCGCAGGCAATCATGAACCAGAGGAAGAAGGCTTCGATGAGGACATAGACGATCCCTTTGACCCACTGGCGGAAGAAGAGCTGTCCTAATCCCATGAACAAAAAGGAAAGCCGTACTTTCCAGTTGGAGATGGAAAGAAAGTCCGCAAAAGAAGTACAGTCTTCCTTTACCTTTTCTGATCCCTTGTTAATGAACCTGGGCATAATTACTTATCCAGCGTATCGATTGCCTGCCTGACCTGGCTTGCGGCATCTTTGAGACCCTTCTTCAGGGATTCATCGGTTAGGTACTTCTGCTTGCCGGCATCCCGGTATGGATCGTTTGCAATATCCTTGTTCAGGGTCTCGCAGGGAGTCCAGACCTGCCCGATTTCCGTCAAGGACGGCATCAGGGAGATGAGTCCGGAATCCATCCGGGAGAAAAGCCCCTTGGCAAGAGTGCCCGATTCCTTGACGACGTCTTTCCGGCAGGGAGCGATTCCCAGAAGGGACTGACGCTTCTTGACCATCTCATAGGAGGTAGCGAAATTAAGGAATGCCAAGGAGGCATTCGGGGACTTCGTATAGGAGGAGATCGCATATCCGTTGATTCCGCCCATCGTCTTCATATCCGTAAGCTGGTCATCGGAAGTGATCTCTTCGCTTAAGTCGCCGCTCTTCGGAAGCTTCGGAAGCTCGCTGATGACTAGATTCTCCTGGGCTTTCTTCTTGGCATCTGCCTTGGAGAGAGTCTTGTCCTTTGTTGTATACTCATTTACCATTTCATTGATAAAGTTGTTGGTTACGTCAGGTGTAGACATGGTGGCAAAATAGTTTCCTTTTGCCATCTCGGAATAGCACTTCGTATCGATAGAAGTATCCGCACAGGTCTGACCCATTACGGAAGCGAGCTGACGGATTACCTTAAGGCCCAAATAGGAGTTCCCGGCATTGAACCCGAGATCTTTCGGATCCGTGTTGTTGTTTCCGAAGAGGTATCCGCCATATGTATAGCAGTATCCGGAAGTGAAGTAGACATCATAGAGAGCCTTCATATACCCTCTCTTCGTTCCGTCCTTTTCGTTGATGCTCTTCGAATACTGGTACAGAGCATTCCAGCTCTCGACCATATCCGGAATCCCGTTGCTGTTCTTGTCGCTGTTCTCCGAAAGCATATCCTTCCTGTAGAAAAGCATCGGAGCCTGGACATTGACCGGAACGCCGAAAGTATACCGGACGTTTCCGACGACGGACTTATAGGCAGCATTTGCCGAATCCGGAAGCTCTGCTTCGGCTTCGATCTTCTTGGTCGGAAGCGGAAGGATGTGCTTGCCTTGGACGTTCTTCATGATCATATCGTTGGCCTGGTAAAGGACATCCGGTCCGTATCCGTAGGGACCGTTCTGGGCAAGGTCGGAATACTGGTCGATATTGGCATCGACCGCTACGATTCCCTTGTCCTTGTAGGCGGCATTGAAAGCCGTCAGGAGTTCATCCAGGTATCCTAAGCTCTTTGCTGTATCGTTTTCCAGGATATGGAGGGTGACGTTCTGCTCCAGCGCACCCGTGAATTTGGAGAAGACGGCTTCGTCTCCGGTAGCATCCGAAATGGATTCAGCGGAACTGGTGGAGTCAGAAGCAGCAAGGGTATCCCCCTTCTTGCAGCCGGTCAGACCGACATTCCAGGTGCATAACAGTGCTAAGACAATTTTCTTTTTCATAATGCCTATTCTCCTTTGATTATAACGTATCCCTTCTTTGCAACTGCATTGTTCTTATATCCGTTTCCGGTAACCATCTTTCCCTTCTCCAAGAGCTCCTTGCTCTCTTTTCCAAGGTTTACATAAAGGGTGTATGTTTCTTTTCCGTCTTCTCTCCTTATCTTCAGGAAGGAATCCTTTGCCGTAATCCGGATTTTTCCTTCCTGGATAGCAGGGAGCTTTCTTAAGGCAACAAGTTCCTTGAGCTTGCCCCTATAAGGAGTATCTTTTTCCAGTGCCGTCCAGTCGAAGCATCTACGGCAGTCAGGATCGTATCCGCCCTCGAGGGGCATTTCCGTTCCGTAATACAGGCAGGGCATTCCGACATAGAGGAAGAGGATAGCCAAAGCCTGGAGAAGCAGGTCCTGGTCATTCTTTACGAGGGAGTAGAAGCGGAAGGTGTCGTGGGAGTCGAGGAGGTTCAGCATCATATCGTTGGCCGGTCCTTTGTTTCTCATCAGAAGTCCGTTCAGCTTGTTGGACAAGCCCTCCGCGGAAAGCTTCCCATAGACAAAGCAGTCATACAGGGCTTTGGTGAAGGCATAGTTCATGACGGAATCGAACTGATCGCCCATCAGGAAGGGGTAGGAGTTATGCCAGTTCTCGCCGATGAGGACGGCCTCGGGGTTGGCTTTCTTGATGGCTAGGCGGAACATCCTCCAAAAAGCGTGGGAGACTTCGTCCGAGACATCCAGTCTCCACCCGTCGATTCCGACTTCCTTTATGTAGTAGGTCCCGATCGAACAGAGGTAGTCCTGCACCTCTTCGTTGGAGGTGTTGATCTTCGGCATATAGTTGCAGTCGGCAAACGTTTCGTAGTTGACTGTTTTGGTGTCCGGTTTGTCGCCGTGGATTACGAACCAGTCATGGTACCTGGAATTCTTCCCGTTTGTCAGGACATCCTGGAACCGTTTTGATTTGGAGGAGCAGTGGTTGAAGACGGCGTCAAGGACGATACGGATTCCTTTCTCGTGGGCTTTTCTTACAAGCTCCTTCAGGTCTTCCATGGTTCCGAACTGCGGATCGACTTCGAAGTAATCGATGGTGTCGTACTTGTGGTTGGTATCGGAACGGAAAATCGGGGTCAGGTAGAGGGCGTTGATTCCTAAATCTTCCAGGTAATCCAGCTTCTCGATGATTCCCCTGATGTCCCCGCCGGCAAAATCATGGTTTGTCGGAATCTTTCCCCATGGCAAGGTGATATAGGAGCGGTCCTTCTCCTTGT
Source organism: Bacillota bacterium (assembly GCA_023459795.1). Taxonomy (GTDB): domain Bacteria; phylum Bacillota_I; class Bacilli_A; order RFN20; family CAG-288; genus Enterosoma. The sequence goes on from JAEWSP010000024.1 coordinate 16,496, forward strand.
CGGCATAATAGAACCGGTCGATGAAGATCTCGTAGAAGACAGCCGACTTCACCCAGGACGGCTCCTTGAGGATATCGGCATCGTTGATATAAGATAGCTGGAAGAAATCGAAATAGGAAGTCTTGAAATCATATGTCTCGCTTAGTCCGCTCTCGGAATAGAAATACGTCTTTCCGGCATTGACAAAGCGGAAGACATAAGCCAGTCTCGAGTCTTCCAGAGCAAGCGTGGTTTCGTAGTAATCGAAATCCCCGTCGCAATAGCAAAGCTCCATATCCTGAGAGCGCTGCTCTTGCGGGAAAGTATATTTATTGTTGAAAAGAACCTGGATTTTTTCGTATCCGTCATCCTTCTTGGTTCTTAGCCTGATCACCATTCTCCTAACGGAAACAGGAAAGGCATATTGAGATTCCAGTTCGTGCAGCAAAGCAAGTTTATCCATGGTTTTGAGTCCTCTTTTGGTTGAAATACAGCTAGTCCAACGTATAATAAACGTAATGACAGGAAAGAAAATTACCATCAAGCAGATTGCGAAGGAAGCGGGCGTATCGACCGCAACTGTCTCTTATGTTCTCAACGACCGCAAGGATCAGAAGATCAGCGATGCTGCCAAGAAGAAGATTCTGCAGATTGCTAATCTTTACCATTACAGCGTGAATCCGGCTGCCAAATCCTTGGTTACCGGGCATTGCAATTCCGTAGCCGTCTACATCCAGAGCAGCGATTCCCTGCTCCGCCTTGCAGATGCGTTCATCATCATCTCCCGTCTTTCGGAAGCCTTCCATGCTGCCGGGATCAATGTGGACCTTACTCCCGACACGGATACTTCCCAGGCCCAAAATGTCGATGGGATCATCTGCGTAGGTACCAAGAAGGAACTCTTCCGGAAGATCGCCAACAACAACTTCGTTCCGGTAATTGCCATCGATACCATCATCCGGGATCCCCTGTTCCATGAGATCATTGATGACTATTCCCTCTTTTCCGGGAAGACGATGCTTACCCTGCCTCTTTCTTCGGAAAGCTATGAGCAGTATCTTTCCGGCCATTTTCATCTTGTGACAATCAACAAGGCCGGCGATATCGACAGATATTTTCAGGAGAACCAGGGCCAGGACACCTATATCCGGAACAACTCCGTAAAGAACTACTGCAGCGAGAAAGGGTACCATCCCATCCTCCTAGATTCCTGGACCCAGGAGAAGACGAACAGAATCGTGGATTTCTTTAAAGACATAACAGCCGATAAAGCCGATATCCCGAATCAGATCAAGCTGTAATACGAAGAAGAAGGCACGGGCGGATTGCCCGTGCCTTTCTTCTTTTAAGCATGAAGGGCAAGCGTAATCATACTGGAGTAGGCATTGAAGGAGATGTCGTAATTTCCTGCGGTCATGACTAAGATGTTATTCCACTTATCCTTAGCTTGGAAAGCATCCTTTGCAGCACTATCCGGAGAAACGTTAGCAAAATTGAAGGTTCCGATCTTGTTGCACCAGCTATCTCCAGGTTCCGTAGCATCCGCCTTGAACTTGGCAAGGGTGAATTCATCGTCCTTGGCGAGTGAGACATTGCTGATTACATACGTGTTGGCTGTGGCAGCATCGGCGGCAAGCTTGAAGCCGGCAGTGAAGACCGTATCCCAGGTGTGTTCTCCGATCTTTCCGTTGATGTAGTACTGTCCGTCGACAATTCCCTTTGTGGAATCGATGGCGATGGCAAGAGTAGAAGTGGAAAGCTTGTAGGTGAAGGTATAGGCTCCGCTGGTCTTCGTCTTGATATTGTTGTCGCTGGCTTCGACTAATGCCTTGGAAGTGTCATCGAGGTTGGAGTAGTTGATGTATTTGTCTCCTAAGGAAACGGTTCCGTCGGCAGCCGTCTTCATGGAAGAGAACAGGAACTGATCTTCGGCAGCGATATAAGAAGTCAAAGTGTAGGTATCCTTGTCGGCATCCATGGCCATCTTTGTCTGATCGTTATACATATCCTTCCAGGCAGTGATCTTCTCTCCCTTGAGGTAGAAGTCATAAGTGAACTGTGCCTTAGGAACAACGAGGTCTCCGTTTCTCTTGATCTTCAGGTAATTGACGTTGTTGACCTTGGTGGCAGCATCATCGAATTCCGGGAAGGTCTGGAAAGTAATCGTGTAGTTTCCGTCCTTCTTGACCTTGATGTTGCTCTTTCTGGTAGAACCGGCAAGACCGCCGGCGCAATCCAGGAGCTCCATATCCGGGGAAGAGACACAGCCGAATCCGTACTGCCAGTCCCAGGCTTTGGTATCCGTGAAGGAGGTTACCTGGAACATATCTTCATTGTAGAGATCCAGAGTCAGCTCATAGATATTGGCATTGGCAACGTCCTTCTTGACGAGCTTGGTTGCATCGGCACCGCCATCAGCACCCCAGTTCGAAGCGGAAAGGACAGGACTTCCGCCGTTTCCGGCAATGAAATAATCCTTCGTGTCTGCAGTATAGGTAGAAAAAGCAGCAAAGACGGTCGTGTCTTCACTCAGAGCCTTGTCGAAATCGAAGAGGATGCTGTAGGTCGGAGTTCCGTACCAGTTGATGAATGTCTTTCCGGCAGGAGCAGCAGGAGTGAAAGCAGACGCTTTTCCGCCCTTGGCAATCTCCTCGGTTTTGAGAATTTCATTTCCGTTCTTGAAAGTGACCGTGACCTTATTGGCATCCGGAGTGGAAGCGGAATCGGCAACGGAAGAAGAACTACCGGCAATGCTGGAAGAGATACTGCTTCCTTTGCAGGAAACCAGTCCTGCTAAGGCTAACGTCAGGACGACTAGCGACTTCTTTGCGATTCGCGACATAAGGTGCCTCCTTGCTACCTATACGTTTAAGCAAAGACATATTAGCACCGTAAAAAACACGAGTCAATAATTAAATGAAAGCGATACCAAATAAGAAAACATGACTACTTAAAAGTTTAAGTTTGGTTTTGCCTAAAACTCGAATGTTTTTGAAAAAGAGAGGCAAATTGTTAAGTATAGAAAATTTTTTTGGCATAAGTTAAGGGCTATTTATTTTCCTTAGGGAAAGAAACAGAGAACAAAGAAAAAGAAGGAAAATTTTTTAAATGCCTGAAAAGTGACAGCTTTTCCATCGGATCCTGAACTATTTGTTCCATTTTATGGAAAATGTTCCCTTGTTTTCCTCTATCTTATCGTTATAATGCAAAATAGAGGTGAAAAAGATGAAAAAAAGAGGGATTAGTTTAGTGTTTCTTTCCCTTTCCTTCTTCTTGGGCGGTTGCCATTCCGGTTTTGCTTCTTCCGTTTCGGACAATGTTTCGACTTCGGTATCCGGGGATTCTTCGTCCGTCCAGGCACCCGGCAATCATTCCGGAGGAGGTGCCGGCGGAAACGGTGGCGGAGGCGGGAACCAAACCGGTTCTGCGACTTATGGAGCCGTCAAGGAGATCTCATCGACTTCTACCGAAACGACCAAGACCTATTCTTCTACGGGTAGCGATGAGAGTGCCATTCTCTGCAAGACGGCTTCCGTTACCGGTACTATCATCAATCCTACCGTCACCAAATCCGGAGATACCTCTTCTGCCGATAATTCCTCTTTCTATGGTCAGAATGCTTCTATTCTGGCGACTGCCAGAACTCTGGATGTCAAAGGCGGAACCATCCAGTCCACTGGCGAGGGTGCTCCCGGCCTTTGCGGATACAGTGGTGGCAAGGTGAATGCTGCCGACACGACAATCAGTACGACCAAGAACGCAGCCGGAGGTATCCATGCCTGCGGCGGAGGAACGGTGAATGCCTGGAATCTGAACGTCGCGACATCCGGGGAGCATTCGGCTCCGATCCGGTCGGATAGAGGGGGCGGTACAATGCGGGTGGATGGAGGAACATATCGGTCTACCGGGGATGGATCCCCAGCCATCTATTCCACCGCGGATATTGCGGTCCATAACGCTACCCTAAGTGCTAGTGGTTCCGAGGCTGCCTCTATCGAAGGAAAGAATGCAATCCGGCTTTTCGATTGTAATCTTACGGGTAAGATGTCCGATTCTGCCCAGAACGACAACACCTGGGGAGTCATTCTCTATCAGTCCATGTCCGGCGATTCCATCGTCGGTACATCCGAATTCAGCATGGTATGAGGAACGCTGGACATTGAAAACGGAGGATACTTCCATACCAATTCGACATCTTCCGAGTTTTTGCTGGATGGTGTCTCTTTGGAACATACCAACAACGATTCTTATGAATACCTGATCCGCTGCTGCGAAAACAAGAGATGGAATTCCGGGGCTGGTTCGACATGCAATTTCACCTGTATCGATCAGACCATGTCCGGAAAGGTTCTCTACGATTCTGCTTCTTCCTTAAGCCTTTATCTCACCGGCTCCACTTGCTGGACGGGAAGCTCGGAAAAAAACTGCCTATTCCGGATCAAAGACTTCTTCTTTCTATCTAGGAGCAGGATCCAAATGGATTGTGGACGGGAATTCGACAATCGACAGCCTTTATAATTCCGGGACCATCGTGGATACTGAAAACAAGTCTGTCAGTATCGTTGCAAACGGCAGCAAAGTGGTAACAGGTACTTCTTCCTATACCATTACAGTAACTTGGAATTATTCGACCTCTGCGGACTTGTCCGCAGCTATTTCTGCACCTTCCTGGAGTGATTACGAGGCCCAGAAGCCAACGGATATTGCCTAGTTCTTCTGAGGAACAAGGACAACACCTCTCCATGATCACCTCCATAAGGTCAGGGATTCCTGCAGAAGAGCAAAGAAGAGAATTGGAAGGACTATATCTTAAAAACAACCGCAGGAGCTTTGCGTTTGCTTTTGTATTGGAAAGAAAAAGCAGGAATGCTTTTTGCCCAAGAATTTTTCTAGATAGTAACTGGAGCAGAAATTTTTGAAGAATCCTCCTTTCGGATTTGGCAGAACCAAAGGTTTTTTCTTTCGGATAAGGAAAAGAAAACCCTTTTCCTTCTTCCTGTATTTCTTCTAGAATAGTGGATAAGGATAAGGGCAGTGGGGTTTGCCGCAACTGGAAGTTGCGCAACGATGCCTTGCTCACGGTCGGTCTTTGGAAAGCTGATAATGAAACCAGGAAAGGAGGAAAAGCGATGCTCAACCTAAAGAATATCGGTCAGAACCTGAAAGAACTTCGTGTTCAGAGCCATCTCTCGCAAGATGATGTGGCCGACAAGCTTTATGTGTCCAGACAAGCTATCTCCAACTGGGAAAGCGGCAAATCTCTGCCGACGATTGACAACTGTATCCTGCTTCTGTGTCTCTATCACACGGATATTGATTCCCTTCTGCTTCTGAACAACCCCAGGAACCAGGAAACGGATCTAGACGGAAACAACCGCCAGGCAGTCATTACCTCGATTATCAACGGAAGACAGAAGATCGATCTCTCCAAAGTCTTCTACCAATTCTCGAAAGAAGAGAGACTGAGAATCCTGAAAGCCGTCAAAGACAAAAGACTGGCGATCGAACCAAATAAACTGATTCCCTATCTCAGCGATGAAGAAAGAAGCTATCTAGGTTTAAAAGTATCGTTAACCTATAGCTATGACAATTGATACCTGCAGAACAAGAATGAATTCCCTTTTACAAGAAGCCGAAAGACGGATCGAAGAACAGATGGACTACCAGGAGGAAGAAGAACATTCTTTCTCCGCAAACAGAAAGGAGGATACAAAAGATGAACCTAAAAAAGCTTCTACCCTTCTTGGAAGAAGAGGACCTGGAAGAACTGGCAGATAAGATACTTTCTTCCCAAGAAGACAACTACGAAGGCATCACTTTAGAGATGCTCCTGCCTTTCCTGGACGATGACTATGTTTCCGAAGCCTGCAAAAAGGACTACCAGAAAGGGAAATCCATTGTAAAATACCTTCCTTTCATGGATGACGACGATGTGGATGACGCTTTCTTCATTGCCCTTAAAGAGAACAGGCCGGATCTGGTCTCCTTTCTTCCGTTCGTTTCGGAGGATGCCGTTGACAAGGCGGTAGAGCTTATCAAGGACGGAAAAGCCCAGGTGGATGAAGCCTTCCTGGGGAAGCTGCTGCCTTTCATGGATGATGATGCCGTCGATGACCTCTTCCTCGTATCTATCAAGAGCCACAAACCCTATAGCCAGTATCTTCCTTTTGTTTCGGATGAGGCTCTCCATGAGGCTGTCAAGCTATCCATTGAAGGGAAGGCGGAGGTCGATCTGGATTCTCTGCTTCCTTTCCTGGACGATGACGACATAAGGGATATCTTCCATTCCGAAATGCACAAGAAGAAGGCCCGGGATTCCTGAAGGATTCCGGGCCTTTCTTGGAAAATGGTGTTCCGACAGGATTTGGGACAAGGATTGCCTTTCTTTTATTCTTTTCGATGCGGAGTATCGTCCCTTGGCACAGCAATATGGCTTCCCCAAATGGTATAATTAACGATAAAGGGTTATTCCTATGGAAAACACACAAGAGCAAGACGAGGCAAGGACAAGAGATCTTTAGATTCTTTTGGAATACATAAGAAAAGAAAACATCAATCCGACTGTTTATCTTCATGTCAGCGAAAAGAACCTGAACAAGATATCCTTGGGCAAGGAGAAACCGGATTTCTTCTTTGTCCATAGGCTCCATAAGAGCTTCTCCGGCATCGACTGGAAAGTTCTCAAGGCCGGAACAGCGCACCTGTCCCAAGAAGACAAACCGGTTTTCCAGAAGAAGACTGCCAAGCTCCGGTACTTGAATGAATACCTTACTAAGAACCATTCCCTGACTTTGCAAAGGGCCTTGTCCCTGTCTAGCCACGAATGGAAGAACCTGGACAACGGCTTTTCCTTTCCTTCCCGGCATCTGCTGAAGAAAACGGCGGTTTACTTCTGCCTTCCTCCGGAATTCCTATTGGATGACACCAGGGAGCTTCCGAAGTTCGAAGACATCAAGGTCGACGAGAACCTGGTTGTCATCCAGCGTAACGACATTGCCGAAACAGTAAACAAAATCAAGAACAGCATTACCTTTCCCGTAATTTCCAGGTCCTCTCCCATCCCATGAGGGGCAAGATGTTGGGTTCCCTCCTTTTGGTAATAGTTCCTTTGCTTGCCTATACCGGATACTGTTCCTATACGATCCTAGGGGACAGGGCATCGACCATCTCCAAAATGCAGAATAACGAAGCCGATGATGCTTCCACGGATTTCCAGGAGTCCTTTATCGATGCCCACCGGAAGGAACAGGATCCTTCCCTGTCTTACTGCAGCGTCAGAATCGGCGCCCAGGTGGACAAGATATCCGATATCCAGCCTTCCAACGAATACTTCTCCTGTGCTATGCACCTGTGGTTCGACTTTTCCCAGAGCGAATTCCACACGATGTATAAAAGCTACAAGGATCCTTTGCAGGACGCCGAAGCCGATAGGGCTACGGAAGAACAGAAACTGCAGGATGTCTTCACCGTGAACTCCTCCACGAATACCGTGACCTATGCTTCCGACAACATTCCGGACTATATCGAGCTGCTGACTCCCTTCAGCCTGAAGGAGAAGACGGATCTGGTTTCTTCGGTCTACCAGAAGGATCAGGTGATCGCTGCCAATTCCCAGTTCGCTGTCGTCCCTCAGCTTTGGAAAGAGGAAAGGCTTTCTTATCCCGGACTCCACGAAAGCACCATCTATGATTCCTTTTCCAGGAACTTCGATGTTGGAAAAGGCCTGGATTCCTCTTCCCTATGCTATTTCTTTTCTCCCGGAGGAGAAGCCTACGGCCTTGGAAAAAAGCACTAGGGATATTTCTTCCTTCCGCTTCTTCCAGTACATGTCCTTCCAGACGAAAGTCGCCAAGAGCTACGACAACCCCCGCTATCCTTTGGAGACCGCACAGTTCTGGATCAATATCGAACCTACCTCCTGGCTCCATGTTTCCAATATCCGCTACGAGATCGGAAACGGAGTCGTCGACGTCTCTTCCTCCCAGAAGAGCGGAAACACAGGCTTCCAGTACTGCACCATCGATGGAGGCACCTGTCAAACTGAAAACCTTGAGCACGGAAGTCGGTTTTGCGGATGGCTACAGAAGCGTCAAGGAGTCCGATACTATCCGATCCCATAACGAGCTTATCGAATATGATGTGAACAAGGACAATCCGGAATATTCTTACAGCAAATATACCATTGTCGTAAGAGGGAACAGGGCTGCCTTTTCTTCCGGAAGCTTCCTGCCTAGCACCTTCCTGCAAAGCTACATCAATCTTTTTGCTGTCATCGTCTGGATTATCATCGCGTTCTACAATCAGAGCTATTCCGGGGAAGACAGCCTCGAGATGCTTGGAACCGGAATGTTCAGCGCCATTTCCGCTACTATCGTCGGCCTTCAGATGCTTAGCGATGCTTCCATGTTCTCCTTGCTTACGATGATCAACATATTCACTCTTGTGGTCATCCTGATCATGACCTACCAGGTCATCGCTGCGAAGAGAGCCAAATCCAAGAACGACAAAGCCTTGATCGCCTACAACGGAGTGAAGCTGAGGATCCTGTTCTTCGTTCTGACTTTCTGCACCCGGGTTATGTTCATCGGACTGCCTATTGCATCTTATATCTGGACACTTTAGAAGGAAGCGCCATTCTTAGAACAAAGAAGAAAAGCGCCACAAGAATAAGCCTTGCTTCGTAAAAGAGGCCGGGCTTTCTTAAATTATGGATACGGAAGGAACTGAAACTAGAGGATTGAGGGATTCAGTTCCTTTCCGTCTGCTCCGTCATAGCACTTCCCGTTCTCTTCGATTACTAGGACATTGCACCTTCCCGAAATAGGAGTGCAGGCATCCAGGCCTATAAGCCCGTCATGGCAGTAGATATGGGAATTGTTTACCGTGCCTTCGTAGTGGGAGTGGAAGTCCTGGACATGCCAGTGGCCGCAGACAAGGATTTTCCCCTTCTTTCTCTCCTCACCGAAGAAGTGCTCGAAGAGGTCGTAGGGACATCCCCATCTTGCGTCCTGCCAGAGCTGGCAGTCCGGCTCAAGCTTTCTCCAATCCGGGAGATAGCTCAGGTTCTCGTTGATGCCATTGTAGGCAGAATTGATTCTGGAATCCGCAAGCGGAATAAAGGCGTGGGTGAGGAGGAAATTCCCGATCTCTGCATAATTTAGGAATTCCGGACTTCGGATCCATTCCGGGATGCCCGTATTCTTGAACTCCGTAATCATGCTGGGGACGAAGGAGCTGTAGGTTGCGTTCGTTACCGGTTTGTTCTTGACGAACTGGTAGATGGTCTGGTCGGTGCTGTTGCCTAAGTTGAAGTCTTCGAAGTATCCTTTGTCGCAGATATCGCAAAGCATATCCTCGTGGTTTCCGCGGATAAGGATTCTTCTACTCTTGGGAAGGGTCGTGATGAACTTATAAAGAGGAACCGCCCCTGGCCCACGATCGAACAAGTCTCCGTCAACCACGAGGATATGGTCCGGATTGCCTTTGTCGAATCCTGCCTTTCTTAAAGCAGTTTTGAATTCCTCGTAATACGAATGGATGTCCGACGTCACGAAATACTTTTTGGCGCTCATGTGTTTATCCCCTTTCTATGAGATAGGCAAAAGTCAGGCCTCTTGTGCCTGAAAAAACACTTTCCTTTCTCTTTGGAGTTCTCGTTAAGAGTAACCCAGTCCATTTTTGGCGTGCTTACAAAGTCTAAGTGGAAATCCTGCCTTTTTCAAGAAAACAATATTTTTTAAAAAAAGTTCTTAATATAAATATTAAGAAAAAAATTTGCCCCTTGAAAACCGTGCTTGAGTTCTTTAAAATTATGTCGCCATAAAGAGAACGGCCAGGGACAAGCCCTATGACCCGTCAGCAACTTACCGGAGAGAAAACCGGCCAAGTGCTAAAGCTTGCATGATGGAATCCCAAAAAACATTGATCCCATCGTGAACGATGGGATTTTTTATCCCCTCGCATTATGGCAGAAAGCGAGACCGGGATGATGGACAACTTCAGTAATATTATCGGCTACGAGGATGAAAAGAAAGTTCTGAGACAGTTGGCGGATATGTGCCGCAATCCGAAGAAGTATGACGCGCTTGGAGTAACGATTCCGCATGGCGTAGTTCTATATGGAAAACCCGGTCTGGGAAAGACGGTGATGGCTGAGGATTTCCTCAAGGAAACCGGGCGGACGTTCTTCGTTCTCCGGAAGGATGTTTCCAAAGAGGAATTCATGGCTAGGATTACGAAGGTGTTCCAGGATGCCGCGAAAAGCCAGCCTTCCGTCATTCTTCTGGACGACATGGACAAATTCGGATCGGGGAAAAATTCCGAGGAATACGTTATGATTCAATCCCTTATGGATGCCGTCCAAGACAAAAACGTCTTCCTCATTGCCACGGCAAACAGTATCTATGATTTCCCGGTGTCTCTTCTCCGGAATGGCCGTATCGACTCGGAAATCGAAATCCTTCCTCCGACTCAGCCGGTGGCGGAGAAGATTATCCAGTATTACCTCAGTTCCAAGAAAATCTCCAGGGATATCAATTACAAGACTCTCAGTATGATTCTCGAAGGCGAGTCCTGTGCCTACTTGGAAGGCATCCTGAATCAAGCTGGCATCTCTGCCGCCTATGAAGGGCGGGAAGAAATCTCCATGGACGACATCGTAAAAGCAATCCTCCAGGAAAAAATCGACAGCAACTGCAAGCTCAGCGACACTTCTCCTTCTTCCGGAAATGTTCGTGAGGTTGCTTACCATGAGGCAGGCCATCTTGCTGCCGGACTTCTCGGCGGAAACGAATATATGGTTCTTTCTTTCCTGGAGAAGGGGACTAAAGGGGATTATTCCAATTCCGGTTCCACCGATACCGTTTCCAAGGAACCTACTTCCGTATCCCAGGAAAACATGGAGAAGAAAATCCGGGAAATCTTGGGAGGTATGGTAGCAATCGACATTCGGTTCGGGAAAATCGATGTCGGCGCTTCGGAGGATATCAAAAGTGCCAAATGCTGCATCCTCAACATGGTTGGACTGTACGGGTGTACCGGATTGAGCAGGACCTTCTGCTTGACCAGTGGAAATAACTCCATCCGGGATACGGTCCTTGAGACCGCTATCCAAGGGAAGTGGGATGAGGAGTATGCCAAAACGAAACTGCTTCTCAAGGAGAACTGGTCTCTCGTGGAAAGCCTGACGGAGGCCCTTCTCCAAAAAAGGTACCTCGTCTACAACGAGATTCAGGACATCTATGCCCGTTATCTTGCCCGTAAGAACTGTTGCAGCAGTATGAATCCGGACTACTCTTCCATCGCTGATAAGAAAAGAGAAAACCGTATCCGGGGCTAGAAGAATGGTGGGAGCTCAAAAGACGGATCTTTTGAGCTCCCGCATCTTTGGCTAGTTCCCAAATCATCGAAGCTATTAGCTTACCTCCTTGCCTTCTTATAACATCAGAACCAACTTTGCTTATTATTTTTCATCCTAGCAGGAAGCTTTCTGCCTGGATGACGGGTTTCTTATGACCCGGAAAGGAAACAAGATATGGAAATGGTTCAAATGGAAGAAAACAGGGCGGGACAAGAAGCCGGGATTAAG
>JAEWSP010000025.1 GCA_023459795.1 Bacillota bacterium
AAAAAGGCATAAGCCCTCTTCCTATTCTCCTAGAAGACCGGCTACATATGCCTGGCCCAGACGCCGTTTCTCTTCGCCGGGAACAAAAGCCGATAAACCGGAAGAGGAAATCTCCTTCCGGATGGAAGCGAGGATTTCTTTGCCTCCTTTTCCGCTCATGACCCTCCCGAGAAGTACGATCGTATCAAAGGAAAACAGAGTCCTGTAGAAAAGTATGCTTCTTCCTAGCTCCCTTCCCAGTTCCTTGTAGCAGGAAAGGACTATCCCGTTCCCGTTCCCGGCCTCTTCCTGAAGGGAAACCAGTTGCTCCGGAAGAGATCCGGGGTAGACGATTCCGGATTTCTTTGCCAGGGAAAGGAGTCCTTTCTGGGAGAAAACTTCGCTTCCGGCTCCTTTCGTCTTCATCTCCGCATGGAACGGTGCCGAAGGACGGAAGTCGATAGGAGCTTTCCCAAGCTCCATCATGAAGCCGGAGAATCCACCTCGGACAAGAAGCCCGGAAGCAAATCCGGTACCAAGGCTCAGGCCCAGGACATTGTCCTTCCTAAAGTATACCTTCCCGAAAAGGGCGCTGACATCGCCGTCGTTTGCAATACGGTAAGGAACACCGGGGAACAAGGAAGAAAGAAGGGAAGAGAGAAGGGTCTTCTTCTCTTCTTCTTTTTCTCCTTTAAGCCCGATATACAGGGGAGAGGACAGAAGAGAGGAGGCAAGAACGATCCCCGTCGTAGACACTCCTATTGAGTCGACCTCGGGAAGACAGGAAGAAGCCAATCGAAGAGCCGAAGCCAGCGCTTCCCTATGGTAGGAAAGGCTGGTCGCCTCTTTGGGGCTCCAAAGGATTTCTTTCTCATATACAGCTTTTCCGTCTATCAGGGAAACGACCTTCAGGTCGCTTCCCCCGAGGTCGAGTCCGATCCGGCATCCGGAATCCCGGATTCCAAAAGGACTTGGAGAACAGTTCATTCCATCCTCTGCTTCCTTGTCCAGATATCCGAAACGGATTTCTTTGCCAAGGACTCTTTCCAGTTCTGCCAAGGTGTTTCCCATTCCCTCGTCTTCCTTGGCATGGGTAAAGAAATAGGAAAGGATCTCTTTATCCCCGAAGAAAAGGAAATCTTCTCCTCCGACTGCCCATCCTAGGATTTCGCTCAGGGAGACAAGATAAGGAAAAGCTTCCTTAGGATCACAGGGAACATAGATGCTTTTTGCTAAGGACAGGCTGTTTCCTCTCCGGACTAGTTCCTGAACCCGTACAAGTCCTATAGCAGGCTTGTTCCGGAAGTAGATAAGCCCGCCTATAAAACTGTTCTTTGTTTCCATAGGATTCTATTGTAGTATCCCCGATTCCCCATTCCTAGGGAAGAAAAGAAAAAGCCGGAAGCATTTCTGCTTCCGGCCCGGCCCTACGATCTATTTGGAGTGGCTTCGTCGGATTCTGCAACGAGCCCGAAGATTCCGCCGAGAAGATAGAAGAAGTTGACGCCCAGGACTCCGAGGACAATGGAGATGACATGGGGAGCGACACTGGTTCCCTTCCTGCCGACATTCCGGATTCCCAGAACTCCAACCCAGCAGATCAGAACTTCGATTCCAAGCAGGACGCCGAAGACCGTGATCAGGATAGTTCTCGAAAGGGCGAAAGCCTCTTCTGCAACCGGTTCGCCTTTCCAGGCTTCCTGGAACATCGAATAGTCCATATTGGAAAAGACAATAACGCAAATCAAGAAGCCTATAATCATCATAGCATTTGCGGCCAGTCCAAGAATGTACATAACCTTTGTAGCTGTCTTCATTTTTGTTTCCCCTTTTGGTATGGGTATTCTATCAACGGAGATTGCAGAAAGCAACACATTTCTAGCAATTGCTTTTTTCTATCTTTATTCTATCTGGCGCCTTTCTTTTGTAATTCCGTTTTCCTTTTGCTATCCTTTACGGATAGGAGAAATATAAAAACATGAGATTCACTACGGAATGCAAGGAAGTAATCCTCACACTGCTTTCTCAGAACAAGAAGGATACGCTGCTGATTGAGACACTGGAAGGAGAAAACGCCGAAGAAGAAATCAACCTCGATTTCGAAGACAGGAAGGATGCCAAGAGAGTCATTGATATCGACGGCATTGCCGTTGATATCTCCGAAGAGACGGAAAAGAAGCTCTCCAAGATTGTCTTCGGTCTGGAAAGAAATAATCTTGTCATGTACAAGGAAGACGGATGTGATTGCGGCTGCGGTGATGACTGCCACTGCAAGGACGGGGATAAGAAGGATGGATGCGATTGCGATTGCGGCTGCGGCGATGACTGCCACTGCAGCGATAAGTAAGGCATACAAAAAAGTTCCTTCACGGGAACTTTTTTATTTGGGCTGAGGGAAATAGTCTTCTTCCTTTGGCGTCTTCTGGAGAAAACATACAGGAGTAGAGACAAGCTTCATGACAATCTTGCCAAGATCTTCTTCCGTAAGGACAGGGACGGCATCTTCATAAAGAATCCGTTCCTTCTTCCCGGCATCTTGAAGCAAAGAAAAGAAAGACAACAGGACCTCTTTTTCTTTCCAGGGATCCATCTCTTTAAGGTTACCTTCTATGCTAGATAACTGGAAGCGGATGGCTTCATCCTCATTCCATATGCTTTTTCTTTTCCGGCCTTTTCTCTCTTCGACAAGCGAGAGGATGAATTCCTTTTTCTCCAAATGGAAAAAAAGAGCATCGAAGCGGCCAAGAATCCGCATGGTCTGTTCCTTGATCAGGATACTGGAGCAGGGCGTTTGGAGTCTTTTCTTCAGGAAAGAGGAGGCGTTCCGGATTCCCTTGTCTTCCATCCTCATCAAAGCGAAAGGAGAAAGGGTTCCGCCCTTTTTCTCCAGAGCCGCAAGGTCTTCTGCTTTTCCGGAAAGGACTCCTCTCCTTACAAGGGAGGCATGGAGAGCACAAAGCTTCCGGACATTTCTAGGGTTTCCCCCTCTGCTGATAAGCTCGTTCTCTGCCCGGGCCAGATCGTTAGGGGAATAAGAAAGGGTAAGAGAAGCAAATTCTTTTTCCAAAGTCTCCTCTTCCGGAATACGGATCAGTTTCTGGAGCCTTAGGGCAAGTTCTTCAATTTCAATAAGGGTCATACTGTTTTTTCCTTGGTAGTCTACAACAGAAAAAGAGGGAAAGACAGCAAAAAGAAATTTCCCTATCTTCCTCTTCCCGTTATAATAGGAGAAACCCGAGGAACAAACATGGAAGAAAACGAAAACAGGACGGTCTTTGCTAAAAGAGACCCGGATACAAAGAAGAAGGAAACGGCAAGAGGACTCATCTATCTGGCGGAGTTCCTGCTTCTAGGCGGAATAGCCGTAATTGTCGTCAAGGAGATGACAAAGGATAGTTTTACCTGGTACTACGGCCTTCTGTCCTTTCTTCTTCCGTTGCTGATAGGAGTTTTCATCTTTACCCTTATGGTCCTGGAAGGAGAAAGGACCAGTAAGCTAGCTAGGGATGCCGTCCTCTATGACAAGGAGAAGGAAGCATTCCTGATCTTCCCGGATAGCAAAGCCGGTCTTTCTATCCCCTTATCCAGGATCAAGGATATCAAGATCCTGGAAGACAATCCGATCCTCTTCGGAAAGAAATACAGTCCTCTCCCTTCCGGTGCCATCCTCTTCTACGACAGCAAGGAAGAAGGAAAGAAATGGAAGATCGACCATATCGAAGCCGTAAACGACGCTGCCCTTCTTCTTCGCAAGATCCTTGCCGATAGCACCAAAGAAGAGAAGAAAACGGAACAGAAGTAGGAGAAGAAGCCACGGCTTCTTCTCCTTTTTGTTGTTGTCGGAAAGGAAAAAGACTACATTAGTAGGGAATAAAGAGGCCCCTTATGAGAACAATTTTATTAGTAATCGATATGCAGAACGATTTCCTTACGGGAAGCCTAGCCACTAAGGAAGCACAGGCGTTAGTCCCTCAGATCCTGAAGAAGATCAAGACTTTCAAGCCGGAAGACGTCTTTGCTACCAGGGATACCCACAAGGACAACTACCTGGATACCCAGGAAGGAAAGCTTCTTCCTGTCAAGCACTGCCTGATCAACACGGAAGGGTGGCTTATCGAAAAGAGCCTTTCCGCTGCTCTTGCAAAGAGCAAGATCTACAACAAGCCGACCTTCGCCAGCCTCCAGCTTGCCGATGAGATCCGGAAGATCCACCAGCGGGATCAGCTTACCATCGAAATCTGCGGAGTCTGCTCCGATATCTGCGTGATCGCAAATGCCCTTCTCCTGAAGTCCTATCTGCCGGAAGTCCCGATCATCGTGGATGAAGCACTTGTTGCCGGCACTACTCCGGAAAAGAACAAAGAAGCCTTAGACGTCATGAAGTCCTGCCAGATCATAATCCAATAGAGATGGATCAGGATCTTACCTTCCGGAAGGAAGCCTTAGAAGAACTTAAGGGAAGGTTTCTTGCCTTCGATACCGAAACAACCGGCTTATCCGCAGAAGAGGACAGGATTGCGGAGATCTCTGCTGTCGAATTCATCCATGGAGTTCCCGGGAGGACCTTCTCTCTTTTCCTCAACCCGGAAAGGCTCGTCCGGGAAAGTGCCAAGAAGGTCAACGGCCTGGAGGATGATTTCCTTGCCGGGAAAAAGACCTTCGGAGAAGCCGCAAGAGAGATCCATGACTTTTTCAAAGACGCAATAACGGGAAAAGAAATCCTTGTCGGATACAGCGTCTTCTTCGATGTAGCCCTTCTGAAGAAGGAGCTTCTCGAAGAAGGGGTTGCTTCTTCTTTCCGGTATTACGACGTCTATCCAGTTGCTAAATACCTTCTTCCCACTCTTCCCTCCTATAAGCAGGGAAAGGTGGCTTCCTATCTGGGGCTGGAGTCTCTCCCTCTCCATGAAGCCAAAAACGATGCCCTGACCTGCGGAAGAATCCTTCTTGAGTTTCTGAAAGAGGAAAAGCTAAAGAACACGGATTTCCAGATGGTTACCGGAAAAGAGATTGCAAATAGGATCATCTCTCTTCTTCCGAACCGTTTCCCGTTCCTTTTCCATACTATGGAATCCAGGAATACCCTGACTCTTTCCTATGGGTCCCGGAAGTTTATGGATATAGAGGCTTCCCCTCTTGCCCGGAAGCTTGTCTTCTATCCCAATCAGGAGGAAGAGCATCTATTTGCAGGTTCTCCTCTTTTCACCAAAGGGGAGAATGGAAAAGGGTTTGTTGCATTCCTTTCTTCTCTGGAAGCCCTTCCTTTATATGTTCCGTTTTTCTTGTCCCTTACTACCCCTTCCAAGAAGGGGTCTTCTGCTCTTCCTAGAGAGGCTAGAACCCCTTATTACGAAGCAATCAGGGAAAAATTCTTGAGTCTCGGAGCTATAGAAAACAAACTCACTTTTTCTTATCTTTCCGGTAAACTGACCTGCTATTACGGAAACTATACGGTCCTATCCATACGGATTCAGAAAAAAGGAAGTTCATCCTTAATCATTAATCCAGCAGTATTATATGAAATCGGAATTAATAGCCGTTCTTTTGAATTAAAAACTTTTACCTCTCCGAAGGAAATGGTTTCTTTTGATTTCTTATCATCCTACCTCTCTTTCTTTATTTCCTCCCCTGCAATTGCATACTGAAGTGGCTATTTTGGCTTAAGTAAAGGGATTTTCCCCTTTCTGCGAAAGCAAAAATTCCTTTGTTTTTTCTTTTCCTTTGCCGGAAAACAAGTATAATAAAAGCAAAAGGAATCGCATATGAGCCCTAAAACATGCCTATGTAAGCGGTACAAAGAAATGTCCGACTTCTCGTTCTTCGATTCTTTTTCATACCCTGTATTCATCAGCGATGACAAAACCGGAAAGCTTTTCTATTTCAACAAAATAGCTTCTGCCAGGTACCATCCTACCCATGGGTGCATCACGGATTCTTTCATCGGACTAGACAAGCAGGATGTCCCTAGCTATTACTTCCGACCTGCCAAGCCCGCTTCCCTAATCAGTTTTGATATTCTCTGGGATCATAGCCAGAGCAAACAGCTGAGGGTCTCTTTCCAGTTCCTTATGTGCCAAGGGGTCATCTACAAGCTTCTGATACTAGCAAGAACGGACGTCCTGGAAGCTAATCCGGAGAATGTCCTTTCTCCCAGCGGGAGGGAAAACCTCGTTTCCACCCTTTCCAGCTTTTTGGCTCAGGAGAAGGATTCCGTAAAAGCACTGCAGAAAGCAAAGAAGCTTCTTGCCAAAAGTTTCCAGGCAAAGCAAACTCATGTCTTTTCCCTCCACGAGGAAGGAAAACGGAAATTCCTTTCCTGGAATCCCGGGAAAACCAAAA
This sequence comes from Bacillota bacterium, assembly GCA_023459795.1. Lineage (GTDB taxonomy): Bacteria > Bacillota_I > Bacilli_A > RFN20 > CAG-288 > Enterosoma. The sequence goes on from JAEWSP010000025.1 coordinate 6,319, forward strand.
AGGAAGTTTCCATCCGTAAAACCGCTCTTTCCTATCTTCTTCCCTACCTGAAGGCAGGGAAGCCGGTATTCCTTAGGAAAACCGCTCACGACAAATACGGAGAAGTCATGGCATACGGGGAACTCGTAGGCCACAGTGTCTCTTCTTTGATCATGGCTCCCATCCTTGTCAATAAAGTCTTCCATGGTTTCTTTACCATCGAGGATTCCCCTATCGACAAACTGGGTGCCGTTTCCAGTGCCCTGACTTCGACTGCCGAGCTCCTTGGACTGATCCTAAGCAAAACCGCCATGATGGATGCCCTGAGCCGGGACAAGGTCACTCATTTCCTGACCTCGCAGGTCTTCAATTCCTTCTTTCCGAGAATCCGGGAACGTTACGGCCAGAAGCCTCTGACCTATATTGCTATGGTCTTAGATGGCTATGAGGTGTATCAGACCTTCTACGGAGAGGAGAAGAGCAATCTTTTCCTGCAGGAAGTCTCCTATTTCATTCAGAACCATATTCCGGAGCTCTTGATGGGATATAGATCCAGCATCGGAACGAATTTCGGTTTTCTCCTGAATGCAACTCGGGAAGAGAGCGAGAAAGCGTGCATGCGGATCTACAATTTCATCGAGGAAGCGCATAAGGATGTAAGCCTTAAGCCTAAGTTCGGACTTTATTTCCTCAGCCCGGAATCGAAGGATATCGCCGAAGCGGAGAGCAAAGGCTACTTTGCCCTCAAGGAAGCATTGGGAGACCAGCAGAAAGTCTTCGCTTTCTATGATGAGAAAGCCCTCGGCATCGAGAAGGAGAAGAGCCAGTATGCCGCCACCTTCCAGAAGGGCCTTAAAAACCATGAATTTGTTCTGTATATCCAGCCGAAATACAACATGGATTCCCTTTCCTATATCGGCGGAGAAGTCCTCTGCCGCTGGATGAGGGACGGGAAGATGATTCCTCCCAGTGCCTATATTCCCCTTTTCGAATCCAATGGCCTTATCAAAGACCTGGATCATTTCGTCCTGGTGGAGACCTGCAAGACCTTGCGGAGGGAACTGGATGCCGGATACGATCCTGTCCCGCTATCCTTCAATTACTCCCGGGTAGATTTCTATGACGAGACCCTCTTCCTCAAGACCATCCGCATCATCGACCAGTATAAGATCCCCCATAACCGGATCCAGATCGAGATTACGGAAAGCGCCTATATCGAAATGAAGGACCGTATGCTCCGCTTCATCTCCCTCTGCCGGGAAAGCGGAATAGAAGTCTGGATGGATGATTTCGGCAGCGGCTATTCCTCTCTGAACTCCCTGAAGGAGATGGATATCAATGGTATCAAACTGGACTATTACTTCATCAAGAACAAGAATACGGAGAATGCGGAGAAGAACCGGAAAGTCATCGAGGGATGCCTCGATCTTGCACGCTATCTCGATCTCAAGGTGATCGTAGAAGGTGTCGAAACCTTGGAAGAAGCAAGTTTCTTACATCAGATCGGTGCCCGCTACATCCAAGGCTACCTGTACGGAAAACCTCTTCTCGTTCCGGATTACGAGAAGCTCATCACCAGCCACAACCAGGTAAGGGAGATCTATTGCCCCCACCAGGGAGTCGATATCCTTCCGGAGCTCAAGGACCCCGGCTCCGTCGCTAACTTCCTGATGCAGGACTCCCTTCTTCCGATGGCTCTCTTCAAAGTCGTCAACGGAAAAGGCCTGATCGAAATCTCCAACCATTCCTTCAAGGACCTGCATCTTTTCCCGAACTTCCAGGTCGGTACTCTGGATGAGATCATTCAAAGTGCCGGACTTGGAGAAAACCTGGAAACCCTCAAGATCCTCTTCACGATGGCACCGGGTGCTGACAAACGGCCTCTCACCAAGACTTTTGTCTTGAAGCAGAAGAACGGAAGCGACATTTCCGTCAGCGTCGGCGTGAACAAGCTTATGTCCGGTGACCAGGTCTCTTATTTTCTCATCCAGCTCGACTTCTCCAAGAACCGTTACTCCCTCTCTAGCGACCTTAGGATGCTTACCCTTCCTACCCTTGGGTATCTCTTTAGCGGAGTACCTTTCGGAGTGATGGCTTTCGGAGAGGACAAGAAGATCCTATTCGTGAACAGGGAAATGCAGTCCCTCTTCCCGAGAGCCCGGAAATACGCTTCTCTTTCCGATGTCTTCCTGGAATGGGCAAACGAAGGCTCTGACCCCCTTATGGAAACCGGGAAGACCATCATCTACTACTCCAGGAACCTGAAGGAGTTTATCTCCATCCATACCGTCGAAATGTCCCAGGAAGGCGGAAAGATGAAAGTCTCCTTCTTCAACAAGATCGATTCCAGGAAGGAAGAGGAGGACATGGATCAGAGCTTCTATGCCCGGATGTCCAACGCCCTCTTCGGAGTCGTCGAAATGTATACCGAGATCAACCTTTCCGGGAACAGCTTCCAGCAGGTCCATTTCAGCAGCGAGAACTATTTCGGTGCTCCGGAGACCGGAAACTACGAGGAAAGCCTGGAAACACATATAATTCCAACCCTTTCCGGGGATTCCGTCAAAGAGGCAAAAGAGCTTTCTACTCTTTCCCTTATCGCCAAGGAAAAAGCAGGGATCAAACACTTCTCGTCTGTTTTCCGTCTGAAGAACAAACAGAAGTGGCTTAGGAACTTCGGAACATTCTTCCGGAAAGGGAGCCTCCCTTTCTGCTCCATCTTCACCGTGGACGTAACGGATACGTTCCTTAGGGACTTCGATTCCCTGACCGGACTATTGAACCGCGGTGCCGGGGAAAGGACTACGAACGAATACATAGACGCCCATCTCGGTGCGCATCTCGGAATCGTCCTCATGGATATCGATTACTTCAAGAAGATCGATGACGACTACGGGCATCTTGTCGGCGACAAGGTTCTGGTCGGAATCAGCAAGCTTCTCCAGCAGCTTTCTCCGGACTCGTTCGGCCCCGGAATCCGTTTCGGCGGAGACGAATTCGGTTTCCTTGTCAAAGACCCGGAGTATTTCAACGCTGCCAGGATCTCTTCCCTCTTCCTTCCCGGCCTCTCCTCCCTTTCCAAATCCCTTTCCTTCCCCCATCCTATCCAGCTTTCCATCGGCCTTTCCCTTTCCCCGAAAGATGGAACGGACTTCGATGACTTGTATGTAGCTGCGGATACGAAGATGTACGAAGAAAAGAAGAGACATCACGCCTTAAGAAAGGATTGATCCATTTCGGAAGCCTGGGAATCGGAAAGTTATTCATGTTATGAAGACAAATCATGATGATTCACAAAGCGGTTATCTCATCCTGAAGGATTTCTCGTGCTATGACACTAATCCCCTTCCGATCTTTGCGGCGGATATCACAAACGACAGGATTGTATATGTAAACCCCGTGATGAAGGCACTCCTCAAAGGCAAAGTTCCTCCGCACTGCTACGAGATCGTAAACAAGAACGGCCGTTCCTGTGTCGGCTGCTACTTCAAGAATCCGAACCACCTCCCAACCTCCTTGGCTTCCTGGGAATACATGAGCACGGCCTTCCAAAAAAAGTTTCCGTGTCTCCGTAATCCTGGCCAAGACCAAGGAAGGAGTCTCGAGGCTTCATTTCTTCAGAACCCTGGAAGCAATCGAATCCAGCAAAGACAATTCCCTTCCCTACCCGGAGAGGGAAGCCGTCCTTGCCCAGATCTCCCGCCATATGCAGAAGGAGAAGGATACGGAGAAGGCCCTATCCGATTCCCTTCTCTCCTTTAGGAAGGCAATCGGCGCCAAAGGCGCCCATTTCTTCCTGATAGAGAGGAAGAACAAGAAGAAAACCCTCTACCGAGCAGGAACGGACAGTTCCCCGTTCCCTTATTCCGTTCTGTCTCCGCTTGCCCCTTACCTGAAGGAAGCCCGTCCGGTTCTTTTCGAACAGATGGGTTCCTCGAAGTCGGAGATAATTTGCTATGAGAAGATCCTCGGAAAGAAAGCAAAGAATTTCCTTCTGGTTCCGGTGTTCTTCGAATCCCGTCTCTTCGGTTTCCTAACGGCTGAGACTTTCAGCACCGCAAAGCTAGGAGAGCTTTCCTCCTTCCTCCAATCCGTTTCCGGATATATCGGCCTAGGCCTGGAGAAGAGAGGCCTCCTCGATATCCTCAACAAGGATCCCGTTACCGGGGTCATGCTTCTCCGTTCCTTCCAGGAAAGCTTCTCCGGGGTACTAAGAAAGAACTTCCGTCCGCTGAATACCTATTTTGTCGTTCTCAATCTGCACGGCTTTGTTTCTTTCCAGGCATTCTTCGGAGAGAAAAGAGCAGCCAGATGCCTGAAGGAGACAGCCTCCTACCTTTCCGCTCTTCCTTCCCTTCTCCTTCTTGGCAAAAGCAAGGACATTCCGACTTTCTACATGCTCCTTTCCGGCGACAAAGGCACTATCGAAAAAGAACTCGTAGGGATCGGGCAGCTATTGGATGTTACCTATCCGGAAGTTTCCCTGGCCCCCTGCACCGGCATCTACCCGGTTCCGGAGAAGAGAACTACTTATGCCGAAGGAAAGAACAAGTCGGAATATGCCCTCAATTATGCTATCGCCCATCATTCCTCATCCCAGGACTATGGGTTGGAGCTGGTAGAAAAGGAGAAGGAGAAAGCAGCGATCATCGCTGCTTTTTCTTCTTCCTTGGCTGCAAACGAATTCGTTCCCTATATCCAGCCAAAATACAATATCCAGGACCAGTCCTACTCCGGAGGGGAAGTCCTCTGCAGATGGAACAGGAACGGGAAGATGGTTTCGCCCGGGGTCTTCATTCCGATCTTCGAGGAAAACGGCCAGATCCGTCTGTTGGACCGCTATATGCTGATTGAAACCTGCAAGGTACTTCGCCGGGAGCTGGATTCCGGAATGTCTCCCGTTCCTCTCTCCTTCAACTATTCCCGGATCGATTTCCTCGACCAGGAGCTCTTCGACAAGACCCTCTCTATCATCGACCACTACCAGATTCCGCATCAGCTTATCCAGATTGAAATCACGGAATCCTCCTATATCTCCGAAAAGGACCGGATTCTGGATTTTGCGGATAAATCCATTAAAGCCGGAATTGCCATTCTTATGGATGATTTCGGGAGCGGTTATTCTTCCCTAAATTCCCTTAAGGAGATGGATATCTCCGGATTGAAGCTTGACTATGCCTTCCTGAGGAACTTCGATAAGGCAAACGGAGACAAGAACCGGAGAATCATCGAAGGGACCATCGATATCGCCAGGTCCCTGGATATCTCGATCATCGTCGAAGGGGTCGAGACCGTGGAAGAAGTGAAGTACTTCGACCAGATGGGCGTGAAGTACATCCAGGGTTACTTCTTCGGAAAGCCGATGCCGGTTGCGGAATTCGAGAAGGTCCTTTCCGAGAAGCATCAGGTCTTTGACATCCACGTTTCCCACGACCCTCTTCTCTCCGAGCTTAGGAACCCGACCACTTCCGCCAACTTCCTCTTCCAGAACTCCAATACTCCCCGGGCCCTGATAAAGGTGATCAACGGGTCTGTCGTTCTGGAACTCGGAAATGCGGCCTTCAATGCCCTCCACTTCGTAAACCAGAACGAGATGACTCCTCTTCCGATACTCCTGGAAAGACTAGGCCTTGCTAACCAGAAGGAGGAAATCCTGGCTCTCTTCTCTTCCGCCCCCGGAACGGAATCCTACAACTCTTCCATGAAGATCACCCTGGCAAGAGACAATGTCCCGCCGATAGTCGCAAAAATCGGGGTCAATACCCTCTTCCGGGAGAAAGGCTTCTCCTACTATCTGATCCAGCTTGATTTTGCCGAGAACAAGTATACCCTCTCCTCCGATTTCTCCGTCCTCCCTCTGGAAACCCTCGCTCTCCTCACGGAGGATTCCCCTATCGGTGTATTTGCCTTCGATCAGGATGACAACATCCACTACGTGAACAAGAAAATGCAGGAGTTTGTTCCGGATTGCCGGAAAGGCGCCTCCATCCATGAGTTGTTCGGGGAATGGGCAAACGGAACCCTTTCTCCCTTCTCTGTCCACAGGAAGTCCCAGATCTGCTACCTTCCCCGTCTTGGCTGCAATGTCTTCCTCTATAGCATAGGGATGAAGAGCGGTGCCAACCCGATGACAATCGTTCATTTCTGCCCCTCCAATCTTTTCCTCCAAAGCAGCGAAGGGCCGCTCACCACTTCCGAAAGGATTGCTTCTTCCTTGAAGGGTGTCGCGGATATCTATACGGAGATCAACCTTGCCACCGGACAGTACCGGCAGATCCATATCACGAACGATCTATTGAACGGCATTCCGGCTGTCGGACAGTACGAGGACCTTTATTCCGTAGCCAAGGACAGCCTCTCCGGGAACGAAAGCGCAAACGTAAAAGGCGACCTCAACCTGCAGTCCTTGCGGGAGAAGGCCGAATCCGGAGAGAAATACTTCACAGCCGAATACCAGCTGAAAGGCGACAAGAAATGGTGCCGGATACTAGGAACCGTCCTGAAGCAGAGCGATGCGGATTATGCGACTCTCTTCGTCATCGACAATACGGTTGCCCACCTCCGGGAAACGGATCTCGTCTCGGGAAGCTACAGCAAGACCTGGGGGAAGCTGTATATGGACGACTATCTCCTCTCCCATGCAGGGGTTGTTGTCGGATACGGGCTTTTGGAGATCGCCAACCTCAGGGAGATCAACGAGAAATACGGCCATAAGATGGGAGACATCGTCCTTTCCGAAGTCGGAAAGGCGATGATGCTCTTCCCCCATGACCGGATCCTTTATCCGACCAGGATGTGCGGAGACGATTTCGCCTTCCTGCTGCTGAAGAAGAAAGACCAGAACAGGAAGGAGCTGTCCTCCCTCCTCATTCCTAAATGCCAGGCCATCGAGAAGAAGCTCGGGCTATCCACCTCTCTCGATGCCAGGATTGCCCTCGTCTTCTTCCAGAAGGACGGAGACAATTCGGAAGCCCTCTATGAGGCAGCCGACGGATTGCTCTGCGGAAGCGAGAAGTAAAAAGGCGGTCCTTTCGCTTCTTCATTTTGCCTCAAAATGACGGAATTTGCGTTTCAGAGCTCAATAACAACTGTTTTTGCGATTTTTTCAGTCTGCAAAGTTGACAAGAACCATTAAAATGGCTAAACTTTGTTTTACTTGTTCTTGGTTTTCTTTTTTCCTTCAGGTTGGAATAGGACAGGAAGGAATGGTTTGTTATTGATTTTTTGCAAAAAACCGAATGAACGAAAAACGCAGTGATGCCCGCGACGAGCTGATGCTCCTTGCGAGGAAGGATACAACGACTGGTCTTGACCTCCCTTCGACGATGGAGCTGCGTTTTCCTGTGGAGATGAAAAAGACTTCTTCCCTTCCCCATACCTTCGTCACCCTCCAGATAAGAGGCCTGTATATCTATAAGAAGTTCTACGGAAAGGAAAAGCTTGTCCTTCTTCTGAAAGAGGCAGGTATCTATCTCAGGACCTGGTCTGCTAGCCTCCTTCTTTCCAGCCATTACCTATATGAAAGCCGCTTCTATTTCCTCTATACCCTGAATACCAGGGACACGGAAGAGAAGATGAAGCAGCTGGACAATTTCCTGAAAGAACATTATCCGGATATCGATCTGCAATGCCGGTACGGCATTGCAGGCATCAATGATCCGGCCGTTTTTGCCGAGGTCAAGGACAGGACGGAGGAAGCCGCCGAATCGAGCTCCCTTTCCGAGAGGAATCCCTTCTCCATCTGCAGCATGGCTATCCATCCGGAGGAGGAGCGGGAGAAGGAAATCCTTGCAGATTTCCCTGCCGCCCTGGAAGACGGTTCCTTTGTTCCCCTTATCCAGGGAATCTATGATACCAACAGGGAAAAAGTCCTGGGCGGGGAAGTCCTCGTCCGTTGGGTGAAGAAGGGCGTAGCCCTCCTTCCCGGAGACTTCATTCCGATCCTGGAAAGGAACGGCGCCATCCGTATCCTCGACACCTATATGCTGGAAAAGACGGTTTCCGTATTGCGGAAGGAACTGGACCAGGGGAAGAACCCTTTACCTCTTTCCGTGAACCTGTCCGCCATCGATTTCTACGACCGGAACCTATTCCCGAAGATCCTTTCCGTTATCGATTCCAGCAAGATTCCCCATGACCTGCTGATCCTGGAGATCCCGAAGGCCATCCTTTCCTCTCCCAACGACAACATCCTTTCCTTCCTTGCCGACTGCAGGAAGAACCATATCGGCTTCTATACCGATTTCACCGGAAACGAAAGCCTGCCTTTGGAAAAGCTCAAGGAGTACGGCATCTCTGCCATCAAGGTAGACGTCAGGGGAACCCTGGGGAAAGACAGCAGCCCCTATGCCAATGCTACTCTGCGTTCTCTGGCTAACCTTGCCTCCTTTCTGGAAATACCGGTGATCTTCCTTGGCATCGACCGGAAGGAGGCACTGCCTTTCTTCCTGTCCGTCGGTGCATCCAACTTCCAGGGATATTATTTCCTGATGCCTCTTTCCGTCGAGGAGTTCGTAAAGGATGTCCAGTCCCGGGCCAAAAGCGAAAAGAAGACGAAGCCGTCCCGGTTCGGACTCCTTAGGGCTATCCAGGATCCTGTTTCCGACACCAGCTTCCTTTTCCAGGACATCATGAACCCTCTTGCCGTCATCCATTCCGGAAAAGAAAAGATTACCCTCGTCGAATACAACAAGGCTTTCCAGATACTGCTAGGACTGGAAGCGAAGATGCAGGGGAAGGCCCTGGAAGATATCCTCTCCAAGGAGAGGGCGGAGAAGACTCTGCCTCTCCTCTACAAGCTTCTTTCCAAGTCCGATGAAACCGGAACCGTTTTCCCCGACGGGCTTAGGTATGTGGATGAGACCGGAATCAGCTATGATGCAAAGGTTTCCGTCACGGAACTCGGGAAAGACGAGGAGGGGGAAACCTATCTCCTGCAGCTCAACCTCATTCCGGCAATCGAGGGTGCTTCTAAGCATTTCGATGTTCTTCCTATGGAATCCTACCGGATTCTGTTTTCCAATCTTCCGGAAGGAGTATTCCTTCTGGACAGGCAGGGGAAGGTCCTATACCGGAACCATTCCATGGAGCTTGTAAACCCCGCCCTGAAGATTGGATTCTCGTTTACGGCAGCCTTCCCGGATCTATTGAAGGACTGCCCGGATTTCCTTTCTTCCGGAAACAGGGACGGATCTTCTTTCCTCAGCTCAGGCTATTCCTTCCACGTCCAGGACATGCATTCCACTTTGGAGCCGATCCAGATCGTATACTGCAAGAAGAAGACAGCTCCGGTTCTAGACGACCAGAGCAAAGCCCGGGAAAGTCTTACCCGCCTCAAGGAAGGACTCTTCGGAGCTATCGAGTATTATGCGGAAATCGATCTCAACGAAGATACCTACTTCCTTTCCTTCCTGGCCCGGAGACCGACCAACTACTCCCTTCCGGAAGACGGCTCCTACCATGACGGACTATTGAAGGCATTGCCTCTTATCGATACGAGGGACCAGAAGAAGGTCCATGATTTCCTTTGCCTACGCAACCTGAAGAAGATGATGAAGGATAAGGAGAAGAGATCTATTATAACCTACAAGCTTTCCGGAATCGACCGCTGGATCAAGATCTCCCTGACGCTTCTAAAAGAAGAGGACAGGGATACGGCCGTCGTCGTCGCTACGGACTACACGGATACCGTCCTCAAGGATATGGATTCCCTTACCTCCTGCAGCAACCAGATCAACGGGAGGAAAAAGATGGAGCAGTTCCTTTCCCAGCACCGCAATTCCCCGATGGGATTCGCCATGATGGATATCGATTTCTTCAAGAAGCTGAACGATGACTACGGCCACAGCTTCGGAGACGAATGCCTGAGGAAGGTCGGTAGGGCACTTATCTCCCTTACGGACAGCCACTGCTACTATCCGACAAGGCTTGGCGGAGACGAATTCTCCTTCCTCTTCGATCCCAAGGAGATCACCTTAAGCGAAATAGAGGATCTCCTGCGTCCGAGGATCGAGAAGATCGGCGAGGCCCTAGGAATAACTACCCCCTTAAGGGTATCGTTAGGCGCCAGCTATACGCCTGTAGACGGAACGGAGTTCAGCGACCTGTACGTGATTGCGGACCAGAGGATGTATCTTTCCAAGGCCGAGCATCACGCCTTACGGGAAGAATAGCCTAAAGCCTTCCTCCGGGAAGGCTTTTTCCATGGAGCGTTTCTTTTGCTTTTCTTCCTATCTGTTCCTATCCTATACAAGAAGGAGGAAGCTTTATGGTTAATATCAAGAAAGCTGCCGTCGTCGGTGTCGGAATGGTCGGCGCCTCTATCGCCTTCTCATTGGTCCAGCAGGGACTGTTCGATGAATTGGTGCTTATAGATGTCAACAAGGAGAAGGCAGTCGGGGAGGCGATGGACCTCTCCCACGGTCTTCCCTACTGCAAGAGGGATATGAAGGTACATGCCGGAGACTACGAAGATGTCTTTGATGCCGGGATCATCATCATTACGGCAGGCCTTGCCCAGAAGCCGGGCCAGACCAGGCTCGATCTCATAAAGATGAATGCCAGGATCATGAAGGGGATCATCGAGGAGATCAAGAGAGTGAAGGCAGAAGGCCTGCTCCTGATCGTCTCTAACCCTGTCGATGTCCTGACGGACTACGCCTACAGGATCTCCGGGTTACCGAAGAACCGGGTCTTCGGAAGCGGTACGGTCCTCGATACGGCAAGGCTCAAGTACCTGATCTCCCGCCATCTGTCCGTCGATACCAGCAACGTCCATACGGTAATCCTGGGCGAGCACGGAGACAGCGAGCTCTGCGCCTGGTCCTTCACGAACATCGCCGGAATCCCGGTCAACGACTTCTGCGAGATGAGAGGGTTCCACGACCACGAGGAAGGAATGAAGAAGCTCCATGAGGAAGTGAAGGACTCCGCCTACGAGATCATCAAGAGGAAGGGTTCCACCTACTACGGAGTCGCGATGGCCGTAAGCCATATCGTGGAAGCCATCGTCAACGACCAGAAACAGATCCTTCCCCTCTCCGTAGAGCTTACGGGACAGTACGGTATCAGCGGCCTTGCGCTTTCCATCCCGACCATTGTCGGAAGGAATGGTGCCGAACAGGTCCTGGAATCCCCGCTTTCCAAAGAAGAGAAGGAAGCTCTTGTTGCTTCCTCAAAGACGCTTAAGGAAGTCCTGGACTCGATCGAATAACAGAAGACAGGAAAAGCAGTTGCAGCCTGGCTGCAACTGCCTTTTTTGTTTGTGCTTTTTTGTTCTTCCCTATCCCTGCTTCTTCTCGGATAGAGCAATCCTGATGGAAGAGATCCAGTCCTCCAGGATCTCCTTCTTGGTGACAAGAAGGCCTTTCCCGGCGCTATCGAACTGGAATTCCATCGGGGAGAGGATAGAGGACCCCTGCAATGCTGTCTCGAAGTCGGACAGGGCATTGCCGGGGAATCCTCCGTTTGTAAGGAACGGGACGACGGTCTTCCCCCTGAAGGAATAATGGTTCAGGAGGAAGCGGATTGCAGGAGGCAAGGCAAACCACCAGGTAGGGGACCCGATGGCGATGATGTCATAAGCGGAAAGAGAATGAAAGAGAGGCTTGATTTCCCTCTGCACTCTTCCTTCGATCTCTGCCTGGCTCTTCTTCATGACCGCGCCGTAGTCTCCGTGATAGGGCCTTACCGGTTCGATCTGCTCCATGTCGGAGGAGGTAGCATCCGAAAGCTTCTTGGCAATCATCTTCGTATTGCCTTTGTACCAGGTGTAGTAAAGGATAAGCATTTTCATATGTGTTCTCCTCTCTTTTCCTTCAGCTACTTCTTGAGTCCGTCCAGCCACTCCATAATCTCCTCTTCCTTGACGGAAGGAAGGAATCCTTTCCCGTTTCCAACCTTGGCATTAGGGACAAGAGCCTGCAGAAGGACTGGCGTATTCCCCATAAGGCTGCTTCCGGAAGTGCAGAAAGGATAGATCTTCTTTCCGGAGAAGTCATAGGAAGTAAGGAATGTATCGATGATTGCAGGTTCCCTGTACCAGTAGATAGGGAAACCCAGGTAGATGGTATCGTAGGAATCCAACTTCTTTACCTTGCTGGAGATCTCCGGCCGGTAGCTAGGATCATTCTTCTCTTTCGAAGTACGGGAAAGAGGATTCGACCAGTCCAGGTCGGACTTCGTATACGGAACTTCCGGGATGATCTCGAACAGGTCGCTGGAGGTGGCAACGGCAATCTTCTGGCTGACCGTCTCCGTGCTTCCTGTTGCCGAAAAATAGACTGCAAGGGACTTTGCCATATCCTTTCCCTCCTCGTTCTTCTAGATTCAGGAAACAAAGCCAAGCAGCTGCTTGCCTTTCCTGAACCCTTTTTTCTTTAATATATTTACTTTATCGTATTCCAAAGGAAACTACAAACAATAAGGATAACAACCTTTTCCCTATTCAAAAGGGAGAGGCCCTATTTCTCCCTGGTCGTCAGGGATGTTCTTATCCAGGCCCAGGATATCCAGTACATCCCCGGCTTTAGAAAGAACGGCTTTTATCTTCTTGTCCGTAAGGATTCCGAGGAAGGAAGAGCCGTTTCCGAGAAGGATCAGGGACAGAAGGGAAGAAGTACAGAAATCGATATCTTCCCCGAGAACAACCTTCCACCCGTCTGTAGCCAGATTCGAGAAGGAGAGAAGGGAGAAATCATCCGGGAACAGAAGCGTACCCGCTTCTATTCCGCACTTCTGGAACAAGGAGCAAAGGAGGGCTTCCCCCTCCGTCACCTGGAAGAGTGGATTCTGGAAGACAAGGGAAGAATCCTCAGTTTCTCCAAGGCATCCGGTAAAGGAAGAAAAGGAAGTCCTGCCCAGCAGAAGATCCACGAAGGAGGAGAAGGAGGGAAGAAGGCAAACGATAAGTCTCCGTCCGAAGGATGCTTCCAGAGTCTTCTCTTTGTCCGAAAGCAGTTCCCCGGAATAGGCATCCCCGTCTTCCCCAGAATAGAAGCGGAGAAGAAGAACCTCCAGGAACGAAGAAAGGGTCTTATCCCCGTCTTCGGATAAAGGGGTAGAAAGGATAGAAGCGCTGGAAGAAAGAAGAGAGGAGTAGACAGAGGAATAGGAATCCGCAAGAATCGAGTCCATAGATGCAAATAGGACACCCATGGAACGGGCAAGAGAGGAATGGTTCATCTTCAAAACGATGTTCCCTTTGCTTCCGGAATAGGAATACTGGATATAGGAAGAAGAGAAGGATATAGACCTCTTGTCCCCTAGCGATACCGTTCTTCCGGAAAGAAGAGGAAGCAAAGTCTTAACCATCTCGGAGAAAGAAGTGGAAACGGCGTTGCTTCCGAATAGTACATAGGATAGCATCTTTCCGACAGATACTTCCGTTGTATCTTCCTTGATCCTGCAAGGACTTTGGAAAGAAGTGCAAAGACGATGCCGTCTATTCCAATCGTGTCGTATCCTTTCTCCTTAAGGTAGGAAGAGAGATCCGGAATAGCCGTTGTGCTATTGGAGGTCTTGTCCTGATAGGACAGGATTCCTCCCGTCACCCTTTCCAGAACGGCATCTTCTTCCTTCTTTCCGGAAGAGGAAGCAGAAAAAGAGGCGTATGTCTCCGAAGAAGGATAGGAGATAAGGGAGCCTGTCTCGACATCGACCAAAGAGTTTCCGTCTGCAAACGTCTCTTCCGAGACATCGTCGGTATGTCCGTGTCCGGTGAAGACTACATGGAGCCCCAAAGAAGAGAGCGAGGAAAGGGTATCGGAGTCATTGGCAACAAGCCTTGAAGAAGCGAGTTTCTTCTGCCCCTGGAAATGTTCCAGGAAGCCGTGGTGGGAAAGGCCGATGACGAAATCATTCCTGCTTCTGGCATTCCTAAGCTGCTCCTTTGCCCAAAGCACGAGGGCGGGGGAAAGTTTTCCCCCGCTCTCGCAGTTGTCGCTCTTCGAGCTGGTGCTGTCTTTGGAGTAGAGGTTGTCGTCCAAGGCTAGAAGCGTTACCCCGTTCTGGATCCTTGCCGAATAGCTTAATCCTCCGGCACTCGTCCCTTCTTCCGGGACGAAGGAACTGAGGATCGTAGGGGAGGAATACGTTACTTCGCTGTAGATGCTCCGGAAATCGGAAGGAGTAGTCCTTTCTGCTTCATAAGGGATACTGCTGTTCTTTTCCGGGGCATTGATATCGTGATTCCCGGGGATCACATAAACCGGTACGGAATAGTCCTTCTCAAACATCAGAAGCTTCTTGCTTACTTCCTCATGGCCGATCTTCTCTCCGTCCTTGGTGAGGTCTCCGGCAATAAGAAGGGCGGTAGGATGCTTCTCTCCGGTTCTCCTAAGCGCCATATCCAGGATATCGGAGGATTCTCCGTATGCCAGTTTTTTTCCGGCAAGATTGCTTTTTTCCGAAAGAAGGGAAGGGGAAAGGTAGTGGAGGTCCGATAGGACCGCCACATCCAGATCCTTTCCTTCCGTGCTGCTGGAGGAAGATACGGAAAAAGAAGAGGAAGAAGAATCCAGATCCGAAGAAGAGGAAGAAGCGGCGGGAGAAGAACCTTTGCAGGAAGAAAAGACCAGAAGAAGCAACAAAGAAAGAAGAAAGCTTTTCTGTTTTTCCATGAAGACCCTCCTGATCCTTTTGTATTATTATCCTTTATCCTTGCCTTGGCTGCAAGAAGAGAGGGATTCCCTTTTCTCCTCTTCTTGTATCCTATAGACTAATAGGAGGGAGGAAAGGCATATGGAGCTGGAAGAAAAGACGCTGAAGAGTACGACAGTCTACGAAGGAAAGAAACTAAGCCTTAGGAAAGACATTGTTCTTCTGCCAAACGGAGAACAAGCCCTCAAGGAGACGGTGGATAGAAGAGACAGCGTCGTAATCCTGGCCCTTACTAAGGACAGGAAAGTAATCGTAGAGAAACAGTTCCGGCATCCTTTCCTGATGCCTATAAAGGCACTCCCTTACGGAAAGAAGGAAGAAGGGGAAGATAGTCTTGCTGCAGCAAGAAGAGAGCTTTTGGAAGAAACCGGATATGAGGCCGGAAGCCTAACCCTATTAGGTACGTTCTATCCCGCTCCCGCCTATTCCACGGAGAAAGCATACCTGTATCTCGGAGAAGACCTTGCCAAGAAAGAACAGTCCCTCGACAAAGACGAATTCATAGAAGTCGGGGAAGAAGACTTCTCTCTCCTTGTCGAAGAAGCAGAAGCAAACAGAATCCAGGATATGCGGTCCGTTCTTTCTCTCCTCCTTGCAAGGGATGCCCTTGCAAAGAGGAGATAGGATCTGCCTTTTTCCGGTTTTGTGCTATCCTATTTGTGCCTAGCAGGAGGAAACATACAGAAAGGGGAAAGAAGCCTTCGGAAGAGAAGAAAAGAATCTTTAAGTTTTTCTTGAATCTTTGTGTATCATCTTGTATCATACTTCCAGAAGGAGGAGAAAAGATGATTACTTGGTTCGGAAACAGTCCCCTTGACGGGACCTGCAGCCTCTATCCCACCAACATCACGCTGAATACCTTATCCGGGGTGCCTTTATGCTCCTGCTATAAGGTACAGGTAGGAGTGGACGAGAAGAAGAATATCGTTATCCGGCCTTTGTCGAAGGATCAGGTGGAAAGGGGAGACATCCCGGAAGAGACCATCTTCCCCTACCAGGTCAAGAGAAGCTATTCCAGGATCTGCTCTTCCAAGCTGATGAAGAGCATTGCGGAAAGCCTCTCCCTGACTCTTGCAAAGGACCCCCTGAAGTTTAAGACCTGTTGGAACGAAGAAGAAGGATATCTTGTAGTTCTGACCGGGAAAGGAGCCTAGTATTATGGAAACATGGATGTGGACAATCTGGCTTGCCGTCTTCGTCATCACTCTGATCATCGAATCCATCGGTACGGACCTCATCTCCGTCTGGTTCTCGTTCGGTGCTCTGGTCGCTCTTATAATCTCCCTTATTCCGGATGTCCCGTGGTGGGTGGAAGCAATCGTCTTCACCGTCCTCTCCATCGTCTCGCTCCTCTGCCTTAGGCCGCTTGTCCATAAGTTCCTGAAGAAGGATGTCCTGAACTCCAACATCGACGAGATGAAGGGGAAGAGAGGAATCCTCACGAAGGGAATCACTCCGCTCGAGGCCGGAGAGGCCAGGATCGGAGACGTGCTGTGGACGGCAATCGCCCAGGACGGGAAGATCTCGATTGAGCAGGGAAGAATCATCGTGGTCCTATCCGTATCCGGGAATAAGCTCGTCGTCAGGGAAGACATAAGCCAAAAGGAGGCTGAGTAACTATGTACCCGTGGCAAGTAGCAGTATTAGTCATCTGTCTGGTCCTGTTAGTCCTGATCCTGACCTTCATCGCCAACATCCGTATCGTCCGTCAGACAGAGAAGTTCATCGTCGAAAGACTCGGTGCCTATCATTCGACATGGGGTGTCGGAATCCACTTCCTCGTCCCGTTCGTCGACCATGTCACGCACCGTATCTCCATGAAGGAGCAGGTGAAGGACTTCGAGCCGCAGTCCGTTATCACGAAGGATAACGTCACCATGCAGATCGATACCGTCATCTTCTTCCAGGTTACGGATCCGAAGCTCTATGCGTACGGTGTCGATAATCCGATCTCGGCTATCGAATACCTCTCCGCCACTACCTTAAGAAACATCATCGGAGACCTCGATCTCGATGGTACCCTTACTTCCCGTGATATCATCAACGGAAAGATGCGGAAGATCCTGGATGAGGCTACCGATCCCTGGGGAATCAAGGTAAACCGTGTCGAAGTCAAGAACATCCTTCCTCCGAAGGATATCAGGGATGCCATGGAACGCCAGATGAGAGCCGAACGTGAGAAGAGAGAGAAGATCCTTCTTGCCGAAGGCGAGAAGCAGTCTTCCATCCTTATCGCCGAAGGCAAGAAGGAGTCCATGATCCTGAATGCCGAATCCGAGAAGAAGGCTGCCATCCTCAAGGCCGAAGGCGATGCCGAGTCCTTAAGGGATATGAAGCTGGCCGAAGCCGACTCCATCAAGATGATCCGGGAAGCGGAAGCATCCGGTATCAAGTCCGTCAAGGCTGCCCAGGCCGATGATGCCGTCCTCACTCTCCGCTACTACGAAGCCCTCGGCAAGGTCGCAGACGGCCAGGCGACGAAGATCTTCATCCCTTCCGACATGAAGGGTGTCGCTACTCTTGCCTCTGTCGTCAAGGAAGCTGTCGCTTCCGACAAGAAGGAAGAGAAGCCTTCTGCCAAAGCGGCTCCGGCTAGCGAAGTTCCTTCTACCAAGTAGTCAGTTCCTCCCCTCCGGGGGAGGATTTTTGTTTTCCTGAAAAAAGCCTTCCCGTCTCCTCCGGCTATTGAACCGGGAGGAAGAGGAAGGCTTTTCTAATCCGAGACCGGCGGAATCATCTCCCCGTTGAGGCTGGCTCTCCCGTTATGGGTTTCCTCGGCCTTGTAGAGAAGGACGTCCGCTTCCTGGAAATGCTGCTGGTAGTCGTATCCCGGCCCTGCCGTCTCCGTCTTGACTCCGATGCTGACTGTCAGGTACTTTCCCTTCACGGCGGAAGGAATCCGGCTGTCCCGTACCGCCATCATGATCTGGAGGACGATTCCTCTTACCACTTCCGGGTCCTCGTCCTCGAGGACGAGGAAGAACTCATCCCCGCCGTACCGGAAGAAATCCGGACCGGAATTCGGGGCAGCGGACTTCACGGCCTGGGCGACCTTCTTCAGGCAGTCGTCCCCGACAAGATGGCCGAAATGGTCGTTGTAGGTCTTGAACTGGTCGACATCGAAGAGGATGATCGTCACTTTGCTCTTCCTCAGGACCCACCCCGGGGTCTTGAGGGCGAAGAAGGACTTTGCTCCCTGCCGGTTCTCGATCCCGGTCAGGCAGTCGGTGACGGAAAGAAGGGCATTGTGGCTCGACTCCCACTCCGCATTCTTCCGGTAGTAGGAATAGACGAAGACATGGGAACGGATCATCCACATGGAGGCCAGGGCAATCACGAGGAACACGATGTAGTGGGGAAGGACGGCAAGGGAGATCGGCAGAAGGCAGAAGCAGAGGAGGGAGCCGACGAATTCCAGGCCGGAGATGACCGCCCAGCAGACAAAGTCGGAAGGAGCGATAAGGGCGAGCCCCATGATCCAGAGATAGCCGAGGCTGAACTCCGTCTGCCCTTCGGAATTCAGGGTATGGCAGGAGACGAGGAAGAGGAGGGAGGAAGCAAGGAGGGAAAGCTCGAAGAGGGTGATGGCAATCTTCCTGTACTTGGGAGGGAAAGGACGGAACCAGGCAACCAGGGAGCAGCAGAGGTAGAGGGACGCAAAGAGGAGGAGAAGGAAGATTGCCCAGCTCAGATAGATATACGGATATTTTACCAGGGAGAAGTAATGGTTCACCAAGGCAGCGATGAAATAGAAAAGCATGGACAGGATTGCAAAAACGCTCACGATCAGGGCACTTTTCTGCTCTTCGCAAAGGCATTCCTCCCGGACGCTGTACACCTGCTCCGAAGTCAGGTTGTTCTTCCGGATGAAGTAAAGGGGAGAAAGATACGATAATAAGGCAGAAAACGTTCGCTTTTGTTCCATGTTCAATTTGTTTCTAGTCAATTATACAACGGAGGAAATCTATTCGTTACCCATTTTTCCAAGGAAAGGGGCAAGAAGAAAGAAGAAATGCTGTTTCTCTAAGTCCTCTTCTCCAAGTAAAAAGAACGGATTCCGGATGCTTTGCCTTGCTAGAAAAAAGCTTTTATTTCATGAGAAAGATAAGCCAAAATGTTGCTAGCTGAACCCAAAGCAGGATAATCCCCTTGTTTCATTGGGACTGTTCAAGAGAATGCCATGTTGACCATGATGCTATTCCCTTCATGGCGGTTTCCTTGATTTTCCGGGAAATAATCTAAAAACCTCTACCGTCGCCCTATGACGGTTCCAAGCAACGGCATTCCTTCGATGCCTTCAAAGAAATGAAGGTTTAATTCCAAGGCTTAGGATTTCCATATGCTCACGAGCACACTAAAAAAGTCCTGAAAAAGTAGTACAGTTTTTTTGCCGTGCACCTAAGGATTCACAGGAACAAAACACAAAATTCCGGAATTTACCATGTACACACTACAAACCGAAAAGCGGACCGTTAACGAAATTTTGTGGTGGGAAGCAGGATAGGATATTCTTCTCCAGGATTAGGCTGAGAAGATTCAATTTCTACGTGGTAGCATCATTTTTTTGTTTTTCCTTCTTTGCTAAAAATGGCCTTACATTTTGTTTTAATCTGGTTTTCGAGATTTGCCTTTTCGTTTATAAAACCAGCATTAGCATCAACAAAAAAAGTATCCATATCTAGAAAATCAAAGATTTCCAAATTTTGTTCTTTTTCATATTCATCATCCACTTGTACTGGAAATTGATGTAAAATTTTTGAGAAGGAGGAACAATAGTGTTGATGAGGCCATCTAAATGTCCTTCCTTCTGAGGGTTTTCCCGGAAAACAATATTCTTACGGAAACCCAGTCCCAAAGCTCGTCGAAAGTCTCCAGGTGGTTCTCGTACATAAAGCAGACCACGTTCAGCCACTTCTGGATGTTCTTCCTGCGGATCCTCAGATGCACCTTGAAGCAGCGCTGGATCAGGTTCGTGAAGCGGTTGATCGGATTGAGAAGGTCGTGTGCCTCTGCGGAATCCGAGTCCGTTTCAATCTCCTTGCAGCCGGCGAAAATATCGCCGTAGTTCCCGCTGTCGTGTGTGACGGTGGATCCCGGACGGAACTTCCCCTGATAATGCTTCCTGCATTCTTCGACGCCCGGAACCCCTCTCCCGTCCCCGACTTCCGCAAAGCAGCGTCCCTCATCGTCGACGCCGCAGAAAATCGGAATGAGATTCCTGCTCAGTCCCGCCTTCTTCTTTCTTCTTCCGGTCAGGACGGATACGCCTTTCCCAGGTTTCTGTTCCTTCATCGGAGCGCTGGCGTAAGTCTCGTCAGCCCAGCCGTTCCAGCCCATAAAATGGTGGCTTCCGGGACTTATCAGAGCCTGGAACTTCCTGAGGTAGAGAACGCCTGTCCGAAGGGATACCTTCGACTGATGGCAGGCCTGCCGGATTGTCGTCCCTTCCATCAGCATCGAGAGCATTCTTCTGATATGTCCCGGAGAGACCTTCGAGGAGAAGAGAACCGTGTTCTCCCCTCCCGTGAACGTCCTCCCGCATGAAGCGCAGCGGAATCTCTGCGCCCCGTTCTTTTCCTTCCCGTACTTCGTCACCTTCCCGCTTCCGCAGAAAGGGCAGCATGCGAAAACAGTTATACGCATACTTCGTCGGTCGATCTTTTTCTCGGACACCGGAAAATCCTTTCCGGCCGGTTCAGGGCAGGGCATCCGGGAATTGCTGCATTAGCGGATGCCGAGCCTTGAACTGGTCCTAATGCAGCAGGAAAATTATACCATCAGAACGGAAACTCGGCCGATGTCAGAGCCGAAATGCCAACACTATTGTTCCTCCTTCTCATTATTTTTCATCCTAGCAGGAAGCTTTCTGCCTGGATGACGGGTTTCTTATGACCCGGAAAGGAAACAAGATATGGAAATGGTTCAAATGGAAGAAAACAGGGCGGGACAAGAAGCCGGGATTAAG
>JAEWSP010000026.1 GCA_023459795.1 Bacillota bacterium
AAGGCACAGGCTCTCATCGAAATCATGCTGAAAACCGTCAAAATTATGCGATATCGTGCCACCAAGCACTGAAACATTGCCGATTTCATGGCATTTCCCATCCCTCACGTGCACTCTAGAGTCTAAAAAGTAAATTTTTTTCGTTTTATTTTTATCGTTTATCGTTATTATTACTTTAAACATAAGAAAGATCACTTGCAAAAAAAGGGGAAAAACAAACACAAAAAAACGAGGGGTGGTCCGGAATTAAGTACCGGACATTAATTCAACCCCTCACGACTTTTAGCAGTCTATTACTTTTCTTTGTTGTTGTCAATTCACTTTGAAAGGAGGCCTTCAATCATGGGCTTTGTCAGGTTGCAGTTTCTTCCGCCCTACTTCCCTGTCGGTCTTCTTCCTCTTTATTGGCTTTTCTTCCTGCTCTTCTGCATCTTTTATCTCCGCTTTTTGATTTTCGACTAAGGATTGAAAACAAGGTTATTTCTTTTGAAAATTCTGAAGATAAAACATGGCTTTTTGGTTCTCAATCTCCGCCTTTATTTCAGCTTGTGTCGGCAAATAAGTCTTGTATTTAGAAGCAAAGAGATGATTGTTCTCGCTGAGGTTTGAATAGCGAGCCACATCGGCATCAGTATCGGAACAAAGAAGAATGCCAATTGTTGGATTGTCACTCTCCCCTTTTTCTCTTTCATCAAACATCTTAACGTACATATCCATCTGGCCGACATCCTGGTGAGTGATTTTGCCCATTTTCAAATCGATAAGAACAAAGCCCTTAAGAATGTAATTGTAAAAGACCAGATCAATGAAATAATCCTCTTTCTCGGTATGTATCCTTTTTTGCGATGCTACGAAGGCATAACCTTTTCCAAGCTCCATCAGAAAATCCTTTAGATTTGCTAAGATGGCTTTCTCCAAATAAGAATTGTCTTCTGGAAGACTAAGGAATTCCAATATGGCAGGGTTCTTGACGAATTCCAAGCGTTCGTCACCCTCCCCTTGACTCTTAGAAAGCATTTCCTTTCTTACCAGATCTTTCTTTTGAGATTTGAGAATCCGGTAGTAATACTGGGTTGAGACGTTCCTCTGGAGAGTTCATACACTCCAAGTCTCACGTAAAGCCTCGTTTTCATACCAATCCCTGGCTTCTTTATCAAAAACCTGAAGAAGGACTAGATAATGAGACCACGCGAGAAAAGATTGTCCAGACGCCGTTTGGAAAATGTCTTTGTATTCTTTGTAAAACTGAACAAAGGAATAAACCGAAGATCGTTCAAAACCTTTTCCATATTCTTCAGTAAGTTTTTTCGATACGGAAATAATAATCTCCTTACCATAGTTTCCTTTTCGATTAGTCCCCAACTCTTCTTCCACAATCCTTTTACCAAGTAACCAGTTCCTTCTGACCGGTAAATATTGCATTCATGAGACTGGCGGTAAGCAGAAGGAGATTTCGGACCTCTTGGAGAATTCGTTTGGTTCCGATTTCCGGTCTTGATTCTTTTGTAGGACTGCTGCAAGGGGCTTATGCCGGCGTGGGGAGGTTTGAGGCCGTCAAAAAAGGCGTTTAAGCCAAGCCCTAGGTTTTGCAAAGCTAAAGGAACAGCTCAACAATGTTGACGATGGTCGACATGATGCTAGCTATCATCTGGACTAGCTTTAGGACTAGGGCGCTGCGCTTTAGCCTTTTTTTGATGGACGTTTCATTTCCGAGTACCTCCTCAACTCACCGGAGGGGAACGGAGGCTCTCGGACAAGGAAACAGGGGCCTTCTTAAGTCCTGCAATTTGCGGTCAAAAATCTTTCTGCTTTTCCGAATATTTGTATCAAATTTGTATCACGACATAGAAAAAGCCCTATTTCTAGGGCTTTTTTATACGCTGGCGGGGGAGGAAAGAATCGAACTCTCAATAACGGTTTTGGAGACCGCTGTTATGCCACTTAACTACTCCCCCGTAAAAAGCAGCATGGAATAGTTTAAAGTCCCGGACTTGGTTTGTCAACCGAGTCCGGGATGTTTCTTCTACTTTCCCTGGTAGGACTTGGCAATACGGGAAACCATTCCCATATCTGCCTTGCCGGCATAGTCCTTCTTGAAGGAGGACATGATAGTCTTGATGGAATGATCCGGAAGCTTTTCGATAACGGCTTTGACTTCTTCCTCCGACATCATCTGAGGAAGGAACTCCTTGACGGTCTTGACCTGATTAAGAGCCTTCTTGGCGTCTTCTTCGCGTCCGGCCGACTGATACATGGCAACTTCGTCTTCCAGGCCCTTCAGGGTCTTGTTGAGGCAGCTGACCATATCGGCATCGCTCATCGTCTCGTTCTTCGCCTTCTTCTCCACTTCGGCAAGCTGATAGTTCGTAATCACGATCCCGAGGATTCCTTCTCTGTCTTTGTCTCTAGCCTTCAGCGCCTGCATCTTCTCCTTCTTTAAATCCAAAAGCGTAACCATGATGATATTTTCCTTTCGGTTTTACGCATTCAGCAGATTCGTAATATAGACTCCTAATCCCTTGACCACAGCACTGTCCGGTTCCTTGTCCGTTCTTACGATCAAGGAAAGGGTCTTCTGGAAGTAATCCTTGAGGCCGGTAAGAAGAGCGCCTCCTCCGGTAAGGAGCATTCCGTTGCGGACCAAGTCGCTTGCCAGTTCCGGGGGAAGGCTGGCGATCACATCCGTAATCTTCAGCGCCAGGAATCTGGCTTCCGGAAGCAGGACTTCCTTCAAGCTGGAGGAGGAGATGACAGCAGAGGAGGGAAGAGAAGTCAGCGTATCCCGTCCCTTGATCTCCGAAAGGATATTCTCTCCGGATTCGGAGACATTTCCGATTTTCTTCTTCAGAGCTTCGGCAGACTTGCTTCCGACGGCGAGGTGTTCCTCCTGCTGTAGGTAACGTCTAATGCTTTCATCGAAGGTATTGCCGGCAAAGAAACTGGAAGCACTGCTAACCGTCTCTCCCATGCTGATGCAGGCTATATCGCTGACACCGGCACCGATGTTCGTTACCAAGGTGGCATTCGGCGAGTAGACGTTCTCTCCTGCGCCTAGAGCTCCCAGCTTTGCCTGGCTCTCGATATAGATTTCTCTTGCCTGGAGCCTCTTCCCGATCTCAATCAGGGCTCCCTGGTTGACTTTGGAGCAGTGGCTGGGAGCAGAGAAGACCAAAGTAACGCTTCTGAACTGACGGTTCAGACGGAGATCAAGGAGGATGGTCTCCAAGTATTTAGTGGCAGCATCGATATCGGATACCAGGCCGTTCTCGACCGGGGAGACGACACGGTAGTTGTAAGGTGTCCTTCCTTCGATCTTTTTGGCAAGGAAACCGACTTCCTTGACGGCATTGGTATTGGTATCGAAAGCAATGCATGTAGGTTCACTGAAAACCACTCCTCCGGTAAGGGAGGAGTAGATACGCGTATTGGAACTACCTAAGTCAATTCCGAGTATTTCTCTTGGCATATGCTCCCATTCTACTATTTTCCCGGTTTCTTTTAAACCAATACTATTTCCGGTTCAGAAAAGAAAGAAGATCCGGATTCTTGCATTCGTCAAAGATATAGGAGGGTGTCCCCTGTTCGGAGATAACCCCTTTGGACATGAAGATGACTTCATCCGAAACATCCCTGGCAAAAGACATCTCATGGGTTACGAAAAGAAGCGTAAGGTCTTTATGGGCAAGGCTCTTCATTACCTTCAGCACTTCTCCGACCATTTCCGGATCAAGGGCGCTTGTCGGTTCATCAAAGAGGATGACTTCCGGATTCATGCATAGAGCCCTAGCGATTGCTACCCGCTGCTTCTGTCCGCCGCTAAGTTCCGGTATCCGGTAATCCACTCTATCCAGAAGTCCGACCTTCCCCAGGTTCTCTAAAGCAATCTTCTTGGCTTCTTCCCTATTTCTCTTCAGGACCTTCTCCTGGCCGATCATGCAGTTCTTAAGAACGGCCATATTGGCAAACAGGTTGAAGGACTGGAAGACCATGGCAATCTTTGTCCGCAGGGCATTGTCCCTGCTTGAGAAGGAGAGGATATTCTCTCCGTGGAAGAGGATCTCGCCGGAGCTTGGAATCTCCAGCTTGTTGATGCACCTAAGGAGAGTCGACTTGCCGCTTCCCGAAGAACCGAGGATGGTAAGGCATTCTCCTTTCTTCACATCAAAGGAGATGTCCTTCAGAACTTCGGTTCCGCCTTGAAAGGTCTTGGCAACATGGCGGATAGAAAGAAGGGATTCGTTTTCCATTCTACTTTGCCTCCTTCAGCGGACTCTGGCCATGGAAGAGAAGATTCCGGAAGCAGAAAGCAAACTTCTTTCCGTCCAGCTTCCTCTCTACAAGCTTCAGAATCCCGGTCGCAGCCAAAGTCAGGCATAGATAGATGATGGCGATCAGGACAAAGCTTGCCATGATCTTGTAGTTCTGGCTGGCAGCAGAAGTCGCTTCGAAATACAGCTCCGCCGTTCCGATGACGTTCAGAACGGAGGAGTCCTTGATATTGACGATCCATTCGTTTCCGAATGTCGGAATGGCATTCCGGATAGCCTGCGGAAGAGTCACGTGGAGCAAAGTAGAGAAATCGCTCATACCGAGAGACTTGGCTCCTTCCGTCTGGCCTTTATCGACACCGTTCAGTCCGGAGAGAAGGTCTTCGCACATATAGGCAGCCGTATTGAAGGTGATGACGATCATTCCGCAGAGAAGCCAGCCGTTCCAGGTGTTGATTCCCCGGATCTCGTTCCAGGACCAGTCCGCATTGCTGGTCGCATACTTGAAGATCATTGCCTGGACCATCATCGGGGTGCCGCGGATAATCAAAGAATAGGCAGAGCAGAGGAAGCGGACAGGATACCGCCATGCCTTCTGCCCCTTGGACTTGCCTTCTACGGGAAGTCTTTTCCCGAAAGCCAGGAAGACTCCAAGGAAGAATCCTCCGAAAGTGCCGACAAGGGAAAGGACGATTGTGGACAGAAGGCCGTTCAGATACAGCATCCCGGACTCTTTGAGTAGTACCCCTACATCGTTCCCCATTTAATTGGAAGAGCTCCGTTCGACTGCTGCTAGCATCATCTCCTCCCTCTTCTCCGTGGAGAGAGTAGCTAAGGCCTCATTGACGGAATCCTTGAGGGCAGTATTCCCTTTCTTCATGCCGATAGAGACACCTAAAGAAGAGAGCTCGACTCCAAGGACCGACTGATCCAGGGAAACGATCCCGACGTTCTTCAGGGAAGAGACATAAGCCTTGGCAACCGGCTTCTCCACGACAAGTGCGGCCGCAATCCCTAGGGAGACATCGTTTGCAGCCAGGGTATAGGTCGTCTGGGGAGTCACATGGACAGCACCAAACTCCGTAGCAAAGTTAGCAGCGATATCATCCTCTATCGTATCCTTCTGGCTGATGACATTCTTTCCGGAAAGAAGGGAGGTCAGATCCTCTTTCCCCAGAACCTTTCCGGAAACGCTTTCCGCCATCGCGCTGGAAGTGAGCAGGACGACTTCGGAATGGTAGTATTCCTCGGAGAAGTCGATCGTCTTTGCCCGTTCTTCCGTGTTGGTCATACCGGCAAGGACCAGATCGATCAAGCCGGAATCCGCATCCGGAACCAGGGATTCCCACTTCTCCTTGACGATCTTCACCTTCTTCCCGAGCTTCTCTCCGATGACCTTGGCAACCTGGATGTCATATCCGTCGGCATACCCGTCGGCATTGGAGATGGCAAGGTTGTTTTCATTCTCCTTTGCTTCCGTCCAGTTGAAAGGTGCATAGTCGCACTCCATACCGATCCGGATCGAATCCTCGCTGTTTTTGGAGCAGGAAACAGCGGAAAAACCGCAAACGGCAACAGCAAAAAGTAGCGCCATCTTGGAATGGAACATAAGTATCCCTCCTTTAGGGAAATAGTATTTGCCATAAAGGAAGAAAAAAGTGGGTAGTCCGTAAGTACGGGCTACCCACTATGTATGAAAATTAAATCCGAAAGGAAATAACTTCAACACAGAGATAGCTCTCCACCGGAGCAAGTCCGGTGACAGTCAGACCTATGTTATAGGTCCGCCCAGGTAATGGAACCGAGGAGACGGTTTCATCCTTCGGCAAAGGAAGCCTTTCGGAACGGGTCAGAGAAGTCTTACTCTTCTCGCCGCCCTACTTTTCTTTCTTCGCGCCTCTACTTTGTGACAAATAGTACCCGGAAATCCGAGTACTATTTCAAAATATACCTTTTTTTTAAAAAAGGCAACCTTTTTTTCTACGGCTAGTTAACCGTTCTTCCGGGAAGTCCTAGGAGTTATCGGAGAATAAAGGAATTCATCCGGGGAAATAGGATAGATGGAAAGAAGCTCTTCGGCAAAGCGGAAAGTCGGCATAGAGATACCCTTCTCGTAGTTGCGGATCGTTCTGCGGCAGCGCTTGAAGCATTCGGAGAATTCGATCTGGGTCAGTCCGAGGTTGAGACGGATAACTTTGATATTGGTGGCAATAAGCTTCGGATCGATAGGAGCATTTCTCTTCTTGGATACATGTCCGGTCTCTCTCTCGAAGACATCGGAAGGAGCATAGTGAAGAGAGTCGCAGATCCGGGGAAGAACATCCAAGGGAAAATCCGGATCCTCTTTCTCGAAACGGGAAACCACCTGAGGAGAGCAGAAAATCTGGCGGGCAAATTCCCGCTGGGACAGTCCGAGCTTCGTTCTCCTGTGGTTGATGAAGGAATTCATCGGCATCTTGTCATTCATGCTAAACACGCCTTTCTCCCATACTAGGGTTTTTTGATACAGGTCTATTCTAAAAAAAATAACAAAAAGAAAAAGGGTTTTGGCGTAACCTATCATTTTTAATGCGGGAGTTGCATCTTTTGCCCCTTTTGAGAGAGGGTCCGGGGAAGGAATCCTTCTCTTTTTATAGAAAAGAGAAACGAAAACAAAATTAAGAACCTTGTTGATAATACCACAACGGCTGCTGCTAAACTACGAGGCTGCATATAGAAAAGCCAGGTGTTTTGGAATAAACACCAGCATAGAAGAATCAGAAAGGCACTTCCCTAGGATTAGGCCTTCAAAAAGGATATGCTAATAAAAACAGGGAATTTCTTATGATTAACCAAGTAGCATATGTCACAGGCGGTACCGGACATCTAGGAAGAAATCTAATAATGGCATTATTAGAAGAAGAAGAAGATGTCTTTGTCGTGGCTTTGGTTCTAAAGAAGGATACTCACCGGGATTTTGGAATGCTCCAGGAAAGGATCCTCTTCATCGACGGGGATATCTCCAATCCGGAATCCATCGATGAGTTCCTAAGCGCAAAGTCGGACTGCAAAGCTAGGAGGGTCCTTTACCATGCAGCCGGGAAGATCTCCATCCTGAAGAAGAAGGATCCTTTGGTCTTTACGATCAACGTCGATGGGACCAGGAACATGCTGGAGGGTGCATTAAGGCATTCCATAGATAAATTCATCTACGTCTCCAGCGTGGATGCCATCGATAAACCGGAAAAGCCAGATAAGGTGGTCGAAGAAGATAGATTCTCACCGGAAAAGATAGAAGGCGTATACGGACAAAGCAAAGCCATGGCAAGCAATCTTGTCTTGGATTATGCCCGTAAAGGCTTGGATGTCTCCATAGTCCAACCTACCGCCATCATGGGGCCTGGGGATGTTTTCGGAGGCCCCATCAATACAGCTATCCGGAAGTATCTGAACCATCATCTGAAGGTGGCCGTGAAAGGCGGGTATGATATCGTTGATGTAAGGGATGTCGCAAAAGGAATGATCCTGGCATCGAAAAAAGGAAGGAACGGGAAATGCTATATCCTTTCCGGCACCTACGTATCCGTCCTAGGACTTCTCGAAATAGCCCATCAGTTCAGCGGAGTCAAGAAGACACGGTCTACAATTCCTCATTTTATTGTAAAGTTGGTTTCTCCTATTCTAGAGCTGCACGCAAGGATTCATCATAAGAAGCCTTTGTTTACCGGTTTCTCCATGGATTGCCTGAACGAGAATTCCAATTATTCCTGCGAGAGAGCCCAGAAGGATCTCGGCTATCAGAGAAGGCCTTTAGAAGAAACCATGAAAGATACCATCGGCTGGATGTGTAAGGAAGGGCTAGCAAAGAAGGACTGACAAGATTTTCTTTCCGACCAAAGGAATTTTTTCTTTGTGAGAAGACGGTTTTCAGGAGACAAAAAAGAAAAAAACAAAAACCGCCTTAGGCATCTGTCTGAGGCGGTTAAGGTTCTTTAGTACTTCTTGAACTCTTCCGGATGGTGGGCTTCGTACTTCTTGCGGTCGGCCGTGTTCGTAATCTTCTTACGCATACGGATCGACTTAGGAGTGACTTCGACAAGCTCATCCGTATTGACGTAGTCGAGGCAGTCTTCCAGAGACATCCTGCGCGGAGTCTTCAGAACGATAGTGACATCCTTGTTGGAGTTACGTTCGTTGTTGAGAGCCTTGGTACGGGTGACGGAGACGGCAAGATCGGTTCCGTACTTGTTCTCTCCGACGATCATGCCTTCATAGACATCGACGCCAGGACCAATGAACATGGTTCCGCGGTCCTCAGCGGACTTGATGGCATAGGAAGTAGACATGCCGTCATCGGTGGCAACCAGGACTCCCGAAGCACGCATACCGATAGGACGGTTGATCTTCGGACGGTATTCCTTGAAGGAATGGTTGATGATTCCGTATCCCTTGGTACAAGTCATGAACGGATTCATGAAGGAGATAAGGCCACGGGAAGGAATGACGTAGTTGAGACGGGTCTGTCCGTTCTCTTCGTTCATATTGATGGTCTCGGCATTCCGGGAACCGACAAGCTGCATAACGGCACCGGCATATTCATCCGGAACATCGATCTGGAGATCCTCGAACGGTTCGCAGGAGACTCCATCGATATCCTTGAGAATGACTTCCGGCTTGCTGACTTCGAGCTCGAATCCTTCCCGGCGCATCGTTTCGATAAGGACGGAGAGATGGAGTTCGCCTCTTCCGATGACAGTGAAGGCTTCGCTTCTAGGAGAGATCTCGAACCGCATGGAGACATCCCGCTGGGACTCTTCAAAAAGACGGTCGGAAATCTTCTGGGCAGTGAGGAGCTTCCCGTCTCTTCCGGCAAGAGGAGAGGAATTGGCGCCGAAGGACATACGCATAGTCGGTTCATCGATACGGAGAAGCGGTAAGGCTTCCGGATGATCGACCGGGCAGACAGTCTCGCCGACCATGATGTCCGGAAGACCGGCAATGCCGCAGATATCTCCGGCATCGACATGGTCTGTCTCAATCCGGGAAAGTCCGAAGAAGGTATAAAGCTTCTGGACCTTGAACTTGGTCTGGGTCTTCTGATCCATACGGAGGCAGACATAAGTGTCGCCGACATGGATAGAGCCACGGTCGACACGTCCGATACCGATTCTTCCGACATACTTGTTGTAGTCGAGAAGGGACGGCTGGAACTGCAGAGGCTGATCCTGCTCCGACTTCGGGGCCGGAAGATACTGCAGAATAGCATCAAAGAGCGGATCCATGCCAGGCTTCTGGTCTTCCACCTTCGGAGAGAGGGAGGAAGTACGGTTCAGGGCACTGGTATAGATGACCGGGAACTCAAGCTGGGTGTCGGTAGCACCGAGATCCATGAAAAGCTGCAGGACTTCGTCGAGAGCCTTCTCCGGATTGCAGCCAGGACGGTCTACCTTGTTGATAACGACAACGGTCGGAAGATGATACAAGATAGCCTGCTTCAGAACGAAGCGGGTCTGCGGCATCGGTCCATCGAAAGCATCGATCAGAAGGCAGACGCCATCGACCATGTTCATGATTCTCTCGACTTCGCCGGAGAAATCCGCGTGGCCAGGAGTATCGACAATGTTGATCTTGGTGTCCTTGTAATGGATGGCAGTGGTTTTGGCAAGGATAGTGATTCCCCTCTCGTGCTCGAGCGGGTTGCTGTCCATGCAGTTTTCCATGACCTTGTCATTGTCGCGGAAGGTATTGCTGGTCTTCAGCATAGCGTCGACAAGAGTAGTCTTGCCGTGGTCGACGTGAGCGATGATCGCAACATTACGGATTTTATCATTCATATTTTTCTTCTCTCCTCATTTTTTGCAACCTTAGAATTATATACCATGTATGCTTTTCCCTACTAGGGTTTTCCTAGTTTTTTTCAAGAAAACGGTTATCGGAAATGGATTTCCGGTAAGTTTCAGGCAAAAAGCGGAAAAGAAGAGAAAAAAAAGAGCCTACATTGCCTTGCTGAGTTCGTCGTAGAGAGAAGAAAGCTGGGTATCGATATCCCCCATCTCCTTCTCGATTCCCTGAAGCTTCTCCGGATCGTTGTAGAATTCCGGAAGGGCACACTGATCGGAAAGGGTCTGTTTCTTCTTCTCCAGCTTGTCTATCTTCTCCAGGATCTTCTCCGGGGCATCTCTTGTCGCCCTGGTCTTTTTCTTGAACTCATCGTGTTCTTCGGCAATCTTTGCCTGAACAGCTTTCTTCTCTTCCCGTTTAGCCTGGTTCTCTTCCTGGAGCTTGGCTTTCTCCTCTTCCATGATGCCCTTCAGCTGCTTGACCTTGAAGTCTTCATAAGAGCCCAGGAAATAGTACCCCTTCTTCTCATGCAGATAAAGCAGCTTGTCGCAGGTCTTGTCGACAAAGTCACGGTCATGGGAGATGATGACAAGGGTTCCTTCGTAGTCGTTCAAGGCATCGATAAGCTCTCTTGTCGAGATCATATCGAGGTGGTTGGTCGGTTCATCCAATAGAAGCAGGTCGTAGTTTTCCAGGGATAGATGCAGGATCTCAATCCGCATCCTCTCTCCGCCGCTGAGGTTTGCCAGAGTCTTCTTATTTGCTTCCTCGAAGGAGAAAGCGTACTGTCCCAGTCCGGCATAAATCTCTTCATTGGTCTTCCTAGGATAAAGGTTGCGGAAATACTGGAACAGAGTATCGTCTGGATCTTCTTCGTCCATTCTCAGATCCTGGCGGAGCATTCCGCAGGTCATGTGGAAGTAACGCCGGATATCTCCCCCTAGGGGTCTCAGTTCTCCGAGAAGGACTTTCCCGAAAGTGGATTTCCCGGTTCCGTTCTCTCCCATGATGGCAAGGTGATCCCTGCCGAAGAGGGTAAAGGTAATACCGGAGACTAGCGGTTTGTCGTAACCGATAGAGACGTCCTTGAAATCGATCAGCTTCTTCCCTTCCCGGATATTGCCCTGCAGGGAGACGGAGATCTTCTTGTCTTTCTTCAGGCTCGGGTCTTCGATAGCACCGGAATTAAGCCTTGCCAGCTTCTTCTCCCTGTCGTGGGCTCTAGAAGCCATGTTCGGTTTTGGCATGAAGTAGGTGATGAAACGTTGCAGCTTAGCCTTTTCCTCTTCCTGGGATTTGAACTGTTCCAAAAGGGTTTCGTAATGCTCCTTCTTCTGCCTGAGGAAGTATTCATAGGAGCAGTTGTAGTATGTTCCAACCCCGTTGTCTATATCCAGAATGGCATTGGAAAGATGAGTGACGAAAGAGACATCGTGGGAAACGAACAGAACCGCTCCCTGATACGTAGAGAGGTAATCCTCAAGCCACTCGATAGAGATAATATCGAGGTGATTGGTCGGTTCATCCAGGATCAGAAGGTCGGGATGGATAAGGAGAAGCTTGCTGAAAGCTGCCCGCACTCTTTCTCCTCCGGAGAAGGTGGAAATCTTCCGGTCGTAATCCGCTCTGGAGAAGCTGAACATATTCAGGATCATCGCAATCTGGTAGCGATAGGTGTATCCCCCTTCGTTCTCGAATTCCGCTTCCCTGTTGGAATAATCCAATAGAAGCTTCTCATTCTCCGGATCCTTGGACAAGGCATCGGACAGTTCCTTAACCTTATCTCCGTCGGCAATGACTTTCTGGAAGACAGAAAGAGCTTCTTCGTAGAGGGTGTTCTCCGGATTGGCGATGACATCCTGGGATAGATATCCGACCCGGATGTTCTTCCCCATGACGACCGTTCCGGAAGTGATTTCTTCCTGCCCTAGGATCATCTTTACAAGAGTCGACTTTCCGGTGCCGTTCGGCCCTAGGATTGCAACCCTGTCCTTATCCCTCACGAAAAAGGAGATCGGCTCGAAGAGCCGCTCTCCCGAAAATTCCTTCGTCACCTGGTTGACGGACAATAGAATCGGCATAGCGTTTATCCTTCCTTTGTGAAAACGAAATCCTTCTTGGTCGGATCATAGGAGATCCTCTCCTCGACGACCGGAGAAACCGGACCCGGCTGATCGCTGATCTCGAAATTGTTGAGGATCGTCTGGGCCATAGGCTCCATGTTGTCTTTTTCCGTATAGAGAGTAAGAAGCAGATCTCCCTTGTTGACCTTGTCTCCAAGCTTCTTGGCTAGGATGATGCCGGCAGCCGGATCGATGATATCGTCTGTTGTCTCTCTTCCGGCACCAAGACGCATACTGTCTAGTCCCATCTCCATGGTATTGATGCCGGTGATATAGCCGGCCTTGATGGAGCGGACCTTGTAGACATAAAGAGCAGTCGGGAACTTCTCCGGGGTATCGACATAGGAAACATCTCCGCCCTGGGCCTGGACGAACTCCCGGAACTTCTGGAAGGCTTTGCCGTTAGCAACATTCTCTTCCAGGGCATGTCTTGCAGATTCCCGGTCCGGATAAAGTCCGGCCTGTACAAGCATCGTCGAGCCCGAGGAATAGCAGAGTTCCGTGAAATCCTTCGGTCCCTTTCCGTGCAACGTATCGATAGCTTCCTTGACTTCCAGGATATTGCCGATGGCATTGCCAAGAGGCTGATTCATGCTGGTAACTTCGGCTTCGACGTTCCGGTGGAGGTAAGTGCCGATAGAAACCATCATCTTTGCCAGCGTCTCCGCATCCTCTTTTGTCTTCATGAAGGCACCGACTCCGTATTTGACATCCAGAAGGATGTCATCGCAGCCGGCGGCAAGTTTCTTGGACATGATGGAAGAAGAGATGAGCGGCATACTATCGATGGTTCCGGTCACATCCCTAAGGGCATAAAGCTTCTTGTCTGCCGGATCCAGGGTTGCACTCTGGCCGATGATGGAAATGCCGATATCGCTGACCTGCTGCTGGAAGCGGGCCGGAGTAAGGGTAACGCTCATTCCCGGGATTGCTTCCAGCTTATCGAGGGTTCCCCCGGTAAAACCGAGTCCTCTTCCGGACATCTTGGCAATCTTCAGACCGAGAGAGGCGACCATCGGGCAAAGAGCCATGCTGGTCTTGTCTCCGACTCCGCCGGTGGAATGCTTGTCTGCCTTGACTCCCTGGATATCGCTAAGATCTAGCGTATCCCCGGAATTCATCATGCTTTCCGTCAGGTTGAAAGTCTCGAGGTCCGTCATCCCTTTGAGACGGATTGCCATAAGCAGTGCCGTCGTCTGGTAATCCGGGATCTTTCCAGTGACAAGACCGGCGATCCAGAAATCGATTTCCTCTTTGGTGAGTTCTTCTCCGAGCTTTTTCTTCTCAATGATATCGACCATGCTGATATCCATGATTCGTTCCTCCCTAGGAGCTTTTCCCTTGGATTATAACATAAATCAGAATGTACGTTCCAAAACCGAAAAGCTGCCTAGGCGAACCTAGGCAGCTGTATTTCCGTATAGATTAGTCGATGTAGACGACGACCCAACGATCGTTGACATTGCCGAAGATGTTGTCATAGACACGGATGAAGACGGTATGTTCAGCATTTTCGCCGACATAGGAGATAGTGGATCTTTCATTGATGTAGACATATTCCTGATCATCGCTGGCTTCGCCATTGGCGCAGAGAGCCTTGTTAGCGGCAAAGAGCTTCTGAGCCTTGCCGACTAAAGTGTATCCGCAGTTGGCAGCATGGTGAACCGGAACTTCGGCACCATTGGCACGGATAAATTTGATGACCTGACCCTTCTTGAAGGCACCCTTGTAGAAGTATTCCTTGCAAGCATAGATCGGAGAGACCTGTCCGACGAGCTCATGCTTCTCGTTTCCGAGAATGACATAAAGAGCATCGCCGTCCTTCTTCTCAGCAACAACAGGCTTTGCAGCAACAACAGGCTTTGCAGCAACAACAGGCTTCTCAGCAACAACAGGCTTCTCAGCAACGACCGGCTTAGCAGCAACGACAGGCTTAGCAGCAATAACCGGCTTGTTAGTCTTCTTTTTCTTTGACATAATATTATGTCCCCCTTGTTATTATCATTCTTAACCTTTTGCAGGTTGATTTCATTTTACCTAAATTAAGTAAGAAAGGAAGAAATATAGAAAGGATTGCAGCATGAATGAAAGCGAATTAGCAAAAATCCTGGCAAGTCAAATATCCCAATACTTAGGGGAAAAAGAAGTTTCCCGGTTTGAAAGCCAAGCTAGAGAAAAAGCGGTTTCCTCTCTCCTCTTAAATCCTGCCTATTCAAGGGATTTTTCGCTTTCCGCTATTTTCCCCTTTCTTCGCCAGGATTCCCAAGACCAAGAGCTTTTCCGTTTCGATAACGACGAACGGCTCGGGAAGAGTCTTCTCCACTTCGGAGGTGCTTTCTACCTTCTGGATCCTAGCTCTGCCGCAATCTCCTATTACCTTAAGGATCTCGTAGGGGAGAATCCGCTTGTCCTGGATCTTTGTGCAGCCCCGGGCGGAAAGAGCATCTGCTTCTCCTTCCGCAGGCCGGACAGTCTGATCCTGGCAAACGATATCTCCTATACAAGAGCGGAGGAAATCAGCCACAACACGGATAGATTAGGTCTTACCAATGTCCTGACTCTTTCCCTGGACCCCCAGAAGCTTTCCCTTCCCCCGCTCTTCGATCTTGTCATCCTGGATGCTCCCTGCTCCGGTTCCGGAATGTTCCGGAAGGACAGGAAGATGGCAGAGGACTGGTCGGAAGATAAGGAGAGCCGTCTTCTTCCCCTGCAGAAAGATCTATTGAACAAAGCCGATACCTTCTTGAAGAAAGGAGGAATCCTTGCTTATTCGACTTGCTCCCTATCCGTCAAGGAAGACGAAGAACAGATCACTCTTTTCCTGAAGAACCATAAGGAATACGAAGAAATCCGGATTGCTGCTTCGAAGAACATTATGGAAGGGAAGAAAGGCTACCATATGGTACCGGGCCTTTCCGACGGGGAAGGCATCTATTTCTGCTTCCTGAGGAAGAAGGAAGGACAAGTCGTTCTCCCGCAGGAGATGAAATACAAGGACAAGTCTCCGGTCTTCGGCCTTAAGGCATTCAGCTACAGGAAGAATACCTTCCTGTTGCAGAGGATGTACAAGGATTTCGTCTTCCTTCCTTTCCTGACCCCGGGGATCAAGGTCAACGATGACAGTCCCCATCCTAAATGCCCGTATGACCACGCCTACAGCAAAGTCGCGGATGTGGTTCCTCTTCTTCCGCTTTCGGAAGAAGAAGCTATTTCCTATGCAAAGGGAGAGGAAATCCGGGTTTCTTCTTCCGCCAAGGACTCCTTGGTCATCCTGACCTATGAGGGAATCCGGCTAGGATTTGGAAAGAAAGTCGGGACTAGAATCAAGAACTACCTTCCCAAAGGCCTTAGGATGAACCTGCTTCCGGCAAAAGAAATCGTCTCTCCTACGCTCCAAGAAGTAAAATAAAAGGGTTCTCCCAAAGGAGAACCCGCAAGATACAAACTGGTGCCAACAACAGGACTCGGACCTGCGACCCACTGATTACAAATCAGTAGCTCTACCAGCTGAGCTATGTTGGCAGCAAGTATGGTGGGTTTAAGCGGGATCGAACCGCTGACCTCTACCGTGTGAAGGTAACGCTCTAACCAGCTGAGCTATAAACCCCTAACGTCAACAAAGCGGGATTAGTGTATCATTCCCGTTTGTTTCTTGCAAGAAAAGGAAGGCTTAAGATGAAACAGAATGCAAAGGCTCCGTTTTCCGTTCTCTACGAGGACGAGAACATGGTAGCTGTCTATAAGAAGCAGAAAGTTCTTTCCGTTGCGACAGACGACGAGAAGACCTTCCACCAGAATCTCCTATCCTATCTCCGGAAGGATCTCCATTTCCCGGTCTACCTCGTCCATAGGCTGGACTATGAGACTTCCGGCGTGATGGTCTTCGCCAAGGACGTGAAGACCCAGAACACCCTGAAGGACTGCTTCGAGAAGAGAACCATGAAACGGGAATACGAAGCCGTCGTAAAGGAAGAAATCCCCGCCGGAAAGGTCTTTGAAGTGAAGCAGCTTCTGGAGGAATCCAAGAACGGCACTGTCACCGTCGTCGATAAAGGCGGCAAGGAAGCTATCACCAGAATCGTAGCCGGAAACAGGATCCAGATCGGAACTGCTCTCCATATCGAGATCGAGACCGGCCGAAAGAACCAGATCCGTCTTGCCCTCCAGTCTTTAGGACTTACCCTTGTCGGGGATCCCCACAGCGACAAGGAAGAAGCCAAGAGGATGTACCTGAACGGTTACCGCCTCTCCTTCCCGAAGGATGCCGGCCTGAAGCAGGACTGCTTTGAGACAAAACCTCTTTGGCTCATCGAGCAAAAGTAGGATAATAAAGAAGCAGGGAAGGAAAAAATTTATGGAAGCACCCAAGATTTATCTGGCAGGGCCTATTTTCTGCGAAAGGGACAGGATGTATCTGGACTATCTTTATGACAAGCTCGTCGCCATCTGGCCGGAAGCGGACATCTACGCTCCGCAGAGGAACAAATCCATCAACGACAAGACGAAGAGTGCAGGAGCTATCGATATCTATGAAGGCGACTATGCCAGACTGAAGAATACGGATATCCTGATTGCCGTAATCTCCGGAGATATGCCGCCTATCGGAACAACGACGGAAATCGGCATCTTCAGCGAGCTGATCCATCAGGACCCCCATAGGAAGCTTATTGCGCTCCTTGATGATATGCGGGAGATGAGTGTCACCCACAGCATCCTCAAGGACCAGGCAGGAGCCAAGGAAGCCGGCGAGAACCAGTATTCCTACTGCAACCTGTTCCTGACCGGAACCATCAAGTCCGTCGGAAAGCTTACCGTCACCTCCACGGAACTCCTGAACGCCTTCAGCGAACTGAAGAAGACCTATAAATCCAAGTAAGAAAGATAGCCCCGGGAAACCGGGGCTGTTTTTTAAAAGCAAAAGAAAACGGCCGAGATTTCTCCCGGCCGAAGTTCTCTGATGGTGGGCCTTAATGGGATCGGACCATCGACCTTGCGCTTATCAAGCGCACGCTCTAACCAGCTGAGCTAAAGGCCCATTGACAGCGTGGATTATCATAACGCAGGAAGAAAACCATGTCAACATTTTTGGGTGAGGAAAACGAAAAAAACCTTTTCCCGGTTTAGAAGAAGAATCCGTACTGTCTTGAATCGACTTCCTTTTCCGTTTACAATAGTACCGCTATAGGAGGATGATCATTATGGCAAAGAAGGTTACTGTTAATAAGGATCTGTGCATCGGCTGCGGCGCTTGCGCTGCTACCGCTCCGTCGGTTTTCGCTATTGCTGATGATGGCAAGGCCGATGTCATTGTTCCGGAAGTCGGCGAAGCCGATGAGGGAGCCTGCAGCGACGCTGCTGCCAACTGCCCGGCTGCTGCTATCGAAATCGCCTAAGATTTCCTTAACCAACGGAAAAAAGGGAGCTGTCACGGCAGCTCCTTTTTCTTATTTTCGGTTTTCTTCTTCCTTCTTTTCTGTCTTTTCTTCTTCCTTTTCCTTGGTCTTGAAGATAGGACCGAGGAAGTACTTCTTCATCCTGGGAGAACGGGCAAGGAAGACAAAGATCAGACGGTTGAAGAGAATCTCATATAAGAAGAAGACAAGGGCTCCCTTCAAGGCATTGAAGGGGAAGTACAGCAGGAAGATCAGCAGGGAATAGGTCCCGAGTCCTTCTCCCTGCACAGAAGGAAACAGCTTTCCGAAGGCTTTTATCACCCCGTCTACGACCCCGTCGGAGAAGCAGGTGCAGTAAGATGCGGAAAGATAGGTCGGCGTGATGAAAAGGCCGTTCAGGAAGGTAAGGACTCCGGCCAGAAGCAAGGTCGTAAGGACATAGGAAAGGACACGGAACCAGAAACCCTTGGAGAAGAAGCGGAAGACATGGGAGAAGAGGAGAAGACCGAGGAGGAAAAGAAGGGAACCGAACATTGCCGTCAGGTATCCGACTCCTAAGGGATCCTTGGAAAGCCCGAAGACGGCCATATTCAGGAGCGTCTTCAGCAAGGCGACGGAGAAGCCTCCCCAGAAGCCGTACAAGGCAAAAGCTATCAGCACAACGACTTCGCTGACTTCGATCTTCAGCCACGGGGCAAGAGGATACGGAATCTGGGCAAAGGTCATCAGGACAAAGCCAAGAGCAGCTAGCATCGCCAGAGTCGATAGACGGGTAATCACTTCGGATCCTTTTCTTTTCATGGAAGCGTCCTTTCTGAATAAAAAATCCCTGAAAGCGAAAGCTTTTCAGGGTGTTTTTATTCTAAAAAGGAATAGCGAACTCTTTTTTCCAGCCTTTACTGTCGCCCCTGGAATTGCACCAGATCCTGAGACAAAGTCTCTCGCGGGGTATACCGCCGAGTGGGAATTGCACCCAACCCTGAATTGCTACCAGTCCATTATAGGAACAGGAAGAAAGGATTTCAACTTGCTAGTCCTGATCCTCTCCTGCATCTTTTACCAGGCCGCTACGGATGGAAGCCTGCCTGGTCCGCTTCCCTTCCTCGATCATCCTTTGGACAGCAGAAGGATCGATCTCTTTGACAGCACCGGGCATCAGCCTGCCAAGCAGAAGCTCTCCGATCCTTACACGGACAAGGCTAGCAACCGGATGTCCGAGCGTCTCCATCATGTGGCGGACTTCTCTTTTCTTTCCTTCCCGGATCGTAATCGAAAGAAGGCAGTCATCGTCGTTGTCTTCCAGGATCTCGGCCTTTGCCGGAAGAGCCATATATCCTTCCCGGGTGATATAGAGGCCTTTTGCCAGCCTCTCCACTTCGTCTCCGTTAAGAGGATACTTGCCCCGGACGATATATTCCTTCTCCGGTGCCGAGGAAGGATGGGTAATAAGATTTGCAAACTCTCCGTCGTTGGTAAGGAGAATCAGTCCGGTGGAGTTGTGATCCAGTCTTCCTACCGGGAAGACCCTCCCGTAGGATCTGGGAACGAGATCAACGACGGTCTGTCTCCCTTCCGGATCAAAGACTGTGGAAACAACGCCGTTAGGCTTGTTCATCATCAGATATACTTTCTTCTCTTCCGCTTCCTGGTGTCCGACTGCTTCCCCGTCGATAGCAATCCTATCGGCTCTTGTCGCCTTGTCTCCTAACCCGACTATCTTTCCGTTTACGGTGACTCTCCCGTCCTGGATCAGCTGCTCGCCTTTTCTTCGGCTGCAGACTCCCATTTCCGAAAGAATCTTCTGAACTCGTTCTTCTTCCATAATTCACCTCACAGCAATAGTTTACTCTACTTCCTCCCCGGAACTGAAAAAAGAGGCTAGTACGAACCGGAATTCGTACTAGCCTCTGGTTTCTCTTCTGAATCAGGCAATCAGCTTCTGGATCCAGGCCTTTTCCTTGGCATCGATCTTTCCATCCATGCCGCAGATAAGGAAGGCGACAACGACGAGGTCTTCTTTCATCTTCGGAGAGACCTTGCCGAGCTTATCTACAAAGTCGTTCATCTCTTTCTTGGCTTCCTCTTCTTCCTTCTTTACCTTTCCAAGGTAGGAAGTAACCTCCTTGTAGGAAGGGGCCTTGCAGAAGAATGCCTTGAAGGCAGGCTCCATAGCCTCGTATTCCCCGGCGGAAAGCTTGTTATCGGCAGCCAGATTCACAAGCAGGAACTGAAAGAAGAGGGCAGAACCGGCAACTCCGTCCTCGCTGAGCAGGTTAAGAGCCGGAATCAGGGTCGAAGCCTTATCCGAAAGAATGACTTTATAGGTAAGAGGATCAAGCTTCTCATATTCCTTGCAGATTGCATCGAAAGACTTACCGGAAGCTTTCTTTTTTGTTTCTTCCATCTTATGCTTCTCCTTTTCGTCTCCATTATACGGAGAACTTCCCCAAATGCAAAAGAAGCTTTCAGAAGAAGACAAAATGAAGATAATTGCTGTTTTATGATAAAAAAATGGAATCCTGCAACAACAGGATTCCATACTAAGTGCATTGGTGGATCAAACAGGACTTGGACCTGTAACCACTCGGTTATGGGCCGAGAGCTCTAACCAATTGCGCTATTGATCCTAATTTGGTGGCTACGGGGAGAATCGGACTCTCGACATATCGGGTATGAGCCGACCGCTCTACCAACTGAGCTACGTAGCCAATTTTTACGGCAAAAGTAATTCTAAAGGAAAGTCAGGAAAAAAGCAAGAGAAAAATCCGGATAAACGGATTGCGTCTTGCAATCCTTCTACAAAGAAGCCGAAAAAGGTCTTCAGGAAGACTTCTTCGTGCTTCTTCTCTTCCAGGAAAGAAGGCAGTCCTCCG
Organism: Bacillota bacterium; assembly: GCA_023459795.1. Taxonomy (GTDB): domain Bacteria; phylum Bacillota_I; class Bacilli_A; order RFN20; family CAG-288; genus Enterosoma. The sequence goes on from JAEWSP010000026.1 coordinate 20,478, forward strand.
TGGCGGTAAAGACTTCTTCTCTACTGGAAGCCAAGGGAATAATATGCTCGGAGCCGGAAAGGATATGGAGGTTCTTATCCTTGGAGGAGGAGACAGCAAAAAGCTTTTTGATTCCGGAGAAGGTGATCATCTCATCCTTCGGGGAATAGAAGCAGAGGAACGGAACAGAGACTAAGGATAGGTTCTTCTTGGCGCGTCTTGTAAGCTTCACCAGATCCTGGAGGGCTTTGGTGTAGTAGCCGTTTGGACCCTGCATATAGATTTCCATATTGTCCGGAAGAGAAAGAGGAGAGAAGTTCATCTTCGGAACGAAGATCTTCAGAAATCCGGCCAGATAGGCAAGCTTTTTCCGGATAGTAAGGCAAGGTTCGTAAAGGATCAGTCCGTCCGGCTTCTGCTCTTACTCTTCGGCAAGGATCAAAGCAATCGATCCGCCCATGGAAAGGCCTAATACATAAAGCCGGTTATACTGTTTCCGGGCAATCCGGTATTCCTTCCGGATGGATTCCAGCCAGTCCTCGGCATTCGTCTTCTTCAGGTCTTCCTGGTTATTGGTATTCCCAGACATGAACGGGACAAGGACCGTATACCCTAGCGCATGGACTCTCTCTGCAGCCGGATAGAGTTCCGCACTTGTTCCGGTAAAGCCGTGAATCATGAAAACAGCTTCCGAAGAAGAGCCTTCCAAAGTATACCCCTTCCATAATTCTGCGATTTCCATATTCTTTTCCTCTTAGATAATTCTAAGAGGATAGTATTGAAAGAGAAAGGAAAAAAGAAAAGAAAGATAACAAGGTTCCTATGGATAGGCACATTTTTTCCTTTCCCGACTTTTTCCTCCTCCTTTGTTTTTAAGAAGGACATCTAATTTTGAAAGCAAGGCCTTTTTTTGAATGAGACCGTTTCCTTATAGAAAGGGGTCTCTTTTTCCTGTATTCTATTTCTAAGCGCAAGCGCCGCTAGAGACTACGATTCAGATTCTTCTGGACTGTTGGCTAGCCTCCCCCATTGCAGAGCAGTTTCCTCCTGCCGATAAGGCCGAGACGGAGACCATTAAAGGAAAAGAATAATGAAAAAGAAAATTGCTTTTCTGTTGGCTGTTTCGTTCCTCGCTGTAGGCTGCAAGAAGACGGATACTACTTCTTCCACTTCTGCTGCCCCTGTTTCCTCTTCTACGAAGACGGAACCCAAGCTGGACAAGGACCTTGCCATTCTTTATACGAACGACGTCCATTGCCAGGTCGGAGATGCAAAGACTGCCGGCTATTCCGAGCTTGCCTCTTACAAGAAGAAGCTTCTTTCCGAAAACAAGTATGTTACCTTAGTCGACTGCGGCGACGCCATCCAGGGCGGTGCCATCGGAACTCTTTCCAAGGGATCCTATATCGTAGACATCATGAACAAGGTCGGATATGATGTCGCGATTCCGGGAAACCACGAGTTCGATTACGGCGCTCAGAACTTCGTCACCCTTTCTGAAAAAGCCAACTACGAATATGTCTCCGCAAACTTCATGGATCTCAGCACGAATAAGACCGTCTTCAAGCCTTATACCATCAAGGATTACAACGGAGTAAAGATCGCCTACGTCGGCATCACGACTCCGAATACCATCACCTCCTCTGCTCCGAAGTACTTCCAGGACGACAACGGAAACTACCTCTATGGTTTCTGCCAGGACAAGACCGGAGAGAAGCTCTTCAAGGCTGTCCAGGATGCCGTTGATTCCGCCAAGGCAGAAGGCGCCAACTATGTCGTCGGCCTCGGCCACTTAGGAACGACGGAAGACTGCTCTCCTTACATGAGCAGCGAAGTCGTCAGCAAAACGAATGGCATCGATGTCATGCTGGACGGCCACTCCCACAGCATCGTCGAGAGCAAACGTGTCAAGAACAAGGACGGAAAGTACATTCCGATCTCTTCTACCGGCACCAAGTTCGAATCCTTCGGTATGCTTTACCTGACCAAGGAAGGAAGCCTTTCTTCCGGACTTATCAGCGACTATGCCACGAAGGACGAAGAGACGACCAACTACATCGCAACCATCAACGAGAAGTTCGCCGACAAGCTTGCCGAGAAGATCGGAACTTCCACTGTCGATCTCAACATCAGCAACTCGGAAGGAACCCGTATTGTCCGTAACCACGAGACCAACCTCGGCGATCTCTGCGCCGACAGCTACCGTGCCTCTGCCGAAGGAACCGATATCGGTATCATCAACGGCGGCGGTGTCCGTGTCGCAGTCAAGAAGGGCGACATCACCTACGGCCAGATCATCAGTGTCATGCCGTTCAACAATATGCTCTGCCAGGTCGAACTGACCGGCAAGCAGATCGTCACTGCTCTGGAATGGGGCGCCAGAAAGGCTCCGGAAGAGAATGGCGGATTCCTTCAGGTCTCCGGACTCAGCTATGAGATCGATTCTACCATTCCTACTCCGTGCGTTGCCGATGCCAACGGCATCTTCGAATCCATCGGCGAAACCCACAGAGTCAAGAACGTCAAGGTCGGAACTGCCGATATCGATCTTACCAAGACCTACAAGGTCGTCGGAACTACCTACACCATTACCAACATGGGCGATGGCTTCAGCATGTTCAAGGGCTGCAATGTCCTTCTGAATGAGTATATGGTAGACAATCAGGCTCTCATCGACTTCGTCAAGAAGAACCTCAGCGGAACTATCCCGGAATCCTATAAGGATCCGGCCGGCCGTATCACCATCAACTATTAAGGCAGGAAGAAAGAAAGGGGGAAGCGGGGTATCCCGCTTCCTCTTTTCTTATTCTTTTTTCTTCTCCAGTATTGCCCTAGCTTCTTCCTTGTCTTTCGGAAGGATACGGTAGGAATCGAGCAGTTTTCTTTCCGCTTTTGCAGCCAGGGACAGAGAAACCTTTTTCTTCTGCAGATAGGAAAGGACAAGTTCCGGATAATAGACTGCAATGTCGGCAAGAAGCCAGGCTTCCGCCATCTCGACATAGTAGTCCTTGGTTCTATAGATATAAGGAAGAACCTTCTTTATCTCTTTGTCTTTGCTATATGCCCGCATCCGGACATAGCCGAAACGTCTTGTGAAGATATCCGGGCTATCTATCATCTTCACGAAATAAGGAAAGAAAGAAGAAAAAGGTGCTTTCTCCACAAACCCTAGGATCGTATCCGTAATCTGCCAGCTTCTGGCAAAAGAGAGCTTTGCTAGAAGGAACTCCATCTGTTCCTGGTAGTTCTTCTTCCTAATCAAGGAGAGAGCAAAATAGGCGATGCTGATCTCGATATATCTATCAAGCGGAAAAGCATCGGGATCGACTCCTCCATCATCCTCTACGGATAGGATCAATCTTTTCAGAACCGGGATCCTTACTCCTAACAGCGGCAGATCGCTGCCGCTTAGGGAAGAAGAGAACTCCTGGTACTTCTTGTCCTTCTCTTTTTCTAAAAGCAGGAAGAATTCTTTGTTATCCATGGAGTCATTATAACCAAAGAGCAAAGAAAATGGGATGCCCACCGGGCATCCCATCCCCTTTTTATCTGCCTCTCGACAGTTGCAAAGCAACGACAGGACGGAAACGGATGGAGAGAACGGAAGCAATCCCGATCTTGATGCTGTCTCCGAGGAGGAACGGAACGACGCAGACCATCATTGTCTTCTGGAAGGAATAAGCTCCCTTCATGTAATACATGAACCAAGCACTTCCTAGGGCATATATGACAACGGTCACTAGGACCATCACAATCGGATACATCCATTTCTTCTCCTTGAAGATCCCGATCAGAAGGGACTCCAGGACAGAGGCGACGATGTAGCTGAAGATGAATCCGCCCGTTGGCCCAAGAAGGATGGTAAGGCCGGAAGAGAAGCTGGAGAAGACCGGAAGGCCGAGAGCACCAAGGGCCACATAGAGGGAGATGATGAGAGGAGCAAGCTTCACCGGGAAAAGAGCGGAAATCAGGTAGACCATCAAAGTAGCCAAGGTGATCGGAACCGGGCCGATAGGTATGGATAAAGGAGCGATGATACACATCAAGGCAGTGAAGACAGAGACGGTGCAAAGGTTCCGGACAGAATTTTTCATGATTTTTTACCGGAACCATTCTATTACTTTTTTCCGTAGATAGGGAAGAAGAGACCGCAATTCACCGGCTTTTTCCTGAAAAACTACAAAGACTGACGGAAGATATCCAGGATGTCTTCTTCCGCAAGCGGCGCATAGGCATTCTGGAGTCCTTCGTTGACAGCTACATGGTGGGCGATTTCCGGAAGCTGCTCCTCATGTATGCCAAGGTCCTTGAGGTGCATTGGGATATTGATAGATGAAAAGAAGTTGTAAGTGGCTTCGATTGCCTTTTCAGCAATCTCCTTCTTATCAAGAGTAGGATCGATTCTAAAGACGTTTATGCCGTACTTCACAAACCTGTCCATGGTCTTGTCGCTAAGGATATGCTTCATCCATCTAGGAGTGATAATGGCAAGCCCAACGCCATGGGTGATATCGCAATATGCCGAAAGGGCATGCTCCATTCCGTGGCACGGCCATCCGGAGGCACTGTTTCCCAAAGACAGGATTCCGTTGCAGCCATAAGTGGTGCAAAGCATGAACTCGGCTCTGGCGGTATAGTCTGTCGGGTTGGCCAGGATCTTTCTCGTATTTGCCATCAGGCTCTTCAGCATGGATTCGCAGAACCCGTCATTTAAAAGTGTCGTATCCGCGGCGAAGTACTGTTCCATCGTATGGTTCATGGCATCCGCACAGCCGGCAGCAACCTGCTTCGGCGGAACCGTGTAAGTCAAAGTCGGATCCAGGAAAGAGGCGACCGGGAAAAGATGCGGATCCGTATATCCGATCTTGTCGTGGGTCTCCGTTCTGGAGATGACTCCTCCGCAGTCGTATTCGCTTCCGGTAGCAGCCAGAGTCATGATGTCGACGATCGGAAGAGCAGAAGAAGCGAAGGCCTTCCCGGTAATAAGATCCCAGGTCTCTCCATCGTACTTGGCTCCGGCGGCGATTGCCTTGGAGCAGTCCAGGACAGATCCTCCTCCTACCGAAAGGATTACATCGATCTTCTTCTCCTTGCAGACCTTCACGCCTTCAAGAACGCTGGGGTTGTACTTCGGGTTCGGTTCGATTCCGGAAAGCTCATAGACCTCGAACCCGGAAAGAAGCTTCATGACCTTGTCATAAAGACCGGTCTTCTTGATGCTTCCTCCGCCATAGGTAAGAAGAACCTTCTTCCCTAAGGGAGCAAGAACCTCCGGAAGCTTAGCAAGCACTCCTTCTCCGAAAATCAGCCTAGTCGGTGTTTCATAATCAAAATTCTGCATCTTTTCCTTTTTCCTTCCCGAGCTTAAGCAGGGAACTCTTTGCATTCCTTCCTAAGTCCTTAATAAAAGTATAAACGCTAAAGCCGACTTCAGGTCAAGGGTTTCTTTTTGTGTACTAGACCCGGTGGCTTTCCAATAGATAGTCTCCGCCCTGGAAACAGACTTCCTTGGCTATCCCCATCAGTTCCTCCAAAGAAAGAGAGGAGTCCCCTCTAAGCCAAGAGATTGCCATCGCCGCCATGCCGGCACTGTAGAACTCGGCATAGCTTTCCGTCTTGCAGTCGCTGATCTTGTATCTCTCCTTAAGAATCGTAACGACAGCACTCTTCAATCCTTCCTTGAGAACCTCTTCGAAGAAATGCAGGTTGTTCTTCTTTGCTGCCATCTTCAATAGGGATTCATACTGCATAACCAAAGAGGAGACCTCCGTAAAGATATCATGGATATCGTATTGCGTATTGCTGAACATATACTTCCGAATTCGGCTGTCTCCGGTCTCGAAGAGGTCTTTCTTGATAGCATTTAGAACGTCTTCCTTGTTGTCGTAGTGGAGATAGAAAGTCTTCCTTCCGACATCCGCTCTCTTGACGATATCCGTTACCCGGATTTCGGAATAGTCCTTTTCCGTAATCAGGCTTATCAAGGCATCCTGGATTGCTTTCTTCGTCTTCAAGCATCTTCTGTCCTGTTTATTCATAATAGTTGCCGCCCAAATAATACATTACTGTGTATTATTACACTATTGTATCCTTTTTGTTGTTGCTACAAAAAGGAATCTTTCCTAAAATACGATTTGGAGGGGCAAGAAATGGAGAAATACAAAATCTGTATTGATGCCGGCGGAGACATCGATAAGAAATATCTGATGGAGAATTCGATCTGCTTCGTACCGATGGATTATTCCGTCGGAGAGGAACAGCTGGTCTGTTCCGGACTGGAACCCAGTTCCAATATGGTCCGTTTCTATGAGGAACAGAAAAACGGGGAAGCGACAAAGACTACCCAGGTTACTCCTTACGGATACGAGAACTACTTCCGGAGCATTCTGGAAGAAGGCTACTCCATCCTGTATCTTTCTCTTTCCAGCGGTCTATCCAATACCTTCCAGAGTTCCCTTTCGGCAGCCCAGAACCTGGAGAAGGATTTTCCTGACCGGAAGGTCATAAGCATAGACTCCCTTTCCGCCACCGGCGGAATCGGTGTTCTTGCCCACAAGGCGGTACGGAATCTAAAGAACGGCATGTCTCTTGCCGGCAATGCCGAAGACGTCAGGAAGGCTACCTTCCACATGAAGCACTTCTTCATGGTGGATGACCTCATGTTCCTGAAGAAAGGCGGAAGAATCAGTGCTACCACTGCTATTATCGGTTCTGCCCTGAACATCAAGCCGGTTCTGGAGATCAATCCGGAAGGAAAGCTTGATACCCTGACCAAGAAGCACGGAAACAAGGCAGCTCTCAATGAAATCCTGAACCTCTTCGAAGAGGAATACGAGGACAAGTCCGAAGATGTCATCTATATCACCCACGGAAACGACCAGGCAAAGGCTGACTACCTGAAAGAGAAGATCCTGGAGAAGCATCCCCGGGCCGTCATCTATACGGAGATGCTCTGCCCGGTAATCGGTGCCCACACCGGTCCTGGAATGGCTGCCGTCTGTTTCAAAGGAAAAGATAGATAGAAAGAAAAGGAAAGTTCAAATTCGTTAATTGTTAATAATTAAGGAGAAGGATAAACTAAAGTGTTGCTGAATACCCGTAAACGTCCGATCTTCTCAGCATAATCCCGGACGAGAATATCTTTTCCCTGTTTTCAGATAGGAATTCTTGAAAGCTCTCCTTGTCGGACACA
>JAEWSP010000027.1 GCA_023459795.1 Bacillota bacterium
GCATCCTTTGCACCGGTAGCGCTGCTTCTTGCAGCGAATACCATCCTTCTTAAAATCCGCCGATCCACAGTAGGGACAGCAGACGACTTCCAGGTCGTCAAAACGGAGTATCTTTTTTCTTCCCATATAAAAAAGTCCTTTCCCATGGGACTCGGGAGACGACCTGGGTAAGGACTATTGCTACATAACTCTTTAGAGGCCGTCTCTCGAGTCTCAGTTATGTAGCTTGAATAAGTATAGCATTTTCGGCAATTTAGAGGGTGTCAGCACACCAGTGGTTGTATTTCCCCATCAAAAAAATTCTCATCTATTTTTCCTCTTTCCCTATATTCAAGGGCATGTTTTTAGAAAGGAAAACCCCTTATGAAAAAATCGAAAACAGGAATTATCTCTCTCGCTGTTCTGTCTATGCTTCTAGCAGGATGCAAGAACACCAAGGCCGTTTCCAGCTCTTCTTCTTCGGAAAAGATCATCGAACCTACTTCTACGTCTTCTGCCGATGCTGAAAAGGATTCCTCCTCCTCTTCTTCTTCCCAAACATCTTCTTCCAAGGCATCTTCCTCTTCGTCTTCTTCTGTTTATGACCCTCAGAAGGAAGATGAGAAGAAATGGCCTTCCGGAATCCTTCAGTCCATGAAGGATGATCTTGGCGGTGCTGTTCTTCCTTATTATGATCTTGGCTTTACGGATAGGCTTGGACTTGGAACCACGTGGGATGCCGAAACTGGCATTCTGACTTTCACTTGCTCCGGCACCTATGATGCCACTGCTCTCCAGGCTATCAAGACTCTCTATGAAGGCAGGGACGGATGGAGTGTCACCATCGTCGGAGATGTTCTGACTGCTGTCAATGCCACTCTTGGAATCACCGTCGTCATCGGCAAGGATGCCGATACCGGCTGCTATACCATGGCGGTAACCTATGTCGAACCTTTCGATCCGACCAAGGCGACGGACTGGACAGCCGATATCAAGACCGCCTTCCAGACCAGCTGCAACGATTTTGATGGCAACTTCGGTACCGGAAGCACGCTTCCTTTCGTGTATCTCGGAACAGTAAACCCGACCATCAACTCTGCTGCCGACAATAACGTCGAACTCTACGGCGGTGCTTGGAATGATCAGATCCTGACTCTGGCAAAGGCTGCCTGGCCGACTACCGGAGATTCTCCGGAATGGACTTATGCCGAAAGCATTTCTTCTACAGGCAATTCGACTAGCACCTATACTTTCACGAAGGTCTTCAAGGATGCTGCGGGTGCACTCCTTGGCACTATCACCTGCAAGCTTTTGAATTATGCAAAGTATGTTTCTTCTGGCGTCTACCGCCATTCTGCCCATCTTACTGTCCACTACAAGGGAAAGTTCATCATTCCTGCTACGGCAACCGATTGGTCGCAGGATACGAAGGACAAGTTCACGACATATTACAACAACTTCGATGGCAACTTCGGTACCGGAACGCTTCCTTATGTCTATCTAGGAACGGTTTCGGAAACTTCGACTTATAGTTCCTACAGCAACTACATCCAGCTCGTCGGCGGGGATGATTCCTGGGATGACCAGATCCTTGCCAATGCCAAGCTCGCCTATCCTGTCTCCGATGGGTGGACTGAAACAGACAATACTGCTATTACGGACCAGACTTTTGCTTTCGAGAAAACCTTTAAGGATGCGGCCGGCGAAGAGAACGGGAAGATCAAGGTTACCCTTATCCGGTATACCCTTTCTACAAAGGTTACGCCTAGGATGCAGATCTCTTATCTCTCGCCTTTCCGTTCTCCGGCCGGTGCAACTACCTGGAATGATATTGCCGGAATGGATTCTAGTAAAACGAAGTACGATCTGGATGCCCAGATTGCCACTTTCACGAACAACCATGTGATTCCTTACTTCTACCTCGGAAGCAGTGCCGTTACTCCTACTACCGGAACGGACACCGCCAAGGGAAAATACCTTGAACTGAAAGGCGGTTACTGGGATGACAAGGTCCTGACCTTGTCCCAGGCGGCCTTCACTGCCGATACTGCGCTTACTTGGACTGCGACTGACCAAAGCGCTACGGATTCCACAATTCCTCTTGTCTTCGAAGCGGAGGATGCTGCAACCGAAGACAAGATCAAGGTCGAGTTGCGGAAGTCTACCGATTCTATCCCTAAGGTCAATCTCTATATCTTCTTCACCAAGGGTTGGTCTGCTCCGACTCCGGCTGCCTGGGCGGCTGACGTCTCTACGGCGATGACAACCAACCTCGGGGAAGCCTTCCCGTATGTCTATATGGGAACGGATGCTCCTGTTGCTACTTGGGATGCCACGAACCAGAACATCGAGATCCAGGGCGTCAACTGGGAATCCAGCTTCAATGAGAAGAGCATCTTTGCTTATGCCCAGAAGGAGCTGGAGGCCGATACGACGTTTGCCGGCGGAGAATGGACCTTCAATTCAACCCAGTATGTCCCGCATGCAACGACCGGAGATGAAGAATACGGTGCCGCCTATCGTACGACAGGGACAGACAAGATGTTCTCTGCCCAGGTGAAGAACAAGGCCGGAACCAAGATCTTCCGCTTCGAACTCTTCCGCTACATGGATGCTTATTCTTACTCAAATCCGGCCCTTACCACGGTGGACTACCTCAAGGCGATCATCCATGTCTATGATGCCTACCAGACTCCTGCTACGGCGGGTAGCTGGGATGCGGCAATGGTAACCTCCATCCAGACGAAATTCGGTTCCAATGTCGTGATTCCGTTCGTCTACCTCAACTCCGCCGCCCCTGCCTTTGCTGCTTCCTCGTCGACTACGGTGAAGAGTGCTACTATTTCCGGCGGAATCTGGGATTCCCAGTTCCTCATCGATGCTGCTGGCGACTTCACGGAAGCCGACGGCTGGTCTACCTACGAGAACGAAAATCCTTCCAATGCCGAAGACAATGGCAAGTCCTTCTTCAAGAGCTTCCCTGCTGTTACGGATGCTACCAGCGGCACTACGACCGATGCCCAGATGATCGGCGTCACCCTCAGCGAAGAGGACGACTGCGCCATCACGATCACTTCCTATGATGTCACTGCCTCTACGGCAACCGGTGTTGTCGGATACAACGATGACGTCAAGAACAAGATCAATGCCAATACCGATAACAATGCGGCTGAGATTCCTTACTTCTACCTCAACACGACGGACGATCTGGTCACGGCGACTGCCTCCAAAGGCACGGTGACTGTTGTAGGCGGAGAATACAGCGTCTACAGCTTGGTCGAAGCCGACAAGGCACTTGCTGGCTGGGACACCGTGAAGAGAAGCTATTCTTCTTCGATTAAGACCTTTACGAAGGCGAAGACCCTTGCCGATGGCTCTGTCATCACCATGGCCTTCAGCCGGAAATACGTTTCTGCTTCCAAGATCTATGCCATGTCCATTACCATCACCTTCAAGCAGGGCTGGGCTGCCGATTCCACGGCTGTTGCCTGGAATTCCGATGTCACTACGGCCTTCACGGACAAGTTCGGTGCTGACTTCGTGATGCCGGTCATCTACTTCGGTACCACGGATGCGGAAGTCGTCCTTACCTCTAGTTCCACCACTCAGATTGCTCTTACCGGCGGAGACTGGATCGCCAATACTATCAGCCGGATCGAAGGACAGCTGGATAAGGATACGGCCGATACTACGAACAACCGCTCCTGGACTTACCTGGTTGCCTATAAGAGCACGACTCCTTACCTCTATGCCGTGACGAAGGCCTACGACGCTGCCGGCAATGATACGGGCAAGCACATCACTCTCGAAATCTACAATTACAGCGAAAAGGTCCGGATGAATATCTTCTACCGCTAATCCGATCCTGGAAGAAACAAACGGCAGACCGATCGGCCTGCCGTTTTTCTTATTCCAAAAGGAAGTTGGTACGGAAATAAAAAAGCTATCCTAAGCCTAGTAGCAACAGGATAGCTTTTACTACTCACTACTCGGAACGAAGAGCTTCGACCGGATCTTTCCGGGCTGCAGAGAGGGCCGGGAGGATACCGGCGACCATCGTGAGTCCGACAGCGATCAGGATGATGAGGAGAGCGGAAGGAACAGGAAGTGCTGCGATAGCCGTAATCGGCGGATAGAAGTGATGGACGACAGCGTTCAGGATAATCTGTATCAGATAGGTGATCAGGATACCGAATATTCCGGAAGCAAGTCCGATCATCAGTGTCTCGGCATTGAAGAGATGGGAGACATCCCTCTTTCTTCCGCCGAGGGCACGGATGATGCCGATTTCCTTGATCCGCTCGATGACGGAGACATAGGTGATGATGGAGAGCATGACGGTGGAGACGACAAGGCTTAGGGAGGTGAAGGCAATCAAGGCGATGGAGATGATGTTTATGATCTGGCTGACCATGGAGATGATAACGGCAAGGTCATCCGTATACTGGATCTCTTCCCTGGTCTTTCCGTCACTCTTCGTATAGGAAATCAAGGCACCATTAGAGAGGGTGATATCGTCCTTGCTGTTCCATTTGTCCAGATAGTCCGTGATCAGGTTCTTTGACTCGAAGGAATTCGGATAGAACTGAATGCTGGAAGGAAGCGTCTCTCCTCCTAGGTTACGGGATGTGATCGTATGGACTTCGCTTTCCCCGGACGAAGAAGAGGAGGAACCTCCGGAGATAAGGCTGAGGATAGAAGACAAGGAGCTGCTATCGCTTCCGATATACCCGGTCTCCGTCTTCGTGACCTTTTTCGTCTCTTCTCCGGATACGGTATCCACGGTGATGTCGTAGTCGTAGTACATACCGAACTTCGTCGTGGCTCCGCTTACCGTCACCTGGCCGGAAGGATAACCGCTGGTCGTTCCCTTGGAGGCAGAATAGTCCTGAAGGAACTTTACGATCAGGGACGGATCGCTTCCGTTGACGGAGGCGTTGTCGGCTAGGTATCTGTTCGTAAAGGCAGGCGTGTAGTAGAAACCGGTCTTCAGGGTCATATAGGAGCGGTTTGCTTTCGGCTTCAGGATTCCGGTTATCTTCATCGGCATTCCGTTTGTCCAGCTCTCCTGCGGCCTATAGGAATATAGGAACGGATTCAGATCATCGGAGAGGGAACTCTTGTTCTTCGTGAAGACGGTGTTGTTGGGATAGTAGACAAACGGCTTCTTCAGGATGTCTTCCACCTTCAGTGCCTTGCAGGCATTGTAGGAACCTTCATCATAGCTTTCCCCGTTGAACTTGTGGATGAGGTTCAGGAACTGATCCTGGGAGAAGTATCCAAGCAGCGTCAGGGTGATGTCGTTTACTTCCTCGTCCGTAGAGAGGACGAGCATGATCTCATCTTCCTTCTTGGCGATGCTTCCGGCCGCTATGTCGTACTGGCTTAGGAGATAGCTGTCCGAGTTGATGGACTGCCCCAGGACGTTGGCATAGGAGGTGATGACGGAGGCATAGCTGGAATAGCCGGTCTCCGCAAGCTTGATCTTCAGGATGGAAGTGGCGATAGCACGGATTCCGGAAACGGAGAAGTAGGAGTCGTCCTCGTATCCTTCCAGGTTGTCGGTCGTATAGATGTTGTAGCTGGGATTGATTCCGTACTTCATGACGACATCCTGGTAGTATTTCTCAGGCATATCGTTGACATAGTCCACATAATCCTGGCTGATGTTGTTCGTGATCATGGAAGAGCCGACATCCTTCGCCTGGCGGATGATCTCCTCCGTCAGGAAGTTGACGTTGATCTTTCCGTCCTCGCTTGCCTTCTTCACGGCATCCGTCTGGGCGGTTCCGGACATCTGGCTGACGATCTTGCTCAAGTCCATTCCGGACTGGGCGACATCGATCGGATTTCCGGAGAGCATCTCGTTTTGCATGTCCCCGATGTAGTTCTGCACTCCGTCCCTTACGGCAAGAACGGCGGATACGCCGATGATGCCGATGCTGGCAGCGATGACCGTGCTGATCGTCCTCTTCCTTTTGACGAGGAGGTTCTTTGCGCTGAGCTTGAAGGCTGTCCACCAGGACATCTTGGACTTCTTGGCGCTGATCTCCTGGACGGAGCCGCCTTTCTTCTCATCCTTGTTCTCTGCCGTATAGGGATTCGTATCGTTCTCGATTATACCGTCCTTGAGGGTGACGATCCTAGTCGAGTAATCCTTGGCAAGCTCCGGGTTGTGGGTGACCATGATGACAAGCCTGTCCTTGCTGATCTTCTTGATGAGATCCATGACCTGCAGGGAGGTGACGGAATCCAAGGCGCCGGTCGGTTCGTCGGCTAATAGGATGGTAGGGTTGTTTACAAGAGCCCTGGCGATGGCGACTCTCTGGCACTGTCCGCCGCTAAGCTGGTTCGGCTTCTTGTTCTCCATCCCGGCAAGACCGACATCGGCAAGTGCCTTCTTGGCTCTTTCGACTCTCTCTTCCCTCTCCGTTCCGCCGATAGTAAGAGCAAGTTCCACGTTCTCCAGGATGCTCTCCTGGGGGATCAGGTTGTAGCTCTGGAAGATGAAGCCGACTTTATGGCTCCGGTAGGTGTCCCAGTCCCGGTCCGTGAAATCCTTCGTGGAGATGTTGTCGATGAAAAGGTCTCCTTCCGTATAGTGGTCCAGCCCTCCGATGATGTTGAGAAGCGTTGTCTTTCCGGAACCGCTCGGGCCCAGGATAGAGACAAACTCGTTGTCCCTAAAGGAAAGATCGACCCCTTTCAGGGCCGGATAGGATGAAGTTCCGACTTTGTAGTCTTTGCGGATTCCTTTTAGGACAAGCATGTGTCTTCCTCCTTGCTGAGGCCAAAAGAAAAAGGGGAGAAACTGTTCGCTATCATATTAATTGGGAAAAAAGAGAGGTTCAAGGAAGATACTTCCTACATTACCGCTTTCACAAAAAAAGCGGCAGCTAGGAGAAGCTGCCGCAGGGGTCTACTTGCTGTACTTGTAGAAGCCTTCGCCGCTGCTGCGGCCAAGCTTCTTCTGGTCGATCATCTCCTGGATGACACGGGCCATATCCTTGAAATGGTAGGGGGCGAGGAAGGAAGGAATCTTGACATACATTTCGACGATTTCATAGACCGTCTTGAGTCCGACGACATCCATGATCTCGAACGGTCCTTCCGGAGCTCCGGTACCGACCTTCCAGGCTGTATCGATGCTCTTCGGATCGCTGATGCCGGTGGCATAGAGATCGAGTCCGGCGAAGAGGAACGGAACGAGCATGGAGTTCAATAGATAGCCGTTCTTCTCCTTGTGGAGAGGAAGGGCGATCATGTGGATGCTCTTGGAGAAAGCCATGACTTCGTCGAAGGTAGCAGCGGAGGTCTTAGGCTGGGCTTCGACCTCGGCAGTATTGTTCTGCCAGATATGGTTGGCGAAGTGGAGGGCGGCGAATCTGTCCGGGCACTTCGTGTACTTCACGAACTTGGAAGGAAGAAGCGTGGAGGAATTGGTGACGAGGATGGTCTTCTCTCCGAGATCCGGTGCAAGCTTCTGGAAGAACGCCTTCTTGTCCTTGACGTTCTCGCTCATCGCCTCGACGACGATGTATGCATCCTTGACGGCCTTGGCAAGATCAAGCTCGAGCTTGATGCCCTTGAAGGCATCCTCGACCTTCTTCTTCATGCCGGCATAATCCTTGTCGTCCTTGTCCTTGACGAGGCCTAAGGCGATATAGGTCGGATCCTTCTCCATCTTGTCGATATCATCGAGCATCATCTTCTTGGTCATCTCAAGCTTCGGCTTGGTACGGCCGATGCTTCCCTGGCTTCTGAGCCAGATGGTCGTGTCGTATCCCCAGTAAGCGGAGACGAAGGCAATCTGATTTCCTAGAACACCGCCACCGCAAACGACTACTTTTTTAGATTCCATAATTTGGGATCTCCTTTTTCCACCCATTATCTTAACAAAAAAGGGATTACATAGGAAGCTAAATGGATAAAAGGGAAACAAGTCTGTTTTTTTGGACGCTTATTTCCGCTTATAGATCCGGACCGACTCGTTTCCGGCATCGTTCTGTCCTATCAGGAGGTATTCCTTGCTGATGATGTCCTGGTAATAGGATCTGTCCGTCTGCACCGTCTTGTAGTCTTTTCCGAAGACGATATATTCCGGCTTCTTGTCTTCCAGGTAGCTATAGACGTCTGTTTCGACATCCTTGTTGGCAAGGCAGTACCAGCTCTGGTAGGTCTGGTAGCGGCAGGTATTGTGGTTGTCCCGGTAGAGAAGGATAGGGGCAAGGGTATCGAGATAGAAGACATGGTCGTCCTTAAGCTCTTCCTCCTTGGGGACAAGGCTGTCGATGAGGGCTTTCGTATCGTGGTCTACCTGTACGGAGTAGGTCTCCACCTTGTTCGTATAGAAAATGGTAGAGGTCGTAGCCGACACGGCAATAGGAGCAAAGAGGAAGACTACGGAGGCACAGACAGGAAGAGATAATTTCTTCTTCTTCCCTAGGACCGGAAGCTTGGAAAGGAAGAAGGTGAAGAAGACAGAAAGGAACGGGAAGGAGGAAATCCAGTACTGGGGGAACTTGGCATCGATGATATTGAAGATTCCGGGAACAAGGACGGTCACAAGGAAAAGAATATATAGATCGAAGTCCTTGTCTTTCTTCCTTATCCCGAGGATGGAAAGGAGAGTCCCGGTTAGGACATAGAAGAGGACGACAAGACGGTAGAAGAGGGAATTGCTTTCGATGCTGTAGGCAGCATTGACAAGCAGGTTCTCCTTGATCATCTCCATGAAGTATCCTTCCCGGAAGGCATATAGGGAAACGAAAAGGCAGGGAATCCCAAAGCCTAGGAAAGCCAAGAGGATATTGTAGAGCAGTTCGATTCCGTACTCCTTCCTATGGAAGAAGAAGAGGACCAGATAGGATAGGCAGAGAGCAAAAGGAACAAGCCCGTCCGTAAGCCTGGCGTTGAGTGCGATTCCAAGGGCAAGACCGGCAAGGAGAGTTCCGATCCTATAGTTCTTCTTCGGATTCTCTTTCTGTGCCTTCAGGAAGAAGATAAGAGGGAGTGCGACAAAAGGAAGAAGGATGCTTCCGACCTGGTTTCCGCTTGGCATGAAGCAGTTCAGGGTTAATAGGATTCCGCCTCCCAGGATCAGGTCTTTTCTTTCTCCCCTAAGCTGATAGACGGCCAGAAGAGTGAGGAAATAACCGAAGTAGTCGAACACTCCGCAGAGGAAGAGAAGCCCCGGCTTTCCACCCATCCTGTACCCTAATGCCGGATAGAGGAAGACGAGCAGGCCTTTGTGGTCATAGAAATCGATATACGGTTTCTTTCCGGAGCAGATCTGCTTTCCGCACCACAGGAAAAAAGCAGCATCATCATGGATACTGCAGTAGGAATTTGCCGGATAAAGGGGAGAAAGAGCGGAAGTCAGGAAGAACACGGTGAAGAGGGCAAGAGGGAGGGAAAGAAGGGCAATGCTTAGGACCGGATGCTTGTCCAGATAGGATTTGACAGAATGCATTTTGAATTCTCCTTCGAGATAAGGCTAAATTTTCTTGTAAACCGTAATCAGAGGAGAATCATTCCTAAGAGGCTTTACTTCCACATAGTTGTCCATGAGGAACTGCATGTACTTATATCCGGTCTTGTCTACTCCGTCACCGACTGGACCGACAACGACATAGGAAGGGGCTTTGCTGGCAAGGTAATCCTTTACCGTTTTGTCGACTTCCGGATCGAACTCCGCATGCCAGCTTTGGTATGTCTGGTAGCGGCAGGTGGAATCCTTTCCGCTCCAGAGGATCAAAGCGGTGTTGCAGTCGATGTAGTAGACCTCATCCGTGCTAGGAGTCAGGGCATTGGGGATGCATTCCGCGATTTCCTGCTTGCTGATTTCATCTTTCTCCCTGGAGAAAGTCGGAATCAGGTTCGTGTAGTAGGAGACAAGGAAGCCAAGGCCGATGAGGATGGAAAGGGGAGAAAGAACGGCGTTAGCAATCGGGACTGCTTTCTTCTTATGGATTAACGGGAAGAAGTGGAACTGGACGACGACAAGGGCTGTCAGGAACGGGTAGGCCGAAATCCAGTACTGCGGGTATTTGGCATCCACGATATTGACGATTCCGGGAATCAGCACCACGACCATCATCAGGATTGCCAGTTCTCTTCCTTCCTCTTTCTTACGGTAGAGATGAATGCTTTCATAAAGAGCGGCAAGAACATAAAGGATGACCACGACCATGCTAAAGACCGCATAGGAAGTCAGGTGCTTGGACCCGTAGGAGACGCTGAGTCCGAAAGCGTCATGGAACATCTCGGAAAGATATCCGCCTTTGTAGGCAACGAGGATGCAAATCCCCATCGGCATAGCAAACCCTAATAGAGCAAGAAGGATGTTAATAGCTAGTTCCGCTTTGTATTCCTTACGGTGGCGAATCCATGTAATGAAATAGAAAATGCATAAGCTGAACGGAATAAGGGCATCTGTAGGACGGACATTGAAAGCAATTCCGGCTCCGATCCCGCAAAGGAAAGTACCGATCCTATAGTTCTTCTTTTCGTTCTCCCTTAAGGCCTTGAAGAAGAAAATAAGGGGAAGGGCAATGAAAGGAAGAACGATCTCTCCGTTCTGGTTTCCGCCCTCGGTAATGCTGAAAAGAACAAGAAGCAGGGAAGAGGAGAGAAGGATATCGTTAGGATCTAGGAACAGCTCATAGGCGGCGATCAGGGAGAAGAAAGCAGCGAGGAATGTCCAGACAAGGTAAAGGAAGAAGACACCTGTTCTTCCTCCCATCGCCCAACCCAGGGCGTTGAAGTAGAAGACCAGGATTCCCTTGTGATCGAAGAAATCCAGATACGGCTTCTTCCCTTCCAAAATGCTTTTTCCGCACCAGAGGAAGAAATCGGAGTCGATATCCACGGAATTGAAACTATAGGCGGGATAGAAAGGAGAGAGGGATGTGGAGAAAAGCAGCATGGTGGCAAGGCTGATAAGAGCACCAAGGATTGCACTGGCAGCAAAAGGATGGTTTTTTAGGAAAAGGCAGACTCGGTTTTTCATTTTAAAAATTTTTCCTGCTAACTAACCATTATAGGACCAATTGTACAATTTCCCTATTTCTTTTCCTCTAAGAGAAGGATTTCTTTGGATACAAGAAGATAGAAATTGCTGTGTTCCGTAACCCGGAACAAAAGAGAGAGGGTGTCGACCATCTTCTCAAAAGTGAGGGAACCCCTCTTTTCGTAAAGGAAGGAAACAGCCATTCTATCCAGGAAATAAAGGCCGAAGGCGGAGACCGAGAACGGAATAGATTCCTTTACATTGGGATAGAGCATATAGAGGACGTGGTTCGATAGGATCTTCTCCCTGTATAAATCAAAATCCGGTAGCTTCTCCAGGATTTCCTTCTCTTCCTCCTCATAGGATGCGGAGGAATCCAAGCCGGAAATCAGTTCTGAAAGGCTGTAGGATTTCCGGTATGCCGCATATAAGGAAGAAAGGATTCCTTTCTCCATTCCGAGCAAGGACATGTCGCACCCGAAAAGAGAAAGGACGGAAAGGATCCTTCTGGAAAAGGAAAGGGATCTATCGGAAAGAAGCAGCAGGATCTGGTCTGTCGTTTGGACAAAGGAATCCGGAAGACCCTTTCCGGCTTCCTCGTCGATCTTTTCGAAGGAGAGAGGATAGGATATCCGTTTCAGCTTTTCCTTATCCTGGCAGAGCTTTTCCAGCACCCACTCACAGGAGTCGGATATAGTGGCACTGGGAATCGGATGAAGCCTTGGGGAACGGGGATACTGCCGGCAGATAGCAGGAAGAACAGCTTCTCCCTTCTCGACCTGCAGTCCGCAAAGTCCGCTCTTCTGCCTTAAAGGGCATTGCCCCTCGAAATCGAGGTTTATCCGGCCGTATCTTTCTGGCGTGCTGTCCGGAAGAGGACTTACATATCCTTCGATCTTTTCTTTCAGGCCGGAAGAGACATCCAGATCCTGAAGGGAGAAATATTCACTCTCGTCCATGGTGATAAGCCATCCGTAGCAGCAGCAGTTACGACACTTGCCGCACTTGCAGCGGAACGAAGGGTAGTAATCCGGTACAATAAAGTATTTGTTACCCATAAAATTAGCGGGTAATTCCTACATAGGAATCCCAGTTTATTTTATTTCGTGGTTTATGCCTTTTTTCAAGAAAACGCTTTATTTTTCAACAAAAAGCATATAAAAAGCCATTTTTCCGTAGAAAAGTGGCTATGTATCTATTCCGTTTTTCTATTCTTGAATAACCGCAAGAGGAACGCTGAAAGAGGAAAAGCCAGAAGAATTCCAAAAAGGGAGAAGACCGAGAGGACAACCGGATTGCCATAGACATCCAGGAAGGGATAGGGAGGCTCTACAATCCGCAGCAAGACAAGGACCAGAACCGGTATTCCGTAGCATAGGACCGGGAGGAGGGAGAGAGGGATTGCTTTTCTTTCTATTTTCGGGGAAGGACGGAGAAAGAAGGAAACGGTGGCAAGAACAGGGCAGAGAAGATGGAAGTAGAGGAAGTTTCCGCGTGTGAAGAAGGAGAAGTATCCTTCTACTCCTCCGGACTTTGCCATGATCGGAGCCAGGACCAGGAGGACGACTAGGAAAGTAAGGACCACACCTATCAATGCCAGGAAGGACAGGATATAGGCAGCCCTAGGAATCTCTTTTCCGAAGAAGGAACGGATTTCAAAGACAAGGAAGACGATGGTTGTTAGGAACAGGAAGAAATTCGAATCGTTGGTGAAAAAGAGAAAGACCTGGCCGGGATTCTTCCAGCCAAGAAGAAGAATCCCGGTCAGGGACAGGCAGAAGGTAAGGATGTCGAGGATGAGGGATACTATTTTTTTGGCTGATTGAGTCATTCTTTAGAAATGGTTACGGCCTAGTGCCAGGCTGGCCGCCGGGCATGGATCCGCTGGGCTGGTTTCCGCCAGGGCCGCCTTGTCCACCTCCCTGACCGCCGGAAGTTCCGACAGTATTGACCATTGTCCAGGAAACAATCTCGAATGTTGCAAGAGAGGTTGTTCCTTGGTACAAGGTATATGTCTTTCCTTCTTCAATCAAAGGGGAAGAGATAATGATCTCACCGGAATTCTTGCCGATGGTGTAGGTGATTACCGGGGTTCCGTCCGGACCGGAAAGAGTCATAACACTTCCAAAAGCAATCGTATTCCCGAAGTAGCAGACGGTATGGATCGTGGAGGAAGC
This sequence comes from Bacillota bacterium, assembly GCA_023459795.1. Taxonomy (GTDB): domain Bacteria; phylum Bacillota_I; class Bacilli_A; order RFN20; family CAG-288; genus Enterosoma. The sequence continues at coordinate 13,168 of JAEWSP010000027.1, forward strand.
ATCCGGCGTCACGGCCATATCGCTGGAACCGCAGGCAAACAGGGTTCCGCCGTTGACGAGCAGCTTGCCGCCGTTCTCTTCCCCGACGTCCAGGGCATTGTTGCCTCCGGATGTCGTTCCTCCGATGATGGTCGTTCCTCCGGTGATCTTGATGTCGCCGTTAGAATCCAGTCCGTCTCCTTCTGCGTTCACATAGGTGTATCCGTCATCGATCTGGATCAGAAGGTTCGGATAGAGATCTGTATAGTCGGTTGCGGCATTGATGCCGTCATCGCTTGCCTTGATCCGGATCCGGTTGTTGGCACCCTTGAGGAGCACCTGTCCGCCTTCCAGTCCTTCGTAGGAGGAGTTGATGGGGATATCCGAATTGACTACGGACGTGATGCCGTCAGAAGAGACTCCGTCGTCATAAGTGGTCAGGTTCAGGGTAGAGTTATCGATGGTGATGGAACCGTATTTGCACTTTACGGAATCGTCTTAAGCATTGACGGTAACGGATGCTTCCCCTCCGACATAGAGGTAATAGTTTGTCGAAATCAGGGTTTCGTCATCCAGTCCGTCCCCTCCGGTAGTCTTGTCGTAGCTGACTCCGGAGGCCTTGAATTCCTTGACGCCGTTGGCAAGAGCATATTTGCCCTGGCCGGCATTCTCCTCTCCGCCCTTGGTGTACGTATCCCCGTTCTTCGAATAACGGAAATCCGTCTTCACCAGTTCCGGATAGGAAGCAGTGTCGGCTGCATATGTCTCATAGCTGATGAAGGTTCCGTAAGTCGTCAGGTCATATGTTCCTCCGTAGACGGAAAGAGCAGTATCGGCCTGGACGGCATCTCCGAATCCGTGGAAAGTATAAGTGGCGGAGACAAGACGGGCATATCCTTTGTCTTTTACATCATCATACGTATAGACGGTGGAAGCGGTGTTGTCGAGATCTACTTCGGCATGGATTCCGTCCTTCTCGCTCGTATTGGCGGTGACATGGATATCCTTGCCTTAGATTTCCTCTCCGCTGATAGCATGGGAGACACTGGAAACAGTGATATGGATATCCTTCATTCCGAGATAACCGCTGGATTTGATGCCGCCCTTGGTCGTAGAAGCAACGGAAAGAGTACCTTTGCCGTTCAGGTAAAGAGTTCCCTTGATATGGATGGCATTCACATCGGCGACGGCATTCGTAACGCTGTTTGTGGTGCCTTCCATAGCGGTGATCGTTACCTTTGCCTTCTTCCCGGAGAAGAGGGAGGAACCGGTCGTGCTGGAAATAACGGCATTCTTGAGGAACAGATGGACAGTCAGGGACTTGTCGATCTCGATTCCGGTCGTTATCGTTCCTTCGATCAGGTAATTGCCGTCCTTGGTGATATGGCCGTCTTCCGGAAAGGCGTCATAGGTTTCCGGCGCGGTCTCTGCCGAAAGGGCAGTGTCATAGTCGGCATTGTCCAGGGAATAATCCGGATAAGTCCCGTTGATGCTCTCTCGGGATTTGTCTCCTGCTGCAGTAAGGTCATCCGTTGTCGATATGACAGTCGAAGTGCTAGTGGAAGAAATGGAAGCGGAAGCGGAATCCGAAGAAGCTGAGGAATCCTTTTTGCAGCCGGCAAGTAAGGAGAGGGAAGTGAGGACGAGAAGTACGACATTCTTGCGTTTCATATGTAAAACCTACTGGTTTCTTGGATTTTTGGATAGCTTCCGGCGCTTTTGCCGTTTCTTGTGGTTGCTTTAAGGATAGTTAATAAAGTGCTAATGCGTATAACAAAAAAAAACAAAGCCCTTCAAAAATGCCATGTAAGCTCTTCCTTTTTCTGATATTATTATACTCTTTTCTATTCCACGGACAAATCCGTACAGGAAAAAGGTAGACTATTTCCGTATGGAAGATAGAGATCTCGTCCTATCCAGGGTCAAAGAGCTTTCCAGGAAAGCTTCTGTCCAGAACTACATCGCCAGCACGGACTTCCTGTCCCTTTCCGAGCAGGGCTTTTTCTTTTCCTATCTGAAGGAACAGAACATCGATCCTGCTCTTGGAAGAATCAACGGCTGCTCTTTTTCTCTTTTCGGAGGAAGCGAGGATGCCGACAGAAAAGTAGTCTTCTTCCTTCCACAGGGGAAGGAAGAAGAACTTCCTTCTGCCAAGGAGAATGCTATCGTCCTGCTTCATATCCTTCCACGCAGTCCCCGTTTTGCGGATGTCCTTTCCCATCGGGATTATCTAGGGAGCCTGATGAGCCTTGGATACGAGAGGAAGGAATTCGGAGATATCCTCGCTGATGAAAACGGAGGATATGTCTTCGTATTGAAGAAAGTAGCTTCTTTTGTCCAAGAGGAGATCTCCAAGATCAAGCACACCCCGGTATACGGAGAAATCCTGGATGTCTCTGCCTGCCCTCTCCATCCCCGGTTCTCTATGGAGACCTATAGCGTATCCTCTCCGCGGCTAGATGCCGTAATCGGAGAAGTCTTCCGGCTTTCCAGAAGGGATGCCCAGGAAGCCATCGGCCATGAAGAAGTGTTCCTGGACGGGGCCTGCTGCAAGAACAGTGCCAAGACTTTGAAAGGCGGAGAAAGAATCAGTATGGCAGGGAAGGGAAAGTTCCTATATGATGGAGAGGAGAAGAAAAGCCGGAAAGGCCGGTCGTTTATTCAGATAAGGAGATACTTGTGAAGATGGAAAACAAAGAAATTTGTCCTATTGCACGGATCCATACGGACTTTCCGACGAAGTTCGGGATTCCCCGGCAGGCGGACATCGTAAAGGAACTGAAGGGAACGATTGTCTTCTATCCTTTATACAGGAAGGAAGAAGCCTTAAGAGGAATCGAAGGATTCAGCCATCTCTGGCTGATCTGGGGTTTCAGCCAGAACGAAGAAAAGGCCTTCTCCCCTACTGTCCGTCCTCCACGGCTTGGCGGGAATACGAGAGTCGGCGTCTTTGCCTCCCGGTCTCCCTTTAGGCCTAACGGACTAGGGCTTTCCGTTGTCCGGATCCTCGGGCTTAGGAAGACCAAAGAGGAGGGAATGGTAATTGACGTCAGCGGAATCGATATGGCGGACAATACTCCGATCTATGATATCAAGCCGTATATTCCGTATGCCGATTCCATCCCCGGTGCCAAAGGCGGGTTCTCCCAGGACGGAAGCAAGGCTAAGCTTATAGTAGACTTTCCTCTTTCTCTTCTTGCTAGGATTCCTAAGGATAAGCAGGAAGTCCTGACTAAGCTTCTAAGCCAGGATCCAAGGCCTGCCTATCAGCATGATCCCGATAGGATATACGGCTTCTCCTTCGGCGGGGAAGAGATCCGTTTCCGGGTTCTGGAGGACAAACTGACTGTGCTATCCGTAGAAAAGTACGGAAGTCCGGACTCTTCCAAGGATATAAGGAAAGAAGGTGACGGAAGATGAACGAGCAGGAAAAGAACGAGTTCAACCTGGACTCTGCTCCCGGAGAGTACGGAGATATCCCTAACGGGAACGAAGAACCTAACGGCAACGACAAGGATTATCCGAAAGAATACAACAAGCCGGAAGAAATCAAAAGCTATCCGGACAACGGAATCGGGCATAAGGCAAAGAAGGTGACGAAGATCCTTACTATCTCTGCTGCTACCCTTACTGCCTGCGGGTTTGCCACTACCTTGCTTCCGGGGATCATCAGCAAGGCAAAGACTTCCCTTTCCGGAGAATTCCAGAAAGTCGATCCCCATGAGACATACTGCACCTTCTCTATCGCTCTGAAGAACGAGAAGAAGGAAGAATACAAAGTATATGTCCATTCCGACTTCGTGGACCGGGAAGTGGATTCCCTATTCCAGGAGACGGAAGCGGATATAGAAGGGGTGGTTTACGGGTTGAATCCAGGGGTCAGCTATTCCCTGAAGCTGAGGAAGGATAAGATGGATATCTTCTCCTATACCTTCCGCTGTGACTACCCTGCTGTTCCTAAGGTAAAACAGGTCTCCTACCAGAGCACGGCAGATGTAGACGGATTCTTCTCCTTCACTCCGGATGTGGAAGATACAAACCTTCATTACACCGATTATGTCGGAATGCTCAAAGACAAAGACGGAAACTGCGCCTACTCCTCTTATTTCTCCGGAAAGGACGTGAACATGGCGCATACTATTCCTGTAAACGGAAGCGGCCTTACCGGAAATGTTGTTACCTTCACTCTTCAGGCCGACTCCGATATTCCGACTTCCCAGTATCCGGATGCAGACCGGGGAAAGCCTTATTCCCTCCTGCTCTTCCAAGCCGAGAACGTTTCGCTATAGCCAAGAAAGGATTATTCTTCCATGAAAATGTTACAAAAGAAGAAATTCAATGTCGGGAAGCTTTTCTTTCTCCTCGTTTTCCTAGCCGGTGCCATACTGGCTTATGCCTTCTCGAACAAGATTTGGGGAGAGGAGAGCATCTTTGCTAAGGCAATTTCGACAAACGATTTCCTAAATACCCTCTGGGGAAAGATCCCGGCTCTTATCAAAAGCGCTCAGATCATCGTCTTCAGTATTCTGCTCTTCCTCGTCATCAATCTGATAACCCGTTCCGTGCATCGGAAGAAGAGCAAGCGGGAAGAAACCGTCGGCAGGCTTATTATGAGCTTCCTCAAGTACCTGATTGCGATCATCGATATCCTGATGGTCCTGGGTGCCTGGGGAGTCAATACTTCAGCCCTGATGGCTAGTGCCGGAATCATCGCTTTGGCGATATCTCTTGGTGCCCAATCCCTTATCAGCGACGTCATTGCCGGTATGTTCATCGTGTTCGAGGATGAATTCGAAGTCGGGGACATCATCGTCGTGGATGGCTGGAGAGGAACGGTGCAGGAAATCGGTATCCGTTCCACCAAGGTCATCGATGCCGGAGGAAACATCAAGATCTTCAACAATTCCCAGATTTCGGAAGTCGTCAACCAGACCAAGGAGATTTCGCTTGCCAAGTGCATCTGCTCCTTCTCCTACGGGGAAGATGTCAACCGGGTGGAACTTATCCTCAAGGACAACCTTCCCAAGATCAAGAACAAGATTCCGGCGATTGTGGATGGACCTTACTATAAAGGCATCACGGAACTGGCGGATTCTTCCGTGGACGCCCTGATTATTGCCAAGTGCCGGGAAGAGGACGTCTACCAGGTCCAGAGGGATCTGAACCGGGAACTATATATCCTCTTTGTCCAGAACGGTGTCGGCATCCCTTATCCGCAGGTGGTTGTAAACCCGCCGGACAAGCCTTCCCGTCAGGCCCTTCAGTGGGAAAAGAAGAGCAAGGCTCCGAAGACTGCCAAGAAGAAGGAAGCAGACAAGTTCGCCGCCAAGCAGAAAGAAGCAAGCAAGAGCCTGGAGCCGGAAGCCGAAAACAAATAAAGTGCAACGCCGCCGAGAAGCGGCGTTTTCTTTTCTTCTTGCTTTTCCTTCTTTCGGGACTAGAATACTAATTACTGGGAATGATGTTCTCCCAAGCCGCAAGGCTGAACCGCTTAACCATAGCTGATGACATCTATTTCTGTATAGAGACTATCCTCTTTTTGAGGACATCTATCCATTAATAGATATCGCAAAGTCAGATGGTTTCGGAAACGGGGGAGACAAGATGTTCTTTCTGACACTGGGAATCATGCTTTTAGGCGGCGGTCTTTTAGGTTTCCTTTTTACGAAGATTAGGCTTCCGGCATTGCTCGGCTATCTGCTTCTGGGAATCCTTATGGGGTATTTCGGATTGATCGATGCCGGGATTCTGAAGTATTCCGCCGAAATCCGGAAGATTGCCCTGATTATCATTCTCCTGAAAGCAGGGCTTAGCCTCAATCTTAAGGATCTGAAGAAAGTCGGAAGGCCGGCGATCCTTATGTCTTTCGTACCGGCAGTTACGGAGATGACGGCAGTCGGGATCATTGCCCACTATCTTTTTGGAATTTCTTTTGTGGAGTCCTTCCTCCTCGGCTCTGTTCTGGGTGCTGTCTCCCCTGCCGTCGTCGTCCCTAGGATGACGAAGATGATGAAGGAAGGATACGGAACGGATCAGGGAATTCCGGAGCTGATTACGGCCGGAAGCAGCATGGACGACATTGTCATGATCGTCTTCTTCAACTCGTTCCTGACGGTGGAACAGGGCGGAAGCCTCTCTGCCATGACCTTCCTCAACATTCCGATTTCGATTGTTTCCGGAATTGCTGCCGGAATCGGGCTCGGATTCCTTCTTGCCCTCCTCTTCCATAACGTCCATATGCGGGACAGCCTGAAGCTGATCCTGATCCTCGGCGTGGTCTTCCTCCTTGTCTACCTCGAATCCTTCCTTGCGAAGTGGTTCTCCTTCTCCTCCCTTCTTTCTGCTATCACGATGGGAATCGTCCTCCTGTTCAAAGCCCCGGTTTCAAGCTCCAGGATTGCCAACAAGTGCGACCGTCTCTGGACGGTCAGCGAGATCTTCCTCTTCGTCCTCGTCGGAGCCAGCCTAAAGGTTGCCTACTTCGGCACTTATTTCCTTCCGGCCCTGCTTCTGATCGTTTGCTCCCTCCTGATCCGTTCTATTGCGGTCCAGGCCTGCCTGATCAAGACTCCGTTCAACAAGGAGGAGAAAGCCTTTGTCTGTATCTCCTATCTTCCTAAGGCGACCGTCCAGGCCGCGCTTGGGGGAACGCTTCTCGATTTGGCAACGGCTCTAGGAAACGAATCCATGCAGAAAGCAGGAATCATCGTCCTTTCCGTCTCTGTTGTCTACATCCTGGTAACGGCCCCTGTCTCCGCTTTCGTGATGGATCTTACGTATAAGAAACTGACCAGGAAGTCCTTTCTCTCCCCCGTTCAGGAATAAGAAACAAAGCGGACTAGGAACAGCATTCCTTGCCCGCTATTTTTCGGCAAAGCCATACGGTTCCTTCCAAAACGGATGGAAGTCCGGATTTTCTTATGGTATGAATTGTATGAAAAGTCATACTTGTATGACTTGGAGGCTTGAAATGGGAAAAGAGAAAGAAGAGAATCCGGAAGAAAAAACGAAGGCTATTGGTTCTTCCCTGGTCGGGGAGAAAGGGCAGATCGTGATTCCGAAGTCTATCCGGGAGATGTTCGATATCCATCCCGGGGGTAGAATCATACTGCTTGCCGACAAGAGCAGAGGAATTGCTCTTGTAAAAGAAGACGCCATGATTGATCTGGCAACGGGAGGAAAAGAAAAATGAACGAAGTCCTCGAAGTAAAGAATCTTTGCAAGAAGTATCCTACCTTCTCTCTTTCGGATGTCTCCTTCTCTATGAAGGTAGGAGAGATTATGGGCTTTGTCGGCAGGAACGGAGCCGGCAAGACGACGACGATTAAATCCCTTTTCAATCTCGTCCATCCGGATTCCGGGACGATCCTCTTCAAGGGGAAGCCGTTCCTTGCTGACGAACTAAAGAACAAGCAGGATGTCTCCGTCCTTCTAGGAGGAGTCGACTACTACAAGAGAACCAAGATCGGAACCCTCACTTCCGTTACCAAGAGGTTCTATTCCCGTTGGGATGAAGAAAAGTACAAAGACCTTCTCTCCCGCTTCCAGCTGGACGAGAACAAGAGAGTCGGAGAGCTCTCTGCCGGTATGAAGGTGAAATACGGCCTTGCCGTAAGCCTCTCCCATCATGCCTCCTTGTTAGTCCTGGACGAACCCACTTCCGGACTTGACCCTGTCTCCAGGGATGAAGTTCTGAACCTGTTTGAAGATCTGGTCGACAGAGAAAAGGTTTCTATCCTCTTCTCTACGCATATCATGTCGGATCTCGACAAATGCGCGGATTCCGTCACCTACATCCAGAAAGGCAAGATCCTTGCTTCCAAGCCTTTGGATGCCTTCGAGAAGGATTATCTCCTCCTGAAGGGAGACAAGACGGACATCTTCGACAAGGTGAAAGGGAAAGCAATCAGCTTCCACGAAAGACGGAACCAGGTCGAAGCCCTCTACCGGAAAGAAGATTTCCCGAAAGATTCCGGCTACGAGGCGAAGATTCCGGATCTCGATACGATTATGGTCTACCTGGAAAAGGAGTACGAACATGAAGAACCTCTGGAATAAGGAACTGAAGCTTGCCGTTCCGCCGATGGTCTGGGTCTTCTCCCTCTTCGGACTGATGATCTTCATCCCCGGATATCCGAATTTCATCTTCCTCATCTACGTGTTTGTTTCCTTCATCTATCTCTTCCAGGGCGGAAAAGAGAACAACGACCTCTACTATTCCATCTTCCAGCCTATCCGGAAAAGAGACATCATCAAGGCCAGGTTCTTAAGCGTCCTTGCCTTCGAAATGCTTTCCATCGTTGTCTCGGCAGTGGTCGGAATCATCACCTATCAGATGGGATACGGGCCTATCGGAAAACAGATCTCCAACAACGGTCAGATCGGTGTCGGTATTCCTCCCTGCCCCTTCTTCTTCGGCAGTGTCTTCCTCTCCTTCGCAGTCTTCAACTCCCTCTTCTTCTCCCTCCATTACCGGAAGAACTTCCCGATGATAGTCCCTATGCTTACCGGATCTCTTGTTGGAATCCTTCCCTCTGTTGCAGCCGAAATTCTGGCTTCTTTATTTGCTACCCCGCTAGAAAGCATCTCTCACCAGATTGCTGTAATTGCACCCGATACCATGCTGACCCAGCTCTTGATGCTGTTCCTCTCTATGGGAGTCTATGCCGGCAGTTTCGTCCTCTCCTTCAAAGGGGCGGCGAAACGGTTCGAGGCAATGGATCTTTTGAACTGAAAAGGAGGAAGGCGCCGCCTTCCTCCTTTTTCTGTGTTCTAGAAAGTAAGGGTATCGGTAGTATCCAGAAGAGAGATAAGTTCTTTCGTGAAGTAGTCGACCTGCTCCTTCATCTGGGGATCTTCAAGGCCTTTTCTCCGGATGGTTCTCCGGATGATCCTGGTGTAGCCGAGGATTCTGGATTTGTCCACGACGTCTTTCACCTTCTGCTCGTCTTTTGTACCGAGGTACTTCTCCACGGAATCAAGGAAAAACTTTCCGCCGAGTTCGTACGGGATGCCGATGAAGTCGGAGACTAAGGCGTGGTCGACTTCACCGAATCCGATATAAGCGTTGTACATGGAGGCGAACCCGAAGACCGGGTTTCCGGTGCAGAGGGTATCCATATCGATCAATAGCGCTTCTCCGTTCTGGAGCATGACCTTCTTGATATGGTAGTCCCCGTGAAGCATATTATTGCTTTCCGGTACGGCTTCGATCAGGTTCTTCAGCTTTTCTCCTTCCTTTGGAGGGAGGTAGTCCTTTAGGAAGTCCGCCCAGTTAGAAGCCGTCTTCTTCATGGAGGGGAGGAATCCTTCCTCCACTTCCGTAGAATGGATCTTCTTCAGCAGTCCGACATATTTGTCGACACATTCCTGTTCCTTATCCGGCTCTGCCTTCAGGGTCTTGCAGATGGACTTGGCTGCCAGAAGCTCGAAGACGGAACCGTAGGTATTTCCGACCTTCACGACATCGAAAGGAATCGCTGTCGGAATGCCGAGGACGAAAGCTTTCCGGGCAAGCGCTGTTTCATGCTTGATATCCGGAAGGGAGTCGCTGTTCTTGTAGACCTTGATGATCGTATCCGGGGAAAGACGGTAGACGATACCGTTTGCTCCCTGGCCGATGACTTCGCATCCGTCTACCTACACGTTGCGGAAAGCTTTCGTTACGGGAAGCATCTCCGTGAATTCGGTCATCTCCAGGACTTCGTAGACTTCCGTGGAGACGTTGAAAAGAGAGAGGCCTTTATGGGCCTTAAGAAGACGCAGGATGACACGGAGACCGGCGTTGGAGATATACTCCAGCTTCTCGCAGTCCACAAACAGTTCCTTGTCCTTGACCTCTTCTGTTTCCAGGGTAGAGATTTTGCTGTCGACGTCTTTGGCGTTTCCGGAATCGACATGTCCGGAAAGGTGGATGACATAGTCTCCCTGCTTTGCTTCCCCTGTTACCATTTCCATATTGTTTGTTCTTTCTTCCTAGAAGGATTTCGTAAGGGTGATGACGTTGAACCTGTCTTCTTCCACAGCATACTCCATACGGTCGACGCTCTTCTTGACGATCAGCAGCCCGAGACCGCCGGCTTCTCTTTCTTCTGCCTTCTTGGTAATATCCGGATCCGCCTTCTTCGTGACGTCGAAGAGGGAGCCGTCGAACTTCAGCTGCAGGATCAGGTTCTTGTCTTCCCTCCTTACGCTCAGTTCGAAGGTCTTTGCCTGAGAGTGGGTGACGGCATTGGAATATAGCTCGTCCAGGACAATCTGCATCTTCATATTCAGAGAAGAAGGAACCTTCTCCTCTTCCAGTCTTTTCTCCATATACTCGGCGAACTGATCGAAGTTCTCTTTCGTTGCCGGGAGTAAGAGGCTAAGGACAGAAGCACCGTTATAGCGGAGTGCAAGGAGAGTGATGTCATCCGACTGCGGCTCGTTCTGGCGGAAGCCTGCCACGGAATCCAGGATGACCTGGATTGCTCCCATCGGGTCGGCTGTCTTTCCCTCGTCGAGCAGGTTCTTCAGCCTTTCTTCTCCGTACTGTTTCTTCTCTTCGTTCATGGCTTCCGTGACGCCGTCCGTATAGAGGAGGATCTTGTCTCCTTTATGGAGCGTTGTCTCGAAACCCTTGTACTTCGTAGTCTCCATGCCGGCGAGGATGAATCCGGAGTTCTTCTTCAGGTACTGGAAACCATTCCCTTACGTTTCGATAAGCGGCGGGTTATGTCCGGCCGAGGCATAATCCAGTTTGCCGGTAGAGATTCCCAGGATTCCAAGCCAGACGGTTACAAACATCCCTTCCTTGTTTCCTTCCAGAAGCTCCTTGTTGGCTTTCGTAAGCGTATCGGCAGCGGAGAGTCCTTCCATGGCACCGTTCTTGATGACAGTCTTGGAGATGACCATGAAGAGGGCGGCCGGAACACCTTTTCCCGAGACGTCTCCGATCAGGAAGGCAAAATGATCCTTGTCTACGAAGAAGAAATCGTAGAAGTCTCCTCCTACTTCCTTGGCCGGAGTCATGGAAGCCGAAAGATCGAATTCCTTTCTTCCCGGGAAATTCGGGAAGATCGTCGGAAGCATATCTACCTGGATCTTCGTAGCTACCCCCAGTTCCGTAGAAATCTGCTTTTCGTGTTCTTCCGTCTTCCAGTATTGATGGACCATATGGAGAGAAAGGGACATCAAGGCAAAGCCGATGGAGTTGGAAAGGAGGAAGGGAAGAGCTATCTCCCCGATCAGTTGTCCGGAGGATTCGACTCCGTCCATTCCCCACTTGTAGAAGAAGACGAAAAGAAGGTGGACGGATTCCAGGCAAAGCCCGACAAGAAGCGACCAAAGAGGCTTATGCTTGGCTTTCCGATAGAAACGGGAGAGGAAACCGGCAATGATGCCGATAGCAAGCGTCGAGATTGTACAGGGAATGGAAGTTCCGGCAGTCACATCCGGCAGTTCGATAAGGAGCCTGTATAAACCGGCGGAAAGACCGGAAATCAGTCCGGCCAGAGGCCCTCCCAGGCATCCGGCAAACATCGGTCCTACGTCCCGGACCGAGATGATGGCGCCGTTATCCATTGCCGACCCGGAAAGGGTCGCAAAGATTCCGAAGAATCCGCCTAGGATTCCAAGGACGACTGCCTTCCATTTCGGACTGTAGTCTCCCCTGACTTTGGCAAGGTGCTTGGCACCCTCGAAGACGATAGCGATAAGGCAGATGACAGCGGTCGTTCCTATAAGGTCGGAAAAGATTTTGGCTGTCTTGTTCCAGACACCGGTAGCTAGGAAGACCGTTTCCAGTAGATTGCTGATTCCCATAGGCTACTCCAATTCCAGGAAGGAATCGAATCCGGTCATAGCAAAGACGTTCTTGACGTCTTCGTTAGGCTTCTGGATAACGACCTTTCCTTTTCCCATCACCTTCTTCGTCAGATTCAGAAGTATCCTAAGTCCGGAACTGGAGATATAGTCCAGTTCGGAGAAATCAAAAACGTAATCGGTAATAGAGTCCTTGTCGTAGCGGGAAAGACTGTTTTCCAATTCGGGAGCGGTCTACGTATTCAGACTACCGGAAATATGAATAAGAAGCTTGGATCCGTCTTTCGTAATCTTTGTTTCCATGTTTCGCTTTCCTTTCCTTTATTTTAATCGAAACAGAACTTGAGGAAAACAGTTTCTCTTAATCCTGTCCTTTGCTTTCGGCTTTTATCAGGCTTGGAAGAAAAGCAACCTTTCCTCTCCGGACAAGGAATAATCCTAGGAGATAGAAGACGAGAGTTGCAGCAGCAGCGATCAGGACGAAGTAGTTGATCTCGTCAGCAAACCGTAATCCGATCACAAGGCCATCGAAGAGGATCAAAGAAAGGAAAGGCAGCAGACTGAAATCCAGCACTCCCCCGTCCTGGAAGAAAAGATAGGTCAGCAGGGAGAAGAAGAATACGAGAACGAGCATGGCCGGGAACTGGATCATCGTATAGGCTATCCCTAAAGGCGTATTTAGGTTCCAGTAGTAGCAGACAGGAACCGCCATGGCATAGCTCACGAGGTAGAGAAGGGAAAGGATATGTTCCTTCTTCCCTCCCTTTGCTTTTTCGATGGTTCTGGCAATCATCGAAAGGATCAGGAAACCGTATGCCGTGAACTGCAGGTAGCTTAAGGTCAGTCCGGTATGGATCATCCCGCCGACCAGGATCACCCCGGTTGCAAGAGCGAATCTTTGGTAGTTGAAGACCGGCTTCTTTTTCTGGAAGAAAGCTTTCAGGAAAGGGAAGATCGCATATGCGGAAAGAATAATCCCGGCCAAAAGTTTGCTTTGGAAAGCGGAATGCCCTTAGAAAACCCGGATGAGGTCTTCCAGGATCAGGAAGAACTTGGAGAGGAGGTAGCCGTCACCGATAGCATGGTTCATGCGGAAAGTAATCGGAAGAAGAACTTTTCCGTCCTGCTGGTAGAACTTGCCCCAGTTGACCAGCGGGGTCAGATAGAGGTAGCCGTCGGGGAGTTCCAGCGAGAAGGAGTCGTAGCTGACCCAGGGCATAGCCGAAGCATTGAAGAAATCCGGATGCTCGACAGGATCCGGAACAAAATCCGGAAGCTTTGCTTTCCGGATATCCTCTTCGACTTCCTTATAGAAAGAGGGATAGTCAGGAAGATAGAAGGAGTTCACGGTATGGCATGTTTCCGTTTCCTTGGAGAAAATATAATGCGTGATGTTGAAGACGTCATAGCAGCGTATTTCATCCTTTTGGAAGTCGTAGAACATCTTAAAGTCGTCCCTGGAATTGATGGCCGTTGCAATCAGGTAAAGCAAGGCAATATGGATTTTCTCTCCTTTTTCCCTGCATCTGCTGACAACCTTTGTAATATCCAATTTGTAAGTCATCGAAATAGAGCATTTCGGGCCTTTGGCAAACCGGAGATAGGCATCTTTGCGGTAGTACTTGTTCAAATCAACGATATGGTAGCTCATGTTCTTTATTCCTCAGATAACAGCAGATTCATTCTATCATTCCTTGCCTCTTTGCATGCCTTCTTTCCTCTTCTTCTTCGCATCTTTCTTGTCACTTCTGGAATATGTTTGTATAATCGTGGAAAATAGGAGGCGGCAAGAATGAATATAAAGGAAAATGCCTTGGAGGCAATAGGAAACACTCCTCTCATAAAGCTTTCCAGAATCCGGAAGGAACTTGGCTTATACGGAAACATCTATGCCAAACTGGAAAGAGCGAATCCGACCGGTTCCATCAAGGACCGGGTCGCCAAGGAAATGATCCTTTCCGCTTTGGAGAAGAAGAGGATCGATAGGGATACCCTGATCATCGAACCGACCAGCGGGAATACCGGCATCGGTCTTGCCAGCGTCACGGCTTCTTTAGGCATGAAGCTTGTCATCTTCATGCCGGAGAACTGCTCCAAAGAGAGAGTGATGATGATGAAGGCTTTCGGAGCCAGAGTCATGCTTACTCCGGCAAAGGAAGGAATGCAGGGGGCTGTGAAGGAAGCGAAGAAACTGTCTGCTGCTAACCCCGGTTCCTTTATTCCGGACCAGTTCGGAAACCCGGATAATTCCTTTGCCCATTACAGGACGACCGGACCGGAGATATTCGATGCGCTTGACGGCAGGATCGATTTCTTCGTCGCTTCTTTCGGAACGGGCGGTACCCTTACTGGTACAAGCCGCTATCTCAAAGAGAAGAATCCGGATATCCTTTGCTACGGACTCGAGCCTGCTTCTTCTCCCTTGCTTACTAAAGGAAAGACCGGGCCCCATAAGATCCAGGGGATAGGAGCTAACTTCAAACCGGATGTCCTGGAACTCAAATACGTAGATAAGGTACTCGATATCACGGATGAAGACAGTTATGAATACACACGGAAGCTTGCGAGGCTGGAAGGCCTTTTCTGCGGGATATCTTCCGGATGCAACTTGTTCGGAGCATGTACAATTGCTGGAAAGAAAGAAAACGAAGGCAAGAATATCGTAACCGTCTTGCCGGATGACGGAGAGAGGTACCTTTCTGTGGAGGGACTATATGATTGACCTGAAAAGCATCGGGCAGAAGCTTCTGGAAGAGAAGACGGATATAAAGACCATAGACTACAATCTCTCCCTTCTTTCGGACCTGGTCAAGGAAACCAAGGAAGCATTGACCTTGGACTATGCAAGAGAAGGCTTTTCCATAGAGGAAATGGATCTTCTTCTGGAAAACCTGGATCAGAACCTGACTGAGTTCCTGGCCTTTCTTCCGGAAAAAGAAAGACAGGAGAAAAGGGAATTCTATCTGGAGAGCCTTCCTAGCACCAAAGAGCTTCTTTCCGGAACGGTGGATGCAATCCTTTCGGGGGATCCGGCCAGCGATTCCAGGAGGGAAATCATTCTGACCTACCCGGGATACTGGGCAATCCTTAGCTACAGGATTGCAAACCTGTTCTACAAGATGGAGCTTTTCCTCCCTGCCCGAATCATCAGCGAGGAAGCACATCGGGAAACCGGAATCGATATCAATCCGGGCGCCGCTATCGGGAAGAACTTCTTCATCGACCACGGCACAGGCATTGTCATCGGTGAGACTGCCGTTATCGGAAACGACGTAAAGATCTACCAGGGAGTAACCCTCGGAGCATTGTTCCTAAGCCGGGGAAGGACTTTGAAGGGATTGAAAAGACATCCTACCGTAAAGGACCATGTCACCATCTACTCCAATGCCTCCATCTTCGGAGGAGACACCGTGATCGGGGAGAACACGACGATCGGTGCCAACGTCTATCTGACTTCTTCCGTCGAACCGGATTCCATCGTCTACCTCGGAAAAGAAGGAATCCGGACTATCCAGAAGGTGAAGAATCCGTAAAAGCAAAACAAAAAGGCAGACTTCGCGGTCTGTCTTTTCCGTTTGTATTCCTGTTATCTAGCAAACGGCTTGTCGAAGGAACCGATCTCGATCAGGTTTCCTTCCGGATCGGCGATATAGCAGGTCCTCTGTCCCCACGGCTCGGTAGTCGGAGGAAGGACAACCTTTGCGCCTTTGCCTGACGCTTCTTTGCAGCTAGCATCCACCTCTTCGAAGGTATCAACGTATAAAGCAAGTTCGGAATGCCCGTTGAGGCCGGAAACGTAGTCGTACTTATGGTTTGTCATCTTCTCGAAATCGGACCGGCGGTAAAGCATGAAGAAGGTACCATCCTTTATAAGATAGATATTAGAGGCGTCTTCCTCTTCCTTGATTTCAAAGCCAAGCACATCCCGGTAGAACCTTACCATCGTCGGCATGTCCTTTACGAAGATGCCAAAGCCGTCCAGCCGGGATTTCATCTTACTTCTTCTGTTCCTTTCTTTTCTTTCTTTTTTCCAGGTTCCATCTGGCCTGCATGTTGCTACCGGTAATCATCGCCAGTTTGCTGCATCCAAGATAAAGACTGCAATCCGCGCAGGATTGAACCTTTTTGCTTATGGCGCATTTCCGGATCTGACAGATGTTTTCACAGAAGGGCGTCTTGCAGCCAAGTCCTTTGCAGCCAAGGCAGTGAATCATGTCCGGAGTGATCTCCACGCCGTTCAGCTGGCTCCATTTCTTGGCGATAAGCTTCTTCATTTCTTCGTCTTTGGAAAGGGTAGCGTTATAGGCTTCGCATTTGGCGCAGTCCAGTCCGCAAAAGGCTGTTATATCTTCCATGAAATTTTCCTCTTTTTGCTTCTTTTTTATATATTGTAATATAAAACCCTCCCTTTTTGCTAGAGGAGACGGGGAACCCTGTTCCGGAAAAGAGCAAACTTACTTCCCTGCGTCCGGAATATGGAACGGGCATCTATCCTTGATGCACTGGGCATTCCTGGGAGATAATTCGCAGACGATCATATTGCTCTCCATATGGGTGCCGTATTTCCGGTTTGCAAACTGTACGCCGATAGAAAGGGAGAGGAAAGCATTCCTCTTGCAGCACCTCGGTCCGCCGATTTCGCTCATCCTGCGGATTACCGAAGAAGTGTATTCCATGTTGTCCTTGTAGAACCCGTCATCGGAAAGGGGACCGGTCTTATGAAGAATGGAAAGAGCGGCCCCGACAGAAGCGGAAGAACCGCAGACACCCCAATATCCGCACATGGCACCGGGCATTTTCCTGGCACGGTCCTTGAGCTTTTCCAAGGCCTCTTCTATATCCACCTCTCCCCCGGCGTTCTTGTATGCCATCAGAAAGGAGGCACCATCCAGGAAGTGATGCTCCGGGCCATGGATGCTGACAAAACCCTTATTCATGACTGCCTTTGCAATCGTAACAGGATTCCTGGATTCCTGTTTCAGGACTTCTTCTTCGATAAGGCGGTATTTTTCTTCCATCGTGTAATCCATTATTAAAATCTCCTTATACTTCATTAATATTATATTTTAGCAACCCCTAATATTAAAGAAGAGTTTTTTCTAATTTTCGGAGCTGTATTTATCATACCGGCACTGCTCAACGACCTTCTTGCCTAAGATAGTAATCGCCTTCTTCGGGCAGGTAGAGACACAGCGGTAGCACATCGTGCAACGGTTCTTCCTTCTTGCCTTTCCGTCTACTATCTCCAGATTCTTCATGGGACAGTTTCTTGCGCAAAGCCCGCAGCCGATGCAGGAAGAGTTTATCTTGACCTTATCGGAATAATGGGTAGTCTTGCTGTAGAACCAGAGCCGCTGACCAAAGAGCCCCTTCAGGTGGGCGATAAAACCCAGTCCTTCCCGAGGGTATCTGCCTTCCTGGATATTCTTGGCGATGCCTTCTATCCTTCTGTCTGCTTTCTTTACGATTTCCTGGTTCTGGGAAAGGGACTTCTTCAGGGCTTTGCTGTCTGCAACGCTGTCCGGCATACGGATCTAAACACCCCCTAGGATTACGGCACCTAGCTTCTTCAGGATTCTAGCAAGGCACCCTGTTCCGTCTCCGCTGAAAGCACCCATTGTGTTGATCAGGAAGACTTTCTTGTTCTTCCAAAGAACAGAATTGTTCCAAACGAAGTCTCTTACATATAAAGGAGCATTGGAAAACTGGGTAGGATAAGAGATATAGACCGTATCTTCCTTGCTTATTTCTTCTACTGCTTTTTTATCTTCCATCGGGAGAGAAGAAGCCTTCTCGTCCAGTAGCGATAGCAAAAAGGTAAGGCAGTGCTTGCTGTTCCCTGTTCCGCTGAAATAGATTCCAACCATGTGCTTCTTCCTCCGAATACGGTTTATTCTATCTCACTTAGGTGAAAGTAGGAAGAGAGCAGGAACAGCAGAAAAGGCGTATCTGAGTGTAAAACACTGGAATCCGGTTGCAGAAGGATTGTCTTTATTTTGCCTCGATAGTAACCAAGGAATCCGCATTGGGAAGCTCCTTGAGCCCGAAGGAGAAATAATATGTTTTCAAGTTCGTTACAATTTTCCCTGGCTTATAAGGACAATCCAAACAGGCATATTGTGTTACTTCGTCTCCTAAACTGGAAAGAGAATAATCCACTTCTCCCTCCAATGCTTTAGTAAGGACACTGTTCGTTCCGTTGAAGAAGTTGATTACATTATCCGTATTTGTCACGAAAAGGCCATCCTTGATGTACTGGCCAGAGAATTCTTTCCGCTTGGTTCCATCCCGGTTGATCCAGAAGTTCTTATTTCCATTTTTTACGGCAGCAGTCCCGGTTTCATTGAACCCTGTTGTGAATGCATCGAACTCGAAGCCTGTCAGGAGTTTTCCGTCGAGATCCGCAATTCCGTATTTTTCGTTGCGATTTACGATGAGGCAGGAACCATTCCTGTCCAAAGACGGACTGAAACCAGAGAGGTTTGCTACTATGGATAGGTTCTTGTCATAGAGAATGCCATTCTTAGAGTCGAAGTAACGATTATCATTTGCCTTTAATAGATAGAGAAAGCCATAATCCGTAGCATCAAATAGGCGGTTCAGGTTTTCATCGATGACAAACCATTTTTCTTCTTTGCCAAGCGTGAGATCCTCTTCGATCATTCTGCAGATTATGAGTCCCTTTCTATCTACTCCGTCGGCTTTCTGAAAGGGGGTTGCAACAGAGATAAGGAACGGGACGGATATATCTTCCTCTTTCCCGGTCAGCATATTAATTCTCCTCGTCATAAGGGATTTCTTTTTGCTATCGAAATCAAGGTAATCGTAATCTTCGCTATCATCAGATAGGATATGGGTCTGCTGGTAATAGAAAAACTGCCCGACAAAGAAGACAGTAGCGTTGCTTGGAATTACAATGTCGGATTTCTTGTTTCCTGTAGATGTAGCAACGACTTGGAAATGATTGTTTTTCAATAACCTAAGGGAGGTATCAGGTAATCCAAAACGGGAAAGGTCCACATTATTGTTGTCTAGCTTATCTCCTTTATTGGAGTGATCTGTATAGGGAAGACTTCCGGAGACTAGAGATAGGTCATTTTGATAGATTACGGAGCAAACATTTTCTTCGTAATTTAGCGAAAGAGAGATCCTTAGTCCGAGTTGTGTCGTTGAGTACTCGCTGCTTAAGAGATTGGAGGCTTGGGAAAAGATGTAATCTATTTTGTTATCCGTAGAAGAAAACTCCTAAGAATCGGCAAGCGTATATCTATACCTGGAGGCATCCTGTTTCCCATGAATCAGGACATTTCCAAATCCGTCGATCAAGTAAGCTTCTTCATAGTCTTGGCTAGAAAGAGAATTGTTGGTTAACTTCACCCCTAGGGTAAATCCAATATAGGCATTGGAGATAACGGAATAGTTTGCTACCGTCAGGTTATGGTTTACCTTCATCAGGTTCTTTCCGTAGGTTGAAGAGTAGAAATAGTAATTGTTGTTGTCGTCTTTGGTTTCTAGAAGCCCCAGTTTCCAGTACTGATCATCAACGACCGTTCCTATATTATCCCCTTCGGATAGGCAGGAACAAAGCTCCGGTTTGCTCTTCGCAATACTCTCAATGATTTGGGATTCTGTTGCCGAAACAGTCACGTAATCGCTGTCGCTCATCTTGTTGAAGTACCCGGCATTGTATCTACTACTGCCTCTGCAGCTTCCTAGGGATGAAAGAACAAGTAAAGACAAGAAACAAGCACACGTCTTATTGTGTAACATAAAAAGACCTCTTTTCCATTTGGCGTAAGACAAACTCCAAAGCCCAAAATACGCACGTATAAATCATAGGTCCCCAGACAGCAAAAAAGGACTTGCTTACCTATTCATTAGCGCTTCTTTGATTCACTTCCGGCTTTCGTCAGCAAGGCAAGAGCCTCCCCGGAACCAAAACGGCTGTACAGGAACTGCCCTGTACAGCCGCTTTTTCCAAAAGGAGTCTTATCTAGGCAAGCTTATTATGAGATTACTGGTGTGACATGCTCTGCATCATTGTTAAAGAGGATTAGATCCTTGCTAGGAGCGTTGATGTTTTCGATGGTAGTAGTAGAGGTGTTTCCAGTCAGCGTGATAGCATTCGTGATGCTGGCATTTGCAGGGGTTTCGGTGTCTTGGTAGTTACCTACGATACCGGCTGCAAAGGTGATTCCGGATAGTGTGGCAGCATAGTTTTCGTTTTGGACCAATAACGCATTGTTGTATATTGTTCCGACGATTCCTCCGCCATCGTTTCCGCCGCTTACCGATCCTTTGTTGACGTTCTTCCTGACTTCGATAGGGGCACTGACTTTGTAGGATGCCGTCTCGGTGGAACCATGGTACCGGATCCAGCCGATAACACCTCCAACGCCATACTGTCCGTCGGCATTGACTACATTGCCTTCATTGGTGTTGCTTTCCACGATTCCATAGGACTTCTGTTCTCCGACGATACCGCCTGTACTGGTACCGATGGTTCCTTTGACATCTGCATAATTATGGTTACCAGACACGTTTCCAGTACTGAGTCCGACAATTCCGCCGGCCGGATGGCCACCGATGATCTTTCCGTAGTTTTCATTGTCTTTCACATACATTTCCTGGCCTTCTTCTGTGTAATAGGCAGCTCCGATGATTCCGCCGACATTTGTTCCGGAACTAGTGATATCGACATGATTCGTGCAATGGTCAACAGTTCCGTATGCCTTGATCATTCCAACACAGGAACCAATGGTTTTGGTTCCTCCAATAATCGTTCCGCTATTGACAGCGATATAGGATACCGTTCCGTTGTTGATTACCTCGCCGACTGCACAGCCGGATTTGTTGACTCCCGAGAGATTAACATTCTCGAACTTGATGTTTTTGACTACTCCTCCGTCGAGAACTCCAATCGAGCCTTGGAAGTAATCTGTAGAAGAGAGTGCAAGGTGGTTGATTGTCTTATCGTTGCCGTTGAACGTACCCTTGAAAGGGGATGTTTCCGTTCCGATAGGAGTCCAAGTATAGTTTGCTAAATCAACATCATTTTCTAGATTGACGGTCCAGCCTTCGTAGCTGAAGCCGTTGGCGAAATAATTGTTGAAGGAGATCATTCCGAAGACATCATAGATATCAAATGTCTTATTTGTGGAATCAACGATGTAGGTACTATATCCGGCATTGCCGGTATCGCCCTTGTCTCCTTTGGCGCCGGTTTCTCCGGTTGAACCTTTAATGCTTCCGGTCTTTGCCCAGGCACCATCCGTCTTCTTGTAGATATCTCCGGTTGCTACATCGAGATAGGTATCTCCGTTGCTTCCAAGAGCTTCTGCAGGAATGCCGGATCCGGAAAGGACAGATGCACCGTCTTCGCCGGCATCTCCCTTAGCGCCTGTCTCGCCGGTAGTACCCTTGATGCTTCCGGTCTTTGCCCAGGCACCACCGGTTAGGACAAGCCTCTGGACTCCGAACAAGCTCCTTATCTTATCGAGTGCGCTTTTTACGTCATCGGCAATTATGTAGGCAATCTTCCGGCTCTTAAGGTAAGACAGGTATCTTCCGTCTACCTCGGAAGAGACGACCTCCACCAGCTGCATCTTTCTTCCTCCGTATTCATAGGTGCTGTCCGTATAGAAACATTTGCCCATGCGGTCAAAGATGAAATTGTAGTATTCCGACTTAAGGATATAGTCTTCTTTCCTCTCTTCTTGGAAGCCTTCCAGGTTTTCTTTCCCGTGGGCTTTATACAAGCAGGTCGTTACTCTTCCGGAAGCCATTGCTGTTCCTATCTGGAAGATCTTCTCGTCATAGTATTTCCCGGAGCCATCGCATCCGGTTTCTTCCATGTATCTTCCATCGATTTTCCCATCGATGGATGTGTACATATGGCAGGTCACAAAAGGCTTATTCATTTACGATCCATCCCTTAACTTTCTGCTCCGATTTGTCTTCATGAACCAAGGAGCCTTTGATGGCAAGTCCAGGCATTACTGTTCCCCCGAGGCATTTTTCCTTCAAGACAGCAATGCAGTTTCCGAGTCCGGACCCTTCATGAGTGGAGAAGGGCTTGATGCCTTTGCCGCGGAAATCCAGCCTATCCAGTTCACTGTATATCTCATAAGGGTATTCTCCCCAATAGATTGGCCCTCCGATATAGAGGACATCATAGTCATTGATATCCAGAAGATATCTTCCCAACTCCGGTCTTGCATTGTGCTTCTGGTAATCCAGAGCTTTATCGCAGCAGGCCTTATAATCCTCCGGATACGGGTTGGCGGGAACACATTGGAATACATCGGCGCCGGTATACTTCTTTATATACTCGGCAATCACTTCCGTATTCCCTTTGCTGATCTTCCCGACGCCATAGTTTTCATCTTTCCTAGAAAAATAAATAATTAGGGATTTCAAGTTTATCTCCTTTCCTTAATTGACACTGTGTCAATATAAAATGATTATAAGATTAAATTGACACTGTGTCAACTTTGATTTAGAATGATTCCGAGGTGAATTTGGTATGCTTAAAAAAGCCTGTACTCCGGAGCAGATTGCTGCAAGGAAAAAAGAGATCATCAAAGCTACTGGTTTTATGTTTGATACTATGGATTATCAGGATATCTCTATGAAGACCATCAGCGAACGGATATCTATAGCAAGATCTTCCTTGTATTGCTATTACAAGACCAAGGAAGAAATCATGCTGGATGTCCTGAAGGATGAATACCTTTCATTTATGGATGATCTGATCAATGCCTTTGATAAGGATTCCGGGAATCTTGCAGAACATATTACGGATATCTATCTGAAGAATTTTAAACTGCTGAAGATTATTTCTATCTATCTAACGGATATCGAGATCCATTCCTCCTTGGAGAAGCTGATAGAATTCAAATCCGCTTTCGTAACCAAATTTCCCATGCTGAAAGAAGCAATTCTCTCTAGAACGAATAAGGATACCCGGAAAGCTGATTTTGTTTTTAATTCCTTGATTATGTTGACACATAGCTTATACCCCATGATACATCCTACAGACGTACAGAAAGAAGCCATGGAAACAGTGGGAATGGAAATGATCTCCGACGGGCATGAATACTGTTACCAGTATTTAAGCAATATCCTGAAGTAGGATGCCTCGAGAATCCCTGCATTTCCTGTTTTTTGTTTTTCCTTTTCTTTATTCTCGTAGCAAGAAAAGAGCTTTGCCTGTAAGATATACTTCAAAGGAGAACAAGAATCATGTCCAGGATAGCACAAGGATTGATGAGGATTACGAATATGACGGAGAACGAAGTTTATGGTCTTATCTGCCATAGCCTGGGAAAAGGAATCACCATCTTTGATCTTGCCGATATCTATGGCGGAGGAAAATGCGAAGAACTGATAGGCAGGGTTCTTCTTTCTCATCCGGAGCTAAGGGAGAAGATCTACTTGCAGAGCAAATGCGGTATTTCTTCCGATACTATCGGATATGATTCTTCCTACGACAATATCCTTTTCCGGGTGAAGAAGTCTTTGGAGAGACTGCATACCTCATATCTTGATAATCTCTTTATCCATCGTCCCGATATCTTTATGGATAACGAAGAAGTTGCAAGAGCAATCCGATACCTTATGGACCATAAGATGATCCGTGATTTCAGTGTCAGCAATTTCTCATCTTCTGAAATCCGGTACCTGCAGAAGGAACTCCCTTGTCCGATTAAATACGACCAAGTCCAGTTAGGGCTAGGGAATACGACTATGATCGATCAGGTCTTCAATACGAATCTGCCAGCAAACAAGGCGAGCAAAGAACAGGACGATCTTTTCTTCTTCCTGAAAGGAGAAGGGATCGCTATCCAGTGCTGGTCTCCGTTCCTTTACGGATTCTTCGAAGGCTCCATATTCGATGAAAGCAGGCATCCGGAAATCAATGCCTGCTTGCAGAAGTACAGCGAAAAATACCATACGAACAAAGCCGCTATTGCGACAAGCTTCTTGCTGCGGCTTGATCCCAGCCTTGTTGTCATTAATGGCTCTACAAGCCTTTCGCATCTGGATGAAGCGCTGGAAGGGGAGAAGATTAATCTTTCTAGAGAAGACTGGTATCGCATCTACCAGGAAAGCGGGCATCTTCTTCCGTAATACAGGCTTGATTGCTTCCGACTATGGATATGGACTGTAGAATCAGCGTGATTCCGAATATTCCTCTTCCTGGGCTTGTCTCTCTTTTCTATTAGAGAAGGATAAACTAAAGTGTTGCTGAATACCCGTAAACGTCCGATCTTCTCAGCATAATCCCGGACGAGAATATCTTTTCCCTGTTTTCCCTGAGGAACTCAGGGAATTTTTCTCTGTCTGACAT
>JAEWSP010000028.1 GCA_023459795.1 Bacillota bacterium
CCTCTGGTGGAACACAAAGAGGATCCAGCGGAAATTAAATTGGATAGCACCTCATGAGGTGCTATCCAATTGGTATGCCAGTGCAGTATGATGTTTCTAAAGTCCAAGTTTAGGGGTTCACTACAAACGGCAGGGACGTTTTTACTTGTCTTCTTTGGAAGAGAGAGAGGCAGCCGTAGTCGGCATCTCGTTCTCTTCTTCCTTCTGCTTCTTCTCGATATCGAACGGAACGACCGGGACGCCGCTCGGGGCATACTGGATCGTTACGTGTCTCTTATGACCGACCCCGATGGACTGGGTCTTGATGTTCGGATACCCGGTCAGGGCCTGATGGATGATTCTTCTCTCATCGCTGGTCATAGGATCCAGGATAGCATTCACATGGGTTCTGGAGACTTCGGCAGCATAGTGGCGAGCCATGGAGACATACTTGTCATACTTGGCTTCCTTGTAACCGTCGCAGTTGAGAAGGATACGGTAGTGTCCTCCGAAACGGTTGAAGCAGGCAGAACGGGTCAGTTCGTTGATGGAACGGAGGGTCTCTCCGTTTCTTCCGATAACAGCACGGTTCCTGTCACAGACAATGTTGAGCTTGATAACGCCATCTTCGTACTTGGCTTCCGTAGTGCCTTCAAGGCCTAAGGAATGCAGGCAGCGCTTGATGTAGTCATCAGCAAAGACGATGACGTCATTGATGGTGTAGATACCGATGGTTACGGTCTTGCTGAAAAGGGTCTTCTTGACGGAGATGACCTGGTAGGTAAGGTCTTTCTTGTCGGTGATCTTCAGATCGGCCATTGCCTTGCTGACTGCTTCTTCTTCTGTCTTTCCTTCATATCTGTTCATCTTGTATTACCTCCAAAGGGGCTTATCCGAATCGTTCTTGCCCTTTTTCTTCGATTTTCCGTTCATCTCGTCGTCTCTATTATGCTTGCTTCTGCGGATAGCGGCAAGGTTGGTGCCATCTCCGGTAGCGGCAGCAAGACGGTGTCTTCTCTTGGCGGCAGCGGCTTCCATAAGCACTTCCTGGATGATGGTGATCAAAGAGCCGAGGAAGAAGTAGATATTCATGGCGACAGGTAACTGCCAGGACATGATGATATAGAAAGCAATGAAAACGAAGGACATGATCTTCATCGTACGGTTAGGATCCATAGCCTGGCCGTTGGCATCCTGCTTGGCGGCAGGAGCTGGAGTGATTCCGGCCTTCTGCTTCCAGGAGTTGAACCACATACCGCACATACTGGCAAGGATAGAACCGATGCAGGTGATGAAGAAGAAGATAATTCCGAAGAGTGCACCAGGAGTATCCGCATAATTCTGGAAGCAGGTAGAGGCAGGCGTCGTAAGAGAGAGGTTGAAGACGTTTCCGGATGCAAGAGCTGCGCTTCCCTGCAAGGCAGACCAGATGCAGATGAAGAGAGGATACTGCAGGATCAGGAAGAGAAGCGGCATCAGAGGATGGACCTTGGCTTTCTTCATGATTGCTGACTGTGCCATCATCATCTGGCGGCGTTCGTCCGGATCCGTATTGGAATTCGGGAACTTGGCCTGTAAGGCATTCAGCTCCGGTTGGATCATCTGCTGACGTTCCGTGGATTTATTCTGGAAGAGCTGAGAGAAGACGGAAACGATACGGACAATAAGGGTAACGACAAGAATAGCCAGGATCTGTGCCCAGGCAGTGTCTCCGAGGCATTCCGAGATCGTGTGGATGAGCCAAGCGAACGGGAAGACAAAGAGACCTTCGAAGAAACCATATTCGTGGAAAGCCTGTCCCCAGGTCTTGCCTTCGATATAGATGGCAGAACCATCCTGGGTGAAGGTGTGGCTCTTCGGAGTGATGCAGGAGTAGTTCTTGGAGATGGCGTTGTTGGCAGTGCTCTTCAGGGTGTTGATAAAACCGGAAGAAGGGCAATCGACATATCCGATTGTCTCGACTGCGTCCTTGTACCAGGAATCCATATTTGTCCAGGTGGTAGCAACTTTGTTTTCGGAAGTCAGGCCGGCATAGATGCCGACATGCTTGGCAATCTTCAGGGCCTTGGCATCATCCAAGGTATCGATAGTGCCATCCGTCCAAAGCTTGTAATTCGTAGAAGCAAAGTCGGTAGCCTTCTGTTCCATGTATGCCTGATAGGTCTTGGTCGGAAGAGCAAAACCGGCTGCATAGGTGGAATTGATGGATGTGGAACCAACCGTACCGGTAGTCAAAGTAGCATAAAGGGTTTCCCGGTTCTTGGTCTGGGTTTTGACGTTGTCGTCGCTGTCTGTTGCGACAGGATCGGCGCTCGTCTCATAGATGTCTCCGTAGTAGGCATAGAGCTGGTTGGCTTTATCCTGATTCGTGCAGAAGGACTTCGTGCATCCGGTTAAAACAAAAATACCGGCCGCAGCAAAACCAGCTGTGATCCAGAACTTTCTTTTGTTATTCGGTTTTGTTCTCATGCTTTTTCCTCTTTGGGCTGTCCCACATGGCTGAACAGGGATTGAAGCAGGGCGAGACTTTCAGAATAGGAGCGGGTCAGGATTCCGGGATGGGCGATAATAACTATATCGAAAGGGTTAGAGGTAGCACCTATCTCCTGAATCTGGGCTCGGATCTGTCTTCTCACTCTTGCTCTTACGATGGCATCCCCGATTTTTGTGGAAACCGAGATACCGATATGGGCATGACCTGACTTGTTCGGCATATAGAAAAGACTGAAAGATGGGTTCTTTCCGGCTGAATGATGATAATCAAGTACTGTTTTGAAGTCTTGTGATCGAGTCAGTCTGTACCGCTTCTTCATGATTCAACCCGAAAAATAGGACTAATCGCTTGGATTAGTCCTGAGTAAGACGGGTTCTTCCCTTGGCGCGACGACGGGACAGAATCTTGCGTCCGGCCTTGGTGGACATACGGGCACGGAATCCGCAGGTATGAGCTCTCTTAATCTTGCTCGGCTGATAAGTACGCTTAGTCATAACTATTGCCTCCTAAGTATCAATGCGCATTAAAAACGCATGTAGCGATATTATAAACTTCAGGTTCTTCCAAAGCAATAAAGGATTTTATTTCCTGTTATTATCGGGTAAGAAAAGCCTGTTTTCAAGCTTTTTTACCAGTTTCTGAAAGGATTTTGCACCGATTTCCCTTCACAGAAAGGGGAAGTGCTGTAAAGAGACTGGCGAGACGAGCTACTTCCGCTTCTGCTTTTTCCTTGTTTTCGGGGCTAAAAGAAGCCTCTGCTTCTCCAATAGAGAGCTCATATTTGTTCTTGTATTTGGTGTTGAGAGCCTTCCAGGGGATATTTGCAAAGAGGGGAAGAAGGACAGCGTTTGGTTCTGCTTTCTTTTCCAGCATCCAGACGGCAAGGATCGGATAACCGGCATAATGCTGCCAATAGGTGGCATTGTCATTGCTGGAATAGGTATCCTTTTCGGCTATCACTGTATAAGCTTTACTGTAATCGGAGGAAGTGACGTGATACTCGTTTTCGCTGAACTTCTCGACCCGATTATCCGCTAGTGCAGACAAAGCCTCCCAGATTTTGCTATTAGGACTTTCTTTTCTCATATTTGCTCCTTCTTTTGTTTATAATAATAAGGTGTTTATTAGAACACATAGATTCTAACTTGTTTTCCGAGGGGGAAATCGTATGGGTAAAAGAGAAATGACGGAAGAAGACAAAATCCAAGCAAAGGTCGATGAGAGATTAGGCACGGCTGTTTACAAGTGGATGAAGATTGCTCAGACCATCATTCTTGCTGCTCTTGGCATCATCTTCATTGTTGCCGGAGTCCAGTCCAAGGAAGGCCTGGAATTCGGTCAGGGATTCTGGATTGCTATCGGAGTTGTCGTAGTCATCTACGGACTCTTTGATATCCTTGCCGGATATCTTCTTAACCGGAACCTTCTGAGTACGGATGTTCTGATTGGAAGCGTAGCCCTTTCTTTCAGTATGGTAATCTTCCTGGAAGCCCAGAAAGAATCCGAATTCGTTATCAGCTGCCTGAATATCTTCCTTCTTTCTTTGATTTTCGTATATGCAATTCTCCTTATCGTCTTCGGTGTTGACCGTGTGGTCGGAAAGAACGGTGTCGCTAAAAATGTTACCAAAGGTGTTTTCGCCTTCATTGGTGCTGCAGTCCTGATTGTTCTTGGAATCCTCTACATCATCTTCGGTATCGATCCTGGAAACCAGCATACGGACGTCAAGAGGCAGATCGGCCGTTATCTGGTTATCGGTGTCGGTGCTGTCCTCATCATCCTGGCAATTGCCGGCTTTGTCACTCTTATGATTAAGCTCCACAACACGAAGGAAATGGCCAATGACAAGAAGCGGATGGAGGATCTGAAGAAGTCCCAGCAGGAGAATACCGGCGATTCTGTCGATACTCCGAACGTTGTGGACTATGATTCCGTCAAGAAGGAAAGAGAAAAGGAATCCCGTAAGATCCGCAAGGAACGCAAGGAAGCCGAAAACGAGAAGCCGGAAGTTATCGATGTCTCCAACCAGAATACGGAAACGGATCCCGGAAAGCAGATTGAGGATACGAAGCCTGCCGCTATCGAGAACAAGGATCCCGAAGGATCTGAAGGACCTAAGGACGACAAGAAGGAATGACGTTTCCTTCTATCCTGAAAGCAGTCCTCTCGACCTATAAAGTGGATTGCTGCTATGTTGCCGACCATCTCCATATTCCGGATGAGACAGTCCAAGGCTGGCTCGATGGTACGCTCCTTCCTAAGCCCAAGGAGATGCAGGACTTTGCTTCCGGATTCGCTATTCCGCTTCCGGTTGTAGAAGAAGCCTGCAAAGAAAAGTAGAAGCGATAAGGGGGAACGGAATGCCGTTCCCTTTTTCGTTATCGTCTTGTTATTCCTTTCTTTTCTTTTTCCTTATAATAAGAGAGCTAGGAGGCTAGTCAAATGAGAACACAACGGATACTTACGATTCAGGATTTCAGCTGCATGGGGCGTTGCTCCTTGACGGTCGCTCTTCCGACCATTTCTGCTTGCGGGATAGAGGCGGTCTCAATCCCGACTGCTGTCTTAAGCAATCACACAGCTTTCAAGAGCTGGACATATCTGGATATGACAAAAGAGATGGAGCCGATCGTTGATCACTGGATGGATTACCGCCATGCCTTTGACTACATCTATACCGGGTATCTCTCCAATGGCCAGATTGGAGAAGTCAGGAAGATTATCGACAGGCTGAAGACGGAAGATACCAAGACGGTAATCGATCCGGCTATGGCGGATAACGGGAAACTGTATCCGGGCTTCGATGAGAAGCACGTCGAGGATATGAAGCTCCTGTTCGATGGAGCGGATGTGGTTCTGCCCAACCTTTCGGAAGCCTGCCTTTTAACCGGAACCAAGATGCCGGAACAGACTCCGGACCTTTCGTTCTACCAGGATCTGCTCGACAAAGTCCTTGCTCTTCATACCAAGGCTGCTGTTATTACCGGTGTCGAGCTTCACCCCGGAAAGGTCGGACTGCTTCTGGAAGAGGAGAATTCGGATACGGTCTTCTTCTACGAGACGGAGAAGTACCCGGGGAAATACCATGGAACCGGGGATCTCTTTGCCTCTGCTCTTGTCGGTGTCCTAGACAATGGATTTGCTCTCCCGCAGGCCTTGAAGATTGCGCATGACTATGTACATGTCGCTATCCAGAAGACGGTGGAAAGCAAGCAGGACGGGATGATCTGCGGACCCTGCTTCGAGGAAGCAATCCCTTCTCTTGTAGACGCCCTTAGAAAAGCAAAAGAAGAAAGAGAAAACTAAAAGCCTTCCTCAAACATTGTCTCTTAAAAGAAGTTGGCAACATCCGGAAATATTAAGGATAAAAGCATTTAGGCCCTGACGAAATAGGCGGGGCCTTTTCTTATCCACTTTCCTAGCCTTTCCATTGGTCTTTGGAATAAATAAAAATTCCTTGGCCATAAGGCCAAGGAATAGAAGTTCTGCAACCTGGTTCTACTTCAGAAGAGCAAGCTCTTTTGCAATCTGACCAGCGACAGCGGCATTGTTCTTGATAAGGGAGATGTTGGATTCCAGGGACTTTCCGTTTGTCAGTCCGACAAGCTTTCCTAAGAGATATGGAGTGACGGCCTTGCCGGTGATATGATCCTTCTTCATCATCTCTAGGGCTTCCTGGATTCTCGCATCCATCCAGTCATAGTCGATCGAATCCTTCTCCGGGATCGGGTTGACGATAAGGTTTCCCTGATGGCTTCCAAGGAGCTCTCCGGTCTTGATGAGGAGTGCCATATCCTTGGCGGAGTCGACATGGAGATCCAGCTTGAAGTTGGAAGTCCTGGTATAGAAGAGAGGCATCTTGTCGGTCTTGTATCCGACAACAGCGACACCCTGGGTTTCCAGGTATTCCAGAGTCCTGGGAATATCGAGGATGGCTTTCGGGCCGGCGCAGATGACATTCACCGGAGTCTGACGGAATTCATTGAGGTCGGCAGAGACATCCATCGTCTCGTTGAATCCGCGGTGGACACCGCCGATTCCTCCGGTTGCGAAGACCTTGATGTTGGCCTTGTGGGCAAGAATCATCGTAGCAGCAACAGTCGTCGAACCAGTCAGTCCTTCGCTGATGCAGTAAGGAAGATCCTTGCGGCTGACTTTGATAGCTCCAGTGGACTTGCCGAGGTCTTCGATCTCCTGCTTCGTAAGTCCGACTTTGATTTCACCATTGATGATACCGATGGTATAAGGTTCTCCACCGGCTTTGCGGATCTCGTCTTCGCAGGCAAGAGCGCATTCGACATTCTGCGGGTAAGGCATGCCATGGGTCAGGACAGTTGTCTCCAAAGCGACAGCCGGCCTGCCAGATAAATCGGGAAGGGAGCCCAACATCTTTTCAATATCCATATGTTATACCTCCTTATTGAAAAGTATAGTCTACCACAACTTGCTGGAAGTAGAAGGCAAGTCTTTTTTTGCCCACGGAAACTCCTCTAGGATCGAGGAAATGTCAGGGTTGACGGCATGGGCGCTATGCAGGGTATAAATGGACATTCGGGCGCCGAAAACAAGAGACTCCTGCAAGGTCTGTCCATGGGATAAACCATGGATAAGACCGGCAAAAAGAGAGTCGCCGGCACCATTGACGGAAACAATATCCGTGCATGGGATAATCGGAATCGATCCGATTCCGTCCTTGTTTCCGTATACG
The DNA here is from genome assembly GCA_023459795.1 of Bacillota bacterium. Classification (GTDB taxonomy): domain Bacteria; phylum Bacillota_I; class Bacilli_A; order RFN20; family CAG-288; genus Enterosoma. The sequence continues at coordinate 7,182 of JAEWSP010000028.1, forward strand.
ATCGGATCCTTTCCGTTTGTCAGAGCAACGTTCTTGACACCGCGTTCAAGGAGGCTCTTAACAAGGCCTTCCGGGGAATCTACGCTTTGCAGCAGATAGGAGGCTTCCAGGACATTGGATTTGAAAAGAGAGAGCTTGTCCAGGACTTTGGCAAAGCGGTCTACCTTGTTAGCCGATACTCCTTCCACGAAGTATCCATGGTCTGGGTTCTTCTCGATGAGGTCGTTGATAAAGCTTTCCGAAAGATTGGCATCCAGGATGATGTTCTTGTGGGAAACGATGATGGAGGAAAAAGAAAGGATATCTTCGTATTTCATATTATCGAGGAACTGGGAGTCGCATACGGCAACCCTCATATCCCCGTTGGCGTCGTTGATGGCTACATAGCTTCCGGTCGGATAGGGAAGGTCCGGACTCTTGACCGTTACATGGAGAGCTTCCAGTTCGGCTTTTAGATTCCGGGCATTCTCCTCTTTCCCGAGGCCGGTCAGGAAAGTGACGTGGTTATTCAGCCTCGCCAGGTTTTCCGCGATGTTTCTTCCGACTCCGCCATTGGAAACGGACAAAGTGCCGATATTCGAATCACGAAGGATCAAAGGATTCCGGCTGGAGGCGACGAAATCGATGTTGCTTCCGCCGATTACGAGAAGGTCAGTTGCCATTGTTCACCTCTTTTCTGCTTGTTTCTACTTATTATAATACCAAAAATGGCTGCCCTTTGCGGGGCAGCCATATAGGTTAGTCGTTATCGGACTGATGATCGACCTTCTCGATTTCGGAGAATTTGGCAGTGATTGCCTGCGGTCTTCCGAACAGAGTGATGGAAATCTTGACTTCGGAATTTTCCGGATCGACCTTCTCGATCTGGCCTTCAGCATCCGAGAACGTTCCGCTCAGAAGCTTGACCGTATCGCCTTCCTTGTAGTCGGAATACATATCCGGGTCTTCGATATGCATTCTCTTGAGTACCGGTTCGATCTCTTCCCGCGGAATCGGGAACGGCTTGGCACCCTTACCGGAAGATCCGGTGATACCGGAGACTCCAGGAGTGTTACGGACGACGAACCAGGTCTCATCCGTCATGATCATTTCAACGAAGATATATCCAGGATAGAAGTTCTTTTCCTTGGTGCGAGGGATCAGAACGAACTTTCCGCTTGCATCCTTCAGGAACTTTCCGGTCTTAGGATCCTTCTGCTTGGACATCTTCTGCTTGCCGTTCTCATCCAGAACCGGCTCTTCGTAGTTGGCGACGATGATACGGATGATCTTGTCTTCCATATTCATCGACTTGGCTCTCTTCTCAAGAGCTTCCTTGACGGCATTCTCACGGGTGCCGAAGGTATTGATGACGTACCAGGCCTTATCCGGAAGCTTTTCGTTGTTATCGTTGTCTTCGTCCGGGTTGACCTCACCGATCAGCGGGTTGATCTTGTTGACGGGAGGGACAGCCGGATCCTGGGGTAGAATCTTTTCGACAGATTTTTCTTTATTATCTTCCATGTTATGAATTTTCCTTTATAAGCCTAGGCAGTGAAGAATGGCCATAGCGGCAGCACCGCTTGACGAACTGCTGTTCTTCGGATAGGCATTCGAGAATGCCTTGTTGATCTGGATAGCAATGAAATCGAAGAAATAGAGGCATAAGGCAGCGACAACCGTAATCAGAAGAACAATGCCGACGTTCTTCCAAAGAGTCTTGCTGTCAGGCCAGCGGATTCTCTTGGCTTCCTCGTTGACGCCACGGAAGTAATGATTCAGTTTCATTCTTTACTTTCCCTCCTTATGCAGGGTGTACTTCCCGCACTTCGGGCAGTACTTACGAAGTTCGAGCCTTGTGCCAACACCTTTCTTCTTGGTGACTGCATAATTGCGGCTTTGGCATTCACTGCAGACTAGGATGATTTTTTCTCTCATATCAGCTACCTCTCAAAATAAAAAACCCTTACCCGGGGCTTTGCAATATTATAGGACAAGAAAAGGAAAAATAGAAGGGTATAATAGTATTTGTTTTGGAAAGGATCCTTATGGCTAAATATCATTTCTTCCGGCATCTCCACACGGTGGATAAACATCGGCTCCATGTATTCCTGAACTGCCTTAGGTGCGGTTATCCTTTCCGTGGCCTTGTCCATGACCTTAGCAAGTATTCCCCTACGGAGTTCTTTAACAGCGCCAAGTATTATCAAGGCATATCCTCGCCTGTCTATGCCCAGAGAAAGAAGGAAGACTGGTATTCGACGATCTGTATCCACCATACCAGGAGAAACCGCCATCACTTCGAATACTGGGTAGACTTCTTCAAAGGAGATATCGTCCTCCGTAAAATGCCCCTATCCTTCGAAGTGGAATATGGATGCGATGTGATTGCAGCAAGCCAGACTTACCAGAAAAAGTCTTTTACCAGGGATATGCCTTATAAGTATTTCCTAAGCCATAGCCCCAGCTATATGATGAGCAAGTCAACGAAGGAATTCGAACTGGAATTCTTCAAAAGATATGCCGAATCCGGGTTCAAGCATCTGAAAAGAAAAGATACCAAGAAGATGGATGAGGAAGTGAAGAAGAAGTATCCGGATACGGAAATCATCAAGGTCTACGGAAGAGACAACTTCATCAACTGAAAAGAGGAGGACTAAAGCTCCTCTTTTTCCTTGTTTTCTTCTCCCCGCAGCGTCTTCTTCAGGATGATGATGAAAGGAACGATCATGATCAGGGTAGCCGAGATCCAGGCTAGAGGGTCCGCGAGGCATACGCCGATATAGCCCTTGATATCGGCGGTATGGTCGATAGGGCCTCCGTTCATCATAGGCGGCAGGAAAAGGCATAAGAGGGAACGGGCAAGAAGCTCTCCGATACCGGCAAGGAAGGGGAAGAGAGGCTGGTTAAGACCTTGTAACGTGTTGCGCAGATCGAAAAGCACCATCAGGAAGATGCCTGTGGGCAAAGCGATAAGCATATAGGTATTTCCGTATTTGATGACTTCTTCCGTGACCAGACTGGAGTCGAGGAAGATGTGAAGATAGGCGTTGTTGATCATCAAAAGAAAGCCGACAGCACAACAGAGAAGCCAGAAGATAGTACCTATCTGTATAGAAGCTTTAAACCCTGCCTTGACTCTCTTCCAATCCCTTGCTCCGTAGTTCTGACCCATGAAAGCCATCATGGCAGTTCCGAAGGAGGAATAGACTCCGCAGAAGATCCCGGAGTACTTGCAGGCGATGGAGTAGCCGACCTGAGCCGGAGTACCCGACATCATGGCATAACTTCCGGCCGAAACATAATCGAAGGAGATAACGGCACGCTGCATGATGACGATACCGATCTCCAGGATGGAGAACTGGAATCCGAGGGGAAGACCGAGTTTCAGATGCTCTAAAACGAACTGGAAAGTGACCTTTCCGTCTCCTTTACGGAAGCGTAGTTGAGGATATTTCCGGAAGGCATAAAGGAAACAGAGACCGCCGGAAACAAGGGCGGTAATATTCGTTGCCCAGGCGGCACCTAATTCTCCCCAGTGGAAGCCGGCGACAAAAAGAAGATCCAAAACAATGTTGACTACAACACCCAATAACAGGAAAAGGAACGGAGTATAGCTATCTCCGAGTGCCTGAAGAACACAGATAATTACGTTACTAGCAACTTGGAATATAATGCCGATGTAGATTGTAAGGAGATAATTATAAGCAGCTTGGTAAACCGCCTGCCCTGCACTTCCCTCCTCGCCCGGAACGATAGAGAGGAGTTTCAGGAGCTGGGGAGTAAAGAGAACACCGAGTATAGTAAGGATTACCGAAAGACCAAGGGATAGATAAATCTGGACCAGGAAGCTTTTTCTTACACCGTCTGGATCGTGAGCTCCCGCCTTATGGGCAGTAACAACGGAAAAACCGGAGGCAGCACCGATAGCAATCATGATGACCAGATTGATTAACGGATTGACATCGTTGACACCGGCTATCTGCTCGGCCGAGAGATTCCGTCCCAGAACAATGGAATCGGTTAGGAAATTTGCCTGCTGAAAAACCAGAGAAAGCATAATCGGAATAAGGAAAACAAGAATGGTTTTGTGGATCTCCCCTTTTGTCAGGTCAATCGGCTCGAATAGTTTCTTAATTCTTTGAAAGAACGTCATAGCAAACACCTCTGTTCAGCTTTCTGCATTAGAAGGGAGCAACCCTAGCGCTAATACTATAGACTTTTTAACAAATTGTTAAAGAAGAACAATCAACGAAAAAAGAAACGGACATTTTCGATGGCTCTTTTTGGAAAAAAGCAGAAACGAGGAAAAATTGAAGAAAGAGGTTACATGCAGGAACTAAAAAGCAATTATTAGCTAAAAATTAGCTAGAAGATAGAAAGAAACAAGTAAATTTTCTAAAAAAATAACATTTTTTTGTGAAAATTCCAGTATGTAGGAAAGCGCTATCCGTTATTTTGTCTTTTTCCTATTTTTATAGAATAGAACTATTGTATTTCCCCTTTTTGCCTGCTTTATGCGATTTATTGCCCTGTGGGAGGGAAAATATGAAATCGAAACGACTCGTCAGTATGGTAGCACTTGCTTTGGCTTTGACCGGTTGCAAGACTACGCCAGCCACTTCTTCTACTACTAATCATTCTTCTTCTTCTTCTTCGGCAGAAAAGGCAAGCAGCTCTTCTTCTTCGAAAGCTACTTCCTCTACTTCCAAAGCAATGGAGAAGGAAGACTATAAGGATAAGTTAGATGAGCTTATTGCCGCTCTCGGGGAGAAGAAGGGGTATACGCTGACTTATGCCAGTGGAAACGTGGAGAAGATTATTGGAGAAGAAGCCTTTCTTCAGTACGGAACTTCTTCTTCTGGCACTGCATTCAGGAACGGAATCCTGAAGAACGGTCAGCAAGGTTATTTTTCTTATACTGTTGAGAACAATGCTGTCTCTCTGCAAAAAGCTTTATCCCCGAACAAGGATGCCAAGATTGCGGATATGTACGAAGCAATGATTGGGGATACGGCCTATGACCTTTCCGGTCTTACTGGTTTGAAGCAGGATGCCAACTACTGGGACACCTTCACTTCCAAGACGGCGACGGATATTGCCATTGTTGCTCCAATTGCGACCGGTTATACGGTAAGTCAGCTGACTGCTAGAGACTATTCCATCAAGCAGTTCAGCGTCCAGCTGGATAACGATCTCAAAGGATTCTCTGTCAACATCGGTATGCTGGATGCAAAACAGGTAAGCCACGACGTCAGTTTCACCATTGCTGCTATTGGCGAAGCTACTACGGATGATGTTGTTTCCGCCTATCTTGCCTCTCCTGTTGTGGCTCCTGCTCCGACTGCCTTCTCCACTGCGATGCAGGGATATATGACGGAACTGGTAAACGAAGTCATTCCGATTACTGGATTCACGGTTGGTATGAGTGAGAACGCATATAACACGGAAGGAAATGCATATTCTTCTGGGGATACGCTCTCCACTGTCCAGATCAATGATTACTTCTGCGGTGATATCACGGATGCATATAAGGCAACCCTTATTGCAAGCAACTGGGTTTATACGGGCACGAATACATCCGGTACTTTGTTTTTCAAGAAGACAATCTCGGCGAATAGTCTTGCGGATAGAAAAGGCGAGATTTATTACGAGGTGGCCGTTCAATATAATTCGGGAAGCACGTGGAATGATACCAAAAAGCTTGTCTATCCTAATGGCCTATTCATTGTCGCAGTCCTCGGGAAGATAGAAGCAGGGTTCACCACGGCTTCAGTCGCGGATGCCAATACCTATCTAGCCGGATTCGACTATACGGATGGGGCTGCAGAACCGAAGAATCTTCTTCCTGCCCTGCCGTTTGCACAAGCGGATGTCACCAATTTCCAATTAATCAATGAAACGGTTTTGGCCCAAGCGAAGATTAGCACTTCCGTTCAAACTTATGTCGAAGTCTCCGGAAAGCTTGCGGATGAAGCAACTGCTATTACTACTCTAAACGGATACATCACTACTCTTTCAGGTCTTGGATATACGGCAGGGACGACTCTCTCGACTTCTTCTTTGGTTTCTTTGTCCTCTTATACAGCCGGGACATATGCTAACGGCGTACACAAAGGGCTTGTTGTAAGAATCGGTCTGGATTCCACTGCCAAAGACGGGACGTTTACGATCATCTTTGCTTATTAGTCGTTTCTACAAAAAATGGGGAAAATCATTATGAAAAAAAGATTATTACAGACGTTACTACTTCTTTCTGTCAGCCTTTCCGGATGCAAAGCTACAGTCGCGACTTCTTCTTCCGTTTCTTCCTCTTCCAAGGATTCCGAGAAGACTTCTACTTCCGATAAGCCGATCCAGACTTCTTCTTCCACCTCTACTTCTTCCACGTCTGATGCCGGAGGAGATTCTGCCAAAACGGCAGCCGAATACGAAACCGAACTGGAAGGGTATATGTCTTCCCTTTCCAATAAGTCCAGTGTCACTCTTACGAGAACCGGTGAGTGGAACGTAAAGTATATGGATAATGCTTCGGGTGAGGTCAAGACCTATCTGGGATCCAAGGCCTCTAATCCGGGTGTCGGCATCCTGAAGAGAGCAGAAGGTTTCTTCAATTTCACCGTTGCCAGCAGAGCCGTTGTCCTTGGAGACTTCCTGACTCCTAATACCACTCTGGATATTACGGAATTCGATGATCTTACTCCTTATGATTTCGGCAATGCCGAGTATACCCAGGATGATGCCAAGCCAGGAACGTTTACTTCCGATGATGCCATCCTCTGCGGAGTCCTTATGAAGGAACTTTACAGCGGATACGCCACTATCAACAATGGTGTTGTCAATTCCTTCATGGTCTCTCTTACCGCTAACGTCAAGGACGGGTTCAAGGTCAGTTACGATGTCATCGGTACGAAGTCCGGAAAGACCCTGGCTTCTATTTCTTTCACTCTTTCCAACATCGGGTCCACAACCGATGCTGCTGTTACCAAGGCGATGAACGATACGACTCCGATTGCAGCACCTACTGCTTTCCCGGCCGCTTCCAGCACTACGATGGCTGAGCTTACTGCTCCGATTCCGCTTACCGGCCTTACTTATGGAATGGCTTATCAGGATCTGACGAATTCCGATGGGGATACTGTCGGCGGTGTCATTATGGATTATGCCTCCGGCGATATCTCTACTGCTTATAGTCTTGCTTTGCTTTCGCAGGGTTATGTTGCTCCGGCAGCTGGAGGAACTTCGACTGCTTATAGCCATATCACTCAGAACCAGGTTATTGCCAGCCATACTCCGGAAAGCGGAGACTATGTCTACTGCAAGTATGTCCAGGCTTCGTCCTTGACAGATGCCACGGAGAAGAAGCTCTACACGAAGGGTGTCTTCCTGATTAAATACTGGAACGATACTTTCTTCGAACTGAACACAGCAGCCGATATCACTACCTATTTCGGAACGCTGGATTATAAGAATGATGCCAAGACTGGCAGCATCGTTCCGCTTCCGGGATTCCTTGGTGCTGCGACGTCCCTGACTCTTTATGACTATGCAAGCCAGTTGACCGGTTCTGGATATGATTACTATGCAACATTAGGCGGAGCCTTCGCGGATCAGGCAACGGCTATCACCGATCTGAATGCCTACCTTACGACTCTTGCCGGACTTGGCTATGTTCCGTTCTCTTCCTCTGCTACGGAAATCGCCTATCTTTCTACAAGCGTTACTGCCTGCCAGATCGCTTACAAGGGAACTACTTATAGCGCCAAGAAGTACAAGGGATTCGTTGTGGTTGCCCAGATTGACACAAGCGGCAACTTCCAGATTCTCTTTGCCGAGTAGACAAGACAAGAAGATCGGCTGAGAGGAAAAACCTCTCAGCCGTTTTCGGAAATTTTGACTTTTTTGCGTTACACTAATAAAGACCCATTAGGAGGAATTGCAATATGAAGAAAAGAAAGATTCTTTTTCTGACTAGCCTTTTACTTATTTCGGGATGCCATGCATCCCCGTCTTCCAGTGAAAAAGAGATCTCCCCTAATCCGGTCTCCTCTACTTCCCCGACCTCTTCTACCGGCTCTTCTTTTGCAAAGACCGCAGAAGAATACAAAGCGGATCTGAAACAGTTCCAAAGCAAGCTTGCCTCGAATACTCCTTTGACTCTTACTGTCCCCGGGGATTCCGTAACCAAGTTCTTAGGCAGTGACTGCTTCCTGAAGGTCAAGACCAGCAAAGCCGGAGGCAATGAAGAGATCCCGTTTACAGACGGAGAAGGAATCCTTCCTAACGGCGAACAAGGGATCTTTGCTTTCGAGAAGAAAGACAGCGTAGTTACCTTAGGCAGTATGGTTACTCCGAACAAGGAAGCAGATATCAGTTCCAAATATCCATTCCCTTATAATTTATAAAAAGTTGCTTTCTCTCAGAACCCTACTGAAATTAATGCCTTTACTACTCTTAGCAGAGAGGCCATTCAGACAGTCACTAACCTTACCGGGAACCCAAGCTATTATGCTTCCTTTGCCCAGAGCCTGACTTTAAGGCTTCTTTCCAATGACCGGGTTTCCATCTCCGGAGTCTTCCTGGTCGATGCTGACGGGGATCAGGTCGTAGAAAAAAGAACAAGCTTCGGTCTTATCTTCTCCGACATCGGGACTACTACCGATTTGGAAGTCCTGGCCAGGAAGAATACACCGGAGACATTAGTGAATCCGTCTTCTTTCTCGGCCCCTGTTGCCGCTGATATGGTTTCTATCTACGGAGAAGAGCTTCCCCATACCGGGTTTACATACGGAACCTCCTTCGCGGAAGAAAAAGAAAGCACTTCCGATGCTCTGATTAGCCTAACTGTAGAAGACTACCTAGCCGGAGACATCACGGAGAATTACATCTCCCTTCTTACCGGGGCAGGCTTTGCAGAAAAGGATCTCGGAGAGAGCGATCTTGGAAAGAATTCCAAATCCTATCTTCTGGAGAAGACAAAGGTAGAAGGAAGTTCCGCTACTAAGAAGGGACCGCTCAAGACCCAGGCCTTCCTCTATTTCTATTCCAAGGAATACCTGCAGTCGCTTGTCCCGAACGACGGACTTCTCTATCCTAACGGCAAGCTGGTCCTGACTCTACAGAACTTCCAGTATCCGTTCTCTACTGCCTCTCTTTCCGAAACAAACACTTATCTTTCCGGTCTTTCCTACAAAGACAGCAGCGACCGTCTTCTCCTTCCTCCCTTTGCTTTCGATGAAGACGACCTTGCTTCCTTCCTCTTTACGGAGAAAGAGGATCCGGAGCTTACCCTGAGCCTATCCTTTGCCGGTTCCTTTACGACCCTTGCTCTTGCTGTCCAGGACCTGAAGGAGACCGGAGATAGCCTGGTTGCTCTTGGCTACACCGGTTCTGTCCTAGTCTCTGCTCCGGCAGAAGGAGAGACAACCAATGCCTCTCTGGTCTATGCGCTTGGGGACTACAAAGATTCCAGTTCCAAGGGAATCCAGGTCTCCTTCTCCCTCTCCTCGGATGCCGCCTTCACCATCCTGGTGAAGTACAAGGCGTAGAAAACAGACACAAGAAAAGGCTGCCGCGGCAGCCTTTTCCTTTGGTCTGATTCTACTTGATGATATCCATCCCCATATAAGGACGGAGGACTTCCGGAACAGTGATGGTTCCGTCTGCATTCTGATAGTTCTCGATAACAGCGGCGACCGTTCTTCCGACGGCGAGTCCGGAGCCGTTCAAGGTATGGACGAATTCCGTCTTGCTGTCCGGAGTACGCTTGAAGCGGATGTTCATTCTTCTTGCCTGGTAGCTGGTATCGTTGGAGCAGGAAGAGATCTCCTTGTAGTTCGCGGTCTTCGGGACATAGAGGCCGTCTTTTTCTTCATAGTCGTTATAGGAAGGAAGCCAGACTTCGAGGTCGTAGCACTTGGCTGCGCTGAAGCCGACATCTCCGGTGGAAAGGCAGACTCTTCTGTACGGAAGCTTCAGAAGCTCCAGGATCTTCTCGGCTTCTTCCGTGAGGGATTCGAGTTCATCGAAGCTCTTCTCCGGGAGAACGAACTTGACGAGTTCGACCTTCTGGAACTGATGCTGACGGATGATACCTCTGGTATCTCTTCCGGCAGCTCCGGCTTCGGCACGGAAGCAGGAGGAATAACCGACGAACCACTTCGGAAGATCCTCTCCCTTGAGGATCTCATCCCGGTAGTAGTTGGTGACAGGGACCTCGGCGGTCGGAATCAGCCAGTACTTTTCGCCGGTGTTGTCCGTCATATAAGCCTGGTCAGCAAACTTCGGCAGCTGTCCGGTTCCGGTAAGGGAGTCGGTGTTGACGACAAACGGAGGAAGAACTTCCTTGAAGCCGGCCTTCGTATGGGTATCCAGCATGAAGGCGGAAAGAGCACGTTCCAGATGAGCGAAGGCACCGAGGTAGAAAGTGAACCGGGATCCGGTCACCTTGGCGGCACGGTCGAAATCGAAATATCCAAGCTTCTGGCCGATCTCCCAGTGGGAGGAAGGCTTGAAGGAGAAAGTAGTGGGCTTGCCCCAGTACTTGACCGGCTTGTTGAAGGAATCATCCGTTCCGATCGGGAGGGAATCATCCGGGATGTTCGGAGTCTTCAGCATCATCTCGTGGATGGCGTCATCCGTTTCGGCAAGTTCCTTGTCGAGCTTCGCCATCTCGTCCTTGTCGACGGAGATGGTCTTCAGGAGAGCGGCAGCTTCGTCGTTCTTGTGGGCGGCCTTGAGGGCGCCGATCTGCTTCGACATCGTATTCCGTTCTGCCTTCAGGGTTTCGCCCTTGACGATGCAGTTCTTTCTCTTCTCTTCCAGCTGTGGAAGCTCGCGGAGGTAGGAATAGTCGCCGTTTCTCGTATTCAGCTTTTTGATCACCTCTTCCAGGTGCTCACAGACATATTTGGTATCCAGCATGGTTCTTCTCCTTTGTGAATCTTTTCTATAATGCAAACGTCCGGATTATTGTAGCACTTCTCTATTTTCCCGGAAGGGTTCTCCCCTTCATATCCTTGACACCCATGATCTTCCTGTAGAAGACAGCGAAGTCATGGAGGATATCGATAGGACAATCCTTCTCCCAGGGTTTCTCCTCCTGATAGGAGTAGCCAAAGACAGGAACGTTTCTAGCCTTGAGGTCGAAGAGGAAATCCGGGTAGGTAAGGAAACTGGTTGTGAATATGCAGGCATCGATGCTTAGGAGTGCGGAATGGTAGAGTTCTTCCGGAAGAGCGTTCTCGAAGTGGATGTTCTCCGGATAGGTGAGGAATTCGAAGTACTTCATCTTCGTATATTCCCTGGCGGTAGGTCCGAAGAAGAGGAATTCCATCTCCGGGCAGAGCCTTGCCAGTCTTGTGAAGAGCTCGAGGGAGTCAATATCTGCGTAGCTTCCATAGGAGACAATCAGGGTCTTGTCCCGGGGAATCTGATAGAAGCGGCGGAAGGAGGCTTTCTCGGAAGGAAGGAGAGTGTCGTTATCAAACGTCGGCAGGGGATCCAGGTAACGGACTTTGGGATTCTTCATCTGGCTTTGGAGGAAATCCTCCTGGGCCTTGGAATAGATCAGAAGTTCGTCGGCATTCCGGTATGCCTGCAAGGCATTCTGGGAAAGCGAAATCTGTCCTTTCCGGGAAACCAGGTAGTCTTCCACTTCGCTTGCGGCAAGGATCAGGACCTTTGCCTTTGGCGCAATCCTAGTCTGCCAGGCGAAGAAGTCCATGCCGCTCCCGGCGATGATCGTCGAAAGGAACGGGTCCGTGCAATCCAAGGTATAGCTTATCCCGAGGCTTTCCAGTCTCCGGATTAGGTTCTTCTTGGCGATATACCGCATGGTCTTGTCCCAGGCAAAGGGATCGAAAGCCAGTCCTACTTTTGTTTCCATAATCCGGGGAGAAGAGGCAATGCCTCTTCTCCCTTATTTGCTATTCTCCGTCGTCGCCCGGATTTTCGTTCTGGGCGCGGGAGAGCAGTTCCTTCATTGCCTTATCGTCATCTTCCTTTTCTTCTTCCTTCAAGGCATCGGACACAGTCTCTTCGACAGCCGGCTTAGTTGCCTCATACTCACTTGCACTCGGCAAGATGGAGCAGGAGGAAATGGTCTCCTTATCGCGTAAAGTCATGACCTTGACACCGATTGTATTACGAGACGTTTCGTTGATCTGAGTAAGAGAGGTTCTTAAGGTCGTTCCGAGGTTTGTGATGATGATGATATCTTCGTCTCCATGGACCGTACGGATAAGGATCAAAGCGCCGTTCTTATCGCTTTCCTTGATGGTGCGGACACCCTTTCCGCCACGGTTGGTGAGCCGGTATTCTGTACCGTCGGTGATCTTTCCGTATCCGTTCTCGCTTAAGGAGAAGATCTTGCTTCCTTCGACGGAGGTGACGACACCGACAATGTTGCTCTTATCATCAAGGTCCATGCCCTTGACGCCGCTTGCGGTTCTCCCCATCGAACGGACGCAGTCTTCCTTGAAGGAGCAGACAAGTCCTTCTGTCGAACCGAGGGAAACGATGGCATTTCCGTTCGTGTTCTTGACGTCCAGGAGCTCGTCTCCTTCTCTTAAGGAGATAGCGATCTTACCGGCAGAATAGATGCTCTCGAATTCCTTCGCAAGAGTTCTCTTGACGACACCCTTCTTCGTTGCGAAGAAGAGATAGGAGTTCTCTCCGTAGTCATCCATCGAGATGATGGAGTTGATCTTCTCGCCTTCCTGGAGCTGGAGGAAGTTGACGGCCGGGATACCTTTCGAGGTTCTCGATCCTTCCTGGATCTGATATCCGCGGCAGTGGTAGACACGTCCGGTGTTCGTGAAGAACAGGACATCGGTCTTGGTCATGGAGTGGCGCAGGATCTCGACTTCGTCGTCGGTCTTGGTATCCATTCCCTTGACGCCGATTCCACCTCTGTTCTGGAGACGGAATTCACTAGGATCCACTCTCTTGATGTATCCCGACTTCGTCAGGATGATGAGGATTTCCTTGTTCGGAATCATATCTTCGTCGCTTTCGTCATAGTCGACATCGGAGATTTCCGTTCTTCTTGCATCTCCGAACTTGTTCTTGATCTCTTCCAGTTCCTGGATGAGGGTCTCTTCGAGGACCTTTCTATCGGCAAGGATCTGGTTGTACTTCTCGCAGTCCTTCTCCAAACCGGTCTTCTCATCCACATACTTCTGGTATTCGAGTCCGGTGAGCTTCCTTAACGTCATGTCGAGGATTGCCTTGCACTGGATATCGTCCAGGTGGAATCTTTCTTCCAGACGTCTGGTGGCTTCTTCGTTGTTGCTGGAGGAGCGGATGATGTGGATGGCTTCATCGATCGCATCCGTGATGGCGATGATACCATCCAGGATGTGGATTCTGTCCGTTGCCTTCTTCAGGTTGTACTGGGTTCTCTTGGTGATGATCTCTTCCTGGAACTTGATATAGATATCCAGTGCCTGACGCATGGAAAGGACCTTCGGAGTTCCGTTGTCGAGAGCGAGCATGTTGACAGCGAAGTTGGACTGGAGGGAGGTGTAGTGGAAAAGCCTGTTGAGGACGATATCGACGATAGCTCCCTTCTTCAGGGTGACGACGAAATGGGTACCCATTCTCTCGCTGGAGTAATCGGCGACGGCGGCGATTCCCTGGATGGTCTTGTTATCGGAAAGCTCGGCGATATGCTTCGCGAGCTCTCTCTTGTTGACCATATAAGGAAGTTCCGTGAAGACGATCTCGCTGTGGTTTCCCTTGTCATCGACATGATACTTGGCACGGACCTTGACGGAACCTTTTCCGGTTTCGAAATAGTGGCGGATTCCGCTCCGTCCCATGATGATTCCGCCTCCCGGGAAGTCCGGGCCCTTGATGATATTCATGAGTCCGAGAGTATCCAGCTCCGGATTCTTGATGATTTCTTCGACAGCACTTACCGTTTCGACAAGGTTATGCGGAGGGATGCTGGTTGCCATACCGACGGCAATACCGCTGGTTTCGTTGCATAAGAGGTTCGGGAAACGGGAAGGGAGTACAGTCGGTTCCTGGCCTTCCGAATCGTAGGTATCGGCAAAAGGAACGGTGCCCTTTTCGATATCCCGGCACATTTCCAGGGAGATCTTGGCAAGACGGGCTTCCGTGTAACGGCTGGCAGCCGGTTCATCGCCGTCCGGGGAACCGAAGTTTCCGTGTCCCTGTACAAGCGGATAACGCATTGCGAAGTGCTGGGCAAGACGGCACATAGCAAGATAGATGGCGGAATCGCCGTGCGGGTGGTATTTGCCCATGACGTCGCCGACGATACGGGCCGACTTCTTGAACGGCTTGTCCGGCATGACGCCCATGTTGTACATGTCGAAGATGATTCTTCTCTGAACCGGCTTCATGCCGTCTCTTGCATCCGGGACGGAACGGGAGGTCAAAGTGGAAACGGCGTAATCGAGGAAGCTGTCCTTGATCTCCTTAGCGAATTCATCCTTGGAGACACCGGAAACGATGCCTTCCTGAAGGCCTTCCAGACCTGCTCCGGTAATCTTACCGGAATCCGGGTTTACCGGTTCTTCTTTTCCGTTTTCTTCTTCGCCGTCTTTCTTCTCTTCTTCGTCTTCTTCCGGAGCATCTCCGGGTTTTAGCTTGTTATCGTCTTCCATGGTTTGGCTCCTTTCTAGATATCCAGGTTCTTAACGAACTTGGCGTTGGCCGTGATGAAGTCTTTACGGGGCTCGACGTTTTCGCCCATCAGGTTGATGAGGGAATCGTTTGCAGCCTCGGCATCTTCAATCGATACCTGGAGCATACGGCGATGGTTCTGGTCCATAGTCGTCTCCTCCAGCTGGGAAGGATCCATTTCACCTAGACCCTTATACCGCTGCAAGGCATATCTGGCGTTTAACGGAAGATGGCTCTTGATGCCTTCCAGCTCCTCATCGTTGAAGGCGTAGTAGTGATGTCCCTGGTAGGTAAGCCTGTAAAGCGGAGGCTGGGCGATATAGAGGTGGCCTTCTTCGACGAGCGGCTTCATGAAGCGGTAGAAGAAAGTCATAAGCAGGATTCGGATATGGGAGCCATCGACATCGGCATCGGTCATGATGACGACCTTGTTGTAACGGATCTTGCTGACATCGAAGCTGTCTCCCTGTCCGGCACCGATTGCCGTGACCATATTGTAGATTTCAGCGTTCTTCTCGATACGGGAGGCCTGTGCCTTCTCGATGTTGAGAATCTTGCCGCGGAGAGGAAGGATGGCCTGCGTATTGGCATCTCTTCCCTGGACGGCGGAGCCGCCTGCGGAGTTTCCTTCGACGATGAAGAGCTCACGGACAGTCGGATCCTTGGAGACGCAGTCGGTCAGCTTGTCCGGCATGCCGCTTCCGGCAGAGAGATGGCCGTTGGTTAACTCCTTTGCCCTTTCGGCAGCCTTTCTTCCCTTGAAGGCAAGGGTGACCCGGTCATACCAAGCCTTTCCTTCCTTTGGATGCTCGAGAAGATATTCCTTGAGGAAGTCTCCGACGATGGAGGAGACAACCTTTCTGACTTCGTCGTTTCCTAGCTTATCCTTGACCTGTCCTTCGTACTGCGGATTGCTGTGCTTGACGGAGAGGATGACGGTGAGTCCTTCCAGGCAGTCTTCGGAACGGTAGTTCTCGTCCTTGTCCTTGATCCAGCCCTTGGCACGGAAGTAGGCGTTGAGCTCTCTTCCGATGGCAAGACGGAAACCTTCTTCGTGGGTTCCGCCGCCCATGGTGCGGATGTTGTTGCAGAAAGAGTTCATGTTGAGGAACTGGCCCTTGGTCGGCTGCATGGCGCATTCGACGACGACTGTCGTCGGCTTGGTCGTCAGTCCGCCGGTATTGACCTGGGATTCTCCACGTATTTCCAGGATGTCATCGAAGACGCGGTCACGGCTTTCGTTGATAAAGGCGACGTATTCCTTGATGCCGCCTTCGAAGCAGTAGTGGGAATGGTGCGGGTTATCCGGATCTCTCTTATCGTCGAGAGTCATATCCAGGCCTCTGGTCAGATAGGCCGTCTGTCTTATATAGCTATCGATTGTGGAGAAGTCAAAAGTAGTGGTTTCCTTGAAAATAAGCGGATCCGGCGTGAATTCGACGCTGGTTCCGGTCTTTTCGGCCGGGCAGTCTCCGGTGACCTTAAGGCCCGGGGCAACTGTCTTTCCGCCATTGATGAAATCAATCTCATGGATTTTGCTTTCCCGGCAGACGACGACCTTGACGGAAGTGCTTAAGGCATTGACGGCTTTGACACCGATGCCGTGGAGACCACCGGAGATCTTGTATCCGGTCTTGTCGTTGAACTTTCCGCCGGCATGGAGGATGGTATAAACGGTTTCGACGGTGCTGACACCGGTCTGCTTGTTGATATCGCAAGGAATACCTCTGCCGTCATCCTCGACGAGGACGCGGTTGACCGGGTTATCCTTGGTTCCGGGAAGAAGAGTCACATGGATGTGCTTGCAGTATCCGGCAAGAGCTTCGTCGATGCCGTTATCGACGGCCTCTCTTACGAGATGATGAAGGCCTTTCGAGGAGGTTGTGCCGATATACATGCCAGGGCGCTGACGGACGGCTTCCAGGCCCTGAAGGATCTCGATATCTGCACCGGTGTAGCTTTCCTTGGCCTTCATGGCCGTTTCTTCCTGGTGTTCGGAAAGTTCGACGTGGGAGACATGCTCCTCGTCAAAGCTCTCTGTAGCGAGCTTCTCCGGCTTGATTGCGGCTTCCGGAGCGGGGGCCTTGACAGAACCTTCGTCCTTGGCAACACGTTCTACCTTGGCCTTCTGGCGGGCCGTTTCGGCTGCCAGTGTCTTGTCATCCTTGCTCAGCAGTGTTTTTTCTTTGTTTTCTTCCATGGTTAATTCCTCCTTGTCAGACTGTCGGAAACAGATTCATAAACGGTATAGTCCTTAGCATCCTTTGGAATCCGGGCACCTGTCAGGAAGACCTGACCGGAAGTGGCTACGGCTCTAAAGAGATTGGCCTGTCTCTTGTCGTCCAGATCGCTTGCCACATCATCCAGAAGGAGAATAGGCTCAACCCCGAGCTTCTTCTTGTAAAGGTCCCGGATGCCTAGACGGAGGCTTAAGGAAGCAAGGCGGTTCTCGCCTTGGCTTCCGAAGAGGCTTACGTCTTTTCCATCCAGACACGCCTTGAGATCGTCTCTATGAGGACCGATCAGGGTAGTCAGACGGAGGTTTTCCAGAGACTGGTTTGAATCGAACAAGGAAGCAGCCTCTTTGCGGAAGCTCTCCTCGTCGTCGGATAGCGGGCAGTTCGTATGGTAGGAGAGAAGAAGGTGATGCTCTTCCCCGAAGAGTGCTGTGTAGTAGCTCTCCGCAAGGGAAGACAACTCTTTGACAATGCTCTTCCGGTCCATGACGATTCTGTAGGAGAGGGAGATGAGCTGATTCCGGTATACTTTGACGATATCGGAATCATAATGCTTGGAAAGAGCCTGGTTTCTTTCCCGGAGAAGCTTCTTGTAGCGGGAAAGGGAATAGAGGTAGCTGGTGGATAGCTGGCTTCCGACTTCATCCAGGAGCTTTCTCTTCTCGGCTGGCTCTTCCTTGTAGAAGAAGGCCATTTCGGGATCGTAGATAACAGCCAGAAGCTTTCCTAGGACTTTGGATAAAGAAGGAAGTTCTTTATCGTCATAGGCGAAGGACTTGGCTTCCGGGGAGATAACACCGGAGAGGGTGTGGTCCTTTCCGTCTCTTTCGTCGTTCAGGCGAAGAAAGACGGAAGCTTCTTTGCTGTCTTTCCGAATAAGGGAGTTGTCTGCCGTCTTCCGGAAGCTCCTCCCCAAGGTCAGATAGAAGATTGCTTCGATGAAGTTGGTTTTTCCGACGCCGTTTGCTCCGGAGATGAAGATCTTCGAAGAATCAAGCGGCAGATCCAGCTTCTGGTAGTTCCGGAAATCCTGTAAGACTACTTCTTTGACGAACATACGGAATAAGTAACCCCGTCGATGACGATGCTGTTGCCGTCCCTTAATTTTCTCCCCCGGCGGTTTTCCTTGACGCCGTCAACGGCGATGTCGTGGGTTGTGACAAAGAGCTTTTCTTCGCCTCCCGTGTGAATGAGATGGAAGTGCTTGAGAAGCTGCCCTAAGGTCACATAATCCGTATCGATCGCCATCACGTTCTGGTTCTCCATGAGAAAACCTCCTTTGGACGAAAAAACTGACCCCTTTATTATATATATTTATATATATAACTTCTATATAAAATTTACCTAAATATAAGCACTTTTTGGTTTTTGGCTGCCGGGCTTTCTTCTTCTCTGAAAAAAAGGAGGGCTTTGCCCTCCCTCTAAAACCCTGAAAAAAGGTCCGTTATTTGTTCTCGACAAAGAGGCCGAGAATGCCTGCGACGGTATAGGAAAAATTGGCTCCGATGGTTCCGAGAATCAGAGCAGTGATATGGAAACCATACTGATGAGGAACATTGTTTTCAACATTCTTGCGTCCTTTGATTCCGATAACAAGGGTGACGATATAGAAGATAACGAGAAGCGTTGCCAATCCGATAGCCCTGCTCCTGAAAACGGCTGGATTCGACAGGTTGGAATTATGGGCAGACATGAATGCCTGTATCTGGTCGGCCGAGGCGATGGAAACAGCTATGAAAGTGCCTAAGGCACAAAGGAAAAGAATGATATTGAAGACAAAGCCGATGGTGTATAAGACACAGGAACTCTTTTTCAAAGGTCTTTTCCTCGATGGATTCATTCTAACACGGATAGGGCGAAAAGCCTCCAACAAAAGAAGAAAACCAGTTCTCCCGCTTAGCGACCTGTTCACGTGAAAGAAAGGTGGCAAGTGGAAGAAGGTTTTTTGAACCGGGAATCCACGTCTTTCTAACCAAGGGTTAAGACTAACCTTCCTAGAAGCAGTTCGATTTAACCGGGACAAGGATTTTCTGGATGAAAGCTGCCTCTTCTTTGCCGGAGCTGTCACCCTCTGCCGCCCCTGCTTTTTTCAGGGGATGGTATCGGAGGTAGACGGCAGTTCCGGCTCCTGCCGTCCCTAAAAGAATCAGACCTAGGAGCAAGAGGCGGCCTTTACCCCATTTCTTCGTTTCGTTTGCAATCATTTCTCCTCCTTCAGATGAGGATTCCTGTCTGGTTAGCAGTAAGCTCGATCAGCTCGGGCGCCTCCATTGGGAAACTGACCTCAACGGGGTCCTGAGCCACTCCTCCAAGGGAATAGGTGATTCTGAAGACAGGAGATTCCTCATTGAAAAGCGCTTTGAGTTTTGCTTCTTCAAGACCGGTTGCATCTACTTTTTTGGACATCATCCTGTCAAACCCGTGGACGTCGTGAATGCTGTAAACGAAAAGAGCAGTGAAAGAGGAAAGCATCTGGAGTGCGGAATAAGGGTTGTGGAACCAGATTTCCGCATCGGCATCTTCCAGACCGGAATATCCGGCTCCGCTTCCTTCCGTTTCTTGGGCTTGCTTTACTACGCTTTCTCTTGCAAGCTCATGCAGATCCTCCTGGATTGCATCTTTGAAGGACTGGGCAAAGGCATAAGTGAGATCCCCGATTGTGCTTGGAGATTCCAGTGTTCCTAAGGTATGTTCGCAGTTGTCATAGAAAACCAGAGGACTTCCGGAAGTTATCGTCAGTCCGATATGGTGAGCTAGGATTCGTGGCTTGAAGTCAAAACGTACATCTCCGAATATGTTGGGATCCTTATCCGAATAGAGGCGGAGAAAAATAGGAGCGTCATAGTCTTTATAGCAGTGGACGTGGCAAGTCTTTGCGGCTTCGTCGTTCTCGCAGTCCATGACATCGAGAGGAACGTTTGGAGCATCGTCTATGCCCTTATCCTGATAATGAAGGAAAGCAAGGACATGGTTGCTGTAATAACTCGGAACGACTTGATAGGTGACATCAAAAGTACCATAAAGGGGCATCTCTTCTTCAGCTGTAGCTTCTGCTTTCTTAACCGAAATCACCATATTGGAAATAGACTTCGTGACTTGTGGGGTAACTGCCATATCGTCCGCTTGAGAATTCTTTGGGGAAGCTTTGCAGGAGACAAGACCCGGCGAAGAGATAGATAATAAAGACAAAAGGAAAACGGAACGCATTTTGTTCATGTTCATTGTTTCTTTCTAGAGGAGCCGGTCTCCGCGGAAGACCAAGAAGAACCTCCAAAAATACTCTATCAGTGAAAAACGTTTTTTACGGGGAAAGACTTTTTTCATTCAATGAAAGCCCTTTCTAATTGGAAACTATAATAATGACAAAAGTTTCTCAAAAAAGAAGGCGTGAAAGGAAAAAGGCAGAAGAAAGAAAGCCAAAAACCACTTAAACAAGGAACCAAAATAAGCAAAAAGCAAAATTTTTTACACTCTTTTAAAATGGGAAAAAATTGGAACAAAAGAAGAAAAACAGACATAAATATAGTGAAACTGTCACGATTTTATCGGAAAGTATTTGAATAAGGCGGAAAGAGAATAGTCATTAAGGGTGTACTATCTTTTGCTTTTTCTCTTGTGTCTACAGGACTTATGAAAAGAATCCCCTTTTCATAAAAGAATTCTTTGAAAACAAAAATACTTGAAAAATGCGCAAAACAGGGCTTTATTTTTGAAAGCGTTTCACATATAATGTTCACCGCAGAAGGAATCCTTTGGTTGATTCTTCTGTACTCTGAGCAATCGGTTTATGTTTGGAATTTAACAAGAACGGCTCTTTTGTTTTTTTCACGCGGAAGCCTGAAAAAAACGGAGGCAAGCCCAAAAGGGTTAATTTCCGTTGTGACCTTAACCCATTCTTGCTACAAAAATTATGGACTTCCCTCATTTCTTTTGGGAAGCCCTTTTCTTATTCTTCTTTTAAGGTTTATAATACCCTTTGTCGAACCACAATTTATATGGAGGATAGTTATGGCAAAAGAGAAGTTCACGATGAAGTCGGTCGACGGCAACACCGCCGCTGCCCTTGGTTCTTACAAGTTCAGCGAAGTCGCCGCCATCTACCCAATCACCCCTTCTTCTCCGATGGCCGAGCATGTCGATGAATATGCTGCCGCCGGAATGAAGAACGCTTGGGGAGATAAGGTCAAGGTTGTCGAGATGCAGTCCGAGGCTGGTGCTTCTGGCGCTGTCCATGGAGCTCTTCAGGCTGGCGAACTTGCGGTTACCTATACCGCTTCGCAGGGTCTGCTCCTGATGATTCCGAACATCTACAAGTGGGTTGGAGAAGAGCTTCCGGCTGTTCTTCATTGTGCTGCTCGTTCGCTTGCCTCCCGTTCTCTTTCTATTTTCGGTGATCACGGCGATGTCTATGCGGTCCGTCAGACTGGCGCTGCCATGATCTGCGCACATTCCGTTCAGGAAGTCGCTGATCTTTCGCCTCTTGCCCATCTGATCGCTATCGAGGGTTCTACCCCGGTCATCGATTTCTTCGATGGCTTCCGTACTTCCCACGAAATTCAGAACGTCGAGTTCATCGACGATGCCTGGTGGAATGCCCAGATCAACACTGCCAAGGTTGATGAGTTCAAGAAGAGAGCTCTCAATCCGCACGGACATGCTGTTACCCGTGGTGGTGCCGAAAACGACGATATTACGTTCCAGGGCCGTGAGGCTCAGAACCTCCACGAGCAGAAGATCGTGGATGTCGCCTGCAAGTATTTCCAGAAGCTCACGGAAGCTTCCGGCCGTCCGTATGCTCCGTTCGTCTACTATGGAGCTCCGGATGCTGATCGCATCATCATTGCTATGGGTTCCGTTACCGAGACCACGATTGAAGTTATCGATGATCTTATGAAGAAGGGTGAGAAGGTCGGACTTGTCAAGGTCCACCTCTATCGTCCGTTCTCCGTCAAGCATCTTCTTGCCACCATCCCTGCTTCGGTCACTTCTATTGCTGTCCTTGATCGTACCAAGGAGCCTGGATGCGATGGCGAGCCGCTTTATCTCGATGTTGTCGCTGCTCTCAAGCAGGGCGGAAGAGACGATATCAAGGTTATCGGTGGCCGTTATGGTATTTCTTCCAAGGATACTCAGCCGAAGGATGTCAAGTCTGTTTTTGATTTCCTCGCTGCCAAGAAGAATTGGACTGGATTCACCGTTGGAATCAACGATGATGTCACTGGACTTTCTATCCCGGTCGATGATAATTACCGTGTTCCGCATGACTATACTTCCTGCCTCTTCTACGGATTAGGCAGCGATGGTACTGTCTCTGCCAACAAGTCTTCTGTCAAGATCATCGGTGATGAGACCCATCAGTATGCACAGGCCTACTTCGCTTATGATTCCCGTAAGGCCGGCGGTGTCACCCGTTCTCACCTTCGTTTCGGAAAGACCCCGATCCGTTCCACTTACTATGTAGAGAACGCTAACTTCGTTTCCTGCTCTCTGGATTCCTATATCTTCAATTTCGATATGCTCGCGAATTTGAAGGATGGCGGAACTTTCCTTCTCAACACCGATATGGATGATGCCACTCTCATCAAGTCCCTTCCTAACCGTATGAAGAAGCAGCTTGCTGATAAGCATGCCAAGTTCTATGTCATCGATGCCAACAAGATTGCCCTCCAGATCGGAATGGGCCGTCATACCAATACTATTCTCCAGGCTTCCTTCTTCTGGCTCAACCAGTCCATCATGCCGTATGATGATGCCAAGAACTGGATGAAGAAGTTTGCTGAAAAGTCTTATGCCAAGAAGGGTCAGGAAATGGTCGATATGAACTACAAGGCCATTGATGAAGGAACCAACGGTCTCCGCGAAGTTGCCATCGATCCTGCCTGGTCTCAGCTTGCTGTCAACAGCAACGTCAAGCTTACCGGTGATGATTACTGGGACAGCTATGTCAACGTTATCGACAATCTCGATGGTTACGGACTTCCGGTCTCTACCTTCCGTAAGTGGGAGCTCGAGGACGGAACGATGGAGCCGAACATCACTCTCAAGGAAAAGAGAGCTATTGCCGACCGTGTTCCGCTTTGGAACAAGGACAACTGCATCCAGTGCGGTCAGTGCGCCTTTGTCTGCCCGCATGCTACTATCCGTGCCTTCCTCCTCGATGATGCCGATATGGCCAAGCTTCCGGAGAACGAAAAGGCCGATGTCTTACCGGCTATGGTCGGACCGAACTTCGCCAAGAAGAACTATCAGTGGAGAATCCAGGTTTCCCCGATGAACTGCGTCGGCTGCGGACTTTGCGTCAATGTCTGCCCGGGCAAGATCAAGAAGGATGCCAATGGTGCCATTGTCAAGGATGAGAAGGGTGTTGCCGTTCATGAGAAGGCTCTGAAGCTTGTCGAAGCCAAGACTCAGTACGTCCACCAGGATGTTGCTGATGTCCTCTACACTGAGACTGAGCCGAAGACCGGCATCTTCCCGGATTCTTCCGTCAAGGGTGTCGATATGATGAAACCGTATCAGGAAGTCTCTGGCGCCTGCGCCGGCTGCGGTGAAACTCCGTACTATCGTCTTGTTTCCCAGCTCTTCGGCAAGGATATGCTCGTTGCCAATGCCACTGGCTGCTCCTCCATCTACAATGGTTCTACTCCGCTTACTCCGTTTGTCTGCGACAAGGATGGCAATGGTATTGCCTGGGCCAACTCCCTCTTCGAGGACAACGCTGAATACGGATATGGTATGAGAGTCGCGACCGACAACAAGCTCCTCAAGGCTGTCAACATTATTGAAGCCAACAAGGACAATGTCGAGCCGGAACTCAAGGAAGTTCTGGAAGACTATGTGAAGAACATCAAGGACCGTGCCCACATCCGTGAGATCCTTCCGAAGATGCTCTATCTCATCCTCAATTCCAAGGACGAAGGCATCAAGGGCCTGCTTCCGATGAAGAACGATCTACTCGACAAGAGTGTCTGGATCGTCGGCGGCGATGGCTGGGGCTACGATATCGGCTACGGAGGACTCGACCACATCTTAGCCAGCGAAGAGGACTTCAACGTTCTCATCCTGGATACCGAGGTCTACTCCAATACCGGCGGACAGATGTCCAAGTCTTCGCAGACCGGTCAGATCTGCAAGTTCGCTGCCTCCGGCAAGAAGACGGCTAAGAAGAATCTGCCGCTCATTGCTATGGCTTACGATGATGTCTATGTCGCTTCCATCTCTCTCGGCGCCAACCCGACTCAGGCCATCCGTGCCATCAAGGAAGCCGAAGCTTACAACGGACCTTCGCTTATCACTGCCTACTGCCCGTGCGTCAATCATGGTATCAAGGGCGGACTTGGCAACTCCATGGTCCAGGAGAAGCTCGCTGTCGAATGCGGATACTTCCTTACCTTCACTTATGATCCGAGACTCAAGGCCGCTGGCAAGAATCCTCTTGTCATGTCCTCGCATCCGGACTTCACTAAGTTCCGCAACTTCCTCCTCACTTCTTCCCGTTATTCTCAGCTTCCGAGAGTCAATCCGGATGAAGCGGAGACCCTCTTCGGCAAGTGCGAGAAGTATGCTGAGCAGCGTTATCACGACATCCTTCGTTACAACGGGTTAGATAACCCGGAGACCAAGTAGTCCTAGATAATTCAGAAAGGCTGGTCCGGTGGACCGGCCTTTTTTCTTGGGAATATGGATTCTAGAACCTATAATAGAAAAGGTTACTTGGAGGTTTTATCAATGGATCATAAAAGAAGATGTCCTTTCTGCAATGCGGAAGTGGACGACGACGCCCGTTTCTGCCCGAACTGCGGAGAAGAGCTTCTCGGCGGATGCCATGTTACGGCAGCCGGGGAGAGCAGCTCTTCTTCCTATACTACGAAGAACAAGACGACCTCCTCTCCGGATTTCGGAGCAGAGAAGACTTCCTCCAATGCAAAGGCGGCCCTGGTTTTAGGGATCGTTTCCCTTGTTGTTCCGTTTGCCCGTCTGGTGACTTCAATCCTTGCCATTGTCTTCGGAGCCAAGACCAAGGATAAGGAACCCTACGGGAAAGCCGGATTCATCCTCGGCATCATTGGACTATGCTTCTTCTGCGCTTTCGATATCTATAAAGCCATCCACTGGGGAATGACGGATACGTTTTAGGGACGGAAATGGAGGCGGAAGGAGAAACATATGGATAATGGAATCCAGGAAGAGGCAAAGAAGCTGCAGGCGCTGATCGACAAGAGCCACAAGATTGTTTTCTTCGGCGGGGCTGGAGTCAGCACAGAAAGCGGAATTCCGGATTTCCGCAGCGTGGATGGCCTTTACCATCAGAAATACAAGTACGATCCGGAAATCATCATTTCCCATGGGTTCTTTGAGAACAGCACGGAAGAGTTCTATCGCTTCTACAAGGACAAGATGCTGCTTCTCGACAATAAGCCGAATGCTGCCCACTTCTTCCTGACCAAGCTCGAGAAGGCCGGAAAACTGAAGGCAGTCGTTACCCAGAATATCGATGGCCTCCACCAGATGGCCGGGACGAAGAACGTCATCGAACTACACGGAAGCGTCTACCGCAACCATTGCGAGACCTGTGGAAGGTTCTTCGATGCTGCGTTTGTCAAAAACAGCAAGGATTTGGTTCCGCATTGCCCGGACTGCGGAGGAATCATCAAACCGGACGTTACCTTGTATGAAGAGCCTTTAGAGGAGATGACGGTTACAAGAGCTCTGGTTGCAATAAGCGAAGCAGACCTGCTGATCGTGGCCGGAACTTCTTTGGTTGTCTATCCGGCTGCCAGTTTCATCAATTACTATCAGGGCGATGATGTAGTCCTTATCGACAAGGACCCTTCTTCTTCTTCCAAAAAGGCTACGCTTCTTATCCATGAAAAGGTGGGAGAGCTGTTCTCCCTTCTCCACGTATGAAAAGCGAAGAAGAGCTTCTGGTAGAGACAGGAGACAAGAAAAGCTCCTCCTACTGTGGAACGGCAGTCTTTCTTTCCCTTCTCCCGCTGCTGGATGAACTGACAGAGACAACGATCGGATTCGAAGAAGGATTCGGTGGAACGAAGCTTCTTATCCTTAGGCTTGCAGAAGAAGATGGCAAGTTCTTTGCTCTCTCCAAGCAAAAAGAAATATCTGCTTCCCAATGGGATGAACTAATCAAGATAATTGCTGACTATGGTGAGATTATCGGGACAATTTCCGAGATCCTGATGTTCCTCCATGAGATTGAACGGGAAGAAGAGAAGAAGGAGCTGACAAAGGATTTCATCTTCCTTTCCCACCTTCTTTCTTCCGACCTTTCCCCGCTCTATGAAAGGACCGACCAGCCTAAGGAATTCTTCTCCACGGCTGCTATGTCCTTAGCAGAAATCCAGGAGGAGATCCAATGAACTACTCGGATTACTACAAGGACATCCGGAAGGAAAAGACAAGGAAGGGAAAGATTGCAATTGCTTCTCTTTATTCCCTCCTCCCCACCTTGCAGATTCTCAGGAAGCTATTGAACGTTCTAGAGGAAGGGAAACATCCTTTCCCCCTGTCCTTCCAAGCCACGGAGAAAACAGAAGCTGTTCTCTCCCTTACGGATCAGACAAAAGAAGTTATTTCCAGGAAGAAGAAAGCAGATGCTGCGTTCTTTTCCCTGGTGGAGCAAGCAAAGACGACGGCAAAGGATGCGGCATCCTTAGTTAGGGACAAAGGACTGCAGGAAGACTTCCTGTGGATTAGCGGAGAAATTGAAGAAATCCAAACCAAGTCCGTAAAAGTCCTTCTTTCGAGGTAGAGATGTTTGTAAGCCGGTTTAGGAAAACCCCCATGCTATAATAGGGGAAAGAGGTATTCATCATGGCAACTAAATATACGGAATGGGCGGACAAGAAGGTCCTTATCGATTTAAGGAACCGCTTTGCCAACTGCTACCAGAACGAAGACGGAAGCATCTTCTATGTAGAACCTCAGTTCTACACTGCATATCTCGGCTTCAAGATGCGTTGGCCGGAACATGCCGAAGAGTTCCTGAAGAAGATGGATGAGGAAGCGAAGAAGAACCACAAGGTCGTCTTCGTCGGTCAGGAAGACAATCCTCTCGTCGAAGCGGACGATGCCGTTTTCCTTACGGCTTTAGATATTGCAAACCTGATTCATGTGATCATCGACGACAAGTCGGATCCGAATTCGGAATACAAGGACTAATCGTATGAACCGGACACGGAAAAGCTCCCTGGCTTTGCTCACCGCCTTGCCACTTCTTAGCTCCTGCTTTTATCTTACCCATGGAACGCATATCTCCTTCCCTGGTAAGACCCAGACGGATTCTTCTGCCTCTATGGATTACAAGGACGGAGATGATAACTTCTCCTATCAGGCAAAAAGCACCGGCGATAGCAGCAATCTTACGCTCTCCAATATCGGAGCTGGTTTTGATTATCATTACCTTCCCTCGACGGGGAACAGCAAGATTCTGGTCGTCCCGATCCAGTTCCAGGACGACTCCTTTACCCAGGCCGAACTTAGCCGTATCCAGAACACCTTCTTCGGGGATAGCTCGGATACGTATTGGGAGAGTGTTTCCTCTTTCTACAAGAAGAGCTCTTTCGGAAAACTGAATATTTCCGGGACCGTGGCGGATCCTCTGACTTATCAAGGAACCGTCTCCGAGTTCCAGACTGCCTACAATTCGGCTTCCAAGGAGAACAAG
Source organism: Bacillota bacterium (assembly GCA_023459795.1). GTDB lineage: Bacteria > Bacillota_I > Bacilli_A > RFN20 > CAG-288 > Enterosoma. The sequence goes on from JAEWSP010000028.1 coordinate 34,737, forward strand.
GTCTACACGGATTCTTTGCTTCAGTCGGCCTTGAACAAGCAGGTCACCAAAGGCGTCGACCTTTCTTCTTTCGACTCCGATTCCGACGGCTATATCGATGCCGTCTGGATGGTTTATTCCAGCAAGATGGATTCCAGCGAAGATGCCTGGTGGGCATATACGACCTGGGCAGGGCTCACTTCCTCCAACAGCTCCTCTTCCGTTACCTTCTCCGGGATGAAGGCAAGCTGCTACAGCTGGGCAAGCGTGGATTTCATGCTGGAAGGTTCCAACCTTTCCAGTTCCTTCCTTACCACTAACGGAGACGCCCATACCTTCGTCCATGAGACTGGCCATATGATGGGCCTGGACGACTACTATTCGTACGATTACGACTATAGCAAAGGCCTCTACGACACTCCGCTTGGGGGAGTCGATATGATGGACTTCAACATCGGAGACCACAATCCTTTCTCCAAGGCACTCCTTGGCTGGAAGACCCCTTTCGAAGTTACGGAAGCCTACCTGAAGGCAAACAACTACAAGGTTACATTGACGGATTTCCCGACTACCGGGTACAGCATCCTTCTTCCGGTGATCCATAACGGAACGGATACCTATTACGGAAATGCCTTTGCGGAATATCTTCTAGTCGACCTTTATACGCCGCTAGGCCTGAATAGCCAGGATACCTCCGGATATGCCGGAAACGGCCTTGCCACATTCACGAATGCCGGCATCCGCGTCACCCACATCAATTCCTCCGTCGGAAAGATCGTCGTGAACTCTACCAACGACGGGCTTGTCTGGGATGGGACGACCTATACCGGGATCCCTTCCGCCGACAAGGACAACAATCTAGGATACGATCATGTCTATTACCCGATCTTCAGCAATACGAGGTCAAGAAGCTATGCCAAGATCAAGGACGATACCGACTTCTACAGGGGAAGGCTTATCTCCCTTCTCCCGGCAACCGGTTCCAAGATCCAGGGCTCGAGCCACAACATCAAGACCTACGCCGGGAATTCCTCTCTCTACAAGAAAGGCGATTCCTTCGGCTTGAAGAACGGTGCCTATTCCGATTTCTACTTCGATACCGGAGACAAGCCGCAGTTTGGTTTCACAGTCGAAAGTCTTTCTACCAGTACAAGCGGGGCTTCGGCAACGCTTGTCTTCTCCCAGTTTGGAGAATAAAGGAGTTCCATGGGTTATCTTCTCTTTGGATCAGGGCCGCTAGAACTGCCGTTCTCTCCTCTTTATCCGCAGGCATCTTTCGGTCTTTACCACGCCGCCTTCAGGACGACTGGCCATACTTATGTCCTTTCCAAGGAAGAAGAGCCATCCTTGCGGGAAGCACTCTGGTTCTATCAGAACCGGATCAAGCTTTCTTCTTCCTATCCCGTCTTCAACGGGAAGACTTTTGCGTCTCTTCCTTCTTCTTCTCCGGAAGTCCTTTTCCAGGTTCTTGGGCTTCCCGAGGAAGTCAGCAAGGATTTGGATCCGAAGAAGGATATCCTAGGACAGCTTTCCTTTGCGGCGGGGCTTAGAAGCCTAAGGAGGGAAAGCTATCTTTCCGTCTACAAGCCGAAAGGCCGGAAATGGTATACGGATATCTTCAAGATGTACTGCCTCGAGCAGGGAGTCTTCTTCCTCTATGACGAGACCAAGCCGTTTATGGAGAAAGACGGACCTCTTCTCCCAGTCTATTTCCACGAGGAATCCCTCGACTCCGAAATCAAGGGACTGATCGAAACCGCGAAGACGGAAAGATTTGCTATCGATCTGCAGTCTATGGGACCCGATCCCAAGCTTCTGATCCCGATGCAGAAGTACGACTCCTTCTCCTTCGAGGACAGGGTCGATTATTTCGTGAACGGAAACTACCATCAGGATATTGCCTCCGTTTCCTCTCCGGAGGGTTTCCGGAAGCAGTACGGAAAGCTTCTCCGGGAATACATCAGCGATATCGTGAATGTTCTCTTCGACCGCTTTGCCTCCAGGGTCCTGAACCACCCTACCGGCAAGACCTCTTTCCTTACAAGAACCAGGAGCACGGCATCCAACCGCACTTATTATGTCCTCTCCTCCTTCGGGGGAGAGATGTATTCCACAGACGGGAAGAACTGGGCATTGTCCGAAGAAGACAGGCCGAGGATCAGGAAACGTCTTTCCCTTCTTATGAAGAAGACCAAGATGCCGCTATTGATCTATTCCGGACTCGGCTTGCCGTATGAGGGGTATGGCTTTGTAAAGGGAACAAAGGCCAAGACCCCTTCTTCTTTCCTGTCTCTCCTCCCCTTCGACAAGAAGATCCCGTCTGCCCTCTCCTTCCTATCGGCCAAGAGGTCAGGCCTTTCCTATTCCTATCTTGTCGGACAGGAGAAGCACGGGAATGTCTTCCTTGCAAGGAAGCTTTCCGATAACGGGATCCTTATCCGGATGGAGAACGGGGACGAACCGCTTGTTGCCGACAGCGTTCTGACCCTGTCTATCGATTACAAGGCGAGGAAGATTCCGGAGCTTGCTGCTCTTTTCTCTTCTCTTCCTCTTTCCGGCGAGGTTCTTCTAGGATACGACCTAGACGAAGAAGATGCAGACCTACTCCATCTCCGTCCTGTCCTGGAACAGCTGGACCTCATTTATCAGAACAAGGCTCTGGCCTTCTTCTTTTCCCTTCTGAAAGGCGTCTCTATAAGACAGGCTGTCCTGAATATGACATCCCAGAAGAAATCCCTCTTCTCGGAAGACCTGGTCAGTTTCTTCCTATATGCCTTCTCTCTTCTCTATAAAGCCGTCAAGGAGAACTACAGACGGGCTACTCTCGACAGGAAGGATACTTTATCACTTCTTTCCCTGGATCAGGCGCCGGCAAAGGGAGAGACGTTCGAACCCAACCTCCCTTATCCGTTTGTTTCCTTCGGCGCTTCCGCCTACTCCTTCCGGAAGTCCTTTTTCGGGCATCCGTATATCTGCTCTTCCGAAAAGGACGGAGTCAAGGCGATGATAGAATCGCTGGGAAGGCAATACGATCTCCTTTTCGGAAAGGAAGGGAAGAAGACGGAAAGAAATCTTTTCATCCTTTCCAAGCTCGGGCTTCCGGAGAACATCACGGCTCTTCTCTCCCCGAAGAAAGATCTTCTTCCGCAGATTCCTTTTATGGATCAGATATGCCACCTCTGCCAGAAGAGCGAACCTAGCTACTACGAGCCTCTGGACAGCAAAGGCGTCCTTCCTTACAACATCTATCTCACCTATATCCGGAACGAGGAAGCAAGACGGGGCCTGGTGGTGGATCAGTATCTTTCCGACGAAGACTCCCTGGATTCCCTGATCCAGAATCTCAACGGAAAATCCTATACCGGGATCCTGCATCCGGATTTCCCGAAGCTGGATCCTCTCCTTTCCTTCTACCTGTCGACCAAGCCTTCTTCCATGCTTGCGCTTTTATGCTCCTTCTTCCCCTCGGAAATCAACAGTGCCGGAATCCGGGCCATGGTCAGCCGGTTCCTCTCTTTGGGGCAGGATACCCTGCATAAGCTTTTCTTTGCCTGCACAAAGGACCTCTATCACGACATAGAACAGAATATGCCGGTATTTGCTTTCTTCTGCTTCCTCTTCAAGATGGCCGAAAGAGCATACGGAGTCTATGTCTCGGAAGAGAAGATACCGGATCTCAAGGATATGGATTCCACTCTGAACCTGGATTATAACCCCAGGCTTCTTTATCCCTATGTCCATCTAGGAAGAGTCTACAATGCCTATACCAAGGATCCCAGAAGCAACGACTTCTACTTCTGCTCCTGCGACAAGGAGAGCATCCTCGGGTTTACCAAGGAGGTCACGAAGAGCCTTAAGAAGAGCGGCGTCAAGATGCCGTTCCTCACTCCGATGGTCCTGGGGATGGTGGGGCTGCCTTACAGGGCAATCCTGAGGTACGGGTCCTTCGATTTAGATAACGACAGTCCGGAAACCCTTGTCAACTCCGTTATGGAATATAAGGATGGTATTTGCAGGAGATGCACTAATATTGCTCATGCCGCACTTGTAGAACCCTTTATCAAGGCTGCCTCTTTCAAAGCGGACAAGAGCGGAGAATACGCCTTCTGCTTAAACGGGATGGCACATGACCATATCCTGGTTTTCTCCTTCCATGCCGTGGAGAGCATCGTCTATGATCCCCATTACTGGTATGAGCTTTCCAACACCTCCGATGAGAGGATACCGGATCTCTACTATTACGGAACGAGTCCGAGCGAGGAGACCTATTCCTTCTTCCGGATGGACAAGAACCGCCTCTCCGACTACCTGATCGAATTCACTGCCCGGTCGAAGAAAGCGGAAGAGCTTAGCGCTGCTTCTAGCGGAATCCTGATCGATACCTATGCGAGTTCTCCGGATGTCTTCTACCAGTTCCTCTTCGGTCCTATCGACGACGATGAGACTCTGGAGAGGCAGGTGAAGACCGCCTTCCCGGAAGTGAACAGGGTACGGAAGGAAATCCAGGTCCAGGTGATGGAGACTATCCTTGGATTCCTGACCTTCCTCGTCGAGATGTTCTTTGCCAAGTATGTCGCAGAAGAACAGAGGATAGGACGTTAACATGCAGTACAGCTATGAAATGTTCAAGACCAGGAAGGAACCTTCCGAAAGGAATTCCTACAGGTATCTGATCGATACTCCTTTCTATTCCGTCTATACGGACGGGAAGAAGGATTTCCATATGGCCAAGGAAGACCGGCCTTCTCTTCTGGAGAGGGTGGCCTTCTTCGAAAAGGAGATAAGGAAGAATCCTTATCCTATCTATACCGCAAAAGGTATTCTCGTAAGCCGGAATCCTAATAACATCACCGCGGTAAGCCAGATCCTGGGACTGCCGGAGGAGATGGTCTATGAGATCCCGAACGGGAAGAACAAGAAGCTTCTCGGAACTTCCGAGATCCTTTCCAGGATCTCCTTCGAAGACTCCCTCTTCCAGGGATACGGGGCGCTTCCGTCCAAAGACAGGGAAGAGATTCTCCGCTCCAACTCCACCGTCATGATCGGAGCCATCAATTATCTGATAGAGAAGGGCATCTTCTTCCTGGAACCGGAACGGATCCTGGATACCGGGGATCCGGAAGACGCTTTCCCGATCTATGTCGATGAAGAGAAGCTGAGGGAAGAAGGAATCTCCGGCAGGCTGAGCGGAGAGGAGCTTCTTATCAGCTTTACCGGAGAGGACGACCTTATCGGCAGGGACGACTTCATCGATCTCTATCTTCCCACCAGGGAGAAGAGCCTTTCCGAACTCTGCCGTATTGCTTTCTCTCCTCTTCCCCCGAAGCCTGCAAAAGCTTTCTTTGTCTACAGGGAGAGCCTGAAGAACTACTTCTACGGACTGGTCAGGCATTTCCTGGATGAATATTTCTTCCACCGTTACGGAATCAACCGGATGCTGAGCCTGTCGGTCCTCGATACGGACACCGGGAACTACTACACGCCCTATCCGTATATTGCTTCCGGGGCAAGGATCCCGATGCTCGGCAAGGAATACCGGTCCTTTGTCATCCGCGGGGACGAAGTCCAGGAAGAGATCAAGCCGAGGCGTTTCTGCTTCCGGGAACTGGACCGGGAGAAGATAAGGACCGGCTACGATGCCGTCCACCTCTATTTCCAGAACCATAAGGAGAAAGGTTTCCTTCCTCCGCTTTTCCTGAAGATGATGGGAGTCCCGGCCAAGGCTTTCCCTTTTGCCGAGTACTTCGACTTCGAGAGAGGAACCGCAGATCAGTTCTTGGCCTGCTTCGAATTCCTAGATACGACTTTAGGATACAAGGACGACTATCCTGTCCTTCTGCCGGATTCGGACGGCCTTTTGGTGGAGGGGGATAAGGAGGAAGTTTCCCTTCTTTATCTTCTTGACCGGCTTTGCCAAGACAATCTCTTCATCAGCAGCTACAGTCCTTTCTACGAAGACCCTTCCCATCCGTTCTATCTTTCCGGAACGACCAAGGACCAGGCTCTGCTCGACCTTCTGTCCGGAAAGACGAAAGCCTACAGGATCGGGCTTGAGGAGATGGAGAGGAGAACGATCGAAAGCCAGATGACTTTCCAGGACCTCCATCTGATCCAAGCTTTCCTTATCACGGACGATGACAACGGAACCCTGAAGACCGTCAAAGCCTTCTTCTCCTATATGGCCAAAGGATATGACTCTTTTGAAGCGGCAAAATACACGCTGGCCGATAGGAATCCCGGCTTTGACAGGAAGACATTCCTGGCCTTTATAGAAGGATCCTTTGCTTTCTATCTTTTGAAAAGCAAAAGCCCGAAGATTCCTGCCCTCAACACCCTTTCCGGTTTCCGCGGGGAGGAAATGTTCTACGATCCGACTCTTCCTCTTCCTTTCGTCCACAGGGGAAGGCTGTTCCTTGGCTATTCCAAGACGGAAGACTCTCCTGTGTACCTCGATTCCAGGGACCGGCCTGCCATCTCCAATCTACTGAAGATCTACGACGAGTATTTCGCCAAGATGTCTGCTTTCCTCTATCCGGATCTTTTCCGGGGAAGGGAGAGAATCCTTCTCTTCCTTTCCCTCTCCAAGATAGAAACAAGGGAGCTCTTCCTGGGGCTTCCTCTCGGAGCCAGCGATTTCACCGGCAAGGAAGGCAGCGAAAAGGAAATCCTTTATCAGGACGGCATCTCCCTCTTCGGAAGGGAAGACCACCGGAAGGCAGTCTCTTTGGACCGGTTGCTAAGGCGCCTTGCAATCACCTCACTCTCCCTTAGGGGCGGGCTATATCCTTTAAGCCAGGCCGGGCAGCCTGTCCGCCTCTTCTTCGCCAAGGACTCCCTGGACGAACGGCTTGCCTATGCCTTCCAGCCGGATGTCATCCGGGCATATTTCATCGATCCGAACAACCAGGCCGGTTTCACCGGCTTGGACGAAGAAGCCATCTCTTCCCTTCTCCTTCTTTCCGACAAGGCTCTCCTTAAGGACTTCGTCCCGCTTCTTTCTTCCGGACCGGAAGAGGAACGGAACCAGGGAATATACGATAACCTTGCCCTCTGCTACGGAGCTCAGGTAGAATACGGCTTCCTAGTCTCCCTCTCCCAGGAATATTTCCATTCCGAGAAGAGAACCTCCTTCTTCTATGAACTGGAGAAGAGCCCGACGAAGAACGTCTGCCTGGCTTTAGGCGGAATCTTCGATGCTTATCGGTATCCGTCGGAAAAGGATTTCTTCCTTGCCGAAGAAGATGCACCGCTTCTTCTTTCTGCAATCAATGATGCTATCGGAACAACTCCGGCAAAGATAAGAAAGTCGGTTCTTTATAGGCAAGACGTGTTCTGCCGTGTCGGACTTCCGCTTGTGCTTCTGGAGAATGCTCTGGTACTATTCGGAAAGAAGAAGATCACGAAAGAGGATATCGCTTCCTCCTTCCGGTTTGCTAAGAGGCCTCTTGGAATCAAGGACTACACGCCGAATGGTTTCTTTGCGGCCAAGAAGGCAGTCTATGGAGGGTTCAACGAACCTTCCAGGGTCCGGCATGAATGCCTGAAGGACGGTTTCTTCGTGCCGAACGGTTCTTACCTGCTCCTAGACGCATACAGCAATCTTTCTTCCCTTACGGGAGACTACCAGAAGGCTTTCGACAGCATCCAGGATCTTGCCATCGTCGCGGAGAAGAACCTTTTAGGAGATGCCAGGGATACCTTGCTCCCTTCCCCGATTCTTTTTGCCAGCAAAACGGATTTCTTCCTCCGAACCTTGAAGGAAGAGAAGTGCATAACGGAAGTCGAAGCCTTCCTTCTTAAGGAGGGGTTAAGCACGATCTACAGGAAAGACCCCCGCTTCCTTCCTAAAGCCATCAACCTTCTGACCTTCTATCAGACGAAGGCTTTCGAGGAATGGGTTTCAGGTTCCCTCCTTTCCCTCCCCCGCTTCGGATACCACAAGCCCAAGAAGAGCTTCTTCGCCTTCTTTGTGATGCTCTTCTGCTTCTTCCAGTGCCAGCAGGTCGTCTTCCTCAAGAGCGGAAGGCTGCTCTCAGACAAGAAGACAGATCCGGACAGGAAATGACAGGAAACCAGAAAGAGAAGAAGGGATAATCTTCCTAGAAAGGCACAACGGATATGGATTGGCCACAGGAAATGAACAAGGCGATGGCTCTTTACGGGGTCAAGAGGAGATTCTCCAACAAGGACGGAGAAAACTTTGTTGCTATCCCGAAGATGTGGGACGAACTGACCAAGGACAAAACAGTCCGGAAGATAACGGAAAAAGGAGACGGGTTCCTTTACGGTGCCTGCTACGACTTTTCCAAGGACTGCTCCGAGTTCTTTTATATGATTGCTTCCAAGGGCGAAGAAGAGGGGATGGAAGCCCTCGTGATCCCGGAAGCGACTTATGCCAAGTTCTCTGCCGAAGGCGTCCAAGGACTGCAGGATATGACTAAGGAGATATATTCGGAATGGCTTCCTTCTTCCGGCTACAAGCATGACGACAGACCGGAGCTGGAAGTCTATCCTCCCCATTGTCAAGAAGAGGAAGAATGGCCTGTTGAGCTGTGGGTTCCGATAGTTAAAGCTTAGTAAGAATTACGGGAAGAGCTTAAAAACCTCGGAGATAGCAAAGCAAAGGACACTCAAATTGCTTTGCTATTTTTATTGAAAATTTGTTAAAACGGCTTAATAACAAATGTAATGTTACTATTAAGATGGAAAAACAATCGACAATGAATCCCCTTACATATTTTATTATTGCCAGAGGTGTCTGAGTCTCCCAATTCAGTTCTTTGTGGAAGCAGCTACTTTCCGAATAAGGAAGTTCCCACTTCCAGGGGTAAGGGTAGGACCAGACTAGAAGAGCTGAAAGAAAGGAATAAAAAAGAATGAAAAGAAAAGCGACAAGTTTGATTTCCTGTATGATTTTGTCTATGACGATGACCGGTTTAACCGGTTGCACCTCTGACGATGTGACTAAGCTGCAAGCTAGTTACAAGGAGAACACCGAGGATCTCAGCGCGCTGGAAGCAAAGCTGACTGCCTTGGCTGCGAAGGTTGATGAGAACATTAAGACCCTCTCGGAGGCAACCGGTGTCAATGCCTCTGGCATCAAGACGAACAAGGATGACATCAAGAACAACGCTGATGATATCGCGGAAATCAAGGAAAACGAGACTTCGATGAACACGATTATCCAGGCAAACAAGTCCAACATCGAAGCCCTCCAAACCAAGTATTCTGCACTGGCTGAGAAGGTAGAAACGATGAAGACGGACATTACGACAAATAATAACGCCATCCTTGCCCTCCAGAATTCTTTTGAAGCGTTTAAGACCTCCATCAATGCAACGATCGAAACTGTCCAGGCCTCCATCACTGCCTTAGAGACTAGAACTGCCTCTTTGGAAGATAGGATGGACGATATGGAAGATGGCGCCCTCTTGGCAAAGGCCGACTTTGATGCACTTAGCACCAAGGTCGATGGAATCGTAACCGACATTGTCGGAATCAAGAAGTCCATTGCTGCCAACCTCGATAGAATCATCTATTTGGAAGCAAAGACCCAGATGATGGCTTATGCAAAAGCACTTGGAGTAACGCTTCCGGTGGAGTTCTTCGATCATTATCTTTTGAAGGCAGACCTTCTTGAGGATTATGATAAGACCGTTGCTGACTGCAAGGCTGCCATTGATGAAATCAATGCTTACAACCAAAGATACGCATCATCCCTTATCGAATCAAAGACCACTGCTTTGGCGAATATGTTTGTCTTCGGAAACTATATGTACGGAATCAATAATACCGGAGAAACAGAAACCTATTACCAAATCAAAATCAAAAACAAACAGGAAGAGCTTGGCCTGACCTACCATTTTGAGACCTATTTGAACTACAACACCTACACCGCAATACAGGGCGGGGGGTATCGATACAAAGGCGATAACTAACGCCTATAGCTATTATGCCGACGTAATGGAGTACAACCGCACAAAGTATTCCGCTTTGATCCAAACCGCTACGAATGACGATGATATTTCTACCTACTATATTGCCTATTGTGACCGTGTGAAAGACTTCTTCACTTATTATGACAAGATGGTTGTTTCTGTTCTGAAGCTCAAAGCTATTTTCTCAACCACTTCCGCTGTCGTTCGTCCGAATCAGGAAAATGACCGCGATAAGTTCAACACTGCTGATATAAATTATCAGAATGCGGTCCAGTACAATACGGATTCCCATGATGCCATTCAGGAGTTCTATAAGTACTATGATTATCCGGTCGATAGCGAATTAGGAGATCAAATAGAAAGCAACTATGGTGCATATAAAGCCAGGTTCGACAAACTGACCACTGCTCAGACCGACGCGGATGCCCTCAGCGTCAAGATCGATGCTTTGAAGGCAGAGATCACCGCAACCGGAACAATGGGCAAGGAAGCAGAATGCATCACCTATCCAGTTTTCGGCAAGAAGGGCTGGGATACGAAGATCACGGAAATCCAGACTGCCTATGAAAAGTTCCTGAAGGACTATTCCATCGATGCCACTGCCGGGGATACCATCGGCAATGACCGGGACACCATCATCAAGAGCTACAACGACTTTGCTGCTATCAAGGAAAACTATGAATGGTGGAAGACCAAGTGGGCGGAAATCGTAACGGCTGCGGATGGTGTCAAGACGGCAGCTGACGAACTTAGCGATACAGCTTACCTCGGATATGACAACCGCGAAGCATTAGGAACCAAGTATGAGGAAGTTAGCGGCAAGCTGACTACTTTCCTTGCTAACTATGGCAAGTACTTCCTTGTCGATGCTGATTCCGATGCTGAGAAGTACCGGACGCTTGCCATCAAGGAAAACCGTTGGGGACTGGATGATGCCGATAAATGCGGTCTGCAGCTCCCGGATCTCTTAGGAACATCCTATCAGAAGATCTCTACTGCTGACTTCGCTATCCAGATGTATACCTACTACAAGCATGTACAGGATAACGGCGGTATCACTTATGATGCTGACGTTGACGACGATGATGACAACTATATTGAGTCTCTCTCTGCAATCTGGGCCTCCGACTATACCGCTGGCGGTGCCTGGAACGATACGGCCTTAGATACTGCCTGGGCCCTCAATTCCGGAGTCACTGCAGATGCCGCCTTCATCAAGAACGTTCTTGCAGATTCCGAGCATGTCTACCACAAGATCCTCGAACCTCTTTACGGCTTACCGGAGACCCTTACTTACACGCTTCCTTACAGCGCGGACAAGACGGACTACATTGAAGATGCCGATGGAACGGACAAGGCAGTGCTTGATGCTATCTACAATGCCAAGAAGGCGGACGGACACCCAGTCTCCACTGCATTGCTCAAGTCCAGCGACAAGACTATCTATGACGGCAGACTTGTGGAGATGGAAGACCTCATGCGGGAAGCATACAGCCGAGTCTCCGTCGCTAAACTGGAAGCTGAGTACCATACCTTCTATGATGCCAAGAGCGCAGCAGGTGCCACCTCTGCTCAGCTTAAGAATATCACCGACACCTATACTACCTGCCTGAATGCATTCCATGCCTACCTGAATCGCACGGATCCATCCTTCCCGACGGAGTTCGGCGACTATGCAAGCTATACCGGAAGTTTCAAGAATTGCACTCTCAAGAAGAATTGCGATGGAAAGATCGCCGGATACGTGACTACCATCCAGAATTCCCTCAACCAAGGCTAGAAGAAGAAACCAAACTATCCAAGGTACTAGAGCAGGAACGATAAGCCTATCAGAGACTACATCCAACTAGCTTGATGCAGGATGAAACTCCTCTCAGGCGGTTTAAGGGACACCCATGCCAGTAACCTCCTGGCATGGTTTTTTCTATTTATCCCCTCTAGAAAAGCATACAAAAAGGCTCCTGCAGAAGACTGCAGGAGCCCTAGTAGGCTAGATGATCTGGCTGTTCTTCTTTCTGAGGACGGGAGCAAGGATTTCGTGGAGGATAAGAGGAGCAGTAGCAAGGGCGGCAAGGATCAGCCATTCTTGCCAATCGAGGTGCTGGCAGCGGAAGATAGTGCAGAGGCCAGGGACTTCGGTGACAAGGATCTGAAGCGTGAAGCCAAGGACGAAGGAGACGAGAAGCATCCAGTTCTTCTCCTTGAAGACGTGGACGAAGGAACGCTTGATGTCGGTCATTCCGATCATATGGAAGATTTCGCTCATACCTAAGACCGTAAAGGCCCAGGTCGTGCATTCCAGGTGGACTTCCGGATCCTTGAGGCAGCTGATGAATCCCTGATAGCCGCTTCCAAAAGCGGAACTGACCTGCGGGAAGTAGCTGACGCCGGCTCCGGCGCCGGTATAGGCGGCAATGGCCGGGATCAGATAGGCGGCAAGAGTCGTAACAAAGATCAGGACTCCGTAGCTAAGCGTGAAACCGAAGGCTCCGTGGGAGAAGATGCCGTCTTTGGGGTTCCTGGGCTTCTGCTTCATAATGTCCTTCTCTTTCGGGTTCATGGAGAGAGCAATGGCCGGAAGGGAATCCGTAATCAGGTTGATCCAAAGGATCTGCAGGGTTTCAAGAGGGGTCGGCATACCCAGCATCAGAACGAAGAACATTACGAGGACTTCCGCGAAGTTGGAGGAGAGAAGATAGATGATCGACTTCTTGACGTTGGCAAAGATTCCTCTTCCTTCCTCGACGGCTTTTTCGATGGAGGCGAAGTTGTCATCCGTCAGGACCATATCGGCAGCGGACTTGGCGACATCGGTTCCGGTGATTCCCATGGCGATGCCGATATCGGCCGCACGGAGGGAAGGAGCATCATTGACGCCGTCTCCGGTCATGGAGACGATGTTTCCGTTTGCCTTGAGGGCACGGACGATCTGAACCTTGTTCTCCGGGGAGACACGGGCATAGACGTTCGTCGTCTTGACCTTTTCTCTCAGCTGCTCTTCGGAAAGAGCATTGATCTCATCTCCGGACATGCATTCCGTAGGCGTCTTGGCGATTCCAAGGTTGCTGGCGATGGCAAAGGCAGTGTCTTTGTGGTCGCCGGTGATCATGACGGTACGGATACCGGCTTCCTTGAGCTTGGAGACGGCAGGCTTTGCTTCCGGACGCTCCGGGTCGATCATTCCGACCATACCGACATAAACCAGGTTCTCTTCCTGGATTCTTCCCTTCTCTTCATAGTAGTGGTAGGCAAAGGCAAGGACACGGAAAGCCTGGCTTCCCAGTTCTGTTGCCGCCTTATTGATGGCGTCGATGTCGCTTGGGGTGATAGGACGGACTTCGCCGTTGACCTCGATGAGGTTGGTATGCTTGAGGATGGAATCGAGGGCACCCTTGGTATAGACGATTTTTCTACCGTGGTATTCGTTCTCGACAGACATCATCTTGCGGACGGAATCGAAAGGAAGCTCGTCGATTCTAGGCTGGCTTTCCTTCTCCGTCTTCTCCTTGTCGATGCCATACTTCTTGGCATAGTCGAGGAGGGCAATCTCGGTCGGATCTCCGTATCTGGCGCCATTGATGGAGGCGTTCGAGCAGAGCATCATGCCGGTTGCAAGGAAGGAGACTTCTTCCCTCTTTATCTTGCTGGCATCCAGGATCCTTCCGTTGATGTAGACCTTCTTGATGGTCATGCGGTTCTGGGTGAGGGTTCCGGTCTTATCCGAGCAGACAACCGTGACGCTTCCCAAAGTCTCGACGCTAGGAAGCTTTCTTACAATCGTGTGGACCTTGACCATCTTTCCGACGCCAAGGGCTAAGGCAATCGTAACAATTGCACTTAAGCCTTCCGGAATGGCGGCAACGGCAAGGGCGACGGCTTCTTCAAACAGGTTGAGGGTTTCTCCTCCGAGAAGGGACCAGTCCTTCTCCGGGGAAGTGGCAATCGTAACGATTGCCCAGATCATACCGACAAGGAAAGTAGCAATTACAATGATGAGGCAGAGCAATCCTAACTGCTTGGAAAGGACGGCCAGCTTCTTCTGCAGCGGAGTTTCATCATCTTCCGGCGCAGTAAGCATAGTAGCGATCTTTCCGACTTCCGTATCCATACCAGTGGAAACGACAACGCCCAGTCCTCTTCCGTAGCTGATCGGGCAGGACATATGGACGATGTTGACCCGGTCTGCCGTGAGGGCGTCTTCGCTTAGGACTTTCCTGCTGTCCTTCTCGGAAGGAACGGATTCTCCGGTAAGGGAGGATTCGTCGCTCTTCATATCGACAGAGGTCAGTAGACGGATATCGGCTGGAACGATATCTCCCTCTTCGAGGACGACGATATCGCCAGGGACGACGTCTTCGCTCTTGATCGAGGCAAGCTTTTCGCCTCTCTTGACGGTGCACATCGGAGTGGAGAGCTTCTTCAGGGCTTCCAGGGACTGCTCCGCTTTCTGCTCCTGGATTGCGCCGATCAGCGCGTTGATGATAACGATGGCCAGGATGACGATGGCGTCAATCCATTCATCGCTTGGTTTCCCTAGGCCTTTGTTGACGAAGAAGATAACCAAGGAGATTATGGCGGCGAGCAGTAAGACTATGACAAGCGGCTCCGTGAACTGACGGAGGAGCTTCACGATGAAGGGAGCTTTCCTGGCTTCCTGCAGCTTGTTCTGTCCGTACTTGGCAAGCCTCTTCCCGGCTTCTTCCTCCGATAGACCCGTTTCCGGATCTACATCGAAGTGTTCCAGGACTTCTTTTTCGTTCTTGCAGTAGCTCTTATAGGAATCTTCCTTCTTCCCAGCATTCAAAACTTCCTCGGCTTTCTCTTTCTTCATAGAACCGATTTTCCCTTAGAAAGGTCTCATTCCCCATTGCGGTTCCTGTCCCGGCGGACTCTTTGTTTCCGCGGGTATGACGAGACAGGAAAAATGAATTACTCCCCTTAGTAAGCTTATATATTGTAGAAGAAAAAAGGCTTTTTTCAAAGGGGGCTTTCCGAAAGAAGGAAAGCCAAAAAACCATGCGCCTCTTCTCCGGGTTCTTGCCGGCTTTCGTTTTTTCTCCGTATAGAAGAAAGACAGCCCTTTACAGGGCTTCTATGGTTTTGCTGACGTTGTCTTCTACGACGTAATTCCCATCATTGATCTTGGCAAGACGATCCTTTGCCTTCCCGATAAGGGTAAGGATTTCTTCTTTGTAAGGCTTCATCTTCTCCATATCCGGCTCCGGGGAATCTTCCTTGCAGGTGACAAAAAGGATATTGGCGACCTTTTCGTCGATCGAGTCCAGGACTTCATCGTCATCGATGACCTTGATACCGGTCGTCAGAAGATAGGTGTCGTTAAGGTTGCTCTTCAGGATGATGCCGCTTCCGTACTGGAAGGCAAGCTTCACAATCAGCTTTCCGTCTTTGTCAGTTGTCATATCTGTGTTAGCTCCTGGAAGGAAGAGACATAATAATCAGCATCCTTCTTGATCCTTTCTTCGTCTTCCCGGTTTGCCTTGTCATATACTCCGACTGTCCTGAATCCGGCATTCTTTGCCGTATCGATAGCCATGAGGATGTCTTCGAAGACCAGGGTCTCTTTCGGAAGGACATGGAATTCGTCGGCGATCATCTGGTAGATCTTCGGTTCCTTCTTGCTGGTGTTGAAGTCGTTTACGTTCTTAGCCAAGGAGAAGTAGATATCCAGCTTGTTCCTCTGGAGGCAGGGAACATATAAGGATGCCTTGTTGGTTGTAGCAAGTGCAAGCTTCAAGCCTTTGGAAGAGAGGTGCTTAAGAAGATCTTTCGCCCCGTCTTTAGCCTGGATCCTATTCTTATAGGCATCTTCGCTCATATTCGTCCAGAGAAGAGCAATCTCTTCCGCGGATTCCTGGATTCCGTATTCCTCTTTGGTGAACCTTGCCATCTCCAGGAAGTTCATATGGCTGATCTTCTTGGAATAGTCCTTGGGGACTTCCATGTGGCGGGCGTGGAAGAATTCGATGTCGATATCGTTCCACAAAGAAAGAGAGTCGACTAAAGTGCCGTCCAGATCGAAGATACAGGCCTTGATACCTGTGAGTAGCTCTTTCTTTTCCATGCTCTCTATTATAGGAAATAACCTCTTCTTGTAAAAGAAGAAAACGAAGTCCACAATAAAAGAGTTATGAATTACGTGTTTTTTGATATTGAATGTGCCAACTGCCTCCATGGTGAGGGAAAAATATGCTCCTTCGGATACGTCAAGACCGATGAGAATTTTCAGGTACTGAAAAAGAAGGATATCCTAGTCGATCCGGCTGCTCCTTTTCTTCTCGGAAACGCAAAGACCGGAAACGGAATCCGTCTTGCCTATCCTCTTTTCCGTTTCAAATGGGCACATACTTTTCCGTTCTACTACCAGGAAATCAAAACTCTTCTGGAGGACAAGGACAGCCTTGCCTTCGGCTTTGCTGTAAAGCAGGATGTCTCCTATCTCCTTTTCTCGGCAAGACGCTATCAGCTGAATCCGATCCGGTTCCGGTTCTACGATATTCAGCTTTTCGAAAAAGAGCTCCATAAACGGAAGAATCCGAGCGGACTCGATACCTTGATTGAGTTCTACCATCAGGACAAGTTCACCTACCACCGTTCCGATGATGATGCCCTGATGACGATGGAAGTCTTCAAGAGCCTTCTCAAGGAAAACAGTTTTACTGCCAGGGATGTCCTTCAGAAATACCCGGATGGTCTTTCCGATACACAATCCCTGCTTACAGATCTGGAAAACAGGAAAGCAAAGAAAAGGAAGAAGGAAGACATAAAAAAGAAGGAAGATTCTCTTTTTCTTTTCTTCTCCAAGGAGGAAGCCCCCTTGCAGTCTGCCGACCTTTCCTTATATAAGAAGAAGATCTTCATCACCAAGGATATCCTAATAGAGAACTTATCCACGCTTCTTGCGGGCAAGAACAAGATTCGGAAGAAGGGAGCCAGGATTGTCCGTTCTCCGGAAGAAGCCGATATCCTGGTCCTTGCTTTTGATGACAAGGACTCCCCTTTCTTCTCCCATGTGAAGAAGGATGCCAAGAAGATGTCCATCGACGAACTTCTCGGAAAGTTCGGAATAGCCAAAGAAAAGCCAAGCAAGTAGATAGGGAGAACATAGAAAACGAAAAGGAAGAATCCTTGCCTTTTTCATCATTCCTTGAAATAAGGTCACGGAAGTAATACAATGTAATACGCTAGGAGGAAGGGTTATGGTTGTATCGATTAGAATGACGGAACAAGAAAAAGAATTAGCACAGAGTTATGCAAGGCTTAATGGTATGACATTAAGTGAAGCTATCAAGAAAGCGTATTTTGAAGCTATTGAAGAAGAACTCGATATTTCTATTGCTGACAATGCTATCAAGGAATATGAAAAGGATCCTAAGACAATTTCTCTTGACGAGATGAAAAAAAGATTAGGAATATGAAATACACGGTTCGTTTTCTTCCTTCTGTAGAGAAAGAGCTGAAGAAATTCGATAAGTATACACAAAGAATTCTTATGGGATGGATTGAGAAGAATCTTCGGAACTGCGAAAACCCTAAGGCTCACGGCAAGGCACTTTCCGCAAATAGGGCCGGGCAATGGCGCTATCGAGTGGGAGATTATAGAATCCTTGCTTTATTGGAAGATAAAGAACTGGTTATCCTGGTTATTTCTGTTGGCCATCGAAGCGAAATCCATAATTAGTTTTTCTATAACCGCGAAGAGGAAGCTTTTGTTGTTCCCTTGAAAAAAGCCTTTCCGGCTTTGCCTAAGCAAGGCTTATACGGAAAGGCATTCTTTGCTTTATTAGAAGAAGTTGTTACTTGATCTTACGGACCTGAATCTGGGGAAGAAGGCTTTTCCAGAGGTCATAGGAACCGAGTAGCTCGGAGAAGGCGGTTGCACCGCCGGCAGCCATCGAATACTGAAGGGTCTCTTCTACCGACTTATGCTCGGCAAGTCCCTTGATGAAACCGGCAATCGAGGAATCACCGGCACCGACAGCGGAGATCTGCTTTCCGTGGGCGTTGGAGCAGTGATAGATGTGTCCGTCTTCGGCAAAGTAGTAAGCACCGTTCTTTCCTAAGGTGACCATGACGCTTCTAGGGCCCTTCGTCTTCAGCTCTTCGCCTCCGAGAAGGATGTCTTCGTCGGTATGGATTGCCTTGCCAAGAAGATCGCCTAACTCTTCCTGATTCGGCTTGATCATGAACGGATGAGCCGGAAGGGCATTCGTCAAAGCTTCGTCGATGGAATCTAGGATCGTGAGGGCACCGGCCGGATTGAAGACCTTCTCCATCAGATCCTGATAGAGATGCTTGTCTTCCTGGCCAAGGGATCCGGAAAGAATGACGATGTCATCCTTCTTCAGGTTCTTCTTGAAGAAAGCATACATCTGATCCAGGCCGTCCTTGGTAATCTTCGGAGCCGGAGGATCGAAACGGAGGTCCGTATTCGGACCAGTGATAAGGACATCGATACGGGAATTGGTCTCCGTAGGGATATAAAGGATATCCTCGAACTCGTTACCGATCATCTTCTGGATGACCTTTCCGTTCTCGCCTCCTAGGGCGATGACCGGAATGGATTTTACCTTGAGGTTCCTAAGCATCCGGCTGACCGTGACGCCTTTGCCTCCGATGGAGAAGCCCTTATCGGTCGGACGGTTGACACCGTCTGCACGGAGCTCCTTCTCGCCGAGATCCAGTGTATAGTCGATAGACGGAGCAACAGTTAAGGAATAAATCATTTTATATATATCCTCTTTTATTATTATTTCATGTCTTCTTCAGTAGGGGCTACTTCGACAATCCGAATTAGGGAAGAATATTTCGGATTTGCCTTATCCGTAATAAGGGTCGGACGGTTGAAATCAGAGAAGGTTGCAGTCGATATATTATCGAACTTCGTATTGTCGGCAAGAATATAGACCTGATAGCATTTGGCGATTGCCGTCTCCTTGATGGCACATTCCTGCGGATCAGGGGTTGTGAATTTGGCCTGCGGATGGATGCCGTTCGTTCCGAAGAAACCGATGTCGAAGTTGAACTTGGAGATGAAGTCGATGGCATAAGGCCCGATGAAGGCATTCGTCGTCAGTTTGAGTTCTCCGCCTGTCACATAGCAGGTAAGTCCTCGTTCCGCAATCTTTGTGGCAAGGAAGGAGGAATTCGTAATATAAGTCGTGTTCTTGAAGTCCGGGAAGAAAGGAATCATGGCTGCAACAGTTGTGGAGGCATCCAGGTAGATGCAGCTTCCTTCCTTAATGAACTTGGCAGCATACCTTGCAATCATCTTCTTGACGTCCGGTTCGGTTCTTTCTCTTTCGAGATAATCCCGGTCCAGACGTTCGAACTTGAAGTTGCCGGAGAAATCCAGGCTTGCTGCTCCCCCGTGGACTCTCATCAGCTGATGTTCGCCGGCCATCTTCTGGAGGTCTCTTCTTATCGTCGACTCGCTCGTCTTGAAGTAATCGGCCAAAGACTCTACGGAAACAAACTGAGAGGGGCTTTCTTCGAGCAATTTGAGAATTTCATTGTCTCTGCTTTTCACTGTTTTTCACCTCCCGGTTTTTTCGGCTTCTACCATTCTAGAGGGATTGCGTTCTTTTTACAATACAAAATGCGCAAAATGAGCAAACGAAATTTTTTCGCTTGCTTTACATGGATAAAAGGCAGTTTACTGCAGCTCTTTCCGGCACTCTTCAATCAGCGTTTCGTACTCTTCCAGGGTTTTGCACTGGACTAAGGAGGAACGGATCTTGGCGGCCTTGTCGAAGCCCCGGATATAGTGGGTAGAGATACCTTTCATGATATCGGCGGCTTTCCTCTCCTCCTTGAAGGAGAAGATCAGCTTCAGATGCTTCTCCAGGTCATCAAGCTGCCTGGATAAAGAAGAAGGAAGAGGATCCTCCCCTTCTGATATCCTTGTCATATCCTCGAAGACCTTCGGGTATCCGATTGCTCTTTGGGCCACCATTAGGCCGTCGGCTTTAGTTTCTTCTTCGACTTCCTGGAAGTTCTTTTCCGTGATTCCGCCGTTTGCAATAACCGGAATCGAGACAGCTTCCTTTACGGCCCTGATCAAAGCATAATCCACAGGACCGGCAAAGAACTGGTTCCTGGTTCTTCCGTGGATGGCAATTGCCGAGACTCCTGCTTTCTCAATTTCCTTGGCAAGAGACACCATATCGATTTCCTTGTCAAAACCGGTTCTGAGTTTTACGATCACCGGTTTCTTGGAGAGGGCGACCATCTCCTTCAGAAGCGGAAGAAGCTCGTCCAGCCTTGTCAGCCATTTGGATCCAGCACCCTGCTTCAGGACTTTGGGAACCGGACATCCGCAGTTGAAATCCAGGAAATCGTACTGGGCAAAGTTCTCGAAGAGAGGAATCGACTGCAGGACAAAATCCGGCTTCCCTCCGAAGATCTGGAGGGCAAGCTTGGTATCTTTCTCGTTCTTCCTGTCCAAGGCTGTGGAAAGACAGTCTTCCTTCGTGGCCTTGCTTTTATAAACTAGGGACTCGCAGCTTTCCATCTCCGTATAGACAAGTCCTGCTCCGTAGCTGGAAGACATCTGTCTCAAGGAGTAATCCGTGAAGCCTGCCATCGGGCCTAAGACAAAAGGAGACGGAATAGGAATCCCGGCAATCGTAAAACCTTTCATAAGTTCTTCGGGGCAGTTCCTTTGGTGTGCTCCAGCATGAAGATATGGAATTCATCCGTAAGCATTTCGGAAATCCTGTCAACCCCTTCCTCTTCAACGAGGATGGTATCTTTTGTCTTTATCTTGTTCCACTCCTCTTTATACTTCTCGACATCTACTGTATATGCATATTTATGAATGAAGTTATCAATCTCTTTCATAGAGGTCAGGGAGAGGTCTTCCATCAGGAAAAGCATCTCTCTCATCGTCGGGGTGATAAGACCGATTGCAGCATAATAACGGACGATAGAAGTCCAAGCCGAGTTCATTTCTACTTGCCTTTCCGGGAGTCGAGCTCCTGGAGCAAGGCGAGAGCCTCTTCCTCGTCGATGCACTTGACGCCCATCTTGGTAAGGCGTCTAGCGGTGATCCCCATTCCGGGGATGACCTTGTCCGTAAAGGAACCGTCATGGATCACATGGGATCCGCAGCTCGGGGATCTCTCCTTAAGGACTGCAAGCTTCACATGGTAAAGAGAGGTGACGGCTCCTGCCCAGTAGGCACCGTCGAGATAGTTCTGGGTGACGTCCTTGCCGGATTTGGAATGGACGCTTCCGTCGGGCATGATTTCACTCGGTTCCCGGGGAATCTTCAATCCGCCGGAAAGTTCGGGGCAGATCGGAATCAGGTCATAGTATTTGGCCAGATTGACGATTCCCTTCACTTCCTTGCTTGCTCCGTCATAACGGACTTTGTTTCCTAGAAGGCAAGCCGAAACCAGTATTTTCTCTTTTTCCATAAGACAGTTTCCTAACGCGTATGATTCTAGCAATTCTTAAGGAAAACAGCAATCTCCTTGTTAGTATCGATGGCGGAGCGGTCGTTGATATAGGAGATGTTATAGACGTGGCCGTTGGGTTCTTCCTTGTTGCAGATAATCTTTGTATCCGTCTTCTCTTCCAGAAGCCGGACAAAGACTTTTTCCGATAAAGGACGGTAGAAGGTATCTCCTAAAGAGGTGATAACCAGAGTCTTCGGGAAAGGTACGCCCTGGATCAGATTATCGAAGTCGGAAGTCATCGTGCAAAAAGGATCTTTTTTGTATTTCCATCCATATAGTACGGCAAGATAGTTCTTGCTCGCCATCTTTCCGACAGGATTCTTCAGTTCGATGGCCTTTCCAAGTTCCCGTACATAGCAGACAGGATGGTTCAGGACAAGCCCGTCGAGGGGAAGGGAGAGCTTCTTCCCCAATAGCTGCTGAAGGTCTTTCCGGGAAGAAGAGGCCAGGACGATAGAAGCAAGCTGCCCGCCGGCACTGTCGCCTCCTAGATAGACATGGTCGAGGGAGAGGGACAGCTCCTTGCTGTTCTCCTGGACATAGGAAATGGCATCCAGAACCTCTCTGGTCATATCGATGACTTTCTTCTTCGGTGCCAGGGAGTAGTTCATGGTTACTACGGCAATTCCGAGGCTTGCCAGGAACTTGGCGAAAGGAACATAGATTTCCTTGTTCCCGTAGAACCATCCTCCGCCATGGACATGGATATATACCGGAAGAGTGGAAGGGTCTTTTCCTTTAGGGAGGGTCACATAAAGGGTATGGTCTATATTGCCGTCCCCTTCATAGTTGAACTCTTTCTGTATGCATTCCTCCGGAATCGCTAGGCCATCGATCCTTTCCTTATCCATCTTTTCGCATTTGTTCCAGAAGGTGCGGATGATTTTCATAAAACTGAAATAAAGAAATGGCATATTCCTTTGCTCCTTTCTGAGGCTTACTTCGCGCCTTTGATCTCGGAATCGAATTCGGCAAGGAAGTCTTTCAGCACTTCGGTTCTTCCTTCTGCAAGACGCTTGGCTTCTTTCGTATTCATCATATCTTCTAAGAGGAGGAGCTTCTCATAGAAATGGGCGATGGTGGATCCGTTGTTCTTCCGGTATTCCTCTTCCGACATATCTTTCTTATACTTCTCGTTTTCCAGGTAGAGAGGTCTTTGATGGCTCCCGCCGTAGGCAAAGGCTCTGGCAATGCCGATAGCTCCAATGGCATCTAGCCTATCTGCATCCTGAACGACTTCTCCTTCCAGAGTATCCGGCTTGACGCTGTCTTTTCCTTTGAAGGAGACCTGATGGATGATGCGGATGATCTTCTCTTCGATGTCTTTAGGGACGTTGTTATCGGATAGGAACTTCCTGGCATTGTCATCGTTCTTGTTTTCCGGAAACAGCTTCTTGTCATCGACATCGTGGAGAAGAGCACCAAGAGAAACAAGAAGCAGGTCGGCATTCTCTTTCCTGGCTATCTGAAGGGCTGTCCTATAGACACGGAAAGAATGTTCTGCATCATGCCCGGAGAAATCACTAGAAAAGATAGAACGGATATAGGCAGAAGCTAGCGAACATAAAGTTTCTCTGTTTTCCATACCTCTATATTATAGGAAATCCTTGCACGGATTAATAAAAATCGAGCAAATTTCTTTTTTTGATTAGCATTTCTAGAATAGTCTCCTCCTTCTCCTTCCTTCCCCGTAACATTTCCTTATATGGTAAAATGAAGGATATGGAAAATAGTCCGGAAAAGAATAAAAAGAAGCTTCCGTTTATCCTTACGGGAATCATCTCTCTTCTGGTTGGGTTTACCGGAGGGTATTTCCTATGCTTCGGTACTCACCTCCTTTCCAACGACGAAAAAAAGCTGATCGAAGAATACCGCCTTCTTAAGGATGACTGGCTTTACGGCAACGAAGATACGCTGTTTGGAGAACAGGCACTTTCCGGCCTTCTTTCCGGGGCAGCGACGGCAGAGAACGATCCCTACACCTTCTACACCTCTACGAAGTCGGAGCAGGGGCTGGATACTACCGGAAAAGGCTTTGGCATCTCCTACCGTTACTACGGCGGAAACTTATATCTGGTCGGAGTAGAGAATTCCAAGAACAGCGACAAGCTGAGAATGGGGGATGTCCTTACCTCCGTCCGGAGAGGGAAAGAAGATCCTTATGTTTTCGTGGATCATTCCTATACGGACATCAAGAACTATCTGAACGAAGACGGACATGATTCGGATTCCTTCGTCTTCACGCTCCTCAGGAAGAACACTTCCGGAACAGAAGAAGAAAAGGAAGTAAGCTTAGTCAAAACGGATTATTCCGAGAACGTTATCACGCTTATCCAGAGTCCGTCTATAGAGAACTCCAGGACCATGATGGTCAAGATCAACACGTTCCTCGGGACTCCGGCCGAGAACCTTTCCGCTTTGCTGAAGGGTTATCAGGATATCTCGACTCTTGTTCTGGACCTCCGCGGAAACGGAGGAGGGTATGTCCAGGAAGCGGAGAAGATGGCGGAGCTCTTCGTGAAGAAGGGATCCTTCATCTACGAGATGGTGGACAAAAACAACAAGATCGTTGCTAAAGGCACCCAGCTTTCCGAACCGGCATTTTCTATCCCTCATTTCCGTGTGATCGTGGATTCCAACACGGCCAGTGCCAGCGAGCTTTTCACGCTGGCGATGAGGGCAGGGGTCGAAGACGGGAAGGTTTACGGATTGAAGTCGTATGGCAAGGGGATTGCCCAGGATTTCCATACTTTCTCCGATGGTTCCGTAGTCCGGTACACAAGCGCTTATGTCTACGGGCCGGAAAGGGAGAACGAGACGATGTACGACGAAGGAGAAGACAGCGACAAGATCATGTGCATCCATGGGAAGGGCATCCTTCCGGATGTCACCTATGGGACGGATTATGTATTCCTTGAGAAGAGCTATGACTTCACCAAGAGCATCGGGCTTTCCGAAGCCAGCCAGAACTTCTTCCTCCAGGGGCTTAACCTTCTCTATCCGGATTCCTATCCTTCTTCCTATTCCGGAGAATACCACTTCGTAGATGCCGTCAAGGATTACGGAAAGAGCCTTGCCCTAAGGCTTTCCGATGCCAGCTATCTTTCCCCCTTCTCCACGGACGGAACGGTGAAGAAAACCGTCAGCGATGCCTTCAACAAGGAGACGTTCGACGGATACCTGAAGTATTACGATCTTCTGACTAACGAGGTGCTTCAATGACAGACAAAGACCATCCATTCGAACTTGTCTCTCCGTATTCTCCTACCGGCGACCAGCCGCAGGCGATTGACAAACTGGTCCAGGGATTGAAGGAGAACCGGAAGTGGCAGGTTCTTTTAGGCGCTACCGGAACCGGAAAGACCTTTACGATGGCAAACATCATTGCCAGGACCCAGCGTACGGCTCTGGTTCTTGTCCATAACAAGACGCTTGCTGCCCAGGAGTACGGAGAGTTCAAAGCGCTCTTCCCCCATAACCGGGTAGAGTATTTCATCTCCAACTTCGATTTCTACCAGCCGGAAGCCTATCTCCCGAAGACGGATACCTATATCGACAAGGAAGTCGTCATGAACCAGGAGATCGAGATGATGCGGGCAAGTTCCGTGAACTCCCTTCTGGAGCGGAAGGATACGATTGTCGTTGCCTCTGTTGCCAGCATATACGGACTAAGCGACCCGGAAGAGTACCGGAACCTTTCCTTCACCCTCCATGTCGGGGAACCTTACGATCCGCACGAAATCAGCAAGAAGCTGGTCCAGAGCCAGTACAAACGGAATGATATGGAGCTCTCCTCCGGTACGTTCCGAATAAGAGGAGATGTCATGGAGATCTTCCCGCCTAGCGGAGATAACTTCTTCCTTAGAATCTACTCCGATTTCGATGAAATCAGCGAGATCGACGAAATCCGTCCTACCACCGGGGAAGTGCTCCATACGGTGGATTACTACCCGATCTTCCCGGCACACGAACATGCCTCCTCCTTGGACAGGATCGGAAGAGCCTGCAAAACCATCCGGGAAGAACTGACGGAAAGGCTGAAGTTCTTCGACAAGCAGGGGAAGCTTCTGGAGTCGGAGCGGCTGAAGACAAGAACCGAACACGACTTAGACTCTTTGAAGGAGTTCGGCATGTGCGCCGGTATCGAGAATTATGCAAGGCACTTCGACGGCCGGAAGGAAGGAGAAGCTCCTTATACGCTTCTGGACTACTTCCCCAGGGATTTCCTTACCTTCATTGATGAAAGCCATGTGACGATTCCTCAGATCGGCGGTATGTTCAACGGCGACAGGGCAAGGAAGACCACCTTGGTCGACTACGGCTTCCGTCTCCCCTCCGCTCTCGACAACAGGCCTCTGCAGCTTCCGGAATTCATCGAAAGGCAGAACAATGTCATCTGCACTTCTGCAACTCCTGGCGACTTCGAGCTTACGGAAAGCCATCAGGCACCGGTAGAACAGATCATCCGTCCGACCGGACTTCTCGACCCGGTCATCGAAGTCCGGTACAATACGAACAATCCGGTCTATGACCTGATGAAGGAAATCCAGGACCGGGTAGCCAAGAAGGAGAGAGTCCTTGTCATCACTTTGACGGTCAAGGATGCCGAAAACCTGACCGATTTCTTCAAGGCTCATGATATCAAGGTTGCTTATCTTCAGCATGAGATCCTGACCCTGCAAAGAACCGAAATCATCTATAAACTCCGCAAAGGCATCTTCGACGTTGTTGTCGGAATCAACCTTTTGAGGGAAGGACTCGATATCCCGGAAGTATCCTTGATTGCAATCCTCGATGCGGACCGGGAAGGATTCCTCCGCTCCACCAGATCCCTGACCCAGATTGCCGGACGTGCTGCCAGAAACAGCAAAGGCAAGGTCATCATGTATGCCGACAGGATCTCGGATGCAATGGCAGAGACTATCCAGGAGACGGCAAGGAGAAGAGGTATCCAGGAAGCTTACAACAAGGAACACAACATCACCCCGACGACCATTATTAAGCCGATCCAGGAGCCGCTCCATATGATGGACGACAAGAAGAAGGGCAAGAAGGAAGGCGGGAAGATGACGAAGAAGGAGACGGAACTGGAGATCAGCCAGCTTCAGAAGGAGATGATCAAGGCCTCCAAGGCTCTCGACTTCGAAGAAGCTGCAACCTTAAGGGACGAGATCCTGGAACTGAAAGCGACGCTTTCCAAGTAATCTAAGTAAAATTGTTGTAAAATAATAGAAATGAGGAAGTCAGAATGAGGGTGAACTCTGTAATCTTGAAGATGGCGCTTTGTCAGCCCCATTTTCTCCATGGCTGTTTCCGTAAGGAAGAACCCAATGTCCTGCTGGACCGGAAATACGGCCTTTCTTTCCCGGAAGAGAAGTTCGATTACATGCGGGCAGACGGAAAGAACCGGAAGAACGCCCTGATTATCGATATCCATGGCGGAGGATATATCTCCGGAACGAGGAAAGGCAACCACGAGTTTGCCCGTTTCTTCCTCTCCCAGGGATATGATGTCTTCCTGCCGGATTATCCGATGGTGAATAGCCGGAAGAGAATCTCGATCGAACAGCAGGTACAGGCACTTCTGGAAGCTTTAGGATATATCAGCGCCAACATTGAGGAATTAGGACTTCTCGGAGAGAGGATCTACCTCTGCGGCGACAGTGCTGGAGGGCAGTATGCCCTTCTTCTTGCAGAGCTGTTGCAGAGTGCCGAAATGCAGAAGAGCTTCCGGGCTCCTAGGATCCGTCTGGATATCCACGGAGTGTTGCTCAACTGCCCGGTTTACGACTTCGAGGAAGTAGCCAGTTTCCCAGGCTTGTCCAAAGCCTCGAAGAAACTCCTCTTCGGTGCTGATTTCCAGGACGAGAACAGGAACAGGAGGCTTTCTCCCCGGTCTTATATCGATGTGAACCGGATTCCGATCTTCTGCTCTTCCAGCTCCAAGGATTTCCTGCATAGCCAGTTCGAGCATCTTCAGACGGATGCCCAGAACTACACCTTCCTCTTCCGGTATGATTTCATCCAGTCCCAGAACTCCAAGGCCGGCCATATCCACAACATCGTCCACATGAAAACCAAGGAATCCATGGAAGTGAACAAGGAAATGCTCAGCTTCCTGAAAGATACAAGACTATAAGACTAGGGAAGCAGCTCCGACGATGCCGGCGATGTTTCCAAGCTCCGCAATCTTAAGAGGAACCTTAGGTCCTCCTCCAAAACCGTAGTGCTCTTTCTCTAACCGGTCTTCTAACGGCTTCCTAAGGACTTCCTTCTGTCCGGAGATTCCGCCTCCCAGGAGGATCACGTCCGGGCGGAAGATGTTGAGGATGTTGATAAGCCCGATCGTAAGGTAGTCGAAATAATTGGACAGGACACTAACGGCAGTCCTGTCTTTTTCTTTGTAGGCTTCAAAGACGACTTTTCCGGTGAGGTTTTCTTTCTTTCCGTTGCAGAGAGAATAAAGCAGGGAAGAAGGATTCTTCTGCATCGCTTTTCTGGCATCCTTAAGAAGAGCGGAGGTAGAAGCATAAGCTTCCAGGCATCCTCTTGCTCCGCAGGTGCATTTCCTTCCTCCGGCCTTGATGATCATATGGCCGAGCTCTGCTCCTTTTCCGTCTTTTCCTTCGTAAAGCTGTCCGTTCAGGACTAACCCTCCTCCGACTCCGGTTCCAAGGGTTATCAGGACTACATTCTGAACTCCTTTGCCGGCTCCGAAACGTGCTTCCCCTAAAGCGGCGGCATTGGCATCGTTCGTGATCTTTACCGGAAGGGAGAAGGCTTCTGCAAGAGGGGTAGTAATTGAAAAACCTCTCCATCCCAAGTTATTGGAATAATCGCAGACTCCTTTTCCGGAGTCGATTGCTCCCGGGCAGCCGATACCGATTCCGGATAAGTCGCTAGCCTTGAGACCGGAATCCTTGAGAAGAGAAGAGATAGCTTCTTCCATCATCCCCGGAATCTTATCCTGTGGGATCTTGAAGCTGACCGGGAAGGAGGAAGTACGGAGGACTTTTCCTTCTTTGTCTACAACCCCTAGCTTTATGCTCATTCCGCCGATATCGATACCGATCGCTAACTTGCCCATAAGAGCGCCTCGCTTTTCCAAGATTGTAGGAGAAAAGAGAAGGAAAAGCTAGACGGGGAGAAAGAAGGACAGGAAAAGAGAAAAATCTTCGGTCTTTTTTCTTCCACAAAAAATCCGGAATCCAGCGGATTCCGGAATTGCTTTTCTGCTTGTTAGTCGTTGCTAGGAAGAGACGGCTTATTAGCGACGATGGCGAAAAGCGAGTCATAGAGAGAATTGAGTTCACTGTCTTTAACCGGAGAAGGAACTCCGTAGGTAAGTATTGGATAAGAAAAGAAAGCACCCGGATTTGCTTTTTCGAGTTCATCATCCATAAGCAGGGCTTCGAACATATCTCCTCCTAAAACCAGGGTACGGCTGAAACCGTTCTTCTCCGAGGAGAAAGTGATCTTGTAATCTCCAAGGTACTCGTTTCCGACGCATGGTTCCTGCTCTTCGGAATAAGAATTCTTTCTGATGGCATCATCCAACTGGATAAGGGCTTCTCTGTCCTTCCCGGTAAGGACAACGGGATCAATTGCAATATACCGGCTTGCCTTCTGGTCAGGAGCAAGCCACTTACGGTAATGCAGGGTTACTACGCTGTCGGAGAAGTCTTCCGTGCCAAGCTTTTCCTGAAGAGGATGGATAAGGCCTTGACTGGAGGAAGTTCCTGTACTCTTGCAGGAAGTGAGAAGAAGAGGTAGAAGAACAACGGATAAGAATTTGTGTTTCATTTTTTTATTTGTTTCCTTTACTTTGTTATGTAGAAGAAAAAATCCATCTCGGAAGCGGGGACGTAATAGTTTCCAGGTCGAGTTGTCCAATCATAGTGAGTAATCATATAATTTTTTATTGAATTTTTATAACCTCGGATAGCGGCAAAACCAATTCCAAGAATAGCATGACCATCGATGTGTACATAGACTGGGTTTTTGGAGGCTAAGATAAAATACTGATAGTTGGAGAAAGAATCAGAGGATGTCACTTTTGCTTCAGGACAGCCATGGTCGGCGAAATAAGAATCAAGTCCAGCGACGGCTAGAGAATCATATGTCCCACGATTCGGATTTGTTTTCATATATCCTGCTAAAGTTTTAATTAACCCGGAAATTGCAGTGTTGCCATCTTCATGGTCAAGTGGAAGCGTTCCATCATAAAGGCTTTTGTACCTGCTATATCGATCATAGAAAGAAACAAGCATAGCACCAACCGTTGGTGCACATCCAAAAGTTACATCGGTATTGTAATATTCTGGGCATTGGGTAAGGTAACGGCTTGAGGATTGACTATACGTTTCGTTAACGATTAAGTTTGGAGTACAAAGGAAAGAACCGAATGGAGAACTTGCATACTTGATTCTTTGATTTTTCTTTACCCGTTCTTGCTGGGTGCTGGATACATCATCAAAAGAATCCTCCCCTGAAGAAAACAGATAAGAGATGTCACTAAATTTCGTTACTTTATTTTTGCCTTCATAGAGGACATCCATTGTATTGTCTTCTTTCATAGTGAAAAAGCCTTTGTATGACTCGTCAGCACCATAGACGGAAAAAAGCTCCTCCTTTTTGCCTGCCTTTCCTGTAAAGGAGAAGGAAGATGAACAATGCCCACCTTTCCAAGAAGAGATAACTTTAGAAGAATTAAGGAAAGCAGACTTCACCATTGCTTCTTTGTGAGAAGCCGTAGGAAATGAAGAAAAAAGAATAGCCAAAAAGCCAAGCAAAGATTTGCTAAACATAAGAATCCCCCTTTTGGATACTTTTATCTTACTACAAAAAAGCAAGGCAAGGAAAAAAGCTTTAACATTCATAGAACGAAAAAACAAGAAAGCGGTTGCTTATTCCCTTTTGCATACTTCAAAGACATATCGGGGGATTACTTGATAATCCCCGCGAAACCATTTTTCTTCCCAGTTTGGCTGTTTCTTGCTTGTTTGTGTTTCTTTTTCTTGAAAACAAGCGCACAAGAAGTGAGAAGAGAAGAAAGACAATAGGAAACTAGTCCTTCCTCTTAACTTGAACCCTTTTTTTTACTATAATAGAAAAAGTCATAAAGGAGACTAACAAAAAATGGCGAAGATCAATCATGTCCATGCTCGTGAAGTTCTGGATTCCCGTGGCAATCCTACCGTCGAGGTCGAAGTCGGCCTTGAGGACGGCACTCTTGCCCGTGCTATCGTTCCGTCTGGTGCGTCTACCGGCGAAAACGAAGCCCTCGAACTGAGAGACGACGACAAGAAGAGATATTGTGGCAAGGGTGTTCTCAAGGCTGTTGAGAATGTCAATGTCAAGATTGCTCCGGCAGTTATCGGACTCGATGCCAACAACCAGGTCAAGGTCGATGAGACTATGATCAAGCTTGATGGCACTCCGTTCAAGAAGGTCCTTGGCGCTAATGCCATCCTTGGCGTTTCCCTTGCCACGGCCCGTGCCGCTGCTCAGTCCCTCCATCTTCCGCTTTATCGTTATATCGGCGGAACCAATGCTAAGGTTCTTCCGACTCCGTGCATGAATGTCGTCAATGGCGGCAAGCATGCTCAGTCCACTGTTGATTTCCAGGAGTTCTTCGTCATTCCTGCTGGCTTCGATACTTTCCACGAAGCTCTCCGCGCTGGTGTCGAGACCTTCCATGCCCTTCAGAAGATTGTCAAGGAGAAGGGTTATGAGACTGGTGTCGGCGACGAAGGCGGATTCGCTCCTTCCTGCAAGAAGGGAAACAAGGAGCCGCTTGAGCTCATCTCCGAAGCTGTCAAGGCTGCTGGTTACAAGCTCGGTGAGCAGATCTTCCTCGGTATGGATCTTGCTGCTTCCGAATTCTACAACACCGAGACTGGCAAGTATGAGATGAAGCGTTCCGGAGAAGGATCCTTCGATACCGATCAGATGGTCAAGTACCTTTCTGATATGGTCAAGGAATATCCGGCTATCATCACCATCGAAGATGGTCTTGCTGAAGGCGATTGGGATGGATGGGTCAAGCTCACCAAGGAGCTTGGCGATAAGATCCAGCTCGTCGGCGATGATCTCTTTGTTACTAATGTCGACTTCGTCCGTAAGGGAATCAAGATGGGCGCTGCCAACTCCGTCCTCATCAAGGTCAACCAGATCGGAACCCTTACCGAGACTCTCGATACTATCCGTCTTGCTCAGACCAATGGCTATACCACCATGGTTTCTCACCGTTCCGGCGAGACCGAGGATACGACCATTGCTGATCTTGCCGTCGCTATCAATGCCGGCATGATCAAGACCGGTTCTGCTTCCCGTACGGATCGTATGGCCAAGTACAACCAGCTTC
Source organism: Bacillota bacterium (assembly GCA_023459795.1). Classification (GTDB taxonomy): domain Bacteria; phylum Bacillota_I; class Bacilli_A; order RFN20; family CAG-288; genus Enterosoma. The sequence continues at coordinate 66,500 of JAEWSP010000028.1, forward strand.
TCCGCATCGAGGAAGAGCTCGGTGATGAGGCTGTCTACGAAGGCAAGCATTCCTTCAAGAAGTTCCAGTGGTCTAAGTAGTCGTTTACCACTAAAAAAGAGAGGCTGTTCCAAACGGAACAGCCTCTTTATTTATTTTTTTCAGCCTTGCAGAGAGCAAACTTCTAGTCTTCTTCCGGTGTTTCTCCCTTTGCTAGATTCAGCCTAAGGACATTCTCTTCGACCTCATCAGCGACTTCGTTGAGATGGTCTTTGATCTCGTGTTCCCAGAAGTGAAGAACCAAGAATCCTTTCTCGGCCAAGAGGGCATCATTTTTCCTGTCCCGTTTCCGGTTGGCTTCTATCTTTTCTATCCAATAAGACGAGTTTGTTTTTAGTTCCGAGATAATCTTGTTGTAGTCATATCCGTGGAAGAAATCCCCAGCGCAGAAGATTGCTATCGGTGCCCGTAGAAGGACGATATCCGGTCTTCCAGGAAGGCCCTTCATGTTCGTCCTGTAGTGGTATCCACGGGCATATAGCTCCTTCCTAAGAAGCAGTTCGATCGAGGTGTCCTTCCCCCTGATCCTGGACATATTCCGATGGATTTCTTCCTTCGTCTTCTTAGGCATTCTTCTCGAGATATTCCTTTGCTTTGCTTAAGGTCGTCTTATCCGTCTCAAAAGTTACAAGACGGATAGCATCCTGGACTTCTACCCACTCCAAGGAGCTGACTTCTTCCGGCTGCGGCTTCAGGTCGCCGCTTATCGGCTTGGCAACATAGAAAGTCACATCCTTGCTGACGCAAGGATTCGGGCAATAGGTAATCGTATGGGAAAATCCCTGGTCAACTTCTACGATCAAATTCGTCTCTTCCCGGATTTCCCGTAAAGTGCAAGTAAGAGGGGTCTCCCCTTTCTCGATATGTCCTTTCGGAATGCTGATATGGCCAAGCTTCATATGCTCTATTAAAACTAAAAGCTTTCCGTTTTCTTTCTTGTAGACGACAGCCCCGTAGGAATATTCCTTTTTCATCCTGGTATCCTCGTTCCAAGTATAGCATAGCCTAGTATTCGGGGTAGAAGAGGATTAGGAGAGAAGGAAAAAGGAGCAAATCGAAGTAAGAGCTTACACAAAAAAATCCTTTACTTTGTTTTACGACTTTCGTAAACTTTACCTCAGGGCGAAATAACCATGAGAGAAAAAAACGAAGGACTTGCGCTTATCGAAAGACAAAATAAAAGCACCTCGTTTTCCGTTCTTTCTCCTCTTGCAGGAGAGAGATTCTTCTCTTATCGTTCTTGAATTATTTAGGGGCTTAGAGTTCTAAGCCCCTTTTTTTCAAGAAAAAAACGCCACGGGAAAAGGGGGATTACGGTATGGAACAGTCCGTTCAGAAACACAATCCGAATCTGGTCCTGGATGTTGATGAAAGTCCGAAGAAGGTCAGCCAATGGTTCCTTTTTGCACTCCAGCACATCCTTGCCATGCTTGTCGCCTGCATCACCGTTCCGCTTCTTACTGGTCTTCCGATTGCCGCGACACTCTTAAGTGCAGGTCTTGGCACTCTTCTCTACATCCTGATCACGAAGAAGAAGTCTCCGGTATTCCTCAGCTCTTCGTTTGCCTACATCTCTCCGATGGTTTCCGCTCTCGGCGTCGGCCTTGTCTATCAGGCCGGGGGGGCAACTGCCGGTGATGGCAGAAACTACTTCGCTCTGATCCTCGGCATGCTGATGGTCGGTCTTGTCTACGTCGCCGTTGCTCTCGTCGTCAAGTTCGTCGGCACCAAGTGGCTCAATAAGCTTCTTCCTCCGATTGTCGTCGGCCCGGTCATCATGGTTATCGGTCTCAGCCTTTCCGGCTCTGCCATCAACAACCTTGTCTCTTCCCAGGCCTACACCTACAACCTGCTTTCTATCTTCTGCGGTCTTGCTGCTATGGTCATCACAGCCTGCTGCTCCCACTACGGAAAAGGCAAGATGATCTCTCTGATTCCGTTTGTCATCGGTATGGCTTCCGGTTATGTCCTTGCTTCCATCTTCACCGCAATCAGCTATGCCTTCCCGGCCGATTCCGCTGCTTACAAGTATATGCATCTTGTCGACTGGACTCCTCTTACTTCCCTCTTCACTAAGGAGAATATCTCCTTTGCTTCCTTCATCAACTACAAGATGTTCGTTCCGGATGATCCGGAGTCCTTCATGTTCCTCAGAGTTGCTGAAATCAAAGCCTTCGATTGGGGCAAGTTCGGAGAAATCGCACTTCTCTTCATCCCTGTTGCCTTCGTTACTATTTGCGAGCATATCGGCGATCATGAGAACCTCGGAAACATCATCGGCCGTGATCTTCTTAACGGCGAGCCTGGCATGACTAGGACCCTTACGGGTGATGGTATTGCCACTGCCGTCTCCGGTGCCTTATGCGGAGCTGCCAATACGACCTACGGAGAGAACGTTGCCGTTGTCGGAACGACCCGTATCGCTTCTACCAAGGTTGTCATGCTCGCTGCCATCATGTCCATCGGAATTGCTTTCCTGACTCCTGTCTCTGCTCTTCTTGCGACGATCCCTGGCTGCATTACCGGCGGTGTCTCCCTCATCCTCTACGGATTCATTGCTGCTTCCGGCGTCCAGATGCTGATCAAGAACCAGATTGACTTCACGGTCTCCAAGAATATGTATATTGCTTCCGTCATCCTTGTCTCCGGCATCGGCGGACTTTCCCTGAAGTTCGGCAATCCGGAGAAGGCTCCGGTCATCACCATCACTTCGATTGCTGTCGCTATGCTTCTCGGAATCTTCATGAACAGCATCCTCAAGACCCCGAAGAATCCGGAAGGAACCGAAGCGGCCGAAGAAGCAAAGCTGATTGAGAAGGAGAAGAGAGCTTTAGGTATCATTGACGATCCGAAGCCGGCCGAAGCAAAGCCGGTGGAGGAGAAGGCGGCTGAGACGAAGTAGAAAAGAGAAGAAAAAACGAAGAAAGCCGGAGCCACAGAGCTCCGGTTTTCTTTTTGCCGATGTGAAACCTTTTTTGCTTTTCCTTGGACAAAACCTGTCTTCTCTTGGATAAATAAAAATTGGCAAGACCCGAACGGAGAGGAAAACAAAGGGATAACAGAAACAAAGGCAGGAAGGAAAAAAGGGATGTCTTCTTTTTCGTTGGGTAGGGGTAGAGAGTGACTGCCTTTTTTCCTCTTTACAAACGCGTTCGATTTCTATATCCTTTTTATCAATAGCGAAAAGGGCAAAAAGGAATTGCGCAGATTCGGACGATTACAGGAATCTGCGCTTTTTCTAAAGGACCTATTGCTGAAAGGGAGTGCGGACTATGGAAAAGGAAATGCCAAGGAAGAATCCGAATCTGGTCCTGGACGTCGAAGAGAATCCGAAGAAGCCGGGGCAATGGATCTTATTTGCCTTGCAGCATGTATTGGCAATGTTCATTGCCTGCATTACGATTCCGCTTCTGACTGGTCTTCCGGTTGCTCCGGCACTTCTTAGTGCGGGGCTCGGAACCTTGATCTATCTGCTTCTTACAAAGAAGAAATCCCCTGTTTTCCTCGCCTCCTCCTTTGCTTATGTCGCTCCTTCCCTTTCTGCCTTAGGGGTCGGCATGCTTTATAAGGTCGGGAACGGAAACAACAACTATATGGCTTTGATCCTAGGCATGCTGATGGTCGGTCTTGTCTATGTCGCCGTTGCGCTTGTCGTCAAGGCTTTCGGCACGGGATGGATCAACAAGCTTCTTCCTCCTATCATTGTCGGCCCGGTCATCATGGTCATCGGACTTGGCCTTTCCTCTTCGGCAATCGGCTATCTTACCAATGGTCCGACTGGCTATCTTGCAGACGGGACGATGAACGGAACTTTGCAGAACCCCGGATACAACCTTCTGGCGATTCTCTGCGGACTTGTCGCCATGGTCGTTACGGCCTGCAGCTCCCATTACGGAAAGGGCAAGTTCATTTCCCTGATTCCGTTTGTCATCGGTATGCTTTCGGGATATGTTCTTGCGGCAATCCTTACTGCTTTCAGCCTCTGCTTCCCTTCTGGATCTACCGGAAGAGCCTATATGCATATTGTAGATTTCACACCCCTAACTTTCCTCTTTGGAGAGAACTTCGGAATCGGAACCTTCTTCAACTATAAAATGTTTGTTCCGGAAGACTCCGAATCCTTTATGTTCCTCCGTCTGGATGAACTGAAGGCCTATGACTGGGGAAAGACCGGAGAAGTCGCACTTCTCTTCATCCCTGTTTCCTTTGTTACTATCTGCGAACATATCGGCGACCATGAGAACCTCGGAAACATCATCGGAAGGGACCTTCTTAACGGGGAACCCGGCATGACGAGGACTCTTTCCGGAGATGGTATTGCTACGGCAGTCTCCGGTGCCTTATCCGGACTTGCCAATACGACCTACGGAGAAAACGTCGCTGTTGTCGGTACGACCAGGATCGCTTCTTCCAATGTAGTGATGCTGGCCGCTATCATGTCCTGTGTCTTCTCCTTCCTTACTCCTATATCCGGATTCCTCTATACCATTCCGAAGTGCGTTACCGGCGGTGTTTCCTTGATCCTTTACGGATTTATTGCTTCTTCCGGATTCCAGATGCTGATGAAGAACAAGGTCGACTTCTCTATTTCCAAGAATATGTATGTAGCTTCTGTCATCCTGGTCTCCGGTATCGGCGGGCTTTCCCTGAAGTTTGGTGCCCCCAACGATACTCCTGTTATCACCATCACCTCTATTGCTGTCTCCATGATTCTCGGTATCCTGATGAACTCTATCTTAAGGGAACCTAAGAAGCCGGTTTCCGGTATAGAGGTTCACGAAGATGTGGAGATGGTCGAGAAGGAGGAGAAGGCTCTAGGACAGCCGATTGAGCCGGTTTCCGAGCCTGCTATTCCTGCTGCTGTTGCTTCTGAGAAGCAATAAATAAGAGGTATTGGTCCCCGATTTTCTTCCATATCGCTCGTGCATTCACGTATAATCAATAAAGAAAATCGGGGGCAATAATCATGGAAGATATCTACGATCCTGTAAAGGAATATTCCGATAAATATAAGAATGCTGTTACGGAAAACAGCAATGCCTTATTCGATTCTTTGGTTTCCGAATCCAAAATCGATGTCGATGCTAACCGTTCCACGGTCAAGGATTACGACAATGCCCTAGCAAAGCAGAAGAAGCTTTCTGCATCCCTGGGGAAGATAAAAGTAATCAAGGTTCTCCTGATCATCTTTACTGTCCTTGCCCTTGCCATCGGAATTCTTCTGATCATCTCCGGTGCCGGATCGGCAGCCTTCAACCCGGCAATGCTGATTTCCGGGATTGCCCTAGTTCTTCTTGGAATCGGTGCAATCGTCCTTCTCTGCACGGTCATCAAGAGAAAGCTTCATGATACAAAGGCCTTTGTAAGCACAGCGACGGATGCTGTAAACAAACTATTCCAGGAAGCCAACGAGCAAATGGCAGGAATGAATGCCCCCTTTACTTATTCCGGTCCGGATCAGGTTTTGATGAAGAGTATTCCGCAGATCCAGGTCGATCCCTACTTCGATATGAAGAAGTACGGATATATGGTCAGCAAGATGAATCTTTCTCCGGCTAACGACGATCCCAATGTCTCTACCTTGTTCGTTAAGTCCGGATCCTTATCCGACAATCCGTTCCTCATCATCCGTTCTCTTATTACCTATATGGGTTCCAAGACCTATACCGGAACAAGGACCGTAACCTGGGTTACTACCGAGACAGACTCGGAAGGCCATTCCCATACGGTTACCCATTCCGAGACTTTGGTCGCTACTATCTCCAAACCCTGTCCTTACTACTATACGAACGAAAGCCTGATATACGGAAACCCGGCCGCCCCTAAGCTCTCCTTCTCCCGTGCACCGGTGCTGGAAAAGCATCTAGACGACAAAGGCTTGGACCACTTCGTCAAGAACTATGAGAAGAAGCTGAAGAAAGAAAGCGTCAAGGCAGTCAAAAAAGGTCAGGTCTTCCAGTCGATGTCGAACACGCAGTTCGAAGCCATGTTCGGTGTTACGGAGAGATCGGATGAAGTCGAATATCGTCTTATGTTCACTCCTCTTGCTCAGCAGTCGATGTGCAACCTCATCAACAACTCTCCTTACGGAGACGACTGGTCCCTCGACAAGAAGAATATGCTGAACATCATCCATGCGGAACACTCCCAGACGGACGACAAACTCTGCGAACCTTCCCTCTTCCGTTCCCATTCCGTCGATATCTCCAGGGGGAAATTCGTCGACTACTGCGAGAATTATGTCCAGTCCCTCTACTTCGAACTGGCTCCGGTCCTTGCAATCCCGCTTTATCAGCAGACATCCCCGATTCTCTACGACTATCTTCCGTTCCCTTACCATGTATCGGAATACGAACACGAAGTCTATTGCAACTACTTCCCGAATGATATCGATCCGGAAGGATCCGTTACCCGTTCTATCCGCAAGACGAAGTTTCTCTTTGCTTCCGGCGACTACGATGTCTATACGGTGACATCCCGTGCCTATAGAGGAGTTTCCCATACCGAGATTATTCCGGTCCTCTGCCGGAACGGCAGGGTCTATGAGGTTCCGGTCACCTGGGTGGAATACATCCCGATTGTGAAGACCACGACGCTTACGAGCAACACGCTCAATGGAAAGAGTTCCAACGAAGTCCAGGGTTACCTCCATGGGAAGACCCTCTATGATTCCCTCTCGAAGCTTAGCAACAACGGGAACCTGGTCTACGGAAGAGGATTCTTCTCCTTGGTACTCGCCAATGCTAACGGCAACCCGGCTCTGGAAGCTCTGAAAGCAGAACTTAGCAAGTTGAAATAGAATCGGTTTCCCTCTACAATAGGGGGGTCCGAAAAGGAAAGGGAGATTAAATTATGGCAAACGAATTGGACGAAACAAAAGATCCTATTTCGAAGGAAGGCCGTGACGTCAATGTCATTCAGAAGCAGGTTCAGGTTAAGAAGACGACCGGTGATAAGGTCTTCGAAGTTGCCCTTTGGTGCCTAGCGATTGTTCCGGGACTTATCTTCTGGTTCCAGAAGAAGAAGGCCGAGAGCTATCTCCAGGCTGCCCAGCAGAAGATCCAGGCCAGTGCCTCCACGATCGACAACTATATGGAGCAGAGAGTCACCATTCTCAAGAATGCTGCCCAGCTTCTGAACAAGTCCATCGATCTCGATAAGGAAGTCCTGGAGAAGGTCACTGCCTACCGTGGCGGTGTCAATCCGGATGCCGATGCTGCCCGTAACGAGCAGGCTGGCAACATTGCCAAGGTCGACCGTGCCATCAACATCGCTTTCGAGAACTATCCGAACATCCAGTCCCACAGCGAACTCCAGTCCTGCATGCAGCAGAACTCCTATCTCCAGAAGGAGATTACGGCCGCCCGCGACCTCTACAACGATGCCGTCCTGGAATGGAATACCAGAATCTTCCAGTGGCCGGTCTACAAGATCGTTGCCGCCAACCACGAATACACCACCCGTATCCCGTTCACCATTCCTGCCGCCGAGAAGGAAGCAGCCCGCGGTACGTTCTTCGACAAGTAGAAACACAAAAAAAGCCGGACCCGAAGAGGTCCGGTTTTTTAGTGCGTTGAAATAATCCCTATTAGTATCTGACTTATAGATAATACAGATAATGAATAAAAAAACTCCGCCATACCCGAAGGTATGGCGGAAAGAGCAAAAGGAATTTTATGTTTGGAATAATTATCAATTCAAGGCTTTAATTTCTTAAAGCGTTAATACTATAAGTCATAAAGGAAGCGTTGTCAACAAGTAAAAAGCAACTTTCTTTTGTCAACACGAAAAAGTCCGATAGATAAAGGATTTTCATCTAAAAAATTTTTTGATGAAAATTTATTTTCATGTATAAAATCTCCTTTTGAACCCTTATTTCAGGCGTTATTTGAAGTTGAAAAAGCGGTCCTTTTTGGACCGCTTGTCGATTTTAAGCTATTTTTTTATGTTGTCGTTTATATTGTCAATTGCAATAACTAGAGCAATCAGCAAGGGCGCGTCTTCTTTCTTCTCTGCATCTAGAACAAAGGCATCCAGGAAGGCGACGTCACGGGATACTCTTCCGATCTCTACCCCGTCTCTTCTTACCGAGAAGTCGTATCCGAAGAAGTCTCCATCTATATCCAGGGAGGAATGATAGCCTTCTATGTAGTACTTGTTTCCTTTGAACATCTTCTTCGTGATCTTCATTTCCTTCTCTCCCTTGCCGTTATATAGATAGCAGCAATAGGAGAAGAAATTAAAGAATCTGTTCTTTACTACATATCGAGTCTTTCCAGAGTTGTCTTTGATGGTTTTCTTCTTGCGGGGCGAGAACACAGCACCCTTGACGAAGTAGAGATCATTTCCTTCCTTGTCTCTGACGGTTGTGCTTCCCCCTAAAGAGAGAACCTTGTTCTTGATATACAATGTCATATAGTCATTTCCTTTCTTTTACTGGAAAATAGTTTTGTACAGCAGATAACCAAACCCGGCATAGAAAGCAATCGTGAAGAGGATCTTCAGGAAGAGGACGGTTCTTCTTCTGCCTTTGTATTTCTTATCGAAGTGGAGGACATTCGTGCTGTTTGCAGGGAGCAATCCTTCCTTTGCAATAAGTGCGGGGCTGTTTTCTTCTTTGTTTCCTAGGGTTAAAGATAAGGAGACATCTTCTTTGGTATCCATCTTTCCCTGGTAATCGAAGAAGTAGGCTTCGTTCTTCGGATAAGGAGGGTTGAAGACACCGAGGATACTGATCAGGAAGAAGAACAGGAATTTACGGAAGTCTTTCTTTCCCCCTAGCTCCGGGGGAAGGACGAAGATACGTAGATCTGCTGTTTCCTTGCTTATAATCCCTTCATACAAGAGACTTCCGTCTCTCTGCTTCTTCATCGGAATCTGTTTTCCGTCCAGACAGACATTCGGAAGACTGTCCCTTGGGAAAAGGCGTAGCTGTATCTTTGCCATGGTTATTTCCCTCCGTTTCCAAGAAGAATCGCCAAAGAAATAAAGGAGACGATAAGAAGAAGAACAGAAAAGACAAGCCGTACGGTTCTTCCTTTTCTCTTCTCTCCTAGGATAAGGAACACCATGGAGAGGACAATGGCGACAGCAGCAACGATACTGATCCAGAGAGCATTCTTCTCAATAAGCGCGGATACCTTCGATAACGTATCGCCTTTCACCGATAAGGCATTGCCGAAGAAGGCACGGACATCCGGGTAGAGGAAGACAATGCCAACCGTCGCTACACCGATCGTAAGGGCAAGGAGGATGATGAAGGCAAAGTAGAAAGCAGAGAAGAGCCAGAAAAAGCCGGCAGCAAAGAAGAGGCAATCAGCAAATAAGCCCGTTGCAAAGAAAACACAGCCTAGCCGGTAGCGGTCCCGTTCTTTAATTGCTCGTTCCATACCATGATTCTATCAAAGCAAGGAAAAGGAAGCAAAACAATACAGAAAGTGGTTTGTAGTGTAAAGCCTGAAAGAAGGATTGCAGGGACTCTCTCAAAAGCCTCCTTGAAGCTACAGAAGAAGCTTTTCTGATAAGGCACAGGCCGGATCCAAGAATAAAGGTTCTCTTTCTATAATGGCTTTCTTGATGCTAGGCTCACTCGGATTAGGGGTTCATACATTAACCAAAATCGTTCAATTGAAACAAACATCCTACGAGTGCGCATCTTATGACAATTTGGTATAGCAACTGGAGTTCGGAACAACGCTTGTAGATTCGTCTATAAGCGACCGGATTCAGAGATAGGGCATATGGAGAAAGAATCCGTCCTTGTTCATTACACTTTATTCGTCTATAGCTGATAGACATGCTTTGCTTTCAAATTTCCAGGACCATATACCCGCACATAGGCGAAAGAAGAATCCATCTTCGGCATTACATAAACTTGCCTACCTAAAGGTTTGGCTTAATTCCATGGAGCTAAAGAAAAAACAGGGATTCGCCCTGTCTTTGTGCTGAAGAAAAGAGCCGGGATTTATTTGAAAACGGCACGGAAAGAGGTTATCAGCATACTAGTGTAGGCAGTTCCTTGGAAAAAAACAAATAGGGAACAAGTCAACACCACTTTCTGTGGACCATCCTCCCTAAGTTAGTATCCTTATTGAAATGAAAGGTATAGATGATACTCATTGAGGATCATTTCTGCCATTCGTTCTGGGGTCTCTTTTGCTCCAGATAGCAACCATTCTTTCGTGATTGCCAGAAGCCCTCCTCCCCAAAAGGCTTGATGATATGTCATTTCATTTATCGTCATTACGTGACTTGATTGATTATTTGCCATAATTATATATTCCTCAAAAGAGCTCTTTAAAATGCTTGGTTGAAAATGATGCTCAAAGAAGGCTTTATAAAAGTCTTTGTTTTCTTCGACAAATCTAAAATATGCAATAAAGTTCTCTTTTGAATATAGTGTTTTATAAGAAAAAATGTCACAAAGACTATTTACCATAGCCACTTCTGTTTTTATCAACAAATCATTGATATCCTGATAATGATCATAGAATGTGCTCCGGTTAATTCCGGATTCTTTACAAATATCTTTGACAAAGATATGGTCAAAGTCTTTTTTAGTTAAGAGAGCCGATAAAGCGTTTCTGACTTTTTCGTCCACTGACTTGGTTTCTTTGATGCTTTCCATAAAGATCCCTCCGGCTGGCCCAACAAAACCCGGTTTTGTGTTGGCAACTTTTTTGCTCATAACATTATAATTGAATCGGTTTTGCAAAAGGGGAAAATTTATGAAATTTAGAAAAGCCATTGCAGCGATGTTAACACTGATTGCTTCTTTCACACTTTGTTCGTTTACCAGTAGTAACGAATCAGCAGATGGCGCCGAAGATGAATTTGCACAAAACATCAATGAATTAAGTCCAAACCTTGATAAAGAATACCTATATGGGGACGAAGATCTCGGAGTTGAAAACGAACTCTCCGATGATGACATTGGTATTATCAAAGAATTCGTGTCTTTTGATGAATCTCATATCGAGCTCGACAATGCTGTTTACGAAACACTTCCTGTTAACGATCTAAGAATTTCGCCTTCTAAATATTTTGAAGCTTCGGGGCAAGAAGAACCACTTGATAACGGAGTTACTGAATATTCGACCAATCAAAAGAAACTATCTTATGTTGAAGACAATGTCTCCTTAATGAATTTCATGACTGAAAACGATTATGGAAGAATCAACAGCAATGGGGAGATGGAGTTCCTTGATGATGACTTTATCCAGCAGTCGTTCATTATGAACTTCAAACTTAGCTGGTTTAAGATGACCTTTAGGACAAATTATTGGGGATCTATAATTTTTGGAGCATTTGGTTTGTTAATCAATAACGATTTGATTAAAGACGTCAATAATCTTTTTAATGCGGATGCAAGCCAATTTGAGGAATGTTTTAAGGATGTTGCCAGCGGTCTTATTTTAGACGGAGCTTCTTATTTCGGCAACCTCATGATTAGTTCTTTAGCTACTGCAGTTAATACAACAATGACAATAAAAAACATTGTTATGCAAACAACATGGATTGGCCGTCTTATTAAAATTGTGAAATATATTCTTAGCCATTATGCGCCAGGCTTACTTCGTGGTATCGTAATGATTCTTAGTGGCGTAATATATCAATATGGAACGGATGTTGAAATCGGTTTATGGTGGAGTAATTACACTGTTTTGAGTTATCGGACATATTGACAATGACCATATTTACCATAATCTGTATTTGCCTTCTATCCTTGTGTCTATTGACCGGAGTTATCATGCTCTTCAGAAGGAAGGCATTCCTCACGGTTGTTCCGGAGTGCGAAAGCAAGTCCCTGTTTGGCAGATGTTTCTACGAACCGTTCTTTGTATCGCTTTTGGAGCTGGTTTTGTCGTTAGCCTCCCTTGTTCTTCTGATCTGTGACTGCGTGAATGGCGGGAAGCTGAATGATTATTCCCAGGTATTTATCCCCTGCATGCTGGCCGGCATCCTTCTTGGCGTGGTTTTAGGAGAAGTATATTGGCACAAAACCAAGAAGCCGTTCTTCCTCAAGAATTTCCCAAAGGAATACCAGGAATATGTGGAAGAAGTTAAGAACATGTGGGTAAAGGTTCGCGTCCGCTATTACGAAGAAGGAACGGTTGGAAACTTCCTGTTTCCGTTCTATTCCTTAGGACTCCTTGTCGGAATAGTTGTGGTTATCCTTCTGTGAAGACAAATAACGCATTATGTTTGACTGTCTCGGTTTCTCTTATCTTGACTTCTTGCAAGCAAAAGGGTATCTGCAGCTGGTATTACGAGAAAATCAACGCAGAAGTTTTGCTTGGAAAAGAAAAAGAAGAAGAAATTATTGTTGGTGTTATTGATTCAGGAATCAATGAGAATTTCCTTCAGCTTTTTGACGAGAAAACAATTGTCGGAGGGTTTGACTTCATCGATAACGACAATCAACCATATTCTGTTTACAATCTTCATGGAAGTTTTATTTCTTTTTTGATTGCTGGGAAGGATTTCGATGGATTAAAAGGTATTGATTCAAGATTGAAGGTAATGCCTGTAAGGGTGTTTGACGAAAGTGGCAATACAGATGACGAACTTGTTTATGAGGGGATTAAATATGCAATAGACAACGGTTGTTCAGTCATCAATATGAGCTTTGCCTCGTCTAAGTATGAACCATATCTAGCTTCTCTTTTTCAAAATACTGAAAATCCAAAATTCATTGCAAGTAACGGTGATTTTTCGGCTAACGGATATTGTTATCCTGCAACGTATGAAGGTGTAATACGAGTCAGTGCTATTGATGAAAAAGGAGAACTATGCCAATACTCAAACACAGCAACTGCTGATCAGTCGATTTATGCACCTGGTGTTGACTTGCCAATTGTAAGCGTAAACATTAATGGGGACATCATTAAAACAATGGTTTCCGGTTCTAGTTATGCGACGGCGATTGTATCTGGAATCATTGGATCATTGTTGTTAAGCAATGACTTAAACGAAGAAACGCTAAAAACATATGATGTTTACGAGGATGGCTTTTTAAATTGCAATAAACTATTAAAAAAGGCTTAGGATAATGTGGTATATGGGGATTATTCCAATTGGACAAAAGAACAAAAGAAAGCTTACCCTGAGTTCGAAACGGGAAATTCAAGTTATGTAACTTTTTTTAAATAGGGCAAGTTTCATATTGAGAACGTAAACGAAAAAACACAAGCGATTTATTTATATAGAACTAAGTGATTCTATTAGTTTGATAGATAGCATAGGAAAGCAATTTTTGAAAAGCTTTCCAATAGGATTTAACCAAGACTTTATGATTCTGTTCTAAAGATAATTACAGAGTTTTCCAGTCACAGTATGAGCCAATCAGCGGAAGGCTGGATGCTGCCTTTCCCATCATCTCCGATTTGTGCGAAATCTGCACATTCGTTTTCCAAAACAACCTCATAGTCTTTTTGTGAGAACTAATTACAAGTCTATCTCAAGAAAAAGGTTAGCCGCCTGGGCCTTGCTAAGTCAAAATGTATCTTCGCTTGGGAACACTCTGACTTTCGGATTGACACTTTCCTCCTCAAATCTCACTATTTCACAAATCCTAATACCTAAACTTCATTAATCCAGATGCTTGAGGATTGTTGGCCCTGATCACTGTGGATTTCCGCTTTTTTGGAATTGTTAGATGTTTGTGGATTGTGGTTTCCTGTTATTTCTTCTTCTTGCAGCCACAGTCGCTTGCTCCGGTAGCTCTTGCGAAGAAGGAAGAATCTCCGCTTCCTAGGTCAGCACTCTTGGCACCGGTCAGCATCTGGATAGCATCCTGGCTCGGATCATCCACCTTGAAGGGGATGAGACGGAAGCTTTTTCCGGGGTGCTTCTTCCGGTTATAGCTGTTGAGGACGAAGAGGACTGCCAAGGAGACCAGAAGAACGAGGGAGACACACTCCATGACAATCTCGAGGACTCCGTACTGGGAAGTTCCGATCAAAGAGAGGGAACCGACACCGTATATGAAAGCAGAGAAGAGATAGGAAGTGACTGCCCAGAAGAGAAGCACGTAATGGAAGTTCTTCTTCGACTTCAGCTCTCCCCTTGCGGTAGAGATGGCAGCAATGCAGGGGAAGGTAAGGAGGTTGTAGGTCAAAAAGGAGAAAGCGGCAGGAAGGGTAATGGAGATATCGGCAGCCGTCATCTGCTCCTTCAGGATCCCAAGGCTTGCAAGAGTGGCAACAACCTGCTCCTTGGCGATGATTCCGCTGAAGGAGGCAACGATGTATTTCCAGCCGTCATTTCCTTTGGCAAAGCCAAGCGGAATGAAGAAAGGCTGCAGGAACTTGCCGATATCGGCAAGGATGCTGTCTTCCATACTGTCGGCAAACTGCCAGGACCAGTTGAAGTTCGTGAGGAACCAAAGGACAAGAGACATCAGGGCGATGACGGTTCCGGCACGCTTGAGGAAACGCTTTGTTTCATCTAGGCAGGCTAGTGCAGTCGTCTTTGCCTGGGGGACAAGGTATGGCGGGAATTCCAAAATGAAAGGAGAGCTTTCTCCCTGGATGATGAATTCGTTGGAGAAGAAGCCAGCCAGGATGCTGACGACGATACCGATTCCGTAGAGAAGGAAAGCAGTCAGTCCTCCGTCGATTGCTCCTCCGCTTAAGGTGGAGATGATCTTGGTTCCGACAGCCATGAAGACCGGAAGCTTTGCACCGCAGGCAAAGAAAGGAGTAAGAGAGATGGTCAAAACTTTTTCCCTGGTGTTATCGATGGTCCTGGTTCCCATGATTCCCGGAACGGCACAGCCGAAGCAGGAAATCAGAGGAACGACACATCTGCCGGAGATGCCGAAGTTTCTTAAAAACCGATCGAAGACAAAGGCGACACGGGCCATATACCCGGAGTTTTCCAGGATCTGGATGAGAAGAGTAAGGAGAACGATGATCGGGAGGAAGGTAACGACGGTAAAGACAGAACCTAATACGCCGTCGGAGATAAGGGATGAGACCTGCATTCCGACATGCTGCTCTAGGAAGATTCTGAGATGCCCGTTAAGAAGCGTGTTCAATAAGAAATCTAATGTGTCCTGCAAGAAGATGCCAATACTAGGAAGCCCGGCATCTGTTGCTGAATCAAATGCTCCGATAGTTCCGTTTGCTAGGTAGGCACTGCTATCAAAAGAAGCCCACTCGTAGAAAGGCGTAAGAGGAACTTTTACTCCCATTGCCCCTAGATAGAGGAAGTCTTTCGAGAAGACAAGGGAGAAGACAAGGAACATGATGAAGGCAAAGATCGGAATCCCTAAAAACCGGTTCGTGACAATCCTGTCGACGCGGTCGCTTGTAGTCAGCTTCGGAGGCGTTACCCGGCGGTGATAGAAAGGAGAAAGCTGTGCTTCGATAAAGGAATACCGTTCGTTCGAAATCAATTCCTCGACGTCCTTGACGTCCGTCGTGACCTCGTTCTTGGCGATGATCCTATCCGACTCATGGTCAAGCTCCTGATACTGGTTCGTGACGATGGCATCCTGCTCGAGGAGTTTGCTGGCAATGAAAAGGGAATTGGAGATCTTCTCTCTTTTGACTGCTTTCTGGACTTCGAAAAGGGCAGAGAGGAGTGCCGGATTCTTAAAGGAGACAACACCTTCCCTCTTTTTGTTCTTCAGGCTGTAGGCGGCTTTTACAAGCTCGTACATTCCTCTAGCCTTATAAGCGACAACCGGAATAACCGGAACATGGAGCATCTTGGAAAGGCCTTCGAAGTCGATCCTGTCTCCCTTCTTCTCTACGACATCCATGAAGTTGAGAGCCATTACGACCGGAATATCCATTTCCAGAAGCTGGGAGGTAAGGAACATGTTCCGGACAAGGTTCGAGCTGTCTACTACATTGATAATGACATCCGGATGGCCTTCCAGAAGAAAATTACGGCTGACGACCTCTTCCGGGGTATAAGGGGATAAGGAGTAGATTCCGGGGAGATCAACGATGTTGATCTCTTCCGGGAATTCCTTTGCTTTTTTATAAGCCCCTTCCCTCTTCTCGACAGTAACGCCCGGCCAGTTTCCGACATGTCCCTGGCTTCCGGTAAGGCTGTTGAATAAAGTAGTCTTCCCGCAGTTCGGGTTTCCGATTAAAGCGATGGTAAACATAACTACCGTTCCTCCTTTCTTCCGGAGTTAACGGCTTCTGCTTCTTTCTCTTCCTGTCTTTCTTTTTCCTTTTCGCCTTTGATCTCAATCTTCCTTTCTTCCTGGATCTTCTTCAGTTCGGCTCTTCCCTTTTCTTCCTGAACCTTATATTCTTCATCCTCTTTCCGGAACCTTTCTTCGGCTTCGGGAGTCGGTTTTCTTTTTCCGTTCTCTTCCCTGTAATCCTGGGGGTTGAGGGATCTTACCTCGATAAGGGAAGCGAATTCCTTATTGATAGCGATTCTCCCTTCCTGGATCTTGACAACCACATCGCCGGATCTATTGTAAAGACAGCTGATCTGGCTTCCCTTCATCAGGGACAGGTTCTCCAGATGCTTTTTTCTTCTGTAGTCTGTGTTCACGGAAAGAACTACCAGATCTTCTCGTTCGGAAGCTTGACTTAGATTCATGGATTTTCTCCTAGGCTGGTCTCCTTTTGGAGGCCTGAACGAGAATATTATAATAGACTAACTTTCAAATGTATAGGGCAAGTTAGCATAGACTAAATTAAGGCAAAAAGAGAGACTCCTCTTTTCTATGAAAACAGGTCATAAAAAAGAAAAAGGAATGAGAAAACGGGCCTTATCAGGCCCGTTCTACTTTTCCTTGAGAGATAGGAATTCTTCTTTTTCTGGTCTTCCAGGATGGAAGTTCCGATAGTAGTCGTCATGGATTATGACATCCTCCGGACGGTTCGACATCTGGTAGCAGCCGTTTGCCAGCAGGAAGAATCCCAGGATGATGAGGTTGTAGCAGGTGTTGTCGACCAATCCGATCATCTCCGTTACGAGGAGGAATATCAGGAACAGCCATTTGTCCGGGTCTTTCTTCTGGAGGCAGCGGGTATAGACGTTGATTTCATTTGCAACATAGGCGACCATGCCGAATGCGCCGCCTAGAACCATCGTGGAAAGGTAGGTATCCGAGCAAAGCTGGATCGTACCGTTAGGCTGGACAAGAACGGCAATTGAAGAACCGAAGAAGGGATGAGCAGAAATCTGGCTTCCGGCAAAGGCATATAATTCCTGACGCCATTCTTCGCTTTCATTGGAGAAGTAGAGACTTTGGAAGGCGGTAAGGACTCTTGTATTGAAGCTCCGGTTGTAGGCAAGAAGACCGGAGAAGAGGGAACCGACCAGAACCAGAGAGAAGAGGGAGATGTAGGGATAGAACCTCCCGTAGCTTCTGAAGGTCAGAAGAACGAGGGGAATGATCAGGAAGATCAGGGCAAGGAGACCGCTATCTGCCGAGAGGAAGATAGTACCGGCGAACACGAAAAGCATCGGCAGGATATACCAAGGCTTTTTGTTGTAGACCAGCATACTGTAGAAAGCAAGGGAGAGGCAAAGAAGAGTAGAAGCTGTCTGCGGAGTATAGGACCATCCAAGACTGAAATCAGAGCCTACAATAGTGAAACCATTTTTGCATAAATACGTAAAGATTTCTAATACTATTGCCATTGAGAAGACGACGACTGTTTTGCAGAAGTAAGGAAGGCTCTCCGCATTTCCAAGAGCGCTGCAGACAAGAGCGTAAAGAATAAGAATCAGGAAAAGGGCGGTCAGGTAGAGGATCCCGGTAGGCTCGAAATGCCTGTGGGAAACGGAATGGGAGATATACGAGACAAGGAAAAGGAAATAAAGGCAGGAACTTGTTACAAGCAAGTCTCCTCTCCGGAAGCGGACCTTGTGAAGAATCAGGAAGAGGACCAGACTGAAGATGGCGGAAGAAAGCATGCAGATCATGGTTGCCGGAACTCCGTCGATAGAGATATCGGAGCTTACGGATAGGATAGGAAAGAGAAGAAGCGGGAGATAACCTTTTCCGTTTCTTTCGGCTAATGGCAGAAAAGACATCATCATGTAGAAAATAACGAAAACCCAGTTCCACTGGAAAGGGAATGCCCACACAAGGAAGACGAGCAGGGCCAGACTGATAGGGAAGAAGAGGGAACCGATGAACCATTTCAGGCGGTCAAGCAAAGTATTGAAATGCATTCCCTAAAGTATAGCAAAAGAAAGCCTCTTCTTGTCGGAATAGTTTGCATACCTAAAGGAATGTAGTTCTAGTATAATTAACTATATTAACGGGAAAAGAAATCGCATGGATATTTCTATTATCAAAGACCGAATGTACCTAGGCCTAAGCAAGACAGGCAAATTCTTCTCAGACTTGGGGAAGAAGATTTTCCGGTTTTTCCGTCATCCGGGAGAAGCAACCAAAACCTGTTATCTGCTTTTGATTTGCGGATTCCTGGGGTTCATTCTGACCTGGGCCGACCATTATGCGACTGTTCCGATGGGCGGGGACTATACCCTTCAGATGATGACTTTCCCCTACAAGTTCTATGATGACTGGCATGAGTTCTTCAGGACGGGCGTCTTCCCGGCTTGGGACTGGAGCGTTTTTCTAGGGATCGACAATGTCGGCGGAAATGCTTTCTATTGCATGTTCTCTCCTTTCACGCTTCTTTCCCTTCTCTTCCCGAGAAGCTGGCTTCTTGCTCTGCAGGGACTTGGCATTCCGCTGAAGATGACGCTTGCAGGAATGCTTTTCTACTGGTATCTTTCCGAATTCGAGCTTTCTCCGAAGATCAAGAGGGTAGGAGCTCTTTCTTACGGATTCTGTGGTTGGATTTTTTCCTATCTGTGGTTCCATTTCATCAATTCCTTCCCCTTCCTTCCCCTGGTATTCCTGGGTGTTGAGAGGCTTCTGAAGAAACGGGATCCGAAGATCCTGATGGTCGGATATCTCTTGAGTGCGATGACGAACTATTTCTTCTTCGTGGAATTCATGTTCGGAGGATTCTTCTATTGGGTCTTCCGTTATTTCCAGACTTTGAAGACCAGAACCAAGGATGGGAACTGGGCAGTCCTGGGTGTCTCCTTTGTCGGATTCCTGGTCTCCGTGATGCTAGGATGCTTCACTTTGCTGCCGGGAATCAGCATGGCTCTTGGAATGCCCAGAGTCACCAATGCGACCAGCGAAGGCTACTTCAAGGAGCTTCTTGCTGCCATCAAAGAAGGCTTCGGCCCTACCTGGAAAGCACTTTTCAACTATGAAGGCAACAATCAGGCTGCCTTTACTCCGATGATGAATTTCCTCTTCGAGCCGTTCGGCTGCTTCTACAGCAACATCATCCCGGTCAGCTGGTATGACAACTACTCCGCATCCCTATATGCCAATGCTCCCTTCCTCCTCTTCTTCTTTGTTGCCGTCTTCGAGTCTATCCGAAAAAAGAAAATCTCCCATCTGATTGCTATCGCTCTGAATCTATTCACAATCCTGACTCCGTTTGGTTATTACATCTACAACGGAGGCGTAGCCGGCTATGCCCGTTTCTATCTGATGCCTTTATGCTGGATGATCACCTATGTCTGCCTGACGCTTTCCAAGCGAAAGGAAATCCCGTCGGTGGAATTGGACCTTTCCGCTATTACCGTTCTGATTCTGGATCTCTGCTCCTTCTTTGTAGCCGTTTCCTTCCACAACAACTTCCCGAACTACCAGAACGACACGGACTGGGATACGCGTCTCTTCATCATCATGGGAACCATGATCTGGGTATTGGTCTGCTTCCTTGCCATGCGCCCGCTTTTCCACAAGAAAGGTTTCTCCATAATCCTTACATCCTTAGTCGGAATCGAAGTCGTCTTCATGGCGAATGCAACC
This sequence comes from Bacillota bacterium, assembly GCA_023459795.1. Lineage (GTDB taxonomy): Bacteria > Bacillota_I > Bacilli_A > RFN20 > CAG-288 > Enterosoma. Next base: position 86,373 of record JAEWSP010000028.1, read on the forward strand.
GTCTTCGGACAGGGTGTCATCGATATCGAGACGATGGGCGGAGGTCCGCAGAACATTGCGGAGGAGACGGAAATCGTAAAGGATATCAAAGAAGGAGAAGGGGGAGAAGACTACTACCGTATCATGAACACCTCCCAGGACCGTGGGAATATCAACCTGAACCAGAGAGAGGGATATAACGGATTAGGAAATTTCCATTCCGTCTATGCCTTCCAGACCCAGGATTTCCTGAATGCCTCGAGAATTCCTTATTCGAGCGGGAACTGGTCGATGGGCGTCCACAACAGAAGAGAGAACCTGGAGACTTTCCTTTCTACGAAGTACTACCTTGTCCCGAAGGTCGATCTTTCCTATAAGCCTTATCAGATTCCGTTCAAGGACTACGATATTCCTTATGGTTACAAGAACATTCTTTCCCTTACCGAGGAAGAAAAAGAAGCCTATGGTGTTTCCTATTCCCAGAGCTTCCTGGACTTCCTTGCCAGCGACAGCTGCAACAAATCCGTCTATCTCAATCTCGATTTCATCGATACCTTCTTCAGCTTTGACAACATCATCGATTCCGTCTGGACTTCTTCGGATTATCTAGGCACGGAGTTTACCGGGAACTACGAGGACTTCAACGAATACCCGCTTCTCCGTTCCGCTATCCTCTACGAAGAGGACTACGAAGAATTCAAGGATGAGTTCAATCCGTATAATACGATTTCCTATAACGGAAAGACGACGACCATTTCCGGAACTACCGTAACGACCAAGAGAGCTCTCTTCCAAAGCGGTATCTCTACCGACTCCGTCTATCAGGAAGGAAAGACAGCGCCGATTGAAGCTTTCCGCAATTCCTCTACCGTAAAGTCCACTATCTATTCTGCCAACTGGTACCACGAAGTAGAAGGGTCGACGGAAGGCGGACAGTATGTCTACGGCTATTCGCCCAAAGACGGCCATGCCATCGTCTCTACCGGGGACGAGGACTATTCCAGCGTCGTAACCGAAGACTGGATAAGCAAAAATCCTCTTCTTTATGCTAACGGCATCTATCCGGGCGATACGGCTTTCGATTTCAATACCGGGAAGAAGCAGGACGGTTCCTATGTCACGGAAAAAGGAGTCCTCTACAACTCCAAGATCGTGATGACCTTCCAGCGGAACGGAGAAGATGTATGCCTGGCTCCGGAAGCGGATCCTTCTGACCCGGAAACTGGTGCCTACATCTCCATCAATACTACCTACAACGTCAGCTGGAGGCTCTTCGACGAACAGGGAAAGCTTATCAGCATCTTCCAGCCTTCCTATTGCGATTACAAGAGGGCACATGGCCTTTATACGGATAGACCGGTCAAGACCATTGTCGGCGTCATCTATGACGGACACGAGAACAACCTTGCCTATCTAGGACAGCCGCAGGTTTTCGTCCAGAGAAACAAGGACTACCAGAAAGCAGTCGATGAACTGAAAGCCCATAGCCCTAAGATTACCGCCAGGACCAACAATTCGATTTCCTTCACGACGGACGAGACCAGCTCCCGCTTCATGGCTACGAACATTCCGGCCGAGAAGGGCTGGAAGCTGCAGCAGAAGACAAACACCGGGAAGATGGTGGATGTCGATACCTATAAAGTCCAGCACGGGTTCGTCGGGTTCGTCGTTCCGGAAGGGATGAACGAATTCGTTCTGTCCTATACCTCCCCGATGACGGCGGAAGGATTCCTGATCTCTCTGCTCGGCGGAATGATCCTGCTGCTCTTTGCTGCCGTCGACCGCACCGGGAAGAGAAAATACGGAAGAGAAGATATGCTTTCCTTACGTCCGATTATGGATAAGGAAATATGGCTTGAAAAGTATAAAGAGGAGGACGAATAGAGAATGAAGAATGCCATCTATTTCCAGGGAGGCGGGCCGACTGCGGTTATCAATGCCTCCTTTGAAGGACTGTATGAAGCCTACAAGAAGGATCCGGAAAGAGGAAAACTGTTCGTCTCTCCGTATGGATTAAACGGCCTTATCAACGGAACGATCGAAGAAGTGATGGATCAGGATTACTCTTCCCTTCTTTTCCGCCCTGGGTCTCACTTCGGTTCTTCCAGAATCAAGGTGAAGCCGGATGACGACATCTCTCCAAAGATTGCCGAAACCCTACGGAAGAATGATATCCATGTCGTATTCGGAAACGGCGGGAACGACACAATGCTTACCTGTTACCAGCTTTTCCTCAATGCCAAGAAGTTGGGCTATTCTTTGCAGGTCATCGGAATCCCGAAGACGATCGACAACGACCTCCTCTGCATGGACCATACCCCGGGGTACGGAAGTGCTGCAAAGTATATCGCCAATGCGACTATCGGCTGCTACCTGGATGCCTACACCTATCCCAAGCAGAAGGCCTATATCATCGAGGCCATGGGAAGGGATTCCGGATATCTTGCCGCTGCTTCCAAACTGGCTGCTCTCAAGCATATGGGTCCGGACTTCATCTATGTTCCGGAACGGCCGTTCTCTCTTGCCGATTTCCTTGCCAAGGTAGAAAAGAAGGAAGAGGAGAAGGGACAGTGCATCGTCGTTGTGAGCGAAGGAATTCGGGACAAGGACGGGAAGCTTATCGCCGAGAGCGGAAACAAGGATGCCTTCGGGAATCCTCTGATGGGAGGAGTATCCTCCTTCCTTGCAGGGCAGCTCGAGAATGCCGGAGTCAAGTCCCGTCCGATCGAACTGAACGTTATCCAGAGAGCTGCATTCTTCTCTCTTTCCCTTACGGACGTCAAGGAAGCAGAGCTTGTCGGAAAGAAAGCCTATCTTCTTGCCAAGGCCAACAAGACCGGCAAGATGGTGACGCTAGCAAGGAAGAACAGCAACCCGTACAAGGCTGTTACCGGAACGGCAGACCTTATGGATGTCGCCAAAGGCGTTCAGTCCCTGCCCGATAAGTTCATCAACGAAGAAGGAGACAACATCACCGACGAGTTCCTCTCCTATGCCGCCCCTCTGATCCAGGGAGACGTGAAGAACGTATTCGACAAAGACGGACTTCTGAAACTGTAAAAACGGAAGGGGCCGGTACGACATTTGCTTCGTGCCAGCCCCTTTTCTGTTATGCGTATATCTTCCTAGCCCATGCTTTTCTTTGGTATAATCTTCCTTTGCGAGGATAGCCTATGGAACCAAGTAACAACAAGGACTGGATGGTCGTCAAAGGAGCGAGGGAAAACAACCTCAAGAACGTGTCCGTAACGTTCCCGAAGAACTCCCTTGTAGTCTTTTCCGGAGTCTCCGGAAGCGGCAAATCAACGCTTGCTTTCGACACTATCTTTGCCGAAGGCCAGAGACGCTATGTGGAGTCTCTGTCCAGCTATGCCCGTATGTTCTTAGGGGATTTCTCGAAACCGGATGTCGATGAGATCACCGGGCTTTCTCCTGCCATCTCTATCGATCAGAAGACAACTTCCCACAATCCTAGGTCGACCGTCGGTACAGTTACGGAGATCTATGATTATCTCAGGCTTCTCTATGCCAGGGTTGGAACAGCTTTCTGCCCGACTCACCATATTCCGATTGCGGCTAGCTCCCTCCAGCAGATTGCCAACGAAGTAAACAAGAATCCGGAAGAAAGCAAGGTGACGATCTATGCCCCGGTTGTCCGGAACGAAAAGGGAACCCATGTCGATACGATGAACAAGTTCTTTTCGGCCGGCTTCTCCAGGGCCAAGATCGACGGTGCCCCTCTGACCCGGTATGAATCTCTTCCGGTCTTGGATAAAAAGCTGAAGCATACGATTTCCTTTGCCATCGACAGGCTTGTCCTGAAGCCGGAGAACAAAGACCGTCTTTTCGATTCTCTTCGTACCGCCCTCGATTTTGCAAAAGGCTATGTAGTCCTGGATATCGACGGAAAAGAAAAGTTTTATAGCGAACACCAGTCCTGCCCGGAGTGCGGATTCTCGGTTCCGCCTTTGGAACCCCGCCTTTTCTCCTTCAACAACCCTCTTGGCTGCTGCCCGGACTGCAACGGATTAGGCGTGAAGATCGAAGCGGATCCCAGCAAGATGATTACGGATCCGACCAAATCCATCGACGAAGGGGCTATCGGCTGCCTTCCCAAGCACAACCACGAGACGATCGAGTGGAATGACTTCTATGCTGTCCTCGACAAATACGGAATCTCTACCAAGACTCCTTTCCAGAAGCTTTCCCAGAGACAGAAGGACATCATTATCTACGGCCCTCCGGAACCGGTCCACTATGTTTATGAAACCCAGAACGGCTCCAAGATCAATAAATTCGTCACGGAAGGCCTGAAAGCCAGAATCGACCGTCTTTACTACACCACCAAGAGCGAGTTCATGAAGGATTACTATGCCTCCTTCATGAGTGAGAAGGAATGCCCGACATGCCATGGCGCAAGACTGAATGAGGCTGCTCTTTCCGTAGAAATCCAAGGGCTGAATATCTATCAGCTTTGCTCCCTTTCCCTGGACAAGATCTCCCGGTTCCTGGACGGGCTTGTCCTCACGGATATGGAGCAGAAGATAGCCGGCCAGATCCTCTCCGAACTGAAGCACAGGCTCCAGTTTCTGATCGATGTCGGCCTGGACTACCTGACCCTTTCCAGAGAGGCTAGCACACTGTCTGGAGGAGAAAGCCAGCGTATCCGTCTTGCCACCCAGATCGGAAGCAAGCTTACCGGTGTTCTTTATGTCCTGGATGAACCATCGATTGGCCTCCATCAGAGAGACAACGACAAGCTGATCCGTACCTTGAAAGAGATGCGGGACCTTGGAAATTCCCTGATTGTCGTCGAACACGACGAGGATACTATCCTTGCCGCCGACTATGTAGTGGATATGGGGCCTTTGGCCGGGAACAGAGGAGGAGAAGTCGTCTTCTCCGGTACGACGAAGGAACTGATGGACTGCAAGACGTCTTTGACTGCGGATTACCTTACGGGTAGGAAGAGCATCGAGGCGCCGGGTGCAAGAAGAAAATCCCGTACCGCCCTGGAAATCAAGAAAGCTACCCTTCATAACCTGAAGGGCATCGATGTTTCTATTCCTCTTGGAATCTTTACCGTCGTTACCGGAGTCTCCGGAAGCGGCAAGTCTTCCCTAATCGACGGAATCCTTTACGAGAACATGAAGAACTATCTTGCTCTTCATACCGATCCTACTATTGGCTGTGAGACGATTGAAGGCCTTAGGCAGGTAACGAAGGTTATCAATGTTTCCCAGGAACCTATCGGAAAGACACCTAGAAGCAACCCGGCAACCTACATCAAGGTTTTTGATGATATCCGGGATCTTTTCAGCATGACGGCCGAAGCCAGGGCGAGAGGCATGTCGAAGTCGATGTTCTCTTTCAACGTCCCGGGCGGAAGATGCGAAGCCTGCCAGGGCGCAGGCGTCAGAAGAATCAGCATGAACTTCCTTCCGGACGTCTATGTCACCTGCGATGTCTGCCACGGAAAGAGATACACGGAAGATGTCCTTGCCATCCGTTACAAAGGAAAATCCATTGCGGATGTCCTTTCCATGAGAGCGGAGGATGCCCTCGATTTCTTTGCCGCCGTTCCCCAGATCCGGAAGAAGATCCAGACTTTGGTCGACGTCGGACTTGGGTATATCCAGCTTGGACAGGCTTCCACTACCTTGTCCGGTGGAGAAGCCCAGCGTGTGAAGCTTGCCTATGAGCTGGAGCGTCCGAGCGACGGCAAGACCCTCTATATCCTGGATGAACCCACGACCGGTCTCCATCCCTACGATATCGCCAAGCTTATCAAGGTCCTTAACCGTCTTGTCGATAGCGGGAACACGGTTGTTGTCATCGAACACAACCTGGATGTCGTGAAATGTGCAGACTACCTGATCGATCTCGGTCCGGAAGGCGGAGACCGGGGCGGCAACCTCGTTTTCTCCGGTACTCCGGAGGAAATCGTCAAGGCGAAAGGCTCCTATACCGGATTCTATCTGGCCAGGGAGATGCAGAAAGACAAGTACAGGAAATAAGAAAAAGCCGGCAGCGTTTGCTGCCGGCATTGTTTTTTACTCAGGACGACCCAGGAGAGGAACAAGGATATGGCTTAACAAAGCTTCCATCACTTCTTCTTCTCTCCGTTCCAACTAGACAGGCTGGTATGTCGTCACGCATTGTCTCCGAATACCTCTTCAGAGGATCAAACTCCTAAGACAGGAGACCCGGGAAGTTTTCATCCGTATTTTTTCCGAGTTGTCTCTAGAACTTTCATCCGTAACGTTCTAGCTCCGGTAAAAGGATAGATTACTTTTTTCCTCTTTTCAAGGGGAAAAGACTATATTTTCCATTTTAGAAAGCTGTTTCTTTTCTTTTTCGGATACGCCGGGAAGAAAAAGAAGGCCGAAACCGATTCTTCCCCCTTGGTCTTGTTTCGGCCCTAACGTATAATAGAAAGCGATAACAAGGCGAGGCATTATTATGTTCACCAGTTTAGATTTAGCTAATCACTTCGGATTCAAGATCCTGAACGGGGACGTCCAGGCACTCCATCGGGCTATCAAGGTCGAGGAACTCGACCGGCCAGGACTCGAACTCCTGGGTCTTTTCCAGTTCCATGAAAAGGACAGGATCATGCTGATCGGGAATAAGGAAACAGCCCTGATCAAGGATTCCGATCCGGATTTCATATACAAGAACTGCCTGAAGATCTGTGCCGAGGAATGCCCGGCGATCATCGTCACCCACAACGCTCCGGTTCCTTCTCCTCTCCTTAGGGCCGCAAGCAAGAAGAACTGCCCTCTCTTCGTCTCCGATTCCGATACCTCCGATCTTATGTCGGAGCTTTATTCCTATCTTTCCGATGCCTTGGCGCCAAGGACCTCCGTCCATGCCTGCCTTCTCGATATTTACGGAATCGGCGTCCTTCTGACCGGACAATCCGGAATCGGCAAATCCGAAATCTCCTTGGAGCTTATCAAGAAGGGACACCGGCTTATTGCCGATGACCGCGTGGACGTCAAGGATGTGCGCGGAAAGCTGATCGGTACCTGCCCGGAAACCATCTATGGAATGATGGAGGTGAGAGGTATCGGCATCATCGATGTCGGAAGGATGTTCGGTATCAACTCCCTGGAGAAGGATTCCAAGATCAAGCTCGTTATTTCCCTTGAGCCGTTCAATGCCTCTGCTCCTATGGAACGGGTAGGCATGAAGACGGATCGGTATCCTATCCTCAATGAATCGGTTCCTCTCATCAGCCTTCCTGTCTCCGCTGCCAGAAGCATGGCGGAGATCATCGAAGCCGCTGTTACGAACTACAAGCTCAAGGATTTCGGATACGATACCGGCTATGAATTCCAGAAGAGGCTCGGAGAGATCCAGGAGAAGAGGCAAAGCGAGAAGCTGGCGGCCAGGACTGCTGTCGAAACGGCGCTTGGCAAAGGCGTCGTCAGCATGAACCCGGAACCGGATCAGCCTCTTGTTCCCGATACTCCTAACCGTCCAATCGACAAGAACTTCGTTTCCTCCGTCAAGGTTGTCAAACATGCCGGAACCGATGAAATAAACAAAGGCGAGACGGAAGTAACTTCCCGGAAGAACTAACAGATGGAAACACAGAATCTATTCCTTGCCTATGTGCAAGGCTTCGGGCAGGGGGAGAACGGAAGGCCGATCATTGCTTTCTACGGAATCATCATCGTCTTTGGCGCACTCCTTGCTCTTTTCACATCGAATTACCGTGCCCATAAAGATGGTTTCGGATGGGATTTCTTCGATACGGTCTTCTTGGTTGCTTTCCCCTGCGGCATCATCGGGGCCAGAATCTGGTACATCATCGCTTCCTGGAAGACGGAATTCCTGAATGTCTTCCAATACAGCGGATTCGGTGCCGGAATGGCAAACCTCTTTGATATGAGAAGCGGAGGCCTAGCCATCCAAGGCGGTGCCATCTTCGGTGTTCTGGCTGCTTTGATTTTCTGCAAGTTCCGGAGAAAGGGTACCCCTCTTCTCAAGATTGCGGATTTTGCTGTTCCGACTATCCTGATAGGCCAGGGAATCGGAAGATGGGGAAACTTCTTCAACCAGGAAGTCTTCGGCCATGCCGTATCCCCGGATGCCTGGGACTTCGTCCCGTCCTGGATCATGAACAACATGCAGAACGGAAAAGAATCCATGCTTAGCGGCGTAGTCCTTCCTTCCGGAAGCGTTGCCGTTCCTTTGTTCCTGGTCGAATCCATTTTGGATCTTTGCTTCTTCTTCCTTGTTGCCTACGGCATCAAGGCAGTCGAAGGAAAACATTACAAAGACGGAGACGAGACATTCGGCTATTTCCTTTCCTACGGTATCATCCGTATGCTTATGGAGCCTTTGAGGAATCCACTCTTCATCATGGGAGAAGGCGGAACGGATGCTCTTTCCAGAAGCCAGTACAAATCCTTCTGGATGGGGCTTGCCTTTATCCTCGTCGGCATCCTTCTGATTGTCCTGAACCATGTCGTCCGGCATTTCTGCAAGGCTCAGGAGAAAAAACCGGAAGTCGTCCTTTCTTCTTCCGCGTCTTCATGGAAGAAGGAAGAATCCGCAGTTGACGATCTGGAATCCTTGGTCCGGAAGAAGGAGGAAGAGAAACATGATTGATAATCAGGAAGTAGCTGTTATCGGGCTTGGCCCGAGCGGTGTGACTGCGTCTATCTATTTGAAGAGATTCGGCATGACCCCGGTCCCGTTTGAACGGGAGCAGGTCGGCGGGCAGGTCGACAAGACGGAACAGATCGAAAACTATCCGGGTTTTCCGATAATCAAGGGACCGGAACTGGGGCAGGAGTTCGAAAAGCACCTTGCCAAGTTCTCTATCGAACCTATCTATACGGAAGTCTCCAAGATCACCCGTATGGAGGATGGCAATTTCCATGTCGAATACGGCTTAGGGAAGAGCCGGGATTTCCACTATGTGATTCTGGCCTCCGGACTATCTCCGACGGATTTCCATATCCCCGGAGAAGATGCCTATCAGGGAAGAGGATTCTCCCGCTGCGCCATCTGCGACGGCCCTTTCTATAAAGGGAAGGAAGTGGCTGTTATCGGTGCCGGAAATTCGGCATTCGAGGAAGCCTCCTATCTGGCATCTCTCTGCAGCCATGTGACCTTGATCGCAAGAAGGACACAGTTCCGTGCCGCCAAGGCATCGGTAGACCGGTTTACGGCCTTCCCGAACACTACCCTTCTTGCTCCTTATGATATCGTCGGCTCTGCGGGAACGAAGAAAGTGGAATCCCTGACCTTGAAGAACAAGGAAAACGGAGAGGAGAAGACGGTTCCTGTTTCCGGAGTCTTCCTCTATGTCGGGGAGAAGGCAGAGACTTCCTTGCTTCGGATCCCGGGACTTACGGACGAGAAGGGATACCTGGTCACCGATGAGAACATGGAGACGAAGGCGAAGAATCTTTATGCCACCGGAGATATAAGGGTCAAGAACCTGAGGCAGGTTGCAACCGCCGTCAATGACGGAGCGATTGCAGCAACTGCCATCCATCAGGACTACCAGGAATCGAAATAATCCGGTATGGAAGAAAAGAAGGTCGCCTTTGCAAGGCAGGTAAAGGAAGAGCTGGCAACAGCTTTCTATACCAAGGAGGAAAAGAAGTACATCCTTTCCGGATTCATCCGGAACGGTGCTCTTTTCACGCTTGGCCGTTTTCCTTCCCTGTCCCTGAAGACGGAATCCGCCCAGATCGCAAAACTAATCTATTCCGGCCTGAAGGAGGCTTTTGCTCTTTCCCCGAGCCTCGGATATGAGAACGAAACGAGGTTCGGAAGAGGAAGGGTATATGTCCTTACCGTCCGCGGAGAACCGAGGCTTTATGAAGTCATGAAAGACCTGGAGATCCTGGATGACTCCGGACTGGTCCGTCTTTCCCCCTCCCTCTCTCTGAAAAGAAAGAACCTCCGTTTCTTCGTTATCGGCTGCTTCCTTGCTAACGGAAGCGTCAACAACCCTTCTTCCCTGAAAACCTCCTATTTCCTGGAGATGGCCTTTACGCAGAAGTCGGATGCCATGGAGACCAAGAAGAAACTGAATTCCTTCAAGGCGGAAAGAACGATGTCCTTCAAGTACATCAAAAGACGGGACAAGGATGTCCTCTACCTGAAGAAATCCGATCAGATCTCCGTCTTCCTTTCCTATCTCGGCGCTACCCAGTGCATGTTCACCTATGAGAATGCCAGGATCGAGAAGGACCAGATCAATACGGAAAACCGGCTCAGCATCTGCGACAGCGCCAACTATTCCCGTGCTTTGAAGACGGCTTCCAAGGATATCGATGCCATCCAGCTGGTTCTGACGGTTAAGCCTCTTTCCTTGTTCGATGAAAAGACAAGGGCAGTTATCGAAGAGCGGCTTGCCAACAAGGATGTCAGCTATCGGGAATTGAGCGACCTTGTTACAGCCAAGGACCAGATTCCGATCACGAAATCCGGTGTCGTCCATATCATCCAGGGGCTCAGGAATCAGGCAAAGACCCTGCAGGAAGAATCCGCTAGCAGTGCCGTCAGCGAAAGAAAGATCACAAAGTAATCCACAATTGTTGTTTTCTGTTTGAAATAACGTATAATCACGGGGAAAGAAGGAGAAGAAGAAATGACCCGTTCCGAATCGAAGTTCAATCACACCGCCGAGAAGATGGAGAAGGCGCTTCTTACCCTCCTTACCAAGAAGAGCTTCTCTTCCATTACGATTGCCGAGATCTGCAAGGAGGCCGGCGTCAACCGGTCGACTTTCTATTCCCATTATGACAATACTTCCAATCTCCTGAGGGATTCCAAGGAAACCTTCATCCACCGTTTCCTGGAGATGGTGAAGGAATCCAGCCCCGAGGCCAAGGAAGCGAGTTCCGACTACGGCAGGATCGTCAGCCGCGGATTCCTGATCCCTTTCCTGGATCAGATAAGGAAGAACCGTGTCTTCTTCAACGTCTATGTCGAGAATTTCCATACCTTCAACGGGGAAGAGGACGACAAGGAGTTCATGGAACGGATCGTCCTTCCTGCTCTCAAGAGCCATGGAATCACGGATGAAGTAAAGGCAAGGTACATCGCCCGGTATCTGCTGAACGGCATCTATGCCATCATCATGGAGTGGGTCGGAGACGGGTGCAAGGAGACTCCGGAACTGATTGCCGATATCATCATGGCGTGCGGCAAGCCCGGATTCGGGTCCGAGGAGAAAAAGTAAGGGTTATGGCAAAATAAGCAGGCGGAAAGAGGAAAACGAGCATTTTCTTCCTCCGCCTGCTTTTTCCTTCTTTTCAGTTCCAAACGGCAAAAAGAAGTCAAAACGGTCAAAAATGTCTTGTTTTCCGTACTTACTTTTTCCGCTTTTTTCCTTTCCGGAAGTTTTTCTTGCTCACTGCGCAAGCAAAAAGCGGGGAAAAGCATATAGGGTAAGCTAGAAATATGCAGAAAGAAATATAATTTCCCTCTTTTTTTCAAAAAATCATCTTTCCCCTTTAAAAAATAAGTAATTTGTGTATAATCATAAATGGTTAAAGAGGAGGACATTTGAATGTCTATTAAATTAGCCATTAACGGTTTCGGTCGTATCGGTCGTCTTGCATTCCGTCGTGCCTATGAGATGAACAAGGAAGCTGGCAAGGACATCTTCGAAGTTGTTGCCATCAACGATCTTGTTCCGGCTCAGACGCTTGCATATCTTCTCAAGTACGATACTACGCATCGTACCTGGAATGCTGACAAGATCTCTGCTGATGAGACCAACATCATCTTCGCCGGACACAAGATTCCGGTTCTTGGCAAGAAGGATCCTGCCGAGCTCAAGTGGAAGGATTTCGGTGTTGATGTCGTCCTGGAGTGCACTGGCCGTCTGAAGAGCCACGAAGATGGCGATATTCATATGAAGAACGGCGCCAAGGGTGTTATCATCTCTGCTCCGTCTTCCTCCAAGGATATTCCGACCTATGTCTATGGCGTCAATACGGACAAGCTCACCAAGGACCAGACCATCATCTCTGGTGCTTCCTGCACTACCAACTGCTTAGCTCCTATGATGAAGGTTCTTGAAGATACCTTCGGAGTTATCGGCGGCACTATGACGACTGTTCACGCCTACACCAACGACCAGAGAATTCTCGACCTCGCTGGAAGCAACGTCCGTCGTTCCCGTGCTGGTGCTGCTAACATTGTTCCGACTACCACTGGCGCTGCCAAGGCTGTCGGCAAGGTCATTCCGGCCCTCAACGGTGCCCTCAATGGCAATGCTATCCGTGTTCCTGTCACCGATGGTTCCATCTGCGACTGCACTCTTCTTCTCAAGAAGCCGGCTACCGGCGATGAGATCAATGCCGCTATGAAGAAGGCCAGCGAGACCAATCTCAAGGGCATCCTTGCTTACAATGATGAAGAGATCGTTTCTTCCGATATCCTCGGCAGAACCGAAGGCTCCATCTTCGATGCAACCCTTACTATGATTATCCCGGCCGGCGAATACAACTTCGTCAAGGTCGCTTCCTGGTATGATAACGAATATTCCTTCACCTGCCAGATGATGAGACTTGCCAAGCTGTACGGCGAAATCCTGAATAAGTAGTCCGTTTGCGATTGCAAAGGCGGCAGGATAAAACCTGCCGCCATTTGTTTCTCAATTTGTCGGTTTATGGAAATAAAGGAGAATGTCATGAAAAAGCTTGTTACTGATCTTAAGGTCTCTGGTAAGAAGGTTCTTGTCCGTGTCGATTTCAACGTCCCCCACAAGGGAAGTGTCATCACGGATGATAACAGAATCGCTGCCGCCATTCCGACTATCGCCGAACTGGTGAAGCAGGGAGCCAAGGTCGTTCTTATGAGCCACCTCGGCAAGGTTGCCTGGAAGAAGCTCAAGAAGGGTCAGGCTACTCAGGAAGACATCGACAAGCAGATGAAGAAGAACGATCTCTCGATCGCTCTTGCTCCTCTTGCCAAGCACCTCGAAGAGAACCTCGGCCACAAGGTCAACGTCTCTTTCTCGAAGGCTACCAAGGGCGAAGAACTCAAGGCTGCTATCGACGGACTCAAGGATGGAGATGTCCTTCTCGTTCAGAATACCCGTTATGAAGCTGGCGAAGAGGCCAACGATCCGAAGCTTGCTGCTGAGTGGGCTTCCTATGTCGATGCCTTCGTCATGGATGCCTTCGGCTCTGCCCATCGCGCCCACGCTTCTACTTTCGGAGTTCCGGATCTTCTCAAGAAGGAAGGAAAGCAGACTGCTGTCGGCTTCCTTATGGAGAAGGAAATCAAGAACCTCGGCCGTTGCGTCAATCCGTCCGAGGAACAGAGACCGTACATCGCCATTCTCGGCGGTTCCAAGGTTTCTTCCAAGATCGAGGTTATCGATTCGCTCTTAAAGAAGTGCGACAAGATCCTCATCGGCGGCGGTATGGGTTATACCTTCAAGAAGGCTGTCTTCGGCGTCAAGGTCGGCAAGTCCCTCTGCGAGGATGACCAGCTCGCCTATGCCAAGAAGTGCTATGAGACTGGCAAGATCGTCCTTTCTGTCGATACCATCCTCGGCAAGGGATTCAATCCGGATGAACCGGATGCTCCTATTACTGACAAGCAGATCGTCGGAAATGTGGACTTCCCGGATGATTTCGAAGGACTCGATATCGGTCCGGAGACCTGCAAGCTTTATACGGACGAAATCCGCAAGGCCAAGACTGTCTTCTGGAACGGCCCGATGGGCGTCTTTGAGAACAAGGACTTCCAGGAAGGCACCAAGGCTATCTGCAAGGCCTGCGCCGAAGCGACCAAGGCCGGGGCCTTCACCGTTGTCGGTGGCGGCGATTCCGCCTCTGCCGTCAAGGAGTTCGGATATGCGGATCAGTTCAGCCACATCTCTACCGGTGGCGGAGCATCCCTCGAGCTCATCCAGTTCGATGGCAAGCTTCCGGGCATCGATGTCATTGAAGATAAGTAGTCGGTTCTAGAACAGGAAAACAAGAATATGTCCCGTAAAAAGTTTTTGATGGGCAACTGGAAGATGAACCACACCATCGCAGAGGCGGAAGCCTTCTGCGATGATGTCAAGGAAATGGGTCTTGTCAAGAAGGCAAGAGCCAAGTCCGTCATGATCGGTGTTGCCCCGTCCTATCTCTCTCTTCAGGCCGTGAGGAAGCATGCCCACGGATTGATCGTTGCCAGCCAGGACGTCCACTATGCCAATCATGGTGCCTATACTTCTTCCGTCTCCATCCCGATGCTTGAGGAAATCAACGTTGATTGGAGCATCGTCGGCCATTCCGAGAGGAGACAGTACGAAGGCGAAACGGATCTCGACTGCAACCAGAAGATCAAGGCTCTTGTCGCCAACCGTTTCCATGCCATCTACTGCGTCGGAGAATCTGCCAAGGAATATGATGCCGGCCTTACCAAGGACGTCATCGCCAAGCAGGTCATCGTCGGCCTTCTTGATCTCACCAAGGAAGAAGTCGGCAATGTCGTCATTGCCTATGAACCTGTGTGGGCTATCGGAACTGGCAAGAATGCCTCTGCCGAAATCGCCGAAGATATCTGCAGGTTCATCCGTTCGCTGCTAGAAAAGCAGTTTGGCAAGGTTGCTTCCCAGAAGGCACTCATCCTCTACGGAGGAAGCGTCAAGCCGGAGAGCATCCATGGCTATCTGCAGCAGGAAGATGTCGATGGCGCCCTTGTCGGCGGAGCTTCCCTGAAGTCCCAGTCCTTCCAAGAGCTGCTCAACAACATCTAACCTAATCTGCTTTCTTGATCTCCCGAGCCTCGGCCCGGGAGATTTTCTTTTCCGGTATTGATTCTTTTGTACTTTTCCTTATACTTAGGTTAGTTTCCTGCTCGCTTTTTATAAGCAGAACACAACAAAAGAGGAGAAAAAATGAAAGAATATCAAGCTGGATTCAACGACGGAACCTGGGCTGTAGATCCCCAGGCAAAACCGGAAGTTCAGGCCAGAACCAAGAAGCAGGCGCAGATGCTGTCCATGGGTAAGATCTATCTCTGGACTGCTCTCGGGCTTCTGATCACAGGACTGATCGCCTTCCTTACTCCGGATGTCCTTCTGGCTTCCGGAAATACGGAGACAACGGCCAATGTCTATGTCGGAATCCTTATTGCCTCGCTTGCCGTCATCCTGCCGATTACGATTGTCATGATGATCCTGCCTTTCCGGACAAAGCCGGAAAGCAAAGGCATTGCAACGATCGTCTTCTACTTCCTATATACGATTGCAATGGGCTTCCTCCTCTCCGCGATCTTCATGGTTCTCTTTGCAGCCGAAGGCGAGGAATTCGGGAAAGTCATCGGAATTGCCTTCCTGATGACTGCAGGATGCTTCGGACTGATGGGACTTATCGGAACATTCGTGAAGAAGCTGAATGTCATCATCCCGCTTGTTATGACTCTGGCAATCGGCGTCCTTACGCTCTCTCTTGTCAATTTCTTCTTCTATAACGAGATGATCTACTGGATTACGGACTTTGTCTGCTTTGCCCTCATCCTTCTCTGCACCGCCCTGGATATCCACAATATCAAGAAGATCGTCCAGCATACGAACTTCGGAAATGCCACAGCGCTTAGCGTATATCTGGCTTTCAACCTCTACACCGATTTCATCCGTATCTTCCTATATGTCCTCTACTATGCTGCCATCATCTTCGGAAAGAATAAGAACTAAACGGAATAAAGGGGGTCTTCGGATCCCCTTTTTGTATTCTCTTAAAATCCTTATTCTAAAGGTGTTTCCGGCCTTTCTTGCCGGTACCCGAGTCCGGGCGTTTCAAAAAACGTCAAAAATGCTTTGACATCTTCTCCGGGCTACTCTATAATCTTTCTTGTCGCAGTTGCGGGCACCGCCCGTTCTTTTTATGAAAAGAACAGGAAACGCCCGGAATTGTGGTACATAGGTATTCTTATTAAAGAATAGTTTCCTGGAGGAAAAAGCAATGCCTACTATTAATCAGTTGGTTCGTAACGAAAGAAGAAAGCCGACCTACAAGTCCAAGTCTCCGGCCCTTGGAAAGAGATGGGATTCGCTCGACAAGACCGAGAAGTCCATTTCTGCCCCGCAGAAGAAGGGTGTCTGCACCCGTGTTGGAACGATGACTCCGAAGAAGCCGAACTCTGCTGCCCGTAAGTACGCTCGTGTCCGCCTTTCCAACGGCTACGAAGTTACTGCCTACATTCCTGGAGAAGGTCATAACCTTCAGGAGCACAAGGTAGTCCTGATCCGTGGCGGCCGTGTCCGTGATTTACCGGGTGTCCGTTACCACATCGTCCGTGGCGCTCTTGAGTGCTTCGGAGTTGAGAACCGGAAGCAGAGCCGTTCCCGTTATGGAACCAAGAAGGATGGCTCCATTCAGAAGAAGTAGTAGAAAAGGAGCTCTTTAACAATGCCAAGAAAGAATGGTGCCGTTCAGCACAGAGATGTCTTACCCGATCCGATTTACAATTCCAAGCTCGTTTCCCGTTTAATCAACCGTATTATGGTCGATGGCAAGAAGGGAACCGCTCAGACGATTCTCTACGGAGCCTTCGATGCCGTCGCCAAGAAGACTGGCAAGCAGGCCCTCGAGGTCTTCGAGATTGCTCTCGGCAACATCATGCCGGAAGTCGAACTCAAGGCTCGTCGTGTCGGCGCTTCCAACTACCAGGTCCCGGTCGAAGTTTCTCCGGAACGTAAGGTTACTCTTGGACTCCGTTGGCTGGTTACCTTTGCTCGTCTCCGCAATGAGAAGAACATGAAGGATAAGCTCGCTGGCGAAATCATCGATGCCGCCAATGGTACCGGTGGAGCTGTCAAGCGTAAGGAAGATATGCATAAGACGGCAGAAGCCAACAAGGCTTATGCCCACTACCGTTGGTAATTCGATCCGACTTCAAATAAAGGAGAATCACGAATGGCTACGATGGATAACGACCAGGCAATGGTTTCGCAGTACGAAGCTGTCAGCTTGGAAAATGTCAGAAATATCGGAATCATGGCGCATATCGACGCCGGCAAGACCACGACTTCCGAGCGAATCCTCTACTTCACCGGCAAGACGCATAAGATCGGCGAGACCCATGATGGTGCTTCCGCCATGGACTTCAACGAACAGGAACAGAAGCGTGGTATTACTATTTACTCCGCTGCTACGACCTGCATGTGGAAGGGACATCGTATCAATTTGATCGATACTCCTGGCCATGTCGACTTCACTGCTGAGGTCGAGCGTTCCCTCCGTGTCCTCGATGGCGCTGTTTGCGTCCTCGATGGCAAGAACGGTGTCGAACCTCAGACCGAAACTGTCTGGAGACAGGCAGATAAGTACAGTGTTCCGCGTATTGTCTTCGTCAACAAGCTTGATGCCACTGGCGCCAACTTCGAAATGTCGGTTGCCTCCATCAAGGAGAAGGTCGGTGCAAACGGTGTCGCTATCGCTTACCCGATCGGCCTCGAAACCCAGCTTCTCGGCCTTATCGACCTCGTCGAAATGAAGGCCTGGCTCTGGGATCTTGATCCGAAGGTTTCCGAAAGTATGAAGCCGAACATTGTCTCTCTCGACCAGGTTCCGTCTCAGTACGCTTCCTATGTCGAAGGAGCCAAGAAGTATCGTCAGATCCTTATTGAGCAGCTCTCCAATTTCGATGATGAGATTGCTATGTCTGCCTTAAGCGGAGAAGAGCCCACGGTCGAACAGATCAAGAAGGCAATCCGTAAGGGAACTATCGACGAGAAGATCGACTTCGTTCCGGTTGTCTGCGGTTCTGCTTACAAGAACAAGGGCGTCCAGTACATGCTCGACTGCGTCATCGACTATCTTCCTTCTCCGATTGATGTTCCGAACCCGATTGCTCATGACAAGGATGGCAACGAAGTTGTCATTTCCCAGGATCCGAAGGCACCGTTTGTTGCCCTCGCATTCAAGCTTGTCACCGATCAGTTCGGTACGCAGTGCTTCTTCCGTGTCTATTCCGGTACCATCAAGTCCGGATCCTATGTCTACAACGTCCGTTCCGGCGCCAAGGAACGTGTCTCCCGTCTTGTTCTCGTCAATGCCAACTCTCATGAGAACATCACGGAGGCCCGTGCCGGTGAAATTGCTGCCGCTATCGGCTTCTCTTCCACCCGTACCGGTGATACTCTCGTTGGCGATGGCGATCCGAAGGTCTCCCTCGAATCCATCAAGTTCGCTGATCCGGTTATCTCCGAGGCTATCGAGCCTGTGAAGAGAACTGACCAGGACAAGATGTCTGAACTTCTCATCAAGTTCACCGAAGAGGATCCTACCTTCCACTTCAATACCAATGCAGAAACCGGTCAGTCGATTATTGCCGGTGTCGGCGAGCTCCAGCTCGACGTCAACGTCACCCGTCTGAAGAACGATTTCGGCATTGAGTGCCGTGTCGGCGCTCCGCAGGTTGCCTACCGTGAAACTATCCGCGCTACCGCGGAATGCGAAGGTAAGTACATCAAGCAGAACGGCGGTCATGGTCAGTACGGACATGTTGTGTTCCGTATGGAGCCGAACCCTGGAAAGGGTATCGTCATCGAGGATAAGATCACCGGTGGCGCCATCCCTAAGGAATTCATCAAGCCGTCTATCGACGGACTTCAGGAATCCCTCTCCAAGGGTCTTGTCGCTGGCTATCCGGCCATCGATATCCATGCTGAACTCATCGATGGTTCTTACCACGATGTCGATTCTTCCGAAGCCGCCTACAAGCTTGCTTCTGCGATCGCCGTCAAGACTGCTGCCAGCAAGTGCAGCCCGGTCATTCTCGAGCCGATCGTCAAGGCCGAAATCACGACTCCGCTGGATTATGTCGGAACCGTCATGGGCGATGTCTCGAAGCGCCGTGGTCAGATCGATGGCATGGTCCAGAAGGCCAATGCCCAGCTCATCACTGCCTTCATTCCGCTCGCCAATATGTTCGGTTACATCTCTGATCTCCGCTCGATGACCCAGGGTCGCGGCATCTACACGATGACCTTCGACCACTATCAGGAAGTCCCGCGGTCCGTGCAGGAAGAAATCATCAAAAAGCGGAATTCCTAATCGATATTCCGTGTATTGAAAAGATTTCTTAAAAAGTGTATAGTCATTACGGTTCTAAATTGGAGGAATAAATTGCATTATGGCAAAACCAAAGTATGATCGTACGAAGCCGAATGTCAACATCGGCACCATTGGACACATCGACCACGGAAAGACCACTTTAACGTCGGCCATCACCATGGTTCTGGCTAAGAAGGGATTTTCTAAGGCCCTTAAGTATGACCAGATCGATGCTGCTCCGGAAGAGAAGGCTCGTGGCGTCACTATTAACGCTGCCCATGTCGAATATGATACTGCTACCCGTCACTACACCCATGTCGACTGCCCTGGCCATGCTGACTACATCAAGAACATGATCACTGGCGCCGCCCAGATGGATGGAGCTATCCTTGTTGTTTCTGCTGCCGATGGTGTTATGCCGCAGACTCGTGAGCATGTTCTTCTTGCTCATCAGGTCGGCGTTCCGTACATCGTCGTCTTCCTCAACAAGTGCGACCGTGTTGATGATCCGGAACTCATCGATCTCGTTGAGATGGATGTCCGTGATCTTCTCACTCAGAATGGATATCCGGGAGACAAGGTTCCGGTCATCCGTGGATCTGCTCTCAAGGCTATCGAAGGCGATCCGAAGTATGAACAGTCCATTATGGACCTTATGGATGCTTGCGATTCCTACATCCCGCTTCCTCAGCGTGATGTCGATAAGCCGTTCCTTATGGCTGTCGAGGATGTTATGACCATCACTGGCCGTGGCACCGTCGCTACCGGAAGAGTCGAGCGTGGAACCCTTAAGCCGAACGATGAAATCGAAATCGTTGGCATTATGGATACCCGTAAGGCTATCGTTACTTCGCTTGAAATGTTCCGTAAGACTCTTGACTTCGCTCAGGCTGGCGACAACGTCGGCGCCCTTCTCCGTGGTATTGACCGTGATCAGGTCGTCCGTGGACAGGTCCTCTGCAAGCCGGGAAGTGTCACTCCGCATACCAAGTTCTCTGGTCAGGTCTACGTTCTGAAGAAGGAAGAGGGTGGTCGTCATACTGCCTTCACCAACAACTACAGACCGCAGTTCTACTTCCGTACTACTGATGTCACCGGAACCATCACTCTTCCGGAAGGCACTCAGATGGTTATGCCGGGCGATCATGTTGAACTCGATGTTGAGCTCATTCATCCTATCGCTATCGAGCAGAACACTCGTTTCGCTATACGTGAAGGCGGCCACACCGTTGGTGCCGGCACCGTCACCAAGATCAAGGACTAGTTCCTTCTTCCAATAGAAAACAGACGGCTCCCGCAAGGGAGCCGTTTTTGGTTTCCTGCTTCCGTGGTTTTCCTTGACTATGGTGCCGAAAATAACGATAATATATGAGCTTGGCGAATGCCAGATTCCGTGGAGCAATACTCAAGCGGTGAAGAGGCGTCCCTGCTAAGGACGTAGTGCGAGCAATCGCAGCGAGAGTTCAAATCTCTCTTGCTCCGCCAGCATATAAAGAACCCTAGCAATAGGGTTTTTTCTTTTGCTTTTCTTCGCAGGGAATATAGGTCAATTGAAAAGCGGCCCCTTCAAGCAACGAAGAAGCCGCTTTGCTTTTTCCTTCTGCTATCTACTTGTCCGACATTGCGAAGGCATTCTTCATGCCCATGGATGCCGCATACGTCACCTTGTCGATCGCCCAGTACGTCTTATCCTTGGCAATAGAAGCAATTTTCTCGTTTGCTTTTGCAATCGAGTCCTTGTCGTTCTTCTTCGAAAGGTAGATTGAATCCAGGCTATCGACTACTTCCTGGACAGCTGCCATAACGGCATCCTGGTATCTTTCAATCCATCTTCCGCAGGTCCCGAAGTGGCTATCGGTAAGGGCGCCGAGAAGTCGGCTTGCCCAGTAAAAGCTTTCCGTTGTCACCTTCATGGTTGTCTTGGAGAAATAGTCCGGAACCTTATCCGTGTTGGGGAAGAAAGGAACCATGGTGTTGAAGGCATTGGAACCGAAAGCAAACCACTGGATAGCAGCGATATCCTTCGGAACATAATCCCGGATCTGGGCTAAGCCCATAAAGGCAGTCCTGTTCACGCCGATAGGGCGGTACATATCCTTGGTCCTAGGATCGGCATGTTTGTCATAGCAGTCATACGGGGTTCCCTGGAAATGGGAAGAGAGAAGATACTTGACGTCTTCGACGGTGATCTTCTGTTCCGGGACAAGACTCCACGGAAGGTCGGAGGAGGCCGGAGTGAAGTCCGCATTCTCGCCGTCCCACTTGTAAGTCCTCGGATTCAAAGTACGGAGCATGAACCAGGCGCGGGGAGTGTTGTAGATACGGTCGGAGTCGGAAGAAGAACCGAAGGCAAGACGGGGATTGAACTTCCCGTCCATGTTCCGGTCAAGATGGTTCCTAGCGATGAAATCCTTCAGATCCGGATCGCAGAGGTTGTCCTTCTTCTCTCCATAAGCATCTTCCAGATCGAAGGAATCGATTCCGAGCTGGTTTGGCATAACGACATAATGGTCTTCCGGAACACGCTTTGCCATCCAGTGATGTCCGCCGACGCTTTCAAACCACCAGATATCCTTGCTGTCGGAGAAGCCGATTCCGTTGCTTTCGTTGGTTCCGAACTTCTCGTGAAGCATACCAAGACGTAAAACGCCTTCCTTTGCGGAATGGACATACGGAAGAACGAGAAGAACCAAATTCTCTTCTCCGATTCCGCCAGGGATCTCCTTGTTCTTTCCGTGGGCTTTCTGGAGTTCGACCATAGGGTCGGCGCCAAGGACACGGCTGTTGGTCGTAATGGTCTCGGTAGCAGTCATTGCGACGTTCTCGCTGTTGATGCCAGCTGCCGGCCAGACTCCTTCCTTGGGATCCACATTCGGGAACATCGTATAACGCATCGGATTATCCGGAAGGTCGATCTCGACATGGGTCAGGACCGACTTGTATTTCCGGGGCTGGTCCTTAGGCTCTACGACGATCAGCTTCTTGACATGGAAGACGCCAGACGGAGAATCGTCGTTCCTGGCGATCATCGTCGAACCATCGGCACTGGCTTTCCTTCCGACTAGAATTGTTGTGCAAGGCATATTTCTATTTCTCCTTTATCTAACCTTCTCTATTGTAGTTTCCTGCTTCTTCTTTTTCACTCTTTTTCCGGGATGGAGAGCTTTTCGGAAGGCGGAAGGAAGCGGATAAGAGGTACTTAGCTCCTCCTCGGTGACAAATAATCCTTCTTTCTTCTCCATAAGGACTGCTGTATATACGGACAGGTCCCAAGTCCTTAAGGAGAAGAGGAAACGGTAACTGTTTTCCTTCCTTATGGACTCCAGAGAGAATCCTTGGCTTTGGAGCTTGCTTCTTGCCTCCTTAGGGGAAAGATGCCCGGGAAGAGAAGGAAGGCCGTATAGCCCGGCTAGAAGTCCCTTATCCGGTCTCTTCTCTATTAGGATCCTATCCTGATAGAGAATCCGGAATACGGTTCTTTTCTCTTCCTTCCTCTTCTCTTTGACGGCCCTTACAGGATAGGAGGCTTCTTTTCCCTGCTTGCTTGCAAGGCAGACTGGTCTTAACGGACAGGAAGGGCACTTCGGAGAAGCATTCGGAAGGCATACGGTCTCCCCGATATCCATCAGGGACTGGTTGAAGGAGGAACTATCCTTTTCCGGGACTAGAGGCAGGAAGAAGGAACGGCAGGCATTATGGATTTCCGGAGAACCGAAGACCAAAGGAGACATGGTAAGCCTGGCGAATACCCGGATGAGGTTTCCGTCGACAGCTACTTCCTTCTTCTGGTAGGCAAATGAAAGGATTGCCGAAGCAGTGTAGTCTCCGATTCCGGGAAGGGATAGGAGATCCTTCTTTTCGGACGGAAGAAGGCCGCTGTATCGGGATCGAACCTGGATTGCTGTTTTCCTCAGGTTCCTGGCCCTGGAATAATAGCCGAGTCCTTCCCAGAGCTTCAGGACATCCTCCTCTCTGGAATCCGCTAGACAGAGAAGGGTCGGATATTGGGAGAGAAAACGGGAATAGTATCTCTTTACTGCCTCGATCCTTGTCTGCTGGAGCATGGTTTCACTGATTAGGACATGGTAGGGGGAAGGATCCCTCCTCCAAGGAAGATCCCGGGGATTCTTCTGATAGAAAAGAAGAAGGGATTCCGTCATAGATAGGGTCTTTCCATATACCGACAGGCTATTAGGAAGAGGAGAAAAACCAAGCTGGCTGAGAAGAGGAGGAAGAAAAGAAAAGCAGGAATCCAGATCTATATGAAGGCATCCTTTCTGCAACAAAAAATCCGATATTATCTCCTTTCCAATTTGGGGATAAGGAGAGGAAACGGCAAGAAAAGATAGAAGAGGAAACCTTTCCTTACCTTCTTCGACCTGGAAAAGAGCTTCTGCTTTTTCCTTGGAAGAAGCAATCCAGATACTTCCTTCTTCTATCTTCTTTTTTATGGAAGAACGGAAAGAATAGTCATCCTTTCGGCAGAGACTGCTAGATGCTAGGTTTTCCCTGATAAAGGCGAAAATTATCAAGACATCGTTTTTTTCGGATTTCCGGTAATTCATGTCCCCATTATAGGAGGGAGCCAGGATAGATTCCCGCTTAACGCTTTCCCGTTCATCTATCTTGCCTTATTCTGGTTTTACCCTATACTAATAGAAAACCCATCTATTTCAAAGAAAGGACGGAATCGAGGTATTATGGACCAAGAGAATGTGTTGAAGGGTCCGATCACGGACGAACTGATCGAGAGGATGAACAAGTACTGGAGGACAGCAAATTATCTTTCTGCTGCCCAGCTTTATCTTCTCGACAATCCGCTTCTTCGAAAACCTCTCCAGATGTCTGACATCAAGAAGAGAATCGTCGGCCACTGGGGAACAGTCCCAGGCCAGAATTTCATCGTTACCCACCTGAACCGGGAGATCGTCAAGAACGATCTCGATATGATTCTCATCTCCGGCCCGGGACACGGCGGGAATTTCTTTATTGCCAATGACTATATCGATGGTTCCTATACGGATATCTATCCGGAAATCACGAAAGACGAGAAGGGACTCCAGAAGCTGTTCAAGCAGTTCTCCTTCCCGGGAGGGGTTCCGAGCCACTGCGCACCGGAGACTCCGGGTTCTATCAACGAAGGCGGAGAACTCGGGTACGGATTAGCTCACGGCTTTGGCGCGATTCTGGATAATCCGGACCTGATTGCTGCCGTCATCGTCGGCGATGGCGAAGCAGAAACCGGACCTATGGCAACCTCCTGGCAGTGCAACAAATTCCTGGATCCTATCCATGACGGAGCCGTCCTTCCGATTTTCCATCTCAATGGTTACAAGATTGCTAACCCGACGGTCTATGGCAGAATGTCCGATACGGAAATCCGGAAGGTCTTTGAAGGCCTTGGCTGGAAACCGTATTTTGTCGAAGGCGATGATCCGCTTCCGATGCATCGGAAGATGGCGGAAGTCATGGATCAGGTGATTGAAGATATCCAGAAGATTCAGAACCATGCCCGGAAGACCGGAGATACGGCAAGAAAGCCTTGGCCGATGATCGTCCTCCGTTCGCCCAAGGGCTGGACGGGTCCGAAGATTGTCGACGGTCTGCCGATTGAAGGCACCTTCCGTGCCCACCAGGTTCCGCTTACGATGGACGGACCGACTCATCTTCCGCTTCTGGAAGCATGGCTTAGGAGCTATAAGCCGGAAGAGCTTTTCGAAGCAGATGGAAGCATCAAAAAAGAGATTACGGATCTTTGCCCGAAGGGAGACAGAAGGTTTGGAAAGAATCCGCATGCAAACGGCGGGCTTCTTCGGAAGGGCCTTGTTCTTCCGAATGTCCGGAACTATGCCTTCCCGGTCACGAAGCCTGGCTTCACGAACGGGCAGGATATGATTGAGTTCGGAAAGTATTCGAGAGATATCATCAAAGACAATGCCGAAGAGAGAAACTTCCGTATCTTTGGTCCTGATGAAACATTAAGCAACCGTTTGAATGCTGTTTTTGAAGCAACCAACCGGCAGTGGGAAGAAAAGGTTTTCAAGAGCGACGACTTCCTCTCTTCCGACGGAAGAGTCATCGATTCGATGCTCTCCGAACATATGGATGAGGGATGGCTGGAAGGATATCTGTTGACCGGAAGGCACGGATACTTTGCTTCCTATGAAGCATTCGCCCGTGTTGTCGATTCGATGGTCGGCCAGCATGCCAAATGGCTGAAGACCTGCCGTTCCCTTCCTTGGAGAGCACCTATCAGCTCTCTCAACATCATCCTTTCCTCGATCATCTTCCAGCAGGATCATAACGGCTACACCCACCAGGATCCTGGCTTCCTCAATGCCCTGGCCGATAAGAAAGCTAGCGTCATGCGGTTCTATATGCCGGTAGATTCCAATACGATGATCTGCACGATGAACCATGTTCTTTCGACCAAGAACAGAGTCAACGCAGTCGTTGCTTCCAAGCAGCCTCGTCCGCAGTGGTACACCATGGAGGAAGCAATCGCCCTTACGAAGAAGGGTGCCGATATTGTTCCTTTTGGAACCAACGACGAAGGCAAGAAACCGGATATCGTACTCGCTTTTGCAGGCGTTTCCCCGATGATGGAGACGTTGTTTGCTGCCGATATCCTCCATTCCGCTTTCCCAAAGCTGAAGATCCGTTGCATCAATGTCATCGACCTCTTCAAGCTGGAACCGAAGAAGCAGCATCCGCACGGACTTACGGAAGAAGGATACGAGGAGCTCTTTACGAAGGATTCCCCGATCCTCTTCAACTTCCACGGCTATCCTTCTTTGATCAAGCAGTTCACCTACGACCGGGTCAACCGCCCGAAGGTGATCCTGGGATACCAGGAAGAAGGCACTATCACTACTCCGTTCGATATGAGAGTACTGAACGGAATTGATCGTTTCGATGTCGTCAAGGCGGCTCTTTCCCTTCTTCCTAGGAGTGACGAATCCAGCAAGCTTATCGCGGATATGGACCGGAAGCTTGCCGCTCATAGAGCCTACATCCTCAAAGACGGTCTGGATATGCCGGAGATCGAGAACGCAAAGTTCGTTCCGATCAACAAGTAGAGCAGAGCCTTCCGGGGAAACCCGGGAGGTTTTTTCTTTCCGGCATTCCTTCCTTCGGATAAAGGCTTTATAATAGCGGCAAAGGGAGAAAACCCAATGGCAAGAATCATCTTGGTCGGTGGCGGTTCGTCGTCCGGAAAATCCTATATCACAGGACGGGTCATCCATAATCTCGGAGAAGAGGAAGTTACCCGGATTACGATCGATGACTACTACAAGGATCAGGCCGGTGTCCCGATGTCGGAACGGCTCAAGGTCAACTACGACCATCCGAAAGCTTTCGACTGGCACCTTATGCGGGCACAGATCGAAGCTCTTAAGAACGGGGAAAAGATCGAGAAGCCGGTTTATGACTTCGTCAATCATACAAGAAGCGGAAAGATCGAGGAGATCGTTCCGAAGAAGCTTGTCGTCGTCGAAGGAATCATGGCGCTTGTCGACAGCAAGCTGAGAAGCCTAGGAGACCTCAAGGTCTTCATCGAAGCAAGCGCGGAGAGAAGGTTCCTAAGAAGAATCATCCGGGACAGGGAAGAGAGGGGAAGAACATACGAGAACATCGTTTCCCAGTACTTCTCTACCGTCCAGCCGATGTATGACGAAGTCGTCGAGCCAAGCTCCATATACGCGGATCTCATCATCAACAACGACGGAGTCGAGAACCTTGCCGTCGATGTCCTTACCTGTGTCTTCAAGGACGAGCTGAGGAAGGCGGAAAGCGGAATCGATTCCGGAGTCCAAAAGGCCGACGAGTTCACGGAAGAGAGATTATCGAAAGTCTTCCAGGAAGAAAAGAAGAAATAAGGAAAACCGGAGCCTCCAGAAGAAGGGGAAGGCTCCGGTTTTTTGTTCTAAAAGAAAGATCTATTCTTCGTGGACCTTGTGGCAGTACGGACAGATGCTTCTGCCTTTCCCGTCGATCGGGGTGATGTTCCTATAAGCGAGCATGCTGGCGACTTTTCTCTGGAACAGCCAGGCATCATCTTCGGAGTAGTCTTCCGGCTTTACTTCCTGGGGCAGGAAGCCTTCGATCCCGGTGACGAAATATCTTTCTCCGGTCTTCGGGCATTGTTCTTCCTTCAAGGTCGTGCGGCAGTTCTCGCAATGGTAGCTGCTGTCCTCGGGATGGAAGACAAGCTTTTCCCCGCAGAAAGGACAGGTATCCCTTGTGATATCGCAGTGGATCATTCCTTTGAGGAAGACCTGCTGGAGCCTACGGAAGGAATCGATGTTTTCCACCGATACCCACGCTGTGTTCTCCTGGTATCCTTTGCTTTCAAACGGGGTCAGGATAATTGTCTCATCCACGTTCTCCTTGAATGGTTCCTCGGGGTTGTAGTCGATAGAGGGAACTAGAAGAATGGAATATTCTACATCTTTAGAAAAAGCCAGGATAAGACCGTTGTTTCCGAGGTTCCTAAGTCTTGCATCCCAACCTTTGAAGGAAAAGACGGTATCGATGTCCAAAAGGTTTATCTTCTGCTCCGGAGCAGAGCGGAAGCTGAAGTGGCTTAAGGAGAAAAGAGTCATGATCTCGCAGAAATAGAAATAGTTCTTCCGAAGGGAAGCAAAGTCGATCTCTTTCCGGATGGACTCTTCCTGGACGGTCTTGTCAAGGAGATAACGGTAGGCCAGATATACTTCGTGGTAGTCCTTCTGCATGAGGAAGATGTTGGTCTTCTTCAGGGGAAGGTGTTCGTTCCTCTTCTTGTTCTTCTGGTAGACAGGCTTCTTGAGACGGGACTTGATGGTGTTCAGAAGGGAGGCAGTTTTCCTGGAAAGCTCCTTTGCTTTCCCGTAATGCTTCGTGAAGTCCCGGATATACCCGGTATGAAGCTTCCCTAAGGCCAGGAAGTAATCCAGGTGGTTGACTCTTTCTAGGAGGTTGAACTTCATCGTCTCGCTGGCATAAAGGAGCCTTTGCATAGCGATGAGGTTCTTCTTTCCGTATTTTAGGCAGGCATCCACATAGTCGGCAAAGATCTTGTTCTCGTAGATTCCATAGTCGTCTTCGTATACCTGGGTCAAAAGCTTTACCGGCTTGACGCCGTTTTCATCTACGCCGGAGACCAGATTCGTATGGGTCCCGAGATAGGACAAGGTCTCCTGGTTGATCCTGTATACGGTCTCGACAGGAAGGACTTCGCTTTTGTCTTTCAGGGCAATGATAGGCTTTGCAAAGATCCGCTTCATGGAAGGCAGAGTCTTATCGATGCGGCGGATAGTCCTTTCGAAGCAGACATAGTCGAAATCGGGTTCCACGGAAAACAGGGTCAGGTCATGGACGGTGTAATAATCGAAATCGATGAAGCTTAGGACTGGGTGGGAAAGAACGAAGCGGTTCGTGTCCTTGAGAAGGGCTTCCAGGTGGGCATAGTCTTCCTGGTGCTTCTTCTCCGTCTTGTAATCCATTTTCTAGTCCTCGGAAAGACGGTCGATGAATTCGGCACAGCGCTTAAGACCGAGGTTGCGGAAGGAAGCAGCAAGAGCATCCTTGTCGTCGATAGTCTTTACTTCCAGCTTGCTCACGACCTTGGAAAGGAGAATCGTCTCCACCGCTTCCCTCCTTACGTCCTGATCCGGGAAGCAGGCTTCGTAGAGGGCAACGAAAGATTCCATCTGGTTCAGGATACGGTTTCCGAAGGAGATATTGAAAGGAGAAAGAAGAGCCTCCACCTTGCCGATAACCTGTTCCTTCTCGACATCGAAAGTGCCTTTCAGGAGGGCATCCTGGAAGAGTTTATGGATGGTGCTATAGGAATAGAAAGAAGAAGGAATAGGGGAAGAGTAGTTCCTGACCTTGGGAGCACGCTTCTCGAAGTTCATGGTTACGGCACGGTCATAGACCTTATCCGAGATGACGAAAGTGGATTCATCACGGTTGGCAGTACCGATGAAGAAGACGTTCTGCGGAATCGGAAGAATGCTTCCTTCCTTCAGGGAGCGGTAAGGAACCCTTTCTCCGTCCTTTGTCTCATAGAGAGGAACGTTCAGAAGCCTCAGCTCCCGTTTTCCTTCTTCGTTCTCCATCAAGGAGAGGAAGTCGGAGAAATAATATTCAATCCGGGAAAGATTCATTTCATCCAGGACTAGGAAGGTCGGGATATCCGGATTCAGAGATGCCTTATAAAGGAACTGGGTAAACTTCCTCGGGGTATACATCAAGGAGAATTCGTTGTAGTAGCCTAGCAGTTCGTTCTTATCCTTCCAGGAGGATTCGACCTCGACGATATCGCAGTCGCCCGAGATTGCTTCCATGAAGATCTTCGGAAGGCTGGTTTTTCCGGTTCCGGACATACCCTGGAGGATGGAGAGCCTTGCTGTTCCGAAGCCGGCGATGAAGCTAGCCATCGTCTGCTCGGAATAGGAGAGGTGGAGACGGGAGTTCTTGGCGTAGTCGACGACAAACTTCATAAGACCGGGAAGAGAGGGATAAGATGCCTGTTTTGCCATCCGCCTTTCCAGATCCGCTTTGTAAGAATTCATCTTGCTATCGATAAGGGTAAAAGCAGGGCAGGGATTGAAATCCTTTTCCTTCTCTTCCTCAGGATTTGCTGCAACGGCTGCCTCTTTTTCCGGTTCGGCAGATTTTCCTTTGCTTTCCTTCTTCTCCTTCGGTTCTTCTTCCTCCTCTTCGTCTTTCTCGCCAAGAGGGAGACCGGAAAGAAGGCTGTTCTTCTCCGCTTCCGGAACAAAGGGGTTCTCTTTCTTCGCTTCTTCCTTAACAGGCTCCGTTTCTTTTGCATTATCCTCTTCGCAGGTGTGGCGAAGGATCATCATCATGACAAGCAGGCATTCTCCGGCAAAAGGATAGATGGCATCGCTTCTCATCGAATAGGAACAGGAATCCAGAGAGACATCGGTCAGCTGATAGTACTCTAGGATTTGTTCGAGATAACCTTTGTTGATTTCTCTTGCGATTGAAAAATACAGTCCGGAGATGGCAAGGAAGAATAGGAGGGAGACATTGAGATAGCTGGCAGTCTTGGCAATCTTCTTATAAGAAGGATGACGGGACAGGAAAGCAGCTATCGTCCAGAGGAAGGCAAGACCGGAAGAGATCATCATAACAACCAGATAGAAAGCGATGATCTGATAACCGGATCCAAGGGATGGGAAGTCGGAAAGAAGTTTAATTCCGGTAATACCGAAGGTCTTCGATGTATCTCCATAGGTAAGGGTAACGACAATGACATTAAGGAAGAGAGACAAGAAAGTGATAACGGTGAGCAAGGTAACGAAGAGAAGAGGTTCGAAGTTGCCTTTCTTCTCCTTTTTCTTCAAAGAGACAGCTTCTTCTTTCTTTGCCTGGGATCCTTTTATAAAAGAGTTTGCGGTAGCCAGCGTTCCGGCAAGAAGCAGAGGAACATAGGCAATGGTATAAGAGGAGACACCGGCAAGAGACTTGGTGAAGGAAATGATAAAACCGGAAAGAAGGAAGGCAACAGCAGCAATGACCGTGACAACGGTCATTGTTTCCGTCTTCTCCAGGAAAAGCGTACGATCCTGGAAGAAGTCGGAAAGGGAACGAATCAGATAGAAGATAGCGAAGAGCAGGAAAGCAAAGAAAACGAAGAAAAGGATAAGATCCATGATTTCATGGGTCCCCGAAGCAAGGACATCCCGGATGCAGAACCAAGTCTCTCCGGTTTCTACCTTGTAGTTGTAGAGCGGGACAAAGAAGAAGGATAGGAAGACTAGAAGGTCTGCAAAGAAAAGAACCATGGACAGCACAGAAGCGTTTTTCGTTTCTTTGCTATCCGTTGATGGTTCTTCTTCTCCCTTAAGCAGCTTCTTCCGGAAGAAAAGCAGAGCAAGAGCGGCGAGAAGGAGGATGAAGGAGATAATGATTAAGGCAATCGAACCAGAGGTAAGAAAAGAAAAGAAGACCTGGAAGGCAATCAGACCGGAAAGCAGGACGATATCATAGAAGAAAGCAACAAAGAAACCCGCGCAGTTCCTTTTGAAGAGACTGTATCCGGAGAAAAGCAGAGGAACAAGACTAGCGAAGAAAAGAATCTTCAATACAAGGGCAAAGACGCTGGCTTCCTGTTCGGAATAGACCTGGGATCTGGAAAGCGCAAAGAGGGTCAGGCTATCTTCGGAAAGCGTTTGTTTCGAGAAAAGAGCTAGGAGAAGGAAGAAGACGACTCCGAAAAGACCAAGAATCAAGGAACCATTGGCTTTATCTTTTTTTAGAAAGGATTTCATACTCCTATACTCCTTTTTGCATAGTACTGAGAAAAAAGAAAACACCTTTATGCAATAACTCTTTGATAATTATACTATGCTTTCGGACTTTTTCGGGGAGAAAAAAGAAAGGTTTTATGGGAAAACGCCGAAGAAATCAAAGCAATTGTTTTTCTTCCTGTTTGTTGACGCTTAAGGCCCTCTTTCCAGTTAAGAAACAAGAGCGTTATGCGCAATGCCTATATATGAGGAAAAAGGCTTCTTCCAAGAGAACAGGAAAACAAAACCGCTCCGCTTCCTTCCCCCCCTAAAAAAGGATTGACTTATTTAGCAGGTTGCTTTAGAATAAACACCGCTTGAATTAGAACATTTAAGCAAAAAGTTGGGGCTGTAGCTCAACTGGGAGAGCGCCTCCATGGCATGGAGGAGGTCGCGAGTTCGATCCTCGTCAGCTCCACCAACTTTGATTCCAATAGAGCGGGTCCAAGACCCGCTTTTTTTATATTTAAACGTAAAAGACGGAACCATTTTCCTTTTTGTCTACCGAGAAAAATCCAATATTTGTTCTTTTTGCTATTGTTTTGTCTACCAAAGACAGGCGAACATGTACGCTATTTTCCTTTGCCTTCCTAACCTAGACTATCCTCGGGCAGGAAAAAAGGGCCTGCACTGGAAGAAACGATAATCTATGTTTAAGAAATTCAGGACTGTCAGCCGGGACGAGATGAAGCATGTTTCGAGAGGGATTTTCAGATACGAAAACAGAAAACCGGTTACTATGGTGAAAGGAGGGCACGGGGAGGACAACATCCGGTATCTGAAGAAGAACAGACTAGGATTCCAAATAAAGCGATTATGTAAAGGAAAAGCAAGGGGTGGGAATATCGATTGCCATGAACGAGTCTGGGAGGCTAAGAAAGATAGGCATATGTGGTTCCCGAAATTCTGGAGTCGGCACAGAATTAAGAAGGCAGGCCTTTATGTAGCAAACCTTGAGAAAAATCAAAATGTCCCAGACCATAAACCTATGCATGGAACCTACAAGGGAGTGGATGTGGTAGCATATAAAGGAAACGGAAGAATATGTGGAATATGCCCGAAATTCCATAAGTCTATTGAAGAGGAAGAAGCAATAGCAGAAGCTAAGGCTGGCAGTCATGTGAAACTACATTGATCGGCCTCAACCAGAAAGGAATAAAAGAATATGGAAAAAAGAAAAGGAGTAGACGTTTTCAAGGCCTTCGACGATTATTCCGATAGAGAATGCGATCTTTTGAATAACCCCAAATATGAATGTAGTGAACCCCAAATGTTGGACCGAGGAGTAGGCCAGTGATGAACGAAGGGCATGCCCTTCGTTCATCGGCCGCCCCGAAGCCACAGGAGGGGCTTTTTCGATGAAATACACGACGGATCAGAG
>JAEWSP010000029.1 GCA_023459795.1 Bacillota bacterium
CTCTGATCCATCGTGTATTTCATCGAAAAAGCCCCTCCTGTGGCTTCGGGGCGGCCGATGAACGAAGGGCATGCCCTTCGTTCATCACTGGCCTACTCCTCGGTCCAACATTTGGGGTTCACTACAGATTCCTGGGGTATTTTTTAAGCAAAAAGGAAGGATGTAAAAATTGAATTATGATCTTTAATTGTTACGGGAGAACACAGGGGCATTTTGAGCATAGCACCGAAAATATGGAGATCTTGAAACTAAAAATCATAAAACTATAATTTTTTTTGAAGCACAATATGGGATCAAAAAAATTATCGCCCACCTATAGATATTTTATTGTTCCAACTTACGAAGCTCTAATAAAACTTGGCGGTTCTGGAACTAATGATGAGATTCACGATACTGTAATCAATTTGATGGATCTTTCGGATGATAAAATTGGAGAAGCTCCTCTAGGAAGTCCTTCCCAAACTGAACTTGAATACCAGTTGGCTTGGGCTAGAACTTATATGAAAAACTATGGGATTATTAACAATAGTAAAAGAGGTGTTTGGTTTTTGAATTTGAAATATAAGAAAGAAGTAAAAATCGACCCGAAAGAGATTATTTCCCATAGTGTAAGAATGAATGGCGAAGCTAGGGAAGAAACTAAAAGGGTACCTGAAAATCCTGAAAACGGCGATAAAGAGGATGATGAGATTGAATACCCGGATGAAGTTAAACCATGGAAAAGGCATCTTTCGGATGTTTTAATTCATATGAATCCATATGATTTCGAAAGCCTTACGCAACTGTTGCTTCGAGAATGTGGATTTACGCAGGTGTCGGTTACAAAAAAAACCGGTGATGGAGGGGTGGATGGTTTTGGGAAGCTTAAGATAAACGGAATCTTCAGCTTCAATGTTGCTTTTCAGTGTAAACGTTATTCTGGAATTGTAGGGGCTCCGGAGATAAGGGATTTTAGAGGGTCATTAACAACTAATATTGAAAAGGGACTTTTCATTACTACAGGTCGCTTTTCAAAACAGGCCATGGAAGAAGCAAATGCTTCTGGAAAACAGCAAATTGATTTGATTGACGGAGAAGATTTAATAAACAAATTGGCTGAACATAGCCTAGGGGTAAGAGAAGTTAAAACGTATGAAGTAGATGATGCTTTTTTCAAGGAATTTAAAAAGGATTGATTTGCAGTTCAATTTAGATTAAGGCGATAATAAAAAGCTAGGTTAATTCCTCTTTTTTACCTTATGCTTCATCCCATTCTAAAAAACGGCTTTTGTTGTTTTTATTTAGAATTGTTTGAAGATAGTATACCCATGAAAAGGAAAATTACTTCTTTAGATTATTATTGCTAAAGGCCGGATTTGAAATAATGGCTTCAATTAAGGCCATCATAACATCTACAACCATTGAGTTACCGATTTGTTTATATGCTTGAGTTTTGTTGACAACAATTTTGAAATCATCTGTAAAACCCATCAAACGAAGGCATTCTCTCTCGCTTAAAGCACGCAATTTATCATTTACGGTTACATAATTGTCAACACCTGCCCGATGATGATTTCCCATTGTTGAAAGTAGGGTTCGAGCAATTTCTCGGTCGGTCTTGATTTGCGTATGCCAGTTTTTTGTTCCAGAAGTTAGGACATATTTTTTAACTAGCGGCGATAAATAGTAACGATCATCAATAACTCCAGGATTCTTAGACAACTCAAGGCTGCCATCTCTTTTGTTATATGTGAACCCAGTATCCTCCGTCGATTCGATTAAAAAGTCTTTCATCTTATATTCCAAGACCTTTTTCTTGGGCTCGAATTTTTTGGGATCAAAAGAAGGTTCTAAAAAGCCGACAATAAAAAGGCGGTTTCGAACCTGGGGAATACCAAAATCTTGGGCATTTAATAACCCATGCCAAACTTTGTAGCCCGTTTGCTTGATAAAATCATCCATCTTGTCCCAGTTTTTCTCGTTCTTTTTGGACTGGATCCCGGATACATTTTCATAGATGAAGACCTTGGGTTTAATTTCATTTACAAGGCGGAAATATTCGAAGAATAGATTTCCCCTGTCATCATCCAAGCCCTTTTGAAAACCTACTGTTGAGAAGCTTTGGCATGGGCTACCGCCAATTAAGAGGTCCACTTTTCCTTGTAGTGGCTTTCCATTCAACAAAGTAACATCTAGAAAATATACTTTTTCATTCTGTTGGCCGTAATTAGCTAAATAAGTTTGCTTTACGAAATTGGTTTTCTTGGAATGTTCCTTATATAGCATATCAACATAGTCCTTTTCTTCTGGGAAAGTTTGGAAATTGCTGATCTTTTTCTTTTCAATGGTTCTGTCCACAGAATCATCTAATGGTACATCCCCATTGTCGCAAGCCAGGACACATTTGTAAGGTATTGAAAGCCTCTTAAGTGCAAATTCAGGAGCACCAATTCCGGAGAACAAGGTGGCAACACGTAATGGGGCCGATTTTGGAATATGTCTTTTTTCTTTCATTTGATCTTAACTCCTGTATCGATAATGGCTTGTATTAATTCTTTTAGCACATCAACAACGATGGAATTACCCGCCTGCTTATATGCTTGAGTATCATTTTCACAAATAATGAAGTCATCTTTAAAACCCATTAGGTTGTGGCATTCTCTCGGAGTCATTTTCCGAACAGCGCCTTCTTGATCTTTGAATTTACCAATGTAGGCTCTCTTCATTACCTCGGCATCGTCCTGAATCTCTTTCTTAGGGACAAAAACAAAGTCTCCGTTCCAATTAAACTGTTGGTTTCTTTTCTCAGTACGAATGATGTCCATATTGATTTTGGCTCGACTTGTGTTTGTGGTTGTGAATTTGAACCCTTTTTCGCTAAGGTAATACTTTGCCGGTATATTCTTTTCGTGAAAGGAAAACGAACTTTTTTTAGTTAATGAACCTTCAGGAAAAACAAAGCATTCTGCTTTTTCCTTATCCTTGAATCCAACAACAAAAAGTCGTTTTCTTTTTTGTGGGATATCAAACATTTCTGAATTTAGTGTGTCGGAAGAAATTGTGTAACCTAACGAATTAAAAACCGCATCTATGGTTTTCCAGGTTTTCCCACCATCGTGAGTCAACATTCCAGGTACATTCTCATAGATGAAAACATCCGGCTCGATTTCTTTTACTAGACGGGCATAATCATAGAATAGTGTTCCTCTTGTGTCCTCTAAACCACCACGGTGCCCCATGTTAGAGAAACTTTGGCAAGGACTTCCGCCTATTAATAACCCGACTTGGCCTTTGAATGCTTTACCATCAATTAGCCGAATATCATCAAACCAGTTATCATCGGTAATTCCTAAGGAAGCATAGTTGGAAAAATAAGTTGTTTTTATCCAATTTTGTTTTCTTAGTTCTGAATAGGCTTTTTTGGTCTCGACTTGGCGTTTTTTGGGGTCTTTTATTTTCTTGAGTTTTGCTAAGGTAATATCTTCTAAAGGCTTGGTTTCCCCACAGTCACAGGCAAAAACTATAGAAGGTTTGAGTTTGGAAAAGTATTCCTTCAAAGTGTATTCGGGGGCGCCAATTCCTGAAAAAACGGTTGCAATTTTCATTTTTTTACATTATTTCCTAACCAAGTGGTAAACAAATTTCCATCTATCACCCACTTTTCGATGTCTTTTCTTGGCCTAAGGAAAACCAAAAAGCTGGAGTTATTAATTCTTTTAAAAACCATTTCAATAATGTCTCCAAGAATCAATGTTTTAAAGTTCTTTAACTCTGGGCTGGAATTAGGTATTTTTAGGTATTTTGTAGAATCCGTCAAACCTATTTCTTCAAGGGGAAAGAAAAGAGTTTCCTCATTACCACTGAACAAGTTGGCTTCAATTAAATTTAATACTTTCTTCTGAGGGGCCAAATTCTTAATGTAATAACTGGAACAGTTTTGAATCAAAGAATTGAACAACGTCTTGCATCTCAAGTACGAAAATCCTAAATCTACAGTATAGGTGCCCCGAAAACCAGATAAGAAAGACTGCACTTGTTTATCTTTCTTACTAATATAATAGCTTCCAACATAATTGAGAGAGGTTCCCCCAAGGCGTTGAGCCTCGGGAATTGCTTCGGTGTTGGGAGGGACAATAACCATTAAATCTGGTTTAGCAGGATCAAAGTAAGTTGACATTTTAGAATTTATATCCTTTTTGTACCATTTTGACGAAAATCTTTTTTCCGGAAGTGATCAGGGTTACATCATTTATATGTCCTAAAGCAATAATTTGGTTGATTATCTGGGTGACTTTTTCTAAATCTCGAGCACATATTGTATTCTCATTTTGGCTCCAAGTTAAGAGCATTTCCCAAACATTTCTATTGTTGTAGTTATTTGAATCAGCAATATAAGCTAGAACGGGGTTTTCCGGAAAAAAAGAAATAGGGTTAGGTCCTTTAGAAGGAAAACAAAGAGAAACCGCGAAGTTTAATCTTTTAATTGTTTCCCAACATTCTTCTTTTCTTCCCCACATTAGAATATTTGGGTGATCTTTTTGACTTTCTTCAAAATAGAAGCAGATTCTTTTAGCTATTTCCCTGATAAAATGCTTAGTTTCGGCCGATATACACTGATTAATCCATATGGAATTCAAATCGATTTCATTTTTCATAATGAAAGAGAAATAGGAAATTGTATAGGGAACAATAGCAGCTTTTATAGGTAGGCCTTCGGCTTTAACTATTTTATCCGTTGCTTGCCAAAGAATTATTGAAGCTATGGAATTCTGATAATATTGAAGGTCGGGAGTTAACTCGTTTCTTTCAACCTCATTGTTAAATTCTTTAAAGCAGTTTTCATTGCCTAGGCAAACAAGAAAAGGTCGTTGGGAAAATGCCATTATCGATTTTGCTAAAACCTTTTTCGAAAACTTGTTTTTCGACGGGAATTTTTTATCAAAAGTCTTACTATAGTTCCAGATTATTCTTTTCTTAGTGTTGTAAAGCCCGTTAGTTCGTTCGAAAAACCAGTAGTAGGAACTATCTTTGGTATGCCCTGAATTTTTATAAATTGGCGTGTTTTGTGATAAAGTCTCTAATTTTTTATAGAAAGGCATGTTAGATGCCAAGTCAGATTTAGCTATGGCTGTTTGGGTGTTTGCATAGATGGCAATGTTTGAAACAAGGTCTTCTTGGTCTTCTTCTTTCTTTAAAACTGTTAGTTTTAGTGGTACCTGAATTTCTTCCAAACTAACAGGATCTAGTGCAGATTCATAAATTGTAACGGTTGTTTGGCCCCCGTTCACGATTTGAAGTTTGCTTAGGACATTAATCAAATATGTTTTGTTTCCTATTGCAGTGATCTCGCTCCCGGTAGAGGTTGCGACAGCGGAAATTCCATTATTGAAAGCGACGAAGTTTTTGGGGCATGTCTTAATTGTCTCGGAAATGCCTTTATTCGTTTTCTGAGTGCGTTTTAAATAAGCCCGAACGTTCCCATCCATGAGCCTGCTTTTATGATCTTTGTATACTGCGGCAAGCATCTTGCCAGAAATAGAGGAAAGGTATACGTCAAAATCTTCATTCTCGGAAACCTTCAAACCTAAGGGAGAAGAACCATATTTTGAAAAATCCACCTTCAATTCTTCGGTTTCGTCTGCATTTATAGATTCCGAAATAGCTTCGCCATCAAAATATCTAAGCTGAATAACTGGGTTGCCAAAATCTTCTTCAGTAGAGAAACCAAAGGTGTTAATTGGTATATTTGAGAAAAAATCAAAGCAAATCGAAGTACCATTGTCAATTGCATCGATTATGTCTTGGACATGTTCTCCTACTTCAAACGTTGTTGAAATGTTTGATCTTCCCCTCATTGCTGCTTTAATCAGGTTATTTGCACCTTCTCGTGCAAGAGAAATTTCTTGGTTTATTAAGGATGAACGTATATCGTTAAGGTCGTTTATATATATTAGCAAAAAAATATGGTAAACTTTTTCATCTTCATCAAAGTAGACTCCATCGTACTTGATTCCTTTATTTGGAAGCTCGAAATTTCCAATTGTAGCTTCGTTTGTTTCAAAAATATGGTAAATAGCCATGGCCAAAAAACGGTGAGAATAATCTAAAGATTCGGTTTCCTCTGAAGGCTCCATCTGAGCGACTTTTTGGTCGAAAAATTCCTTAAGCTCTAAGCAATTCATAAATGTCTCCTTTGTATTCTTCCAAACCGTCTAAATCAATTTTATATTTTACTTCATATATTCGCGTGCTTTGCAAGTTGACTTTGCTGATAGTTAATCTTGGAAATTCCGAATCCACTTTATAATGGTGACTTTCAATAAGAATGAATCTTAGGTTAGAAACGATTTTCCCCCGAATTACTTTCATTTCCATAAGCTTGTCATCAAACTTTTTCTTTGAAACGGAAGAAGTGAGTTTGCCATAAACCTTGTTAATCAAATCAGCTATTGTTTCTCCAGCGGGGTTTGTTTCTAGAATTTCTAAAACCAAGAATAATGCGGAGTCCTTTGGATTCTCTAGCTGCATTTCATTTGAAATTGAAATTTGCTTGCGATTTTGCTTAAGGCTTGTTTTAGCCTCAATTGCATTGTTCCCTTGAAAAACAAAGTCGTGGCGGCTTCTATCAGGACCCATCCAACAAGAAATTGCCGCATCATGGAATTTGTCGACTAACATATTGAGAATAAGCAGTTCACCAAAGAGGCCCTCTTCTTCTTTGAAAGAAAGTGAAATTTTTCCACCTTTTCCAAAGAAATTACCATAATCTTGGCATACATCATAAAGGGTTTCGATTGCTGTGGAAGACTCTTTAATTAAAGAAAGCCTTTCTACTAAAGAAACTGTAAAAGCCTCAAACGCATCACATAGATTGTCATGGTCGGCCTGTATGGAAATCTTCAAATAGGTTTCCTTAGAACTGATTTTGTTTTCGCATACTATTTCAAAATGGAGACCCGAAATATTAGGGCTTTCAAAGTGTCTTGAGGAGCCTTCGTCCAAATAAACAAATAACGATTCATTTCCTACTCCATCTTTTCCAATATAAGTTGATCCAAAGGGGCAATCATAAAAGCCCTGCAACGCAATATATGAATCATTTGGGACGGGGTTTTCATGAAGCTTTTGCCACCTGTTATACAATACTGTACTATCCATTATTTATTCTCACTTTCCGTTTCAGAAGCTAATTTGGCGTCGCTGTTTTGGAAAAGCCGTTCTTGCTCGATTGGATTTGCATAGACCCATTTCTCTTCTAGATGATTGGATTTAGGGAACCAAATACCGATTCCTACTGTAGAAGAACCTCCTTCTACAATTTGGCCGGGGACTTTTTCGTTATTTGTCCGTTCTAAGGGGTCAAAAACATAAACAACAAGAATCCCGTTCTCCGGGGTATAATACTTTGCTAATTCTGGATCATCATCCCAATCATATTCGTTTCTATTAGGTTTTGCTTCATCCGGGAAGAAACCAATATAATCCGATGGAGAAGTTAATGCCCTAATCTTAATAATGTGGTCACTTTCATGACCTTGAAGACTAAGTGTACGGACGGGCTTTATGATGTCAAAAGCACTTATTTTAACAGTTTGATACTGGTAATCATCGGTTTTGCTTAAGTTAGTAGAAAGGATCACTGTCCATTTAGTCAATTCTTTATTTTTA
The DNA here is from genome assembly GCA_023459795.1 of Bacillota bacterium. GTDB lineage: Bacteria > Bacillota_I > Bacilli_A > RFN20 > CAG-288 > Enterosoma. Next base: position 7,648 of record JAEWSP010000029.1, read on the forward strand.
TTAGACAACTTGATGTAATCTATCCATTGCGAGACGAGATGAGAAGGAGTCTTGTATATATTTAAAAAATCCAAGATATCTTTACAACTAATGTTTCTAAATAGAGGTTTCTCAAATCCTTTTCTTTTAGCTATGTAGTTGGACGAATTGTGCTTATCAAAGAAATCATTTAAAAGCTGTAAATTTTCTGACGTCTGGGTTATGTTAAATTCTAGGGTTTGACTTAAGCAAGCGGAAAAACCAACTTTCTCTGTTGTTGCACCTTTTAGCTTTGCTTTTGATGTAGGAAGAAGCCTACTTGCTCTTTCTACGGTTAAACCAAATGTCCTAGGAGTGGCTTTAGGATTATTTGCTAGTTTATTAATTTCACTTTTCAAACCTTCAGAAACAATTTCGGCTTCCAAAAAATCATTTGCCGTATTCTTTGTGGTGAAAACACGGCAAACATCAAGCCAACCTTTTTTGTAACCAAACCAACGACCCATTTGCAGGAGCGTGTCAATTGCTTGTACATTTCTTCCAAAATAAGATACCGATAAGCCTTCCAAGGTTAGTCCACGAGACAGCTTTTGGCCTCCAACTACTACATAAAGGTCATGCTGAGTCTTTGAATAATCCAAATCATCGGCGTCTGCTCTTCCAATGATGAGTTTAACGGAATGGTCGGTTTTCCAAGAGATCGCTTTTTTAATTCCTTGGTCAATAGAAGACCATTTATCCAAAAAAAGCTTTCCTTGTTCTTGAAATCTTCGTTCTGAAACAGGCTTGATTTTTGTTTCCCAATACTTTTTGTATTCTTCTCTCGTATCAGGATCTGTATTATAAGTTCGACAGGCGGAGTTAAAAACCTCTTTGAAATTATCTCGTAATTGGGAATTCCTTTCTATTTTCGTATCAACATTAATTAACATCGTATTATTTTCAATTATGCCGCGAGAAATTTTAATTCCTGTACTAATAAGGAAACACATTACAGCTTCTCTTAGGGAAGCAGGTATACAAGCACGAGCAAACCTATTTTCCTCGGGTTGGGAGTTTCCAGATAATTCTTCAACGTCTTCATCAGAAATTTCGACAACAAGATCCCTTTTTAGGCCTCTATCATCATTCTTTGTGTTTTCATCAATTCCAAAGTATTCTTTAGGTCCGGAATAACCAAAAGGAGTAGGAAGGGTAATTATGAAATCATCTGGAAAAATATCATCCGCATCATCAGGCTGTAAGTTTCGATCATGGGGAGCAATAAAAATGTTGGCAAATGGCGTTGCAGTATATCCGACATATGAAAAGCTTCTGCAAGTTTTGAAAAGAAGGGTACGAATTTGCTTATTAATTGTTTTTGCTTCAGCTAGGTTATTGCTTGTTCCTGTATTGACGCTAGCAAGATCTGCTTCATCATCAATTAATAAAACAGGTGCATTTAGTTTGCCTTCCGAATCAAATCTTGTTTCTGGACAATTTTTAAGAAACCTAATCACCGCTTTTAAAGAGCTTTTATTTTTCTTAATTACTGCTAAAAAAGCGGGGGAGTTATTTCCTATTGGAGTTTCCCCATTTATTCTTCGCAAATCACCGTTTTTCGAAGCACTTGTTAATACCTGCAATCCATTCAATTTGTTGTTATATTGTGATACACCAAAGTCTGAGACATCTTCCGGATTCAAAGAATCTTCATCATAAATATCAGTTCTATATCCGGAAACTTCTTTATCTAGCCTTTTTTGAGTCTGAGCCCTTAAATCGTTAGTGGTTCCCGTAAGGACAATAATGACTTTATACCCTGTATCAATAGCTTTATTTATTAACCCGGTGTAATTTGCTGTTTTTCCCGATTGGATATCACCAATTACTAAACCTTTAATTTCGAAACCTGCACTGGATTTTGGATCTCCACAATGGCTAAGGATAGCATCAGTAGAAACGTCAATAGAATCTGTAGCTTTTTCTGTCCACTTTTTTGTTCCGGTTAGGTAACTAAAATACCTATTGGTATAAAACCAGTTTATTGCCTCTTTTCTTTCTTTTGTGAACCAATGTATCCACTCCGAACTTTGGACACTCATAGGTGGTTTTGGATTATAGTCGAATAGGAAATCCTGTATCATGTCCTTCACTTGGTCAAAAGAGGCATCATCCGTTGGAAGATCATCGAGTTCCATCAATTTTTTCAAATACCCTGATAATTCGGCTTTTTGATCTTGTAGAGATAAAGATATCGTTTTTTTCTTTAATTGGAGTCGTCCTAAGGCCATTTGCGAACGGAGGGTAGCAATTGTTGTGGCATCAATTATTTCGTTGGACATTTTGTATTTTCCTTTGTTTTTTCTTCAATTTCCATGTTGGCAAAGAAAGTAATGCACCTGTTTCGGTTCTTCTTTTCTGAAAAAGGTGTTTCCAATAGTAACTTCGCAAAAGAATCTTTTGGAGTTAATCCGGAATCTACAAGACTATTCATTTCTTCTAAAAACAAAGCTTGAAGCTCCTCATTACTATAGGCAACATCTTCTGGAGGCCTATTCTCTAATTCTTTGAAAGGAAACTCCTTTTCAAGCAATGAAAAAAGTGCATCGATTTTTTTCGGATCCATACCTTGTGTGTACTTCTTGATTAATGGGTGCTCTTTGTTTATTGTGAAAGCCGAAGATGTCATTTTGCGGGTAATATCCCATACAGGGACGGCTACATCGGAATTATGCCTTTGGTAGGGTCTTGGATTCTTGCGGTAATCATAATTGGTAGAAGACTTCGACCTAGCAATTTTTGCTACCTTGCTTAGGTAATTTGAAAACTCTTCCGGAAGAGTCACCGTGTTTTTAGAAAAATTGAGTCGAACGTATTGGTCCATTTCGGACGAAGAATCAAGGTAGACACAAATTCTTGCATAATTAAATTTTTCACTGATTCCAAGGCCAGGAATTCCTAACCAACCGCCTTTGACGATCAAACGGTTGTTTCGATAGATATAAAAGCCTTCATAATCTGCTAATTTACCATTGGCATGGCAAGTTGCATATTCTAGGCCGTGCTCCCCCATATGTTCGGCAACGGGGAGAAGATAGGCCATAACATGAACTGGGCAACCGGAAATCTCAAAACTGTTGTCATTAAAAACCGTTTCTACATCTTTGCCTGGGATTTCGAAAGGAATCCACGGCGATAAGACATTCTCATTAACCTGAATTTCTAACCCGTTTTTGATTAGCAAACCAAAAACCGCTTCAAGGTGAACCATTACCTTCTCGACAATTCGTGAGAAACTCTCTGAATCGGAAGACAAAATTCTTTTGTTTTCTTCTGCATTGCTTGAAAAAACCAAATCTTTCCATATAACTTTTGTCCCAGTGGGTGTTTCAATGGAATTGTCAATTGACTTTATTTTGAAAATTTTCCATTTTTCCTCTTGGAAAGGGAAAAAATAAGAGTTAATTTTTCCCTCACTCCCTTTAGAAATAACATAAAGTTCTTTGCAAAAAGAAGCAGATGCAGTTTTCATTCCTACACCATATCTTCCTAGATCCTCCGAACTTCTTACGTCCAACATGTCTTTGTTTGCAAAAGACATTGCACTTTGTAAGGCTAAATCATTCATGCCAGAACCATCGTCGGAAATCTCAACATAGCTTTCCTTTCCTTTTCTAGCAAATGTAATAGATATTCTTTTTGCCCCACTAGAAAAAGAATTATCAACTATATCCGCAATAGCGGATTCGATTGAATAACCGGAATGGGCTAAAACTTTAATTATGTTTGTCGATGGAGGAATATCAAAGGATTCCAAAATTTCTTTGTCCATATCAAAATATTATAGACAAATAATACTAGACATAAAAGGGAAATTTAGATTAAACAAATATGGCTAATGTTATTAGATTCTTCCGGATTCCTTGTCGGAACGGAGATGATCGATCGGGGAGAAGACGGAGTAGTAGACCGGGATGATAAGAAGGATTACCCAGTACGGATGCCACATGCCGGCAAACATGCCTAGGAAAGTATAGGCAAAGGTGGCAACACCCCAGATAGCGAATTCTCCGAACTTCTTGTCGTATACGCAGCGGATGATGCTGGCCGGAAGATCTCCGAGAAGCAGGATCGGCCAGAAGCAGGCCCAGGCACCAAGACCGCTTGGTGCAGCCCAGCCTTTAGGCATGCATACCGACAGAAGAATGTAGACTAGGAGAAGAACAGCAAAAGTGGCAGAATCGGCAATCTCCAGGATTCTTGCATGGTAGCGGTCGTTCCGCTTCCTTTCTTCCGTCTTCAGGCGTTCTTCCTCTTCCTTGGTTGTCGAAGGGATGTGGATATTCATTCCGTCTGCATCCATTTTAATGTTCATTTGTTTTTGCCTTCTTGGAATAGTATTCCCCAAAGGGGAAACAATTTCAATCGTTATTTATCTTTAAGATAGGACTTTACTTTTTGGTTTCCGGGTTCTATACTTCCGTTGTCGATTTACAGCGGGACTGCTTCGGCGGTTGAGAGGGCTAATGACCTGACGCTTTGAACCTGTTGGCCAACACCAGCGTAGGGAGTACAAGCATCTTTTTCAAGAACGTACTTTCTTTGCCCCTGGGACCATAGGTTCCGGGGGCAATTTCTTTTCCCCAGGAAAGGACACCATAATATGGCTGAGAAAGTAGTATCCAGCAGAAGGCATTCAGACCGTTCCGTAGCTTCTATCTCTCTTTCGGCAATCCTCCTTGCCATGGCAGTGGCTTTGGCTGCTGTCAGCAAGTTCATTCCGTTCTTCCACTTTGCAAACGGCGGCAGCATCTCCCTATCCATGGTTCCGCTTACCCTCAATGCCCTGATCCTAGGACCTATATGGGGAACGGTTGGCGGAATTGCCTTCGGCGTTATCGACATGCTCTTCGACGGCGGATGGGTCTTCAACTGGGTCTCCATCGTCCTGGATTATATTGTTGCCTTCGGCCTTGCCGGAGTAGCCGGCATCTTCCGGAAGTATTATTTCCGGAACAAGACCTGGTCTCTTGTTGCCGGTCTTCTCTCCTTTGGCATCCTCCGTCTGTTTGTCCATTTCCTCAGCGGCTGCACCGTTATGTGGGACAGTGAAGGGCTGAGCTATTTCCAGCCGACTTTCGATAGCAAGACCATGATCTACTCCATCTCCTACAATGCCGGATACATGATTCCTAGCCTTATCCTCTCCGTGATCCTTCTTCTTGCCCTGGCTAAGCCTCTCTTCTCCTTCAACGGCAACAGCCTGATGAAGAAGCTTGATCCCTACAAAGAGGAAGCCAAGCCGGAAGAAGAGAACAAACGGAATATCGTTGTTCTTTCTTCTTTGTCCATTGTCTATCTTGTGACCGGAATCTTCTCGGTCATTCCTCCGTTTGTCTCCTGGTTTGTTCCGTATGCCGATGATTCCCGCTACCAGGGAAGGATCGTCCTTGTCTATCTCCTTCTTTCCGTCCTTATCGTATTGATGGTACTTACTGCACTCTGGTCCCTCCTTATCGGGCTAAAGAAGTCCAAGAGCGGGGAAGACGGAAAGAAGGAGAGCCTATTCGCTTATTCGCTTTCCGGTCTGAACCTTCTTATGACCCTGTTCCCTATCTTCTCCATGGTGCTGTTCCATTCGATGCTAGCATAACTGTAAAAGCGGATATGACTTATTCCCTGGAAGGTTCCTTCCAGGACTTTTCTATTTGGGAAAGGGAGCTTTTCCAACTCTTCGCTTCGTTGCTATTGTCCTTTCCCTATCCTATAATATTTCCTTAGGCAAGGAGTGAAAGAACATGGAAAAGAACAGCCGTTTCTTCGGAATACTGATGCCGGTTTCTTCTCTCCCGTCCCCGCATGGGATCGGGACTCTAGGAAAGGCTGCCTATGACTTTGTTGACTTCCTATCTGCAAGCAAAGCAAAAGTATGGCAGATGCTGCCGCTCAATGTCACTAGCTACGGGGATTCCCCGTACCAGTCTCCTTCTTCCAAGGGACTGAACTACTATTTCATTGATCTCGATATCCTAGTAGAAAAGAAACTTCTTACGGAAGAAGAAGTAGAAAATGCGGATTTTGGAGACGACATTGCCCATGTCAACTACGGAAAGCTTTTCGAGAACCGTATTCCGCTCCTCAAGAAAGCCTTCAGTAGGTTCCAGACGGCGGATCCGGATTTCCAGAAGTTCCTCTTCCAGTGCCCGTTTTTGGACTTTGCCTTCTTCATGACCCTGAAGGAGGAGAACGGCTATAAGGCATGGTATGAATGGCCGGAAGATGTCAAGAACTACCATAAGGAGATAAGGGAAAGGGTTTTGAAGGAAGACAAGGATACCTTCCTCTTCTACCTCTGGACACAGTACGAGTTCCTGAACGAGTACAAGGCACTGAAGGAATATGCCAACAACAAGGGAATCCTCCTGATGGGGGATATGCCTCTTTATCTTGCCTACGACTCCGCGGAAGCCTACCTCCATCCCCGGCTCTTCCTCTTCGACAAGGAACATGTTCCGACTCTGGTTGCCGGATGTCCGCCGGATAGTTTTTCCCAGGACGGACAGCTATGGGGGAATCCTATCTACAACTGGAAGTACCAGAAGCAGACGAACTATGAATGGTTCAACGACAGGATTGCCTTCAACCTCTCCCTGTTCGATCTCCTCCGAATCGACCACTTCCGCGGCTTTGCCGGGTACTACGTAATACCGTTCGGCATGCGGAATGCCAGGATCGGAAGATGGGTCCCGGGTCCCGGATTCGATTTCTTCAGGGACAAGGTGAAGATGCCTATCATTGCCGAAGACCTGGGATTCCTCGATAAGCCGGTCCATGACCTGATCAATGCCACCGGATACCCGGGTATGAAGGTCCTGCAGTTTGCCTTCGACGGCAACAGCCAGAACGAGTTCAAGCCTTCTAATTCCGAAGTGAACTATATCTGCTTTACCGGAACGCATGACAATGATACGACACTCGGATATCTGATTTCCCTGAACGAAAAAGACAGGGAAACCCTAAAGAAAGACGTAAAGAAGGAATGCGACAAGTTCTTAGTTTCTTACAAGGATGGCAAACTCAAGGAGCTTGCCTCTACGATTGTCGAGCTGTGCCTTGCCGGCATTACGAAGGGAGCTATCGTCCCTATCCAGGATATGCTTCTCAAAGACGGGACATGCAGGATGAATACCCCTTCCCTTCTAAGCCCCAAGAACTGGGTCTACCGGGTAAAGCCGGGAGAGCTTACCGGTACGCTTGCCGACAAGACCGGAAGGCTTGTCGAGAAATACAACCGCGGATAGAAGGCTTGCTTCTGTTCCAGAAAAGAGACCTATGGAAAAACTTTCGCTGATACACCGCTTCCCGTCCTCCCAGGCACTTGCCTTCACCGGAGAGAGCTTCCTTCTCAAGAGGGAGGATTCCCTTTTCCTCCTGGATTCCCTTACGATGGAGATCCTTGCCGAGACAAAGGATACGAGGTTTGCCAAGAAGATTGTTTCCAGCCCTGACCGGAAGAGCTTCGTCCTTCTTTCCGGGCTTCTTCGTCCGGGAGCCGTCCTCTCTTCCCTTCCGACCCTTGATCCCATTAGGACTATCCAGCCTAGTCCTGATTTCTTCGCCCAGGATGCCGTCTATTCCCCGGACGGAAGCTACCTTTATATCCTAGGTTCCCTCAACCAGAAAGAGAAACCGCAGAATCTCCTTGTCACCTACTCCTTCCAGGAGGACAAGGAGAAGTCCTATCCGATTCCATCGGATATCGTACTGGATAGGATCAGGTATTCCAAGGATATGGGAGCCTTGGTCCTGTTCTCTCCTTCCGGGAAAGCATTATGCTTCCATAGCGGGAAGATCATCGAAGAAGTAAAGGTGGAACCTTTCCACCGTTTCTTCTTCATCGAAAAGGGAGAGATCCTTACCGATATCCCTAACGGCTTCCAGCTCTTCTCCCATTCCGGGAAGAAGATCAAGAAGTTCCCCTTCCTCATCCAGACTCCTCTTACTGCGGAAGAAGCCAAGCTCTACCATAAGGAGATCGAATCCGAAAAGGAAAGGAAGAGCTTCTCCGGAGAGACCCTTCCTCCGCTGAGCAGCGAATTCTACATGGATATGACCCTGTCCCGGGAGAAAGACCTTCTCTTCTACCTTACTTCCTGCCCGTTCGAGAAGGGGTTCGAACTGTATACCCTGTCCCTCAAGGACTTCTCCCTGGTCTCTGCCCAGAAAGGAAAGGGAAAGCCTGTTTCCTTGTCCTACCGGGATCCCTTCCTGGTCGTAGGCACCAGCCAGGAGCTGCTCCTTTACCGGGTAAAGGAACAGAATCCGAAAGAATAGAAGAACAAAGCCGGCAGACGCCGGCTTTTGTGATGGTTCCTGCTCCAACAAGGGAGAAGAGACGGCCGGTCCGCTTTGCCTCCTGCAGGCGTGGAGGGAAAGGAAAACAAGGGGAACAAAAAACAGGACCTTGCGGTCCTGCTTCTTTTCAATGGGGCGGATAGAGGGGATCGAACCCTCGCATGGACGGTTCACAGCCGTTTGTGTTAACCTCTTCACCATATCCGCCATTTAAGGGGGCTTGTTTGCAAACCCCCGGTTTTTCTTATCGGAACCGGATTCTACAGCTTACGGTTGTAGAATTCGATGACCTGCGACTCATCGACATCAGCCGGAAGTTCGGCACGCTCCGGATAACGGACGTACTTTCCTTCGACCTTGTTGAAGTCGACAGCGACGAATCCGAGGATGGAAGGCTTCTTGGCGATGTTCTCGGTGATGATCTTCAGGGACTTCGAAGCATCCTTGAAGGAGATGACATCATTGATGCTGCAGATGTAGGACGGGATGTCGACCTTCTTGCCGTTGACAATGACATGTCCGTGGCAGACGAGCTGACGGGCCTGACGGCGGGTAGCAGCAAAGCCCATACGGTAGACAAGGTTGTCGAGACGGGATTCGAGAAGCTGAAGAAGCTTGAGACCGGTAGCGACGTGCTTGTCGGCCTTAGCAATCGTGAAGAAACGACGGAACTGACGCTCGGAGACTCCGTAAGAGAAACGAAGCTTCTGCTTTTCGGTCATCTGGAGACCGTATTCAGTCTTCTTCTTCTGACGGGCCTGGCCATGCTGTCCAGGAATCGACTGACGACGCTGAAGTTCCTGACCATTGCCAAGGATCGAATAGCCTAAACGTCTGGAAACTCTCCAGACCGGACCAGTGTAACGAGACATTACTGTGTTCTCCTTTCATTATGCTGGACTACTGCATAAGTAAGGCGCAAAGTTCATTTATCCCGGATGAGTGTCCTTCACCGCTTGTAGCTCGGTTACTTTTACAGACATCATCGGACGGATAACTATCTTGCGTGCTACAACATGCATTGGGTAATATACCAAAACAAACGGTAGGAATCAAGAAGTATTTTTGCTTCCGGAATACGGCCACGGTCAACTATTATAAAGGGGAAGGAGACAAAAGGATAGACGTTTTCGAGCTTTTTTACTTCCCCTCATCTTGCTATAATAGGTAGTACTTTCAGGAGAACTCAAAAACATGGCCTTTGATTTCAAGAATGTCGAACCGAAATGGGAGAAGGTTTGGGAAGAGGAAAAGACTTATAGAACGGACGTCTGGGATTTCTCCAAGCCGAAATTCTATATTCTGGATATGTTCCCGTATCCGTCGGGAGTTGGACTCCACGTCGGACATGTGGAAGGATATACGGCTACGGATGCTCTTTCCCGTATGAAGAGAGCCCAGGGCTTCAATGTCCTCCATCCGATCGGATATGATGCCTTCGGCCTTCCGGCCGAACAGTTTGCCATCAAGAACAACAAGAATCCGGCTATCTACACGGAGCAGAATATCGCCAACTTCTGCAAGCAGCTGAAGAGGCTTGGCTTTTCCTATGACTGGGACAGGCAGATCGAAACCTGCGATCCTTCCTATTACAAGTGGACCCAGTGGATATTCCTCAAGATGTTCGAGAAGGGCTTAGCCTATGAAGACTACCGCCTCGTCAACTGGTGCCCGGCTCTGGGAACCGTTCTTGCCAACGAGGAGATCGTTGACGGGAAGAGCGAAAGAGGCGGATATCCGGTCGAAAGAAAGCCGATGAAGCAGTGGGTGCTGAAGATCACAGCCTACGGCGACAAGCTTCTGGAAGGCCTCAAGCAGATCGACTGGCCGGCTTCCACTCTCCGCATGCAGAAGAACTGGATCGGAAAGAGCACCGGAACGATCGTCGACTTCGACGTCGTCCATAGCGAAGAGAAGATCTCTGTCTTTACGACAAGAGCGGATACGCTCTTCGGATGCACGTACATCGTCCTTGCCCCGGAGAACCCGCTGGTGAAGAAGCTTACCAGCAAGGAACACGAGGGCGAAGTCGGGGAATACCTGAAGAAGATCGCTGCCAAGTCGGATCTCGAAAGAACCGACGGAAGCAAGGAGAAGACCGGCGTCTTCATCGGCGCCACGGCTATCAACCCGATCAACGGAAAGGAACTCCCGGTCTTTATCGGAGACTATGTCCTTGCCACCTATGCGACCGGTGCCGTCATGGCCGTTCCGACCCACGACGAGCGGGATTATGAATTCGCCAAGAAGCACGACCTTCCGATGATCCAGGTTATCGAAGGCGATACGAGCAGGACTGCCTACACCGGTGACGGAAGGCATATGAATTCCGCCTTTGCCGACGGCATGAATATCGCCGATGCCAAGAAGGCTATCACGGATAAGCTCGTGGAGCTGAAGAAGGGACATTACCAGGTCACCTACAAGCTTCGAGACTGGCTCTTCTCGAGACAGCGTTTCTGGGGCGAACCGATTCCTGTCATCCATACGGAAGACGGAAAGACCGTGGCTGTCCCTTACAAGGATCTGCCGGTGACTCTTCCCGAGATGGCAGACTACAAGCCTAGCGGAGACGGAAAGCCACCGCTCAGCAAGGAGACGGACTGGGTCAATGTCACCCTGGACGGAGTCAAGGGCGAGAGAGAGACCAACACCATGCCGCAGTGGGCAGGCTCGAGCTGGTATTATGCCCGCTATATCGATCCGCACAACGACAAGGAGCTTGGCGACAAGAAACTTCTCGACCACTGGCTTCCGGTCGATGTCTATGTCGGCGGTGCGGAACATGCCGTCCTCCATCTTCTTTATGCCCGCTTCTGGCATAAGTTCCTGCACGATATCGGAGTCTTCAAGTGCGAAGAACCTTTCCAGAAGCTCTACCACCAGGGCCTGATCCTTGGTCCGGACGGACAGAAGATGAGCAAATCCTTGGGGAATACGGTTTCCCCGGATGATGTCATCCGCCAGTACGGCGCCGATGCCCTGCGTCTCTATGAGATGTTCAAGGGACCGGTCGATCAGTCCCTTCCGTGGTCTCCGGACGGACCGAGAGGCGCCAAGAAGTTCCTGGACAAGATGTTCCGGCTTTATTCCGACAGCCATTTCACGGCTCTCTGGAGCGAAGAGGACAATCCGGAACTCGACTATATCTTCCATGCCACCGTCAAGAAGTGCACGGAAGACTATGAAGTCCTCCACTACAACACGGCTATCTCCCAGATCATGGTCTGCGTCTCTGCCTTCGAGAAGGCTACTAGCCTTCCTAAGTCCAAGCTTCTGGGGCTTGCGCAGCTGATTGCTCCTATCTGCCCGCACTTCGGACAGGAATGCTATACGCTCCTGGGATATAAGGGCCTCATCGATTTTGTCGCCTGGCCGAAGTTCGAGACCGGCAAGGTGGACAGCCGTCCTGTCACCTATGCCGTCCAGGTCAACGGAAAGCTGAAGGGGACTCTGGAAGCGAAGAAGGATGCTTCCGACAGCGAGATCGAAGACCTGAAGAAGAAGGCGCTTGCCATCGACAAGGTCCAGGAAGCAATGGCCGGGAAGAGCTTAGTCAAGATCATCGTCGTCAAAAACAAGATTGTTTCTATCGTCGTTAGATAGCTGGAACAGGAGGAAAAAGGATGAAAAAAAGAATCTGGCCTTTGCTCTTTTCCACCCTCTTCCTCTTTTCCTGCACCCATGCTTCCGCTTCCTCCAAGCAGGATGAAGCCGAAATCAGCCGGGATGTGGCTTCTTTGTCTTCCCTTGTTCCTTCCGGTACCCTCCCGGACGACTTCTCCGCTTCCCTTATATACGAATACGATTCCTCCGCTTCCCTTTACCGGTATTCCTTCACTCTTTCCAAGAGCCGGAAGGATTTCCCTAAAATAAAGGTAATCCTCCATGCTCCTTCTACCGTCACCTACTTCCCGGAAGGATACACGAGCGATCTTACCCTGGTAAAAGAAGACGGACAGGCAGATCCGGATAAAGGCCTTGTCCGTTCCTTGTACCTTTATTTCTCCCTTCCCAGGAAGAACGGCGTCGAATGCTATATCCGAAGCGGGGAGGAGGTGTTCTTTTTCACCCTCTCCCCGCTTCTTGCCGACTAGAACTACGCAACAAAGAGGTTTTTCATATGGATATCATTGCCCAGATCAGCTCGGAGCTTTCTCTCCGCTACGAAGATGTGAAGAAGGTCATTTCTCTTCTCGGGGAGGGGAACACGGTTCCATTCCTCGCCCGTTACCGCAAGGAAGAGACAGGAGGGATGAGCGACGAGAACCTGAGGAACCTTTCCGAAAGGCTCGAATACCTGAACGGACTCGAGGAGAGGAAGAAGACTGTTTTCGCTAGCCTTGACGAGCAGAAGGTAGAGGACAAGGAGCTTCGCAAGAAGATCGAGGATGCCCTTACTTTGAGCGAAGTGGAAGACTACTACCGCCCGTATAAGCCAAAGCGGGTAACGAGGGCTTCCAAAGCCAAGAAGGCAGGGCTTGGTCCGCTTGCCACCTATATCCTTACGGACAAGACCGGAAAGCTATTGGAGGAAGCCAAGAAGTACGTCTCCAAGGAATCCGGGTTCGATACCCCGGAGAAGGCCGTTAGCGGCGCCATGGATATCCTTGCCGAAGCCATTGCCGATAAGCCGCTCTACCGTACCTTCCTCAAGGATATGGCCCGGAAGAAGGGAGTCCTGGAGACCGAGAAGGTCGAAAAGTGTGAAGATGCCACCTACGACAACTATGCCAAGTATTCGAGGACCCTCTCTTCTCTGAAGGGGTACAACATCCTGGCGATCAACAGGGGCGTCAGCAAGAAGGCGCTGACCAGGAAGCTAATCCTCGATGACGAGGTCTTCCTTGCCTTCGTCGGAGCCAAGGAAATCCCTGCTTCCACCTGCTACCACAAGGAACTTTCGGCAATGGTCCTGGATTCCTATACCCGTCTTATCCGTCCTTCCGTCGAGAACGATATCTATTCCGAGCTTTTCGACAAGGCCAGCGAAGAGTCCATCACGGAGTTCAAGGTCTCCCTGAAGGCGACACTGCTGGAATCCCCGCTCAAGGACAGACGGATCCTCGGGTTTGACCCCGGCTTTACAAACGGGTGCAAACTTGCCTTTATTGATGAGAATGGCAAGGTCCTGGATACTTATGTCCTGCCGAATCCTTTCTTCGGCTCCAGGAACAATTCCAAAGCTACTCTTCTTTCTCTTCTGACTAAGAACAAGACCAAGACGATCGCCCTCGGGAACGGAACAGCCTCCCGGGACAGCGAGAAGCTCATCAAGGAGCTGAGGGAGGAGAATCCCAGCCTTTCCGATTTGGAATACGTCATCGTCAGCGAAAGCGGGGCCAGCATCTGGAGCGCCACAGCCGATGCCCAGAAGGAATTCCCCCAGTTCAGCCCGAACCTCAGGAGCGCCGTATCCCTGGCCAGGCGCCTGGAAGATCCGCTGGCGGAGATGGTGAAGATCCCGCCGGAATCGATCGGCGTCGGCCAGTACCAGTACGACATCGATTCCAAGAAGCTCAAGACGGCCCTGGACGGCGTTGTCGAAGACTGCGTGAACTATGTCGGCGTGAACGTCAATACCGCCAGCGCCGTGCTTCTTTCCCATATCTCCGGCATCTCCTCCAAGCTTGCCTTAAGCATTGTCGAGACCAGGGAGAAGAACGGGCCGTTTGCTAACCGCCAGGCTCTGAAGAAGGTGCCGGGACTTGGTCCCAAGGCCTTCCTCAATGCGGCCGGATTCCTCCGGGTACCGAATAGCAGGGAACCTTTGGATGATTCCGCCGTCCATCCGGAATCCTATCCGATCGCCAAGGCTATCCTCAAGTCCCTCCCCGAAGGCAAGGAAGAGCGGGAAGAAGCTCTCCGCCTTATGACCAAGGAGCAGATCGAGGAAAAGAGCAAGGAACTGGATGTCGGCGAATACACCCTTACGGATATCCTCCACGAACTAGTCAAGCCGACCCGGGATCCCAGAGACGTCAAGAAAGTCGCCCACCTCAACGAGAGCGTAACGGATATCAAGGACCTGAAGGAGGGAATGATCCTCCAGGGTACGATCCGGAATGTCGCCGGATTCGGCTTCTTCGTCGATCTCGGGATCGAGATCAACGGACTGGTCCATATCTCGGAGATGGCAGACCACTATGTTTCAGATCCCCATACCGTAGGTAAGCCGGGGGACATCGTCAACGTCAAGGTAATCGGCGTCGACCTCAAGAGGGGACGGATTTCCCTTTCCATGAAAGGGGTCAAGCAGAATTAGGCCCGATATGCTAAAATATAAGGCAGAGTGATGAAAATACGGAAGGGAGATATTCCATATGGATTATTATTTCGTTGAAAACGAAGACACGGGGAAGATGGGCATTTCCGCCTATGCTTTCCAGCAGATCGCCGATGCCTGCGAAGCTTCTCTCCTGGAAGGGGAGATGAAGGACTGCTTTGCCCTGACCGACGGCCACAGGACCCTGAAGAACAGCGTCCAGATCGACCAGAAGAAGAATGCCGTCAAAGTACGCCTTCCGATCTTCGCCTTCAAGAACAGCGATATGAAGAAGTCGACTGCCTTCCTGCAGGAATCCGTCTACCAGGCTCTCTATTCCGCTACCGAGGTCAGCCGCCTTACTGTCGACGTGGAGATTTCCGGCGTCCTCGAACAGAAAGCCGCATGAAAAAGGATTCCTCCTATTCCAGCCTCCGGAAGTCTTTTTCCGTGCTGGCAGGGTCTCCTATCTGGATCAGCATCGTCTCCTTCATCGGGGTCATCTTCCTCCAGCAGAACCTGAAGGTGGATACTGCTTCTTCGGCAGTGCTGGGAACAGGTGCCTTCCCCTTCCTCTTCGGAACAAGCCAGCTCACCTTGGTCCTTTCCGCCAAGACCCTTAACCTATCCTTCATCAAGGGAATGTCCTCCGTTCTTTCTATCGCTATCGGGCTTCTCCTTGTATTCTTCTCCTACTTTGCGGCGAAAGGCAGGAAAGGGTTCCTGGAAGGATGCCTTGTCGTCTACGGACTCGATACCGCCTTGTCTGTTGCCGCCCTTATAATCGGCGGAATCGGAAACACCCCTATCGATCCTGGGATTGCCTCCTATATCGTCTCTCCCCTCCTCCATCTTATCGGACTCGGGCTAATCCTCTACGGGGTGATACTTAGGAAGAAGCTAGAAGCCGAGGAAGGAACGGAAGAAGTCTCGACAAGGAAATAAAAACAACCATGGAAGAAAAGAAAGATATCCCGGAAGAGAAGAAGGAAGAGACCAAGACCGGAACGAAGCCTATGAGCGCCAGGAAGAAGTGGGAGAACCGTTACTCGAGGAAGGACGAAAGGACCAAGGTCATGCAGTCCCTCTACCAGCTTTTTGTGATGGAAGAGAACAAGGAAGAGGCAATCGACGCCTCCAAGATTATCTGCTCCACCTACGGAGTCGAGAAATACGAAGAGGTCCCTGCCTTCTCGAGGGTCGTCTACGGACTTGCCATCGAGAACCTTTCCCCGATCACGGATCTTCTCCAGGCCCATCTGGTGAACTGGATGTTCGACCGTCTCGACAATGTCGCCAAGGCAATCCTCGTGGAGGCGGTATCCGAAGCGAACTACGGCCATCTCTCTCCCAGGAATGTCATCATCAGCGAAGCCGTGAACCTTTCCAAGGACTACCTCAAGACGAACGATTACAAATTCATCAATGCTGTCCTCGACCATTCCCTGGAGCATTATGACTTCCCCGAAAAGTCAGGAAGATAGCGGCCGTACTTTCTCCGTCGGCCAACTCTCAGCCCTTCTGAAGGGCTGTTTTTCTAATCCCCTCTTCCACTCCCTGACGGTATACGGGGAGATCTTCCAGATCCACCCCGGCAAATATACCTACATCGAGCTCGGGGACCAGGGAAAGAAGGAAACGAATTCCCCGATCGTGAAATGCGCTTTCGCCACCTACTACGGGGACGGATACGGGCTTGGCGATCTGAAGCCGGGGGATGTAATCTCCGTGACCGGGAGCCTTACCTACTACGAGCACGGATGCTCCCTGACCTTATGGGGAGAGTCCACCACTTTACTGAGCTCCCAGACCGGAAAGAATCTTCTTCTCCGGAAGAAGACTTTGGAGAAGCTGGAAAAGCTCGGCTATCTAGAGGAATCCAGGAAGAAGCCGATTCCTAGGTTCTGCAGGAAGGTGGCAGTCCTTACGGCAGAGACGGGTGCCGCCTATCAGGATATCCTGAAGACCCTCCATGACAGATTCCCTGTCTCCAGCGTCCTCTTCCCGGTCACCGTCCAGGGGGAGAATGCCGCTAAGAGCATCCTTGCTGCCTTGGAGGAAGCCAAGAAGGGGGACTTCGATGTAATCCTCCTTGGAAGAGGCGGAGGAAGCAAGACGGACCTGAGCTGTTTCGACGACGAGAAGGTCGCGCTCTCCATTGCTACCTCTCCGGTTCCGGTGATTACGGCTATCGGCCATACCGTCGATACCTCGATTGCCGACCGGGTATCGGACAGAATGGCTATCACCCCGACGGAAGGGGCAAGCCTTATCAACCCGAGCCTTGCGGATATCGAGGAAGAGAAGGAAGCAATCCTCGAAGGGCTTAGGGACGGATACCTTTCCATCCTCAGGGAGAAGAGGCTGGCCTTGGAAGGATTGAGGAATGCTCTTCTTGCCTATTCCCCATCAAGGCTTCTCTCCGGAAAAGAGGAGAAGCGGAAGAGCCTTGAAAGCTCCCTCAGTATTGCCTTCCTTGCCAAAGCATCCCAGTACCGCCAGGAGAAGGAATCCCTTTCTTCCGCACTTGAGGACGGGTTATCCTATTACCTGGGAAAGAAGAAGGCGGAGTGCCTTGCCCTTGCCGGGAACATGGAGGCCCTGTCTCCCCTCCTTATCCTGGACAAAGGCTATGCCCAGGTATTCCAGGACGGAATCCTTGTGAGGCATCCCAAGGATCTCCATAAGGGAAGTGCCGAGATCGCCTATCCGGAAGGCAGAAGGAAAGTCGACGTATCCGACTAGGAGGACCCAATCATGGAAAAGAAAAAAGATCTTTCGAAATGCAGCTATGAAGAGCTGGAGAAGGAAGCAAGCCTTGCCGTAACAAAGCTTTCCGAAAGCGGGCTGGCTCTCGATGAGGCAACCAAGCTATTCGAATACGGGAAGAGCGTGCTTGCCGAGATGGAGAAGCGTCTTGCCGACCTCGAGAAGAAAGCTGCGGATACTATCCGCTAGGGTAAGGAAGTGGCGAAGAAGAATAAGAAGAAGACAAACCGCAGTCTGGTAGGCGGGGCTAACGGCCTTGCCGATCTTTCCAATGGAAAACTACGGGTCCTTGCAACCGACATAAGAGCGGATATCCTCTCTTCGACCCTTGCCTTCGGCGGACATCTCTCCTCCAACCTCGGAGCCGTCGAACTGACGATGTCCCTTCTCCGTTCCTTCGACCCGCTCAAGGATGATATCCTCTTCGATATCGGGCATCAGTCCTACGCCTACAAGATCCTGACCGGGCGTCCCTTGCAGAAGCTTAGGAAATTCGGAGGGGAACCTCCTTTCGGGGACAGGTTCCTTTCCCCTTACGAGAAATACGAGAACGGACATGCCGGAACGGCAGTCCCTGTCGCCTACGGAATGGCCAAGGCCAAAGCCCTTGCCGGGGACGACAGCTATACCGTTGCCCTTATCGGCGACTCCTCCATTCTGAACGGAGTATCGGCAGAGACCCTGAATGTCCTCTCCTCGGACAAGAAGACGCGGCTTGTCATCGTCCTGAACGACAACGGAATGGGGATCTCCCCGACCGTCGGCGGATTGAACAAGAAGTTCGTAAAGCTGCGGAACTCCCGCTTCTATTTCCGTACGGCAAACGGGTTCGGAAAACTGATGGGCAGACGGAAATGGAGCTGGAAGATATTCCTCAAGCTAAGGGACTGGAAGGATTCCATAAGGGCAAAGCTTATCGAACCCACTGTCTTCGAAGCCGCCGGCATCAAGTACATGGGCCCTTTCGACGGGCATGATTTCTCTTCCCTGGATATGGCTTTCGAGAAAGCCAAGGCTTTCCAGGGACCGGTAGTGATCCACGTCCTGACGAAGAAGGGATGCGGATACGGACCGGCGGAAGAGGACGAATGCGGGGAATACCACAATGTCGTTCCGCATTTCGACAAGAATGCCCAGATCCGGAAGGAAATCCATTCCTTTACGGACCTCAAGTCCTCCTTCGCCTTCGGAAGGATGGCCAAAGACGACAGGCTTGTCTTCCTCACTCCGGCTATGGAACGGGGTTCGGGGCTGGAAGCACTATCGGCCAGGTATCCGGACAGGGTACTGGATGTCGGAATCGCGGAAGAAGCCTGCGTCACGATTGCTTCCGGTTTTGCCCTGAAAGGCTTCCATCCGGTCATCGATATCTACTCTACCTTCCTGCAGAGATCCTTCGACGAAGTCCTGGAAGACCTCTCCCGGGAGAAGGTGAACGTCCTTATCATCGATGAGAAGGCCGGACTTGCCAACGGGGACGGCTCTTCCCACCACGGGATCTATGACGTCGCGATGATGAAGGCCATCCCCTTTGTCCACATCTACATGCCTTTCGACAGCAAGAGCACCAAGGAACTGTCCAAAATGGTGAGCCTCTTCGACATGGGTCTTTCGGTCCTCCGTCTTCCCAGGGACAATCCTTTCGAAGAAGGGCTTCCCTATTCCCTTTCTTCTTCCTTTGCTCTTTTCTCCTTCGGGAAGAGGAACACGAGGATCGTCCTTTCCGTGGGGCCTCTGGGAAAGAGGCTTGTTTCCTGCTCCCTGAAGGAATTCGACAAGGTCCTTCTTCTGGATCTCCTCCCCAAGGATGACATCCTTTCTTCCCTTTCCCTCCTCTCCTATTCCGAGATCTACTTCTATGATCCCTATTCCGTAAGGACAGGGACTTCGGAAGTGCTGGAAAGCTATCTGGGAAGAAACGGATACGGAGGAAAATTCGTATCCTATTCCTTCCCCGTGGATTTCGTTCCTTTCGGGGACAGGGACTCCCTTTTATGCCTTAACCACCTAGATATCGAAGGAGTTTATCAGGATATCCTGGAAAAAAGCCGTCCAGCGGATAGAGAAGAGAAGGAGGAACAGTAATGCTTAGCGAACTGCATATCTCGAACCTTGCCGTCATCGAAGATACGACCCTGTCTTTTACGAAGAAGGAGACTGCCCTTGTCGGCGAGACAGGAGCCGGAAAGTCCCTGATCGTCGACTCCCTTTCCCTGCTTTCCGGGGAGAAAGCCGATTTCACCCTTGTCCGGGATCCGGAGAAGAAAGCCGTGATCTCCGCCCTTTTCCTTCTTCCCGCTTCCTTTGTCAAGGACCATATGGAGCTATCGGAATATGTCTCCTCTTCCAATGAGCTGCTTCTGAAGAGGACGCTCAATCCCGACCATACTTCCCGCTACTACCTGAACGGGGAGGTCGTTACCCTTGCTTTATACAGAGAGGCGGTGAAGCATCTGATCGATATCCATTCCCAGGGAGCAAACTGGGAGCTTTTCGATGAGAAGAACCACCTCAAATACCTGGACCGGTTTGCCCAGGAAAAGGAAGGGAAGCTTCTAAGCTCCTATAAGGAAGCCTATTCCCTGTACAGCCAGGAGAAGGAAGGACTTGCAAAGCTTCTGGAAGAGCATAAGGATCTGGATACGGATTACCTCTCCTTCCAGATTACGGAGATCGAGAAAGCCCGTCTCAAGCCCCATGAGATCGAAGACCTCGACGAGGAGTTCGAATCCCTGAGAGGCTACGAGAAGCTCGTGGAGAAGATGAATACCCTGAAAGAGGCGACAAGCCTTCCCCAGGGAAGCCTCGAAGACGTCCTGAGGTCTTTGGAGAACAAGCTTTCCGCCTTTTCCGGAACGGCTCTGGAGGAAGACGGGGCTGCTGCCAGGAAAGACTGCGAGAAGCTGGTCGAGGACCTGAGGAACATCTCCTCCTCCTTCCGTTCCCAGAACGGGGATCCCGGAAGGATCGACGCTATCAACCAGCGCCTTTTCGATCTGAAGGGACTGCAGAGGAAATACGGCAAGACGACAGACGAGATCCTGTCCAAGTACAGCCAGTACAAGAAGGAGCTAGCCCTTGCCGAAGGCTTCGAAGAAGCAAAGGATGATGCCAACAGGAAAATAGAAGAAGCAAGGAAGAATGCCCTTGCCAAGGGAGAAGCACTTTCTGCCTTCCGGAAAGAAGCGGCACACTCTCTGGAGAAGAAGATCGGCAACGAGATGAAGGACCTTCTTCTTCCTCCAAACGGGTTCCGGGTGGAGTTCTCCAGGAAGGATATCTCTTCGGACGGAATCGATTCCGTAAGGTTCATCGTCGCTCTCAATGCCGGACTCGACTTTGCCCCTTTGAGCAAGGCGACAAGCGGCGGAGAAGGAGCCAGGCTCATGCTCTCCCTGAAGAGCGTACTGAACTCCCTGGATCCGTATGACCTTCTGGTCCTGGACGAAGTCGATACCGGAGTATCCGGAAGGGTGGCAAGCCTTGTAGCCAGGAAGATAAGGACTATCGCCGAGTCTTCCCAGGTCCTGGTCATCTCCCATCTCCCCCAGGTCGTAGCTTCCGCTACCATCGGCGTCAGGATCTCCAAGAAGGTCGTCGACGGAAAGACGTATACGACCGCTTCCCAGCTTTCCGACGGAGACTTCGTCCTGTCTATCGGCTCCATGCTTTCCGGTTCTTCCTTGACCGAGGAAGCCAAGGAGCAGGCCGAGAAGCTTATCGAGGAGTTCCGTTAGTGCGTCTGCTCCTTTCCTGGGGAAAAGGAGTTATGTTAACATATTCGGGATGAAAAAAATCGTTCATATCGACCTCAACGAGTTCTTCGTCCAGGCGGAGGAGCTTTCCGACCCGTCCCTTGTCGGCAAGAAGGTTGCCGTCGGGTATTCGGGAAGGAGAGGGGTCATTTCGACTGCCAGCTACGAAGCCCGTGCCTGCGGGGTCCATTCCGGCCAGCCGGTCTTCCAGGCCAGGGAGAAATGCCCGGGGCTTATTATCGTGAACGGTCATTTCTCCCTCTACCAGGACCTGTCCCGGCGCTTCATGTCTTACCTTAGGGCCCGGTTTCCCAGGATGGAGCCTGCCTCCATCGATGAATGCTATCTGGACCTTTCGGATTTCCTTCTGGACGGAAAGGAGGAGGAACAGCTTTTCGACCTGCAGATGGATATCTACCGGAATACCGGCCTCAAATGCTCCATCGGGGAAGGGGCTACCCTTTTCCTTGCCAAGATGGGGAGCGATATGAAGAAACCGCTCGGGCTTACCCTTCTTCCCAAGGAGAAGATCCCTACCCTTCTCTGGCCGCTTCCAATCGACAAGATGTACGGGATCGGGAAGAAGACCGCTCCGGGACTGGTATCCCTAGGAATCCGTACGATCGGGGATCTGGCCCTTACCCAGAATCCGGATGTGAAGAAGTATCTGGGAGGGGGATTCGAGGAATTCCAGGGGGAAGCAAACGGACTCGGGAACGACTTCGTCGATACCTCGGACTGGGATCCGAAAAGCATCTCCTCGGAGAGGACCTTTGCCGACGATGTGGAAGGATACGAGGAGCTAGGCGCTATGGTGACGTCCTGCGTCAAGGAAGATGTCAAGGAGCTTGACCAGTACCACAAGAGCGCCATGACTTTGGAGATAAAGCTGAGGACTCCCGACTTCAAGACGAAGAGCAGGAGGTGCTCCTTCCCCCGCCCTCTCTACAGGACGGAAGATCTTCTTAGGTATGCCCTTGACCTTTTCGACCAGTTCTACAAGGGACAGAAGATAAGGCTTCTCGGAGTCGGGCTGGAGAAGCTCCAGGAAAGGAAAGAAGACACCGGCACGAAGAAGAAGGAGGAACTGAACCAGATCAATGAATCCCTGTCGTTCGGCGGGAAGGTGTTCTTCGGTTCCGACCTTCTTAAGGAGAAGAAAGATGAAGGCAAGTGAGGAACTGGAGCCATATTTCTCCTACCTCCTTTCGGAGAAAGGGGACTCTCCCAATACCGTAGTGGCATACCGGAATGATCTAGTTGCCTTCCTGCATTATCTAGGGGATCCGGAATGCCAGCAGCTGGATGCCGCAAAAGCCGGCTCCTACCTCTCCTATCTGACAAAGCGGG
This sequence comes from Bacillota bacterium, assembly GCA_023459795.1. Lineage (GTDB taxonomy): Bacteria > Bacillota_I > Bacilli_A > RFN20 > CAG-288 > Enterosoma. The sequence goes on from JAEWSP010000029.1 coordinate 30,103, forward strand.
GGGAGAAGAGCACGACCAGGATCCGGAAGGCAATGGCCATAAGGGGATTCTTCAAGTTCCTCAAGGAAGAAGGGAAGAACAGCACCGTCTTATCCGACCTCCCTTCCCCGAAGAAGGAGAAGAGGCTTCCCAGGGTCCTTTCCAAGGAAGAGGTGGAAGCACTCTTCCGGAGCATCGATGCTTCTTCCTATAGGGGAAGACTGGATCTTGCCCTTCTGGAGCTTACCTATTCCTCCGGACTCAGGGTCAGCGAAGCAGTCGGGCTTAGGAAAGACCGGGTATCCTTCGAGGAAGGGTATCTTAAGGTCCTCGGCAAGGGAAGCAAGGAAAGGATCGTTCCTTTCGGGATAGAAGCCAGGGAAGCTATTTTCTCGTACCTTAGGGGAAGAGGGGAAGACAATTTCCCTCTTCTCTTCGTCCATAAGAACGGCAAGCCTCTTTCCAGGCAGTACGTCTTCCAGAGGATAAGGGCATACGGAGAAAAAGCCGGGATAAAGAAGGAGATCTCTCCCCATATCCTGAGGCATTCCTTCGCTACGCATCTCCTGGAGAACGGCGCTCCCCTTACTTCCGTACAGGTTCTTCTAGGGCATTCCGATATCGAGACTACGGAAATCTATACCCACCTTTCCGCTGCCAAGAGGGTACGGGAATACGAAAAGGCCATGAAGAGGAAGTGAAGAAGATGAAAAGATGTTTTCGTTTCTTTATAATGTAGCTGAAGAAACCCGGGAGGGGCATGAAAAATGAATCGTTTCAAACGTGTTTTCCTGATTGTCATGGACAGTGTCGGCATCGGTGCGGAACCGGATGCGGACAAGTTCTTCAATGCCGGCCACAACGATGTAGGGTCCAATACCTTCGTCCATACCGCCGAGAAGTGCAACGGACTTGATATTCCTAACCTCAACGCTATGGGAATTAGGGATCTGGCACCGATTCAGGGGACGACAGCAGTGGATCATCCAAACACCTATGTCCAGTCCCTTAGGGAAGCCAGCAACGGCAAGGATACCTTGACCGGACACTGCGAGATGATGGGAATCCTTACTCCCCATCCGCTCGTCACCTTTACGGACAACGGATTCCCGAAGGAGCTCGTAGACGAGCTTTCCAGGAGAACGGGAAGGAAGATCATCGGAAACTACTCCTCTTCCGGTACCGTCATCCTCACCAAGCTCGGGGAGCAGGCCATGAAGGAAGGATCCCTTATCCTCTATACTTCCGCGGATTCCGTCCTGCAGCTTGCCGCCCATGTCGGCGTCATCCCGCTTGAGGAACTCTACCGGGACTGCGAAATCGCCCGGGAGATGACCAAGAAGCCGGAATGGAGGGTCGGAAGAGTCATTGCCAGGCCGTTTGTCGGAACCTGCGCCAAGGACTTCACCAGGACCAGCGACAGGAGGGACTACGCTCTGGATCCCTCCGGAAGGACTGCCATGCAGGATCTCCAGGATGCCAAGAAGGAAGTCGTCGCCATCGGCAAGATCCACGATATCTTCAATGCCGTCGGATGCTCCTGCTCGCTTCATACGACCAGCAACCATGACGGAATGCTCCAGACCATCGAATTCGCCAAGCAGGGCTCCTTCGAAGGCCTCTGCTTCGTGAACCTGGTCGAATTCGATTCCTCCTACGGGCATAGGAGAAATCCGGAAGGCTACGGAAAGTGCATCGAGGAGTTCGACAGGGACCTCGGAGATCTGCTTCCCAACCTTAGGGAGGACGACCTTCTCATGATTACGGCCGACCACGGCAACGATCCGACCTGGTGGGGAACTGACCATACCAGGGAAAGAGTACCTCTCCTCTCCTATTCCAAGGCCTATAAGAACGGAACCAAGCTTAAGGAGAGATCTACCTTTGCTGTTATCGGAAAGACCATCCTCAAGAACTTCGATGTGAAGCCTAGCCCGGATGAAATCGGAGAGCCGATCGAAGCCCTTCTTCTAGACGATCCGGAAAAAGACTAAGGAAGAAGCTGAAGTAAGCCTGTAGTGAACCCCAAATGTTGGACCGAGGAGTAGGCCAGTGATGAACGAAGGGCATGCCCTTCGTTCATCGGCCGCCCCGAAGCCACAGGAGGGGCTTTTTCGATGAAATACACGACGGATCAGAG